>NZ_SRUS01000012.1:0-129035 GCF_004794715.1 Mesorhizobium sp. M8A.F.Ca.ET.207.01.1.1 | reverse complement strand
CATGCCCTGGTTGTCGAGCGCCTCGATGAACCCTCTCAGGTCTGCGTAACTCACGAGAAACGTCTCCTCTGTGCGCAGTTCCCCGCGGCTCGCGCTCATCGATGCGCTTCGCCCGGGAGCAATCATTGAGTGAATTAAACACACTTGACTACCTATTGTCTATAGCAATATTCTATGTGTAGGGAGGAACGCACATGTCGAAAATACGCATGCTTCGGAACACACTGGACCGCCGTCAGCTGATGGGTGGCGCGATTGCCGCGATGGCTCTTGGTTATGCGGGCTCCGCACTTGGGCAGAGCAGCCCAAAACCCCAGAAGGGTGGGTCTCTGCGCGTTGGCATCGCCGGCGGCGGCCCCACCGACTCACTTGACCCGCATTCCGCGATTACCCCGGCTGACATCGCCCGTGTTCTCAATCTCTACGACGGTTTGGGGGATGATAACGAACAGGCCGAGTATCGACCGCTTCTGGCAGAGGAGTTCGAGGTAAATCCCTCGGCAACCGAGTGGACGATTCGGATCAAGCAGGGAGCTGAATTTCACAACGGCAAGACGATCGGCGCGGATGACGTCGCCTATACGATTCGACGGATCATCGATCCGAAGAACCCTCGCAATGTAGCGCCGCTTATGCGCTCCATCGATCCAACGCAGATCGTCAAGCTGGACGACCGTACGATCCGTCTTAAGCTTCGCCGTCCCGATGCGGCACTGCGGGACGCTTTCCGCGTACTAAGCACCGGTGTCGTGCCTGTCGATTTCGACCCTAAGAGCCCCGTTGGTTCAGGCCCGGTCAAGCTCGACCAATTTGTTCCCGGTGAGCAATCGACTTTCAAGCGCTTCGAGAACTATCATGGACAAGCGCCTTACGTAGACGAACTGGTCCTCATCGATCTCCCCGACGATGTTGCGCGGGTGAATGCTCTTCTCGGAGGGCAGGTTCACGCGATCGAGGGTCTTCCCTACTCCCAGATACCGGTGGTGAGTGCCAACAGTAGCTTCAAGGTCCTGACGAGCAAAGCGGGGTCGTTTCGGCCATTCACGATGCGGGTCGACAAGCCTCCTTTCGACGACGTCAGGGTGCGGCAGGCTCTGCGGTTGCTGGTCGATCGCGAGCAGCTCGTAAAACTGGCCTTCTCCGGCCACGGGCGTGTCGCATACGACGCGTACTCGCCCAATGATCCCTGTTTCGACACATCTCTGGTTCGGGAGCGCGACGTCAAGGAGGCTCGGTCGCTGCTTGCCCGCGCGGGTCATTCCAATCTGCAGTTGGAATTGGCCACGACCGCGGCCGCACCGGGTCTGCTCGAAGCTTCACAGATCTTTGCCGAACAGGCGCGGGAAGGGGATGTGACAATCAACGTCAAGCGGCTCGACCAGGGTGGCTTCTTCGCGGAGTATACCAACTGGCCCTTCGCGGTAGATTACTGGACCCACAATCCTTACCTGAACCAGGTTGCCTTGGGGGAACTCGCCACTTCACCCCTCAACCCGACCCGGTTCTCCGACGAAGAGTTCACGCGTCTTAACGACCTTGCCCGCGCCGAACTTGATCAGAACCGCCGGTGCGAGCTTGTCCATCAGATGCAGCGGATTTCCTTTGAGCGGGGCGGGCTGATCATCTGGGGCTACCCCGACACTATCGATGCTCACTCGGCCCAGATTGGCGGCTTGGAGCCCGACCTTACGGGGTGGGGTCTGAACCGTTACAAGTTCAAGAAAGCATACTTCGTCGCCTAGTGACGCTGGCGAGGCCGACCTTCAAAATAGGAAATGACGTGATGCTGTATCGTTCCGCGATGAGCACAGAGGACGCTGATGCGGCACCGGCAGACCTGCCGGTGCCGTCCGCCCCATCGCGCTGGGCCTGGATCTTGCGGCGGTTGGGTTTCGGACTTCTGGCTCTATGGCTTGTCTCCGTCTTGGTATTTGCCGCTACTCAGGTGCTTCCAGGTGATCCGGCCCAGATTATCCTGGGCCGGGATGCGACACCTGCGCGCCTGGCCGCCCTTAGGGAGGAACTTGGCCTGAATGCCGCGCCGCTAGACCAATATATACAGTGGATGAAGGGCGTTCTCACGTTCGACCTTGGGCAGTCGTTGGCCACCCGTCAGCCCGTAGCCGATCTCATCAGCCGGCGAGCCGCGAACACGATGATCCTGGCCGGTGCGGCCGCCATTCTAAGTCTCCTGATTTCAGTAGGCCTGGGGCTGCTCGCGGCAACGAGGCAGAAGGGAGTGTTCGATGGAGTGTTCAACGTTACTGCTATGGTACTGACAGCGTTGCCGGAGTTCGTTGTCGGTATCGGCCTCGTCCTGGTCTTCTCGACCGCAGTGTTCCATCTGCTTCCTGCGATCTCGATTGTGACGCCTGGGATGAGCCCTCTCAAGGTGCCCGAGGTCCTGGTCCTCCCTGTTGCTACTCTGGTTCTGGTGACAGTTCCTTACCTGGGCCGTTTCGTACGTGCCACGATGCTGGCTGTGCTCGAAACAGATTACGTTCAGATGGCGCGCCTGAAAGGCTTGTCCGAGTGGCGCGTCATCTTCGTGCACGCGTTCCCCAATGTGCTTGTTCCCACGATCCAAGTAGCTGCCGCAACACTGGCGTATCTGGCGGGCGGTGTGGTCGTGATCGAATACCTGTTCAGCTATCCAGGGTTGGGTCAAACCCTCGTTGAAGCCGTCGCATCTCGCGACCTTCCCGTACTCCAGGCAGCCACATTGTTGCTGGCCAGCGTCTACGTGGCCCTCAACCTTATCGCAGATATACTCAGCGCGTTTGCGAACCCGCACATGAGGGGGGCATCATGACATCCAACGTTCTAACGTCACCACAGCGCCGTAAAAGGCCCAGACGTTTACCCGACGCCGGAATGGGCTTTGGAGTGGTCCTCGTCGGTTTTGTCCTCGCCCTCGTTCTGCTTGGCCCCTGGCTCGCTCCCCATACATCGACGGCGCTCTTGGCTGCGCCCTTCGAGCAGCCGTCCGGTGAGTTATGGTTTGGCGCCGATTTTCTTGGGCGCGACGTTCTCAGCCGCACTCTGTGGGGTGGTCAAACGGTGCTTGGACTGAGCTTGACGGCGACGGTTCTGGCACTCGTCGCCGGGGTAGCTGTCGGCCTCGCGGCGGGTGCGTCGAACAGCTGGGTCAGCGACGTCATTATGGCAGCGATGGATCTGATCCTCGCCTTTCCGCAGATTGTTCTTGTCGTCCTTTTCGTTTCGATGCTCGGTCCGCAACTGTGGCTGATCACCCTCGTTACGGCGATTTCGCACGCCCCGCGGATCGCACGGGTGACCCGCGGCCTAACTGCCGAGCTCATGCAGCATGAATTCATTCAAGCAGCTCAAGTGATTGGAACGCCGAGCCGGGTTGTCCTGACCCGCGAAGTTCTACCGAGCCTGCTTACGCCGCTGGCCGTGGAGTTTACGACCCGACTGACGTGGTCGGTCGGCCTCATTTCCGGCCTTAGTTTCATTGGCTTCGGACTACAACCGCCGCAAGCCGACTGGGGGCTGATGCTCAATGAAAACCGCAATGGGCTACTCATCCAGCCCTGGGCCGTCGTGCTCCCGGCGTTCATGATCGCGGTCCTGACAATCGGCGCCGGGCTCATCGCCGATTCTCTGGCGCGAAGAGCATCCGGATCGGGCCAGCAAGGACGTTGACGATGTTAGCTGCAGAAGTAGTCAAGCTAAGGGTTGAGACGATTGGTCGACGCGACGAAATCGTGGACGATATCAGTTTCACGCTCCGCCCTGGTGAAATTGTCGGCCTGGTCGGTGAGTCAGGATCCGGCAAGAGTACGGTTGCCCTCTCTCTTCTGGCATACGCGCGAAGGGGAGCGACCATTGCCAGCGGTCGGGTCATCATCGACGGAAAAGACATTCTGTCGATGCATCGGAGCTCATTGCAGGGGATCAGGGGGCGTCTCGTCGCTTATATACCTCAGGATCCCGCTGCAGCCATCAACCCCTTCCTCAGCATTGGCACCCAGCTCAGAGAGGTTTTGGCGGCTCACCGCGACAAACTGACCGGGAGCGAACGTAATGAGCTGGTCGGCACGGCGATGCGCGACGTTCAACTGCCCGGCGATGCCGCCTTTCTTTCACGCCTTCCGCATCAACTATCGGGAGGACAGCTCCAACGGGTCGCCATCGCGATGGCATTCATGTGCCAACCCAAGTTGATCGTTCTCGATGAGCCGACCACAGGGCTCGACGTGAGTACCCAGGCCTACGTCCTTCGCACCGTTGCGAGGCTCTGCCAGCAGAGCAATGCAGCTGCGCTCTACGTGACGCATGACTTGGCGGTCGTCTCATCTCTCGCTGATCGGATTTTGGTCATGTACGGAGGGCGGATCGTCGAGGCGGGTCGATGCGAGGATGTTTTCACGCGTCCGCGTCATCCGTACACCCGCAAGCTTCTTCGGGCGACTCCCGATCGCCATGCGCGTTATGCTCTCGAAACCATGCCGGGGCGAGCCCCGCGTCCGGGGTCTCGTGATCCCGGCTGTCGCTTCGCTCCGCGCTGTGCACAGGCCCAAGAGCGCTGCCATGTCGAGGAACCATCGCTCGACTTGGTCGCCGAGGCTCATCAAACCCGGTGCTTCTTCCCGACCGAAAACCTGCACCAGGCGCGTGTAACTGCACCGATTGGACCCGAGGTGATCGGCACCGAGCTCCTCAATGTGTCTGGTCTCTCGGCAAGCTATGGCAACATGCGCGTCCTGGATGGCGTGAGCTTTTCCGTTCGCGAGGGCGAGTGTGTTGCGCTCCTGGGCGGCTCAGGATCCGGCAAAACCACCCTGGCGCGGTGCATCATGGGCTTGGTCGCAGCCTCTGACGGAACGGTCCGGTTTGCAGGACAGGTTCAGGCCCGTGATGCGCGAGGTCGACCCGCCTCCGTTCGGCAGCAGCTTCAGTACATCTTTCAAAGCCCATTCCGGTCGCTCAACCCTCGCCGTACGATCGGCGACATTGTTGCTTCACCCCTTGAAACGCTCTTTAACATTCGAGGAGCGCGGGCACGTCAAGAGGTCCTGACAGCGCTCGAGAGAGTATCTTTGACCCCCGCGGTGCTCGGACAGTATCCGGGAGAACTCTCGGGCGGAGAGCGCCAACGCGTCGCGATCGCCCGTGCGCTCGTGTGTCGACCCAAGCTCCTCATTTGTGATGAGATTACGTCAGCTTTGGACGTATCGGTGCAAGCGAACGTTGTCGATCTGCTACGGCGATTGCAGCGAGAAGATCGACTCGGGCTCTTGTTCGTCACTCACGATATTGCGCTCGTGCGCAACATCGCCGACTCCGTGCTGGTGATCAACCAGGGACGGGTCGTCGAGAGTGGTCGCGCGGCAGACGTCATCGACCGGCCGAGTGACGGCTACACCAAGTTCCTCGTCAATGCCACGCCGTCGATTGAAATACCTGTTCCGGCACATGCCGGCAGCGGAATGTAGGGGGCACAGATGGACCAATCGTTTGAGGTAGATGCGGATGTCATTATCATCGGCGGCGGTTTCGCCGGTGCTGTCGCACTGCGAGAGCTTTCTTCACGGGGTGTAAACTGCATCCTGCTTGAGGCTCGCGACTGCCTCGGCGGTAGAACAAAGACGATCGAATGGCACGGGCGTGTCACGGAGGTGGGAGGACAATGGCTGCACTGGCTCCAGCCGCACGTCTGGTCCGAAGTCACGCGGTATGGTTTGGAGCTCTACGAACGTAAGCCAATTCAACGAGTTCGCTACGCTAGCGGCGGCGCTATTCGCGAGTGCTCGGTGGATGAGTTCCACGATCTTTATTCGGGAGCTTGGCAGACCCTTTATGCCGGCGCAACCGACGTTTTCCCCCGCCCGCATGACCCACTTTATGCTCGAGCAAAGCTCGCAGAGATCGATAAGTTGTCAATCCGGGACAAGCTCACCGCCGACGGCGTGGAAGGTGAGGTGCTCGACGCGGTCAGGGCGCTGGCGTCGGTCTCCTTCAACGCGCCTCCCGACGATGGAGCGCTGTCCCAGGGGATGCGCCGTCTTGCGATGGTTGGCGGAGATCCTGATCTTCTCGCTCAGACCCTCCAGCAGTTCCGATTGCGTGACGGAACGCGGCGGCTTCACTCGGCGATCCTGTCGGAAGGCAAGGGAAGCATTGAACTTAATGCAGTGGTCTCGCAAATTCGCCAGAATCCCCAGGCCGTCGAGATCCTTCTGGCCGATGGTCGTACCTTCACCTCACGCGCGGCTGTGGTTACCGTTCCGTTATCGACGCTTGGGGACATCGAGTTCTCTCCACCACTCGCGAAAGGCAAATCTGCCTTCGTGAGCGAGGGCCAGATGACACAGGGAAGCATGTTCTGGTTGAGGTTGCGGAACATGCCTCAGGAGGCCTTGCTCGCCCTGGCGCCGCCGGAGCACCCGCTGTCTTATTTGCGTGTCGACGATGAGGAGAAGGACGGCACCGTCATTGCAAATGGCTTTTCGCCATCCCGAAAGGCACTTGATCCGTCTGACCGCTCCGCGATCGAGAAAGCGGTGCGGCTCTGGGTGCCGAAGGCGCAACTTGTCGAGCATGTTTGCCATGACTGGGCGACCGACCCATTCTCGAAGCAGACGTGGACGATGCTGAAGCCTGGGCAGCTCTCAAGCTACTTTGATGATCTTCAGCGGCCCGAAGGATCTGTCTTCTTTGCCGGAGCGGACTACGCGAGTGGTTGGTTCGGTTTCATCGATGGCGCTATTCAATCGGCGCACGTGGCAAGCCGCCAGGTCGCGGCATACTTGCAGGAGAAAGGACTCGAACATTCGGGTTCGTTGAACAAGGTTGACAAACAGCAGAGGGTCGCATGAGCACAAACACAAAACGGATAGAGAAGAGAGCCCTCGGTCGGGTTCACGTCGCGGGCCAGCCGATGCCATGGCTGAAGGGCGTGGTTGCTGGCGATTTCGTGTTCTTGGCGGGTACTGCTGGCGAGACAGATGATGCGGGCCAACCCGTGAGATCGATCGAGGAGCAGACCGCTTTGGCTTTCGCGAGGGCTCAAGAAGCTTTGTTGGAAGCCGGAAGCACACTTGAACGGGCCGTTCGGATCAACCAGTACCTGTCCGACCGCACGTTGAGGACACGTTATGTGGCTGCTCGCCAATCCTGGCTCGAGGCGAATGTTCCTGCACTCATGAGGGAGCCGTCGTTCGCTTCGCTGCTCGTCATTCAGGAACTAGCGGACGAGGAAATGCTCATCGAGGTAGAGGTAACGGCGCTGGTCGGCTGATGAACCGCCGTGCTCCCGGCCCCGTGAAAACCGCGTCGATATCTGTGGGAAACCGAGTAGTGATCGCTTGCGATCCGCAGTCCTTCGTATATTGAGTATAGCAATAATAAAGGGAGCTCCGGTGGCTAGATCGTTCGATTTTGCCGATAAAAAGACGACGGTAGGACCGTCGTCCCGGGTGAAGAAGTCAAAATCTTCAAATCAGCTAAGTACACGGCCGACCCTGACTTTGCCGGAACTGCTGGAAGGAGGCGACAGTCAAGAGTTTAGGCACATGATGGCTTTGCTGTTCGCCTCCGTCAGCCGGTTGCAATCCATGCGTCGGGCTTTGGCAGGTGAACTCGGGGTAAGTTCCACCGAGTTTGCCGTCATAATGGCGCTGTACCACATAGAGGGTGAGAGCGGCGTACGCATAAAACAGATAGCGGACTACCTCCACAGTGCCGGTGCGAATGTCACAGCCACAGTCGGTCGCCTGCAATCCGAGGGTTGGGTCACCAAAGTTGAGGACAGCGAGGACAGCCGCGCAATGCTGGTGAAGCTCACCCGTAAGTCGAGAAATACACTCGATAAATCGATGCCTTCGATTTCCGCGATCAACGATGTCTGGTTCAAAGGTCTCCGAAAGGATGACGTTCGGGTTGTGACCCAGTTCCTGGAACGATTGATCGAGCAATACGGTGCTGCCGCTGCGGTTGCAAACAACCTCTCGATACTGACGGAATCCACCGACTAGATTCTGCCCCGTAGGGATGCAAGTCGTTCACCGGGCAAGATCCGGGCTGCGGCTTGGCATACGAATACGCGTCGAGTGGCCTTGACCAGCCTTGCATGGCAATTGTCACATGCTGGCGTCCAGCGCTTGTTTTATGCAATTTCCTCTATTTCTGCTGCCTGCAAGATATCCGGTGCGCTTGTCTCCATGAGAACCTGGACACGCCAAGCGTAGCATGTGTGCAGGATGCGCTACCCGGTCTTTGCATAGATCCGCCGGATCCGACTCTGGGCTAGCGATGTCCAAGCGGGCAGAGCAGCTCCTGCATTCTTCTATGCGAAGAACTGAAGCCGTCGTCAGCATTTGTCCTAGAGTTAACGGGTGAGCAGGGTCGACACCTGCTCGAAGGAGAGGCTTTGCAACGCCGACATCAACCGTGTCGCAATGCCCTGAAACGATGTGTTCGACCCAGCCCGGAAGGGCGGACGCCAACTGTCCGGATGAACCGAAGTAACACGTGTCCACCGTGCATCTCGATCATCGAAGTCTCCGGATTTGAGCTAACTCCTTGCAGGCCCTCTCTCACTCGCTCGTCACCAGTCGCGCGGAGGAAAAGTGTGCTGTCTGGTCAATGGCTCCCTTGACCAAGAAAGCTATTAAATATATGTATAAACAAATAGACACACCACTAGCGAGTTAGATCGAGGAGGAAGCTATGAACATCGAGACGCAGGTCACGAGTGCGCCGTCCGCCAAGGGCGCTGCAGGAGCACAGGAGACGGCTGCTGAGGCTATCGTCGATGCTCTGGTCAAGGAGGGGGTTCCATTCGTCTTCGGCATGACGGGGGACACGATCCTGCCGATCATCGACGGCCTCCACGCTCGATCGAGCGAAATTCGCTATATCACGACGCGGCTTGAGATGAGCGCTGTGGCTATGGCGGACGGCTATTCCCGCGTCACAGGGAAGCTCGGCGTCGTGACGATGCACGTTGGACCAGCCGTCGCGAACGCAGTTCTGGGCACCTGGACGGCTCATAAGGACAATGTGCCCGTCATGGTTCTCTCGGCCAACCTAGACCGTTTTCGGCTTGGGCGAGACATCTGGCACGAGTTCGATGTCGTGGGGGTTTTCAGCAAGTTCACGAAGTTCTCCGATCAGATGATTGAAGCGAAGGACGCGAGGCGCCTGATGCGCACTGCGATGCACGTGGCCCAGTCGGGGCTTCCGGGCTGCGTCCATCTGGACTTCCCCAAAGATCTGCTGGCCCAGCCTGCCGACACAGAAACGTTCGATCTTTCGCTTCGTGGCGGCGCCCACATGGGCTTTGTTGCCCGTGCGCCGCGGCCTGAAGAGGAGGCTGTCGAGCGTGCTTTGGACATCCTGGCCGAAGCGAAAAGTCCCGTTATCATCGCGGGGCGGGGCGTTGCTTGGTCGAAAGCCGATTCGGAACTGAGATCCCTGGCCGAAGCACTCGGAATTCCCGTGGTGGCGACTGAGATGGGCCGGGGAACATTTCCTGAGGACCACGCCCTCGCGGGCGGACTTCTCGGCCACTTTGGTCACACTGCGGCGAACACGATCGTGGCGGAAGCGGACGCGATCCTTGGGCTGGGATGCCAGTTCCATAACGTGAACACGATTAACTGGCAGCTTATCCAGCCCGAGGCCAAGATCATCCAGGTTGAGAGCGAGCCGCTCGAAATCGGTCGGCAGTATGCCGTGGCGGTAGGGGTGCATGCTGACACTGGGGCGTTCCTCCGCGATGTCCTGGATCGGTTGCGCTCTCGATCTACAACTCGGCCATCGGAGTATAGGGACGCGGCGATCGCAAGACTCTCGGAATTGAAGCGTCAGGAGAGAGAGACTTTCTACTCGGTCGACCTCGATTCGAAGCCCATCAAGCCACAGCTTGTAGCATCTCTTCTTGAGGAACTCGCCGCCGACGACGCGATCTTTGTCATCGGTTCTGGTCACAACACCCACTTCTCAAACTACATCAAGATCCTGCATCCCGGACAGTACCATTACAGCATCGGTTCAGGCTCTATGGCTTGGGCAGTTGCTGCCGGCATGGGCATGAAACTGGCGCAACCGCACCGACAGGTTATCGTTCCGATCGGCGACGGCGATTTCAGCATGAATGCCCAAGAGCTTGAAACGGCTGTTCGCGAGAACATTCCAATCACCGTGGTCATCTATAACGACGTCTCCTTCGGCGCGCTCAGGATCTTCCAGCAGAGGCAATACGGCGACCGCCAACTCGGGTCGTCCTATGGTGACACCGATTTCGTCAAGCTCGCCGAGGCGTATGGTGCGCGAGGAATTCGAGTGGAAGATCCGAAGGACCTGAAGGCAGCGCTTGAACAGGCCCTGGCGGCCGATGTCGTGACTGTAGTCGACGTGCGAATCGATCCTTGGGAGCTTGCTCACCGAACCCCTGAGTTCAAGGAGTTCCATAGGTTCTGATGGAATGCGTTGCCGCCTCCTGTTCAAAGGAGGCGGCATACTCAGAAGTAATGGAGGCGGCGATGCAGGAACGGCCCTTACAGGGAGTGCGAGTGGTCGAATGTACAACGATGATTACCGGACCACTTGCAGGCATGATGCTGGCAGACCTTGGTGCCGATGTAATCAAGGTAGAACATCCGGAAGGTGGTGACCCGTTTAGAAGTTTCCGTGGGGGATCCGTCAGCCCTTATTTCTTGGCCTACAATCGTAACAAGAGGTCAATCGCGTTGGATCTCAAATCCGAAAGCGGTCGGCGCGTTCTGGAAAAACTTCTTGAGACTGCCGACGTTCTGATCGAGAACTTTCGTCCTGGTGTCCTCGACCGCCTCGGGTTCGGCAAAGATCGGTTGCAGAAGATCAATCCCAATTTGATCCTCTGCTCGATCAGCGGCTTCGGCACGAGCGGCCCTTACCGCGATCGACCTGCCTATGATGCTGTCGCGCAAGCTGTAAGCGGCCTTTCCAGCTTGTTCTTCACGCCCGAGGAGCCTCGGATCACAGGGCCAACCATCGCTGACAACTTAACAGGTATCTACGCCTGCTACGGGTTGTTGGCCGCCCTCCATGCTCGGATGGCACACGGTCGGGTGAGCAGTGTTGAAGTGAACATGCTCGACTCCGCGATCGCGTTCACGCCCGACACGTTCCTGGCCCATACCCTCCTTGGTCTCGAGCCGGGCCCTTTCATGCGGGTGCAGGCTTCTCAGTCCTATGCTCTTCGCTGCCGGGATGGAGCAATGCTGTCGGTTCACCTGTCATCGCAGGAGAAATTCTGGCGGGCCTGCCTGGAAGCATTGATGATCCCGGAACTCGCCGATGATCAGCGATTCAGCACAAGGGCAGCGCGCGTCGATAATTATCTCGAACTCGCCCGTGAGTTGAATGCGGCGGCGCGTTCGCAGGATAGAGCGTACTGGCTTGATCGCCTGGCTGCGCTGGACGTGCCGCATGCTCCTGTCAATTCGCTCGCAGAGGTGATCGACGACGAACAGGTGAAGCACCTCGGCGTTTTCGCGCAGATGCAGCATCCGATCCTGGGACCGCACATTGCCCCGCGCCGGCCGGTTACCTTCAACGGGTCACGTGAGGATCAGCCGCTGGTGGTGGCGCCTGAGATGAATGCGCATGGTGAGGAGATCGTGCAGGAACTGGAGCTTAGCGAGGCTGACGTTCTGAGCTGGCGTGAGAACCTTACGGCTAAGGGAGTTAGTGAGGGAACTGGAGCACCTGCGGGGTCTACCGCGCCGGAACCGGCTTCAACTCCAGAACGAGTGACAGGGTAGGGGGGGTATATGAGCACTCGAACAGACCAGGTCGAGGGACCCGTCACGCGGATCGGTACATCGCCTTTCGACGTTGACCGCCTGCGCTTGCGCGGTCGGGACGTTCTGACTGAGGTTCTTGATCATGTCACGTTCTCGGAGGCGTTCTTTCTCGCTGTCACCGGGACAATACCAGACAGCGTGCAGCGCCGCGTTCTCGACGCGGCCCTCGTCATTCTGATGGATCATGGTTTAACGCCAACGGCCCTCGTTTCGCGCCTTGTCGGCGACTCTGTTGCCGATCAACCCCAGGTCGCGGTGGCGGCTGGCCTGATGATGGTCGGGGACAAGTACGCGGGTACGATGGTGGGCGTCGGCACCTTTCTCAACGCCGGCATCGACGTTGCCGATCACACTGCCTGGGCGCAAGATCTCGTGAACCAGTATCGAAGTACTGGACGACGTTTGCCGGGGTTTGGTCACCCGTTCTACCGAGGAACGGATCCACGAGCAGAGAAGCTTTTGCAAATCGCTGTGGAAGCTGGGGTGCAAGGGAAGTACATCAAGCTTCTTAGGATCGTTCAAACGGAGCTTAGCTCAAGCCTCAGCCAGCCGGCTCTCCTGAACGTAACGGGGGCACTCGGCGCAGTCCTCTGCGAGATCGGCTTTCCCGTGCGGGCGATGAGAGGTCTCGCCGTGGTCAGTCGGGCGGCAGGTTTGGCAGCTCATGTGGCCGAGGAGGCCACGCATCCGATCTCCCCGGCCCTTATAAAGTTTGCTGCAACCGTGCCCTACCATGAGGATGACGGCAACGGCATCAACGGCTAGACAGCCGGTTGAGTTCGGGCGTGCCTCTGACGATGAACGAGACCGACTGATCGAAGAGCCCCGGGGTGCCTGAGTGCGGCAAATCTTGCTGGCCGGTTCGGCAGCGGCCTGTGAGCAGGCGTCGATATCGTCTCGCGTGTGGAGAGCCACCAGCGTTGAGTAGAGGCACGTTGGCCGCATACCTGCCGCAGCTTCGACGATCTCTTCAGCCAACAGCGCCTCCTGCTCATACGTTCGTCCTCCTGATGGCACATGACCATGGATCAAACGGCCACCTCAGTGGGGTCAGGCAGATTGTCGAAGCTGTCGAGATTGAAATCGTGCCAACATGGACAAGCAAGCGAAACGTCCACGCGGCCTAGATCACCGTGTGCGGGTCGTCGTACGGGAGGGTCGGATCCATTGGGACAGGGGCATTGCGCGACCCTCCCGGAGAGCGGATGGCTATGTTGTTTGGGATGAGCTCGTGATCGATGTCACGCGCGAGGTGGAGGTTGAAGCCAATTTCCGCATGGCGAAAGATTAAACCAGCCGGGCTCACGTGGCAGCCACGCGGGGTGTTGCTGGGGTCGTTGAACAATTGAGGCCATTACGGAGTTGCGGCAGGTAGCAGATTCACCCGCTGATGCCATGATTAAGGGCAATGTGACGGCGGCCCCAAGGACTGCACGCCTGGTGGCGCCATTACGGGCTTGGCCGCGTTGGCTACGACCGTCATGACTAGTCTCCTTGTCTCTCAGGAGCGACGAGATCGATCATTCGCGCGACGTCCTCGTCTCCGTAACCACGCTCCATCGCCTCCCGATAGCGAGGAATGGCTGCGCTCAGGAGATTGGGAGAGAGCCCACCCGCCCGCGCAACCCTGTCAATGATCTCAAGATCTTTGAGCAGGATGCGCGGAGTCCCCAAGGGCTTTGTTGGCTCCCGCGCCGCCATGATCGGACCGCGTGCATCGAACTGGGCGGACGAAGCAGCGCTGCCACGTAAGGTCTTTGCGACGAAAAGTGAGTCGAGACCAAGGATTTCCGCTAGAGCAACAGCCTCCGCGGCGGCTTGAATATGGACACCGACGAGGAAATTCGCGACGTACTTCACCCGCAATCCATTGCCAAAATCTCCACAGTAAACAACGCTGTCGAGCATGTCTTCGAGAACGGAACGCCAGCGTTCGACTACAGCGAGTTCCCCGCTCGCGAGCATCAAACCCTTTCGAGCCGCGACGGCAGTCGGAATACCTGAGATCGGGCAGTCCAGCATGACGCCGCCGTGAGCGGCGTACTGGCGCGCCGTATGCATTTTCACGTCGATGTCAAGTGTGCTCATTTCGACAAGCACTGGGAGCAAGCCGCCGCGCGACAGAAATCCATTCGGACCGGCCACGACCTCGGTCAGGGCTTCAGGTGTCGGCAGGCAGGTCATGAGCACGTCCGATCCGGCGGCGGCCGCCGCCGGCGAAGCCGCAGGCGTGCCACCAATACCTGAGAGCGGCTCAAGCGACCCGCGCCGATAGCCGACGACGCGGTGACCACGTTCTATCAGGTTGCCTGCCAGTACCAAACCGAGACTGCCAAGGCCGACAAAGCCGACCTGGACAGATCGCGCGATCGGCTCGGTTGGGGCAGGTCTGTCAGAAACGCTCACGACGAGACCCCCGGAAGGGAGGCTGTCGCCGTCGACAGAGACAATCGGATGCGTAGTGCGCCTTCGTTGAGAGTCCAGATGGCAAAGTGCGCGTCGCGAAGCCCAGCTTTAAAAAAGGGCTCATCGCACCAGAGGGCTTGAGCTTCGGAGAGATCAACACCCTGAAGGATAGTCAGACCCTCATAGGGAGGCACCTCCGGGCCCGCTACAGGACCAGACCCAAACAGCACGCCGCGGCGCTCCAGTTCAATGAGGTAGGCGAAGTGATCGGGCAGGAGCCGGCGTATCGCGTCGGGATCGCGGGCATTGACATGGCGGATCACGACAAATGGTGCTGCCATCATTCGCTCTGTTAGGAGTTTGAGGTCGTTACCCTCGTTCGGCATTTCCGTCTCCCCCGTTGTCATGCCAGGTTGAACGAGCGGTCGGAGAAATGCACAGAGAGGTCCAGTGCTCCTTTATTGATCAGCCAGGGACGGACTCGGTAGGTCCGGTACTTCAAGACATGAAAGATGTCCCCTTGTGCAATTTCGTGCGCCTCCGCTTCTGAGACAACCTTTAGCAGGATCATTCCATCGGGGTGGTCTGGATCATCAACGAAAGGCCCAGCCAAGAAGACTTTGTTCTGGCGCTCCAACTCGGCATAGTACCCAATATGCTCACCAATACGTGCGATGCGCCCGCCAGCATCTTCGTTCCATAGGGGCGTCTTCTCTAGAAGGAGGGCATAGACCAGAAGCCCAAGCATGCCTTGGGTGCTCTCCTGCTCGCTGGCGCGTACCGCCTCGCGGAAGGTACTCATCGCATGCTCTCCTTAAGTGTGGTCGGCCTCGGGCACTGCCGCATAACAGCACCACAAAAGCAGGCTGGCAGACATTCATATTTTCTATAGCTATTTTTAACAGGCGTTTGCAAGGCCTGCAATCGACATTGTGAATCTGGCTTCGGCTAAACCGCCGGATGGAGATTGATGTCGTATTGGGCCCAAATAGCCCAAACGTGTCAGCAGCCCCCTGGCTCCCGGCCTCGACACAGGGCACCTCGTGCCCGACCGGAATGCGCTCGAGCTATTGCGGAGAATGGGTGACGACGGAGGCGTGAAGGCGGCGTATCGAGGCGGGTGTCCAAGCCTGTCAACCTCTCAAAGAGAGCGACACGCCATGCACACACCTACCAGCATCGTCCGACTGCGTTAGTCCGACAAGATCGACGATCACCTGACTGAGAGGCTCCGCACAGGAGTCTGCCGTCTCCTGGCCCTAGCTGTCGAGATGGAGGCTGAAGCGCATGCGGTGTTCTAAGGCCCACGGCCTTGAGCGGCTTGGCGCATAGGCAGCAGGTCGTTGATCTGGCTCTGCGGGTGGCAGGCGACGATGCGGGCGATGAGGTCGGCGAGGTAAGATTGTGGGTCAACGCCGCTGAGCTTGTAGTTTCGATGACCTAGCGATGACCGTCCAGCGCTCGCCGCCGCCGTCGCTGCGGGTAAAGGCCGCATTTTGCGATTGAGCGCGATTGGTCGGATAGCGCGTTCGATGACGTTGGAGTCGATCTCGGCGCGGCCGTCGTCGATGAAGCGACTGAGGCCTATCCATCGCGAGAGTGCGTGGCGGATGGCCTCGGCGAGTTTGCTCTTCTGGCTGATGAGGGCGAGTCGACGATGATGCGGCTTCTCGCCAGGCGGATGTCGCGGCGTTCCTCGGCCGAACCGCCGCGGATCTCACTGTCGATCCGGTAGAGTTCGGCGATCCGCGCGAGCGCTTCCGTGGCGATCGGCGCCGGACCGCTCGGCGCGAGATCGTGTAACTTGTGCCGCACGTGGCTCCCGCAGAAGGCCACGCCCACGGTATTGCGGTCGGCCAGAACCTTATAGCCTGCGTAGCCATCGACCTGCAGCGTGCCGACGAAGCCTTGAAGGTGCCGGACCGCCTGCTCGGACTTGCGATCAGGCGCGTAGAGATAAGCGACGCCCGGCGGATCGACGCCCCCAAGGTCGTTCGTCACGAACGTAGGCGAAGAGCTGGCCGGTCTTGGTTCGGCCGCGACCGGGATCGAGCACCGGCGCCGTGGTCTCGTCGGCAAAGAGCTTGGCCGACGCCTTCAAGCGCTCGATCAGACGTTCAAGCAGCTATGCCGCCGCCCAACCAAGTATCGCCTTCACTTCCAGATACTCTTCCAGTCCGAACACACCGTTCTCGCGTCCGTTGCCCGACTGCCGGTACCCTCCAAAGGGCGCGACGGTATCTGACGTTGCCATGTTGATGTAAGCGCGTCCGGCACGGAGCTTTCGCGCAACAGCCTGCGCGCGCAGGAGGTTAGCTGAATGGACGTACGCGGCTAGACCGAAAACCGTTCCATTCGCGATCTCCACGGCTTCGTCCTCGTCCTCATAGCCGATGATGGACAGAACAGGCCCAAAGATCTCCTCCTGTGCGATCCTCATTCCGGGCGCCACATCAGCGAAGATCGTGGGACGAACATAATAACCGCGATTGAGACCGTTAGGGCGACCAAGACCGCCGCCTACCAATTGAGCGCCTTCGTCGATCCCAAGCTGAATATAGGTTTGCACACGGTCGAACTGTGCCTGGCTGATAAGCGGCCCGAGTCGGGTGCCTGCGTCATCCGGGTGGCCGACCACAACCTTGTCGAGGGCACGGCGTGCGATTTCGACAACGCGAGGCATCTGATCACGTTGTACCAGCATGCGGGTCGGCGCAACGCAGGCCTGTCCGGAATTTGTGAAGGCCCGCAACACCCCAGCTGGAATTGCCTCGTCGAGATCCGCGTCAGGCAGGATGATGTTGGCTGACTTGCCACCAAGCTCCTGATGAACGCGCTTCACCGTATCGGCCGCCGTTTTGGCGATTTGAATGCCAGCACCGGTGGATCCCGTGAAGGACACCATGTCGACATCCGGGTGGGAGCAGATTGCGTGACCGACCACCGGCCCAGTCCCGTTCACGAGATTGAAAACGCCCGCCGGGACGCCGGCGTCATGTAACACCTCGGCGAGCAGTACCGAGCTCAAGGGGGCTATCTCGCTCGGCTTGAGCACGACGCAGCACCCCGCGGCCAATGCGTAGGCAAGCTTCGAGGCAACAAGTCCCAGCGGCCAGTTCCAGGCGGTGATCAACCCGCAGACGCCGATCGACTCCCTCACAATCCGACTCGTCCCAAGCGGGGCCTCGAAATCGTAGGCCTGCAAGACGCGTCGGGCTTCCCGGAAGTGGGATAACGCCATCGTCACCTGCACTTGGCGTGAGAACCAAGCCGGCGCTCCCATTTCCAAGGTGATGATCTTGGCAAACTCATCAAGACGCTGCTCGTAGATGTTTGCAATCTGGTCGAGGAGTTCTACGCGTTCAGCTACCGAGGTTGCACTGTAGGCTGGAAAAGCCCGTCGAGCAGCGAGCACGGCCTTATCAACATCCGCAGCCGCCCCCAAACTGATCTGCGCGAAAGGCTCCTCCGTCGACGGATTGATCACGTCCATCGTTTGCGGGGCGACGGGGTCAACCCATTCGCCCGAGATATAGAATTTGTGATGATGCATCTCTTCCCTCGCAGATGGCGCTCGTGTTGAGACGCCGGATGTTTCAGAATGTAAAATCTGGGTTTTGCAGGTTCAGGGTGCCTCTCATTTATTCCCCTGCCCTTGCTCGATGAGTCTCTGACCTGATTGCAAGAGACGGTCGCGCAGGCCGTGGGCTGCAGAGTTGACGAGACGCCCTTGCCATTTCTGTGCTTTGCCGTTCACGAACACCGATTCGACTTGCGCTGCCGTCGAATAGAAGACAACGCTTTCAGCAGGGTTCTGTGCCTGCCCAAGATCGCGGGGTGATTTCCTGATCAGCTGAATATCGGCAGCCTTTCCTTTTGTGATCGAGCCGATCTCCCGATCCATACCCAAAACTCTGGCGCCCTCTATGGTCGCCCATTCGAGAGCTTCGTGTGCGGTGATGGTGAGCTCCTTTGGATCCTGACCCTCTCGAAGAAGGCGATCGTTGTCGAGCGCGCGCTGCATCTGCAGCGCGATCCTGATCTGGGTAGCCATTTCCGGACCGACGTTGGTGGGGATGTCCGTCCCAACCGCAGGTCGTCCCCCGGCCAGCCGAACATGTCCGGTGGCTGGGAAGCCCATCCCCATCTGCATTTCGACCTCCGGTGTCACCGTGATCGTCGCACCCGAGTCGACGACGGCCTTATACTCGCTGGCCGTGAAGGAGTTTGCGTGAACGAGGTTGATGTCAGGGCCAAGCAGCCCCGCGTCCGCCAGCTGGCGAGCCGCTTTGTTCTTCGGTCCGACCGTGCCCCATCCTGTGTGCATCGTAACCATAACGCCAAGGCGGCGCGCCATGGCGATATCGCGCGTCGTGGCCGGCAGAGTTGATTCATCCGGCCCACGGATAGCAAGAGCCATTCGTACAAGCCCGCTGTCAGACGATAGACGCTCCTTCCGCAGCCGGGCCGCATCTTCGGGATGGTCCCGGTTAGGGTCGGCATACCAGTCCCAATCGCCAGGCGGGCCGTATCCGAAAACGCTACGGACGCCCGACTCAAGGAGAGCGTCAACGGCACGGTCCGCATGAGCCGGCGTATTGATCGCATGACAGTAATCGAACACAGTGGTGGTCCCGGCGCTCACTTGCTCGAAACAACCCGCCAAGTTCGCCAGGTACAAGTCTTCGGCGCTGATGTGGGGTCCGATTCCACCCAGAATACGCTGAACATACTGGTCCAGGCTCCAATCGCCTGCGATACCAGCCATAGCGCTTTGCCAAAGATGGATATGAGCATTCACGAAGCCTGGCAGAGCTATCAAGTCGCTTGCATCTATGACTTCGGCATCTGGCGCGTCGATGGAGTGATCGACGGCTGCGATTCGACCGGAGCGGATAAGGATGTCACCACGCTCAAAAATCGGGTTTTGCGGATCCATTGTCAGGATTGAGGCGCCGCGGATCAGAATGTCGTCCCGAGTTGGTGCCGGCCGAGATTGTGTCGGCTGGTCAGCGCTGCGCGCGCCCTGGGCGCCCGCCAGCACCGCGGCTCCGGCAAGAGCTGGCAAGATCTGTCTGCGATTCAAGTAAAACAGGTGTCTATCATTTTTCATGAGTGTTCCTCCGTTGAAAGTTTCTCTCAGAGCCCGTTCTTCGGTGCGCGCCCTGCCGTGCTGGTGGTTCCTGCCCGATTGATCGCTGGACCTTCTTCCTCGGTGCGTGTGGTCTGAGCGCGCAAGACCGTGGCCCACTTATCGCTGACGGCCTTAGCCTCTGCTGGATGAAGCGCGGTGCTGGGCGGAAAGCGCGAGGACCAGGCATAAGGCCGACAAGCATCGATGATGGCTTTGGAATGCGCTGTCACACCAAGCTCCTTCGCCTCGGGCGGGATGCGCGGGTCGAGGGCGGAACTCCAGCCATTTCTGATGATATCGATCGAGTCCGAGGGCTCGCAGCGCGTAGCGACCGCCCACAGAACATCGTCCATGTTGGACGGATCGATATCGTCATCGACGAGAATGATCAGGCGTCCCATGTAGCTATTGGCGGCCGCTATCAGGCCAGCTCGCTTCGCATGCCCATCATAGCGTTGCTTGACAGCGACAACCGTAACGAGTGACGAGACATGCTGCCAAACACCGGTGACATCGGTGACACCGGCGTTTTCGAACAGTGTCCAAAGGGTTGCAGCCTTCAATGGCAGCCCAAAATGGTGGAGCGGAGGCTTCAACGGAGGCGAGGCAAACAGGATCGGATTGTGCCTGAAATGCACCGCGTCGACCTGCATTACCGGTTGCGGTCGGCGATCTGCCGCATAGTATCCGGTGAACTCTCCGAATGGACCTTCCTCCGCCATCACCGTCTTCGGATCAAGCAGGTAACCTTCCAGAATACTTTCGGCTAGTGCCGGAACCAACAGTTGTGTCAGCGGCGCTCTTGCCAGCGGAATCGCTTCGCCCTTGACGGCTCCGGCAAAATCATACTCCGAATAACCGGCTGGGAGAGCTTCGAAACCTGCTAAGAAGAGTGACGGATCCTGGCCGTTGACGATGGCGACCGGACAGCTTTTACCCTGGTCCCAGAACTTCTTTGCAAGGATGGCTCCGTGCCGTCCCAAGTGATCGAACTGAATCGTGACCGTATTCGCTGTTTGAACCTGGACTCGGTAGATCGATGCGTTCACCCAGTCGCTGTCAGGATCGCCCATGACGACGAGGCTGCCCGATCCGATATAGCGGCCGCCGTCGTCCGCATGCCACTGCGGTACAGGAAAGCATGCGAGGTCGACTTCGTGGCCCGCCATCGTGTTCTCTAGAAACAGAGGTTCGGTGAGGCGCTGCGGCAAGGGGCCACTCCGCTGGAAGGCGGACCGTTTCTCTTTCCATCGCTTGAGAGCTTCCAGAGGGGCGAGCGATGGATCAAGGCCGAGTGCAATGGCCGCTTTGACGGAACTGTTTGTCGCGTTGGTGAAGACGCGAAAGCCCGCGGGATAGCCGTCGAACTTGTCAAACAGAAGGGCAGGGCATTCGGGTAGGTTGGCCGCGACCTCGGTAACAGCTCCAACCTCTAGATGCGGATAAGCACCGGGAACTCTTCTGAGCATGCCCTGGTTGTCGAGCGCCTCGATGAACCCTCTCAGGTCTGCGTAACTCACGAGAAACGTCTCCTCTGTGCGCAGTTCCCCGCGGCTCGCGCTCATCGATGCGCTTCGCCCGGGAGCAATCATTGAGTGAATTAAACACACTTGACTACCTATTGTCTATAGCAATATTCTATGTGTAGGGAGGAACGCACATGTCGAAAATACGCATGCTTCGGAACACACTGGACCGCCGTCAGTTGATGGGTGGCGCGATTGCCGCGATGGCTCTTGGTTATGCGGGCTCCGCACTTGGGCAGAGCAGCCCAAAACCCCAGAAGGGTGGGTCTCTGCGCGTTGGCATCGCCGGCGGCGGCCCCACCGACTCACTTGACCCGCATTCCGCGATTACCCCGGCTGACATCGCCCGTGTTCTCAATCTCTACGACGGTTTGGGGGATGATAACGAACAGGCCGAGTATCGACCGCTTCTGGCAGAGGAGTTCGAGGTAAATCCCTCGGCAACCGAGTGGACGATTCGGATCAAGCAGGGAGCTGAATTTCACAACGGCAAGACGATCGGCGCGGATGACGTCGCCTATACGATTCGACGGATCATCGATCCGAAGAACCCTCGCAATGTAGCGCCGCTTATGCGCTCCATCGATCCAACGCAGATCGTCAAGCTGGACGACCGTACGATCCGTCTTAAGCTTCGCCGTCCCGATGCGGCACTGCGGGACGCTTTCCGCGTACTAAGCACCGGTGTCGTGCCTGTCGATTTCGACCCTAAGAGCCCCGTTGGTTCAGGCCCGTTCAAGCTCGACCAATTCGTTCCGGGTGAGCAATCGACTTTCAAGCGCTTCGAGAACTATCATGGACAAGCGCCTTACGTAGACGAACTGGTCCTCATCGATCTCCCCGACGATGTTGCGCGGGTGAATGCTCTTCTCGGAGGGCAGGTTCACGCGATCGAGGGTCTTCCCTACTCCCAGATACCGGTGGTGAGTGCCAACAGTAGCTTCAAGGTCCTGACGAGCAAAGCGGGGTCGTTTCGGCCATTCACGATGCGGGTCGACAAGCCTCCTTTCGACGACGTCAGGGTGCGGCAGGCTCTGCGGTTGCTGGTCGATCGCGAGCAGCTCGTAAAACTGGCCTTCTTCGGCCACGGACGCGTGGCATACGATGCGTACTCGCCCAATGATCCCTGTTTCGACACGTCTCTGGTTCGGGAGCGCGACGTCAAAGAGGCTCGGTCGCTGCTTGCCCGCGCGGGTCATTCCAATCTGCAGTTGGAATTAGCCACGACCGCGGCCGCACCGGGTCTGCTCGAAGCTTCACAGATCTTTGCCGAACAGGCGCGGGAAGGGGATGTGACAATCAACGTCAAGCGGCTCGACCAGGGCGGCTTCTTCGCGGAGTATACCAACTGGCCCTTCGCGGTAGATTACTGGACCAACAATCCTTACCTGAACCAGGTTGCCTTGGGGGAACTCGCCACTTCACCACTCAACCCGACCCGGTTCTCCGACGAAGAGTTCACGCGTCTTAACGACCTTGCCCGCGCCGAACTTGATCAGAACCGCCGGTGCGAGCTTGTGCATCAGATGCAGCGGATTTCCTTTGAGCGGGGCGGGCTGATCATCTGGGGCTACCCCGACACTATCGATGCTCACTCGGCCCAGATTGGCGGCTTGGAACCCGACCTTACGGGGTGGGGTCTGAACCGTTACAAGTTCAAGAAAGCATACTTCGTCGCCTAGTGACGCTGGCGAGGCCGACCAGAATAGGAATGACGTGATGCTGTATCGTTCCGCGATGAGCACAGAGGACGTTGCTGCTGCACCGGCAAACCTGCCGGTGCCGTCTGCGCCATTCCGATCGTTCAACCCTCGCCGTATGATCGGCGACATCGTTGCTTCGCCCCTTGAAGCGCCAGCAGCTGATGGGCCGGGAAGCCTCTTACTGAAATGACAGTCCGGAACTTCCGAAAAGGCGAGGGTCCTGAATTGTCGAACCAAATGTCACTTTGATCAGTGGCATGGAAGTGCAGGTATTTTCATGAGCGGCCCGATCCATCTGACAGTCAATGGAACGTCCAGGATTTCAGGGGCTGCGCCGACGGTCCCGCTACTTTACGTCTTGCGAAATGAACTCAATCTGATGGGCACACGCTTCGGCTGCGGTCTGGAGGCCTGCGGGGCTTGCGTCGTTCTCGTTGATGACCAGCCTGCGTATGCTTGCACCTTGGAGGTTGCCGCCGCAGCAGGTCGGCACGTGCGAACGGTAGAGGGCTTGTCGGTCGAAGGGAGGGCCGGTCCTCTGCAACAGGCCTTTCTCGATGAGCAAGCCGGTCAATGCGGCTATTGCCTGTCTGGAATACTGATGTCGGCTCAGTCGCTGCTGGAGCGCAACGCCGCTCCGACCCGGGAGGATATCGTAGCGGCCCTCGACAAGCATCTGTGCCGCTGCGGGTCCCACCAGCGTATCGTCCGGGCGGTCGAACGGGCAGCAGAGGCGATGCGCGCATGATACCTAACGCGCTTCCGCAGAGCATTTTGGATAATCCACGCCTGAATCAGTGGATTGGCTTCACCGACGACAAGGTCATTGTCTCAACCGGCAAAGTTGAACTCGGACAAGGTATTCTGACTGCACTTTCCCAGATCGCCGCTGAGGAGCTGGAGGTCAGACCCTCCCGTATCCTGATGCAATCGGGTGAGACCAGCTGCGGTCCTGACGAAGGCGTTACGGCGGGCAGCCTCTCCATTGAGATGGGTGGCGCAGCTATAAGGCAGGTCTCTGCTGAAGTCCGTCAATTGTTCATCGAGCACATCGCACGCATGGCCAAGGTGTCGCCCGAAAGCCTCAAAATTGAAGACGGTGAATTCCATTGCGACGGGGGCGTTGTCGGAACATATTGGAGCGAGGCCAGCGTCGTCGATCTCGACTGCGAGGCGAGGGGGTCACTCAATGTTCGGCAGCGATCCAACTACCGGATTGTTGGCCATGACCTACCACGGGTAGATCTTCCTGCGAAGGTGTTAGGATCCGCTTCGTTCATTCACGATATCAGACTCCCCGACATGCTCCACGCCCGGGTGCTGCGGCGTCCGCGGCGAGGAGCACGTCTCGCAAACGAGCCTCTTCTACCTGGTCGTTTTGCAGGGATGGTGGAGATCGTTCGCGAGGGCGATTTTGTGGCCTTGCTGTCCGACGATGAGTTTGTCGTCCAAGAGTGTGCACCATTGGTTGCGGACCGGCTCATATGGGAAGACGGCCAGCCTGTCCCGGACGAGGCGGGCGAGCCTGAGTGGCTCAGACGCCAGGCTTCCGTCGACACCACGCGGGATGTGGGAACCGTGGGCAATGCTTTGCGCACATCCAGGTTCGAGGCGACTTACTGGCGCCCCTACCTAGCGCATGGATCGATCGGACCCTCTTGTGCCCTGGCTCAGGTCGTCGGCGCGCGCACACTTACGGTTTACACTCATTCTCAAGGCGTCTTTCCGCTACGTGCTGCGTTAGCCAAGGCACTTGCCCTAGACCCCGCAGACATTGATGTGCGCCATAAACATGGCGCTGGCTGCTACGGCCACAATGGAGCGGATGATGCGGCTTTCGATGCGGCCTTTTTGGCGGTACGCACTCATGGCCGGCCCGTCAGGGTCCTGTGGACACGACGTGATGAGCTCTCAGCGTCACCAGTAGGCGCTGCCATGTCCATCGACCTGGCCGCCGAACTTGATGTCGACGGTCGGCCGTCGGGCTGGACCATATCGGTTTGGAGTACCCCGCACGCGCAACGGCCGGGGACCAGCGGTGGCGTCAATTTGCTCGGGGCCGAGGCCATACCAAACGGACCGCCATTGGTGACGCCGCTTGATCTGCCGGATGCGATTGGCGCCGGCGCTATGCGCAACGCTGTCGCGCTTTACGATTTTCCGCAGAAGCTCATCAGCCATTTTGTGCCTGACGTCCCGGTCCGCACGTCCGCTCTCCGTGGGCTTGGCGCGCTAGGCAACGTCTTTGCGATCGAGAGCTTCATTGACGAACTGGCCGACAATGCTGGCCAGGATCCAATCGCATTCCGACTTTCCTTGCTTAAGGATAGGCGAGCCAGGCGAGTGCTGGAGGCCGTAGCTGAAACGTCCCAGTGGAACACACTACGCACAAACAATGCCGGCGGCGTCGGAGTCGCGTTCAGCCGCTACAAGAATTATGCCGCCTACATGGCTACGGTCGCTGAGGTCAGCGTCGGCGAGACAGTTCAGGTGCACCGAATCTGGTGTGTGGTTGATGCGGGCCTCGTCGTCAGTCCTGACGGCGCCCGCAATCAAATCGAGGGCGGTATCGTGCAGGCGACGAGCTGGGCACTGCACGAAGAAGTCCGCTTTAGCGAAGGTGAGATCGCCGCCAAGAGCTGGGAGCAGTACCCAATATTGCGGTTCTCGGAAGCTCCCGCCGTGGACACTATGATAATTGACGCGATTGATGAGCCTCCGCTCGGGGTGGGGGAAGTTGCCTTGGGCCCGACAGCGGCAGCCATTGGCAATGCCGTCGCAATGGCTCTGGGTCAGCGTGTTCGCCGGCTCCCCTTCAACCGAGTTCGCCTCGTCGAAGCGCTGACTTAGTCGCTCGCCGGCTGTGGGGCGGCTTGCCGTCCGGCTCACGAAGCGCCTTTCCCGTAACCCATTGATCGGAAATGACCATGATCAAGAACCACCGCGTCATCGCCCTGGAAGAACATTATCTTGACAGCCAGTTGGCCCAGGCCATCAAGGCTTTTCCCATGCCGAAAATTGATCCCTTGCTTACTGATTTCGCCGAGGCGCGTATCGGCTCAATGGATAGTGCCGGGGTAGACTTTCAGATCCTGTCACACTTGCCTCCTGCGTTGCAGGGCCTGCTCACCAATGATGCAGCCGAAGTTGCCATTGCTGTTAACGATCGACTGAAGAAGATCGTCGATGCCGCACCGCATCGCTTTGCGGCGTTCGCGTCAGTGCCGACTTCCAATCCGGAAGCTGCGGCGCGCGAGCTCGCGCGCACGGTCGGAGACCTTGGTTTCGTCGGCGCCATGATCCACGGCCCAACAGACGGTGTCTTTTTAGACGATCCACGCTTCGACCCTCTGTTCGACGCAGCGCAACGTCTTGATGTACCGTTGTATCTTCACCCAGCTGATCCTCTGCCGGCGGTTCGCGATGCTTACTTCGGCCCGCTCGCCGAGAAGCACCCAATGTACCTGCGGGCGGCATGGGGATACACGATAGAGACCGCCACCCAGGCGGTCCGGCTGATCCTGAATAATGTTTTTGACCGGTTCCCTAGCCTAAAGATTGTCCTCGGACACCTTGGCGAAACCCTGCCCTATGTAATGGATCGCATGGACGAGGCTCTGTCGCGGGACGCACCGGATCTGCACTTCAAGAAGCAATTCCTTGAGCACTTCTATGTCACGACAAGCGGGTTCTTTTCCGACGCTCCGTTGAAATTTTGCATCGCCGAGATGGGCATCGAACGTGTCATGTTCTCAGTCGACTGGCCCTTCGCGTCCAATGAAGTCGCCTGCAGTTGGGCTGCCAAACTCGACCTTTCAGATCCGGACAAGGATCTTCTGCTGCATGGCAACGCCGAGCGACTGTTCCGTTTGCCAACGTAATCTCTGTCCGCCTGGACTGGCGAACTCGCTGAGAAGAGCTGCCAGCACCGTTGGTTGAGCCAGCATACAGTCGTGCGGGGCCGCCAGGCTGCACCATCTAAGGCCGGCTTCTTCGCGGAGTATGCCAAATGGCCCTTCGCTGTAGATTACTGGCCCCACAATCCTTACCTGAACCACGTTGCCTTGGGTTGGAACCCGACCTTACGGGCAGGGTATGAACCGTTAGAAATTCAAGAAAGCATACTTCGTGGCCTAGTCTAGTGACGCTGCTGAACCGGACCTTTCAGAATAGCAAATGACGTGATGATGTATCGTTCCGCGATGGAGCGGCCTATGCCCGGGTTTCAGCCACCCTTTTGCGCCCTGGCCGTATCGATGGACCTTGGTGGGTGGTGACATCGACCATAATCTGGCTCATCGGGGCACGCCTCAAAAGCCGAATGAAAACATCGGCTTTGACCCTATCGCGGTATCTTTGGAAAACTGTGTTCCAGCTCCCGAAAAAGGCTGGAAGGTCGCACCACGGCTTCCTGTCCGCACGATCCAAAGCAACGCTTCGATGAAGCGGCGATTGTCGCCACCACTTCGTCACGGATCGGCTGGCTTGCCCAGACAATGCGGTTCCATCTTCGCCCATTGGGCGTCCGTTAGCACAACCGTTCCATCCAAAGCTTGAATCACAATCGAGCCAAAAGTGGAGTTCTGAATCTCAACAAGCCTTAGTCCATGATTGCCTTTGTCTCCAGGAATTCCTCGAGACCAAAAACACCAACCTCTCGGCCGTTGCCCGATTGCCTATAGCCGCCAAAAGGCGCTTCGTACTCTGTGTCGTCTTCGCTCGGTCCATTGTTAAGATATATGCGGCCGGCACGAATCCGTCGGCCAACTCTCCTGGCTTCACCGACGTCATCGGCAAAGACATGACCCGCAAGGCCGAAGATCGAATCGTTGGCGATGTCGATCGCTTCGTCTTCGTCCCGATAGGTCATCACCGAAAGGACCGGTCCGAAGATCTCCTGCTGGGCGATGGTCATTTCGCGTGTGACGCCGGCGAACACGGTCGGCCGCACAAAATAGCCCCGGTTGAGGCCTTCCGGCCGACCAAGACCACCCACGACGAGGCGAGCGCCTTCTTTTATGCCGGTCTCGATAAACGACTGCACGCGATCGAACTGCTGTTTGTTGACCAGCGGCCCATGCGTGGTCCTGTCCGCGCGCGGGTCGCCCACGACCATTGCAGCCACCGTGGACTTGGCGAGTTCAAGGCACTCATCAAGTTGGTTCTCGTGAACCAGCATGCGGGTCGGCGCCTGGCACGACTGTCCGCTGTTACGGAAAGCACGTATGACACCAGCAGGCACCGACCTGCCGAGGTGATTGCCGGGAAGCAGGATGTTGGCAGACTTGCCGCCCAACTCCTGGTGCACCCTCTTGACGGTTGCAGCAGCGTCGATGGCCACTTGGATCCCCGCGCGCGTCGAGCCCGTGAACGACACCATATCGACGTCTGGATGCGTGGAAATAGCATGCCCGACGGTAGGGCCGTCACCGTTGACAAGATTGAAGACGCCGGCCGGAGTGCCTGCTTCGTGAAGGATTTCGGCGAGAATGATCGCGCTCAAAGGCGAAAACTCGCTCGGCTTTACCACCGAGGTGCACCCTGCAGCAAGTGCGCTCGCGAGCTTCGCCATGATTTGGTTGAGCGGCCAGTTCCATGGGGTGATGAAACCGCACACACCGATCGGCTCGCGCACGATCAGCGCCTTGTCCAGCATCTGCTCGAACTCGTAGGTTTTCAGCACTTTGACTGCCGATTTTAGATGGCTGAGCGAAGAGGCTGCCTGGAGCTCGCGTGAGAAATTGATCGGAGAGCCCATCTCCAGCATCATAGCCTGCGAGACGTCCTCGAACCGGCGCCGATATTCATCGGTTATCGCATTAAGGAGATCGATGCGCTCGGCCTTGCTCCACCGCGAAAACGCTGGAAATGCCTTTTGCGCCGCCTTGACGGCTCGATCGACATCTTCGGCCGTGCCCAGATTGATGCGCGCAACTGGCTCTTCTGTCGCTGGGTCGATCACGTCAACTGCGTTGCGGGCGACCGGGTCAACCCACTTCCCGTCTATGTAGAATCTAAGATTGTTGTCCATAAAGACCTCCATTGCGCCGCCGTCGCTGCGGGCAGATCCAGCGGTGATCGACGTTTCCCTCGGTCGATATTGCTACATGTTAAACCTATCTTATCAACATATATTTTCCGGGTGCCACCGAATTCTTACGGTCTAATCCAACAACAATGAATGTGCCTGTCTTATGGATTGCCGGATCGCGATGGCTCCAGCCGCACTTCCGACGGAGGCTCATCTATGGCGCGTCAGGCGCCAGACACGCGCTCGCAATAATTGTCGAGCGTCGCGTTTTTGTTAGGGCGTGTTGGAAACGCTCGCTAAACCTGCTGGCCAGCATCCTTCTGTTTGCCCTGCCATCTAATGAGGCCAATTCATCGCGAAACGCTCTAAGCGGTTGTCGGATGCGCCCTTGCGTACGCTGAATTCTGTCGATTGTGCGCCGAGCTGATCGTTTGTCGCTCCACTACGTGGCGGAAGACAGACTCCAAGATCGAGTTTGCTTGAAAAGTGCTGCGCCTCGTTCAAGAAGCTAGCAGGTTTTCCTTAGAAAATTTTTCCCAATCTGGATTTACGTTGTTCCGCACCAGGCCATGCTCAAAAAAGTCTTTGAGCATGCCGGCTGACAGCCTACGGCGGTCACTCGTCGAGGCGTCAGAATAGGACGCGGCATGGGGCGTCAACGCCAGGCGCCCGGCAATCCAGGGCTCACGGTCCAACCATGCCTTGAACAAAGGCTGTGAAGGGTCCGGAGGCTCCGATGGCAGGACGTCGAATCCCGCAGCTCCCAGACGGCCGCTTAGCAGCGCGTCGTAAACCGCGTCGATATCGACCAGCTTGCCACGAGCAATGTTTATGAGAATGGCGCCTGGCTTCATTTCACCAAGCCGGTTGGCGTCCAGTAGTCGAAGCGTGGTATCATTGAGGGGCATGTGGAGACTGACCACATCTGATACGGAAAGCACTTCCGAAAGGGACTTGGCACGCCGAAAACCCATCCCCAGCTCATGCCCTTCGGGCAAGAGTGGATCAAAATACAGGACGCTCATGTCTAGAGCGGAAGCTCTCCTGGCCACTGCGGTTCCTATCCGGCCCAAGCCAACGGCACCGAAGATGCCGCCGCGGAGACGCCGCACGACTGGCACATTTTCACCGTTGAAGTTACCGGTTAGATCCGTCCTCAAGCGTTCGTCATACGAGCCAAGGCCCCTCGCTAAGTAGAGCAGCAGTCCAATCGCGTGGTCTGCTATTTCGGACGTACCGTAGTTCGGCACGTTGCAAACCGGAATGCCGGCTTCGGAACATGCACCTATGTCGATGTTGTCATAGCCAACACCTGCTCTGACGATGATCCGACACCTCGAAAGCTTGCCGATTGTAGAACGATCAAGGACGATGCGATTCCGCATCAGGACGGCATCGCAGTCGCCCCAATCTTCCGCACTTATGGCGCTCACATGTTGCACGCCACGAACGTCGAAAGACAAGTTTGGGCCGGCCACGTCGGCGGCAACCTCTTCGACGTCCATATCGGGCACCAGAACTTTGATAGTCGACATGTTAGGAGACTCACCCGTTAAACTTATCGGAGATAATGTGAATGACGATTGGTCGAACGTTCAGCCGCGCGACATCATCGAGGGAGGGGCGTAGGTCGCGCCAACGAGCACATCGATGAGATAAGGCCGTCCTTCTCTCACTGCATCGAGCCCTCGCGCGATCGCACTCTCGAGATCTTCGATGGTTTCAACTGGGCCTTCTGCCTGCACACCTTGGCTGCGCGCCATTGCACTGAGGTCAACGGCAGGATCATCGATGCGCTGACCAATCCAGCGGTTTGCGGTTTCACGTGACCTAACCTTCGCAACCGCCTCCTGGTGCAGCTCATCATTGAAATTCGATCGATTGTTGCTGACGATAAAGAGCGCCGGCAGCTGATAATGTGCAGCGGTCCAAAGAGCCGTAACACCTTGGAGAAAATCGCCATCGCCCAGGACGCCCACAACCAGTCTGCTCGTATCTTTCAACGCGAGCGCGGCTCCAACCGTCAGGCCGGGGCCTGCAGCCAGGCCGCCGCCTCCGTCGTGACCAAGAAAATCCAGCGGCCCACGAAGATCGAAAACGTCTCCAACCCAGCTCAGATTTGAGTGGGCCAGCGTCAATTCGCGATCACCTCGAGCACGTTGCAGGGCAACTTCGATATCGTGGGGATGTATTCCCGGGCCGGGGGAGTAGTCCCCTGATGGCGACGTGGACGCGGGATAACTGACGGAGCTTCCTCGGGTCAGGGAGCGCGTGGCGTCGAGCAGTTGCTCGACAAATCTGTCAGAGTTTGCCAGCACCGGCGCATCGACTGGGGGAAGCCCGAAATAATCCATGCTCCAGCCCCGATGTAGATGGCTATCCAGTGATACGTTAATGATCGTCGCCTGTATCTTGTGGGTTTCAGAACTTACGCCGCGCAACAGGCCGTTGAGGTCCGGCCAGTCCAAGCTCAAGATCACATCCGCGGCCGCAACCTCATCCTTGAAATTTCCACCCAAAATGGAGATTGGCGGCAAAACATGAAGCGGATGCGATGTCGGGAAAACAGCACGCTCGAGAACCGACGTCACCACCGTTGCGCCAAAGAATTCGGCGAGTTCGACACGGCGGTCCCAGTCCGCTTGAGATCGCGATCCACGTCCGATAAGGAAGAGGGGGTGTGTCGCGGCGTTCAGAAGATTCGCGATCCTGCTCACCGTAGCCGCATCCGCAACGGCAGCTGGCGCCGTACCGTAACGCGCCGGAGGAAGCTCCACCTGCTTTGTCAGACGGCTTTCCTGCATACCCGCATCGAGGCAGATGTAGACCGGCGCTTTTGGTTCAGTCTGCGTTAACTGCATGCCACGGAGAAATGCCTCGATTGTGCCGTGCGTAGACCGCGGCTCGTCGTCCCATTTCACATAATCCCGTAGGAGTGCTCCCTGATCCTTCGCCGTATGGATCCAGTCGATCCAGGGTCGCCGTTTCTCGGGTTCAATGGGGCCGGTAGCGCCCACGACGATCATGGGCATGCGGTCGCAATAGGCGTTGAAAATGCCCATGAGACCGTGCATCAGGCCGACGTTGCTATGGAGAATAGCCCCCATAGGCCTATCGCGCACTTTCGCGTAGCCGTGAGCGATTGAGATTACATGATCCTCATGCAGGCAAAGCAACATTTTCGGCCGCTCATCACCGAGGAAATTGACAAGGCTGTCGTGCAACCCCCGATAGCTGGCCCCCGGGTTCATGGTCACATACTCAATCCCGAGATGTCGCAGCATGGCAGCGGCGACATCGCTTCCCCACTCGGGGCTCGGCTCGGAAACGATCCCCGCTTGCAACTCCGACTGGCGCACCTAGTGCCCTCCCAAAAAAGCTTATTTATGAAGCTAAATTTCATATGCATTATGATAGCTTTCTATCGTCCTAATGTGCAATAGCGGTGTGCATTCCATCGATCCGCGGCCGCCGTTTGGTTGCATCGACAGGACTCGTGCTACGGATAAGCAGCATCGGAGACCTGTCGATCCAACTGTCGAACACTCCGATCCGCCGACGCTATATTCGGCATCGGCGCTGTCTTCATCGTCGCGGGGCTCCGTCCATAGCAGCGGTGCCGACGACCTCAGCACCGCACTCCCCCGGTCACATGCTGGCGTCACACGTGGCCTGGTCTGCTCCACCTATTGGCTGGTATTTATCTGCCGTTGACATGTTGCGAAATAGCATAGTTAAGTAGGTAATTAGCCAATGTCGGCTGCCCTTGCGGGGGGGCATTATTGTTATGCTCGAAGTTGCCATAAGGGTGCATAAGGGTGAGAGGAAACCGATATGCGTTTGACGGAATGCCTCTCCGTTTCGGATTTCAGGCTAGCCGCGAAGCGCCGATTGCCAAGATTTCTGTTTGAATTCATTGACTTAGGGTCCGAAGACGGGGTTGCGCTTAACGACAACATCGAATCTTTCAGAAAGATCAAGCTGCAGACTAGGTTTCTGGTCGACCTCTCCAAGCGCGATATGAGCACCCAGTTGTTTGGGATGCCACTTTCGCTACCCCTCGCCACTGCTCCAACCGGTATGGGAGGTTTTTGTTGGTACAGCGGCGAGGTTGCTATTGCGAAAGCTGCGGCAGAGGCTGGGATTCCGTTCACGCTCGCGTCGACGTCTGATGCCAGTATGGAGACCGTCGCGAGAGAAGCCGGCGGCCGACTTTGGTTTCAAATATATATGTGGAGGGAGACACACTATTGTTACGAGATGATCGCGCGCGCGCGTGACCTCGGATTCGAGGCATTGGTGGTCACTATCGATCAGGCGCTGGGGCGATCGAGAGAACATAATGAACGAAACAAATTCTCAATACCGTTCCGATTGAGCACCCGCACCAGCATTGATGCTGTTCGCCGGCCGCGCTGGTTGTTGGGCGTTGCGGCACAGCAATTAGCAAAGAAAGGAATTTGGTATCACGCCAATCATCCGCAACGGTATCAATCAATTTTAGGCAATGCAGCGATACCAGACCGACATGAGGCGATGACCTGGGATGAGATTGCTAAAATTAGAGATGTATGGCCGGGAAGACTAATTGTTAAAAGCGTTCTCAGTCGCAAGGACGCTCAAAAAGCGATTGCCTGTGGCGCCGACGCGATTGTGGTCTCCAATCATGGAGGGCGAGCTCTCGATTCAGCCGTCTCCTCAGTCGAGATGCTGCCGGAAATCGCTGCTGAAGTGGGCAAGCGTATACCTATACTTGTTGACGGCGGAGTGCGGCGTGGAAGTGATATTGCAAAGGCTTTGGGCCTTGGCGCGGCTATGGTTCTTATTGGTCGCGCTCCGCTTTACGGCGCTGCCGTTGCTGGGCAGCCCGGCGTCGCAAAAGTCTTCAGGCTCTTGGCTGACGAGTTTGAAAAAACTTTGGCCTATCTTGGATGTCGTACGCCGGCTGAGGTGGATAAATTCATTTTTGCAGATAACGCATTGCGGAATGCCCTCTCTACGGGCCAGGACCAGCATCGGTAGCGTCGCATCTCGTGGTGAATGAACACCCGGATATGGGCCGGCCAGCGTCGCACAACGCTCTCCGCGCCAATCACCCGGCCTATTGTCTGTATGCGGAGCTGCCATACGCGCGCTGCTTTCCTGGAAGATCCCGAGTAGCGGATCGAAGCTCGTTGGTTCTTTGCGCCAACGCAACGTCAAGCGATGTGAAACGAGGTTGTGCCAGCGCAGAGAGCGCCCCGCGAAGCACGCTGTCGGTCCTCTGGAACCGATAGGGCTGGCTCAAGAAAGACTGAGGGACAGATCCGATGAACAGAGCACTTTCGATCTCACCGTGGCAGCCGCATGTGGTGGCGACATGTCGGGCAAGCATCAAGTGCAGATGCTGAACAAGGGAACCACCGGGCGGGCTCAGCACTTCGAGCCGGAGTTCCTGAGGGTAGCACCCGGCGACACGGTGACATTCGGGGCAACGGACAAAAGGCCATATCTCGGAGGAAGGTAGCATGCAGACGCTTCGAATAGGGGACGTAACAATTACCAGCATAATAGAACGGGACGGCCCTTGGCGCCGACCCGAGGACATGTTCCCAGCTTATGATCCGGAGATCGGGCGGCGTCACATCGCCGAACTAGACCCGGTCGTTTTCGACAAGGCATCTGGCCGAATGGTTATCACGTATCAGAGCTTCGTCGTGCGCACGCCGAAGCACACCATTTTGGTGGACACCTGCACCGGCGACCACAAGGGCTACTCGGCTCCAATGGACTTTCCGAAACAGCCCTGGCTGGACGGGTTCCGTGCCGCGGGCCTGCGCTTCGAGGACATCGACTACGTTTTTTGCACTCATCTCGACATCGATCACTGCGGCTGGAACACCGTCCTCAAGGACGGGCGCTGGGTACCGACGTTTCCGAATGCCAAATACGTCTTCCACAAGGGCGAGTACGCCGCCAGGGAAGCTGAGACCCGGCAAGGCGACAATACGCTCGACAACGTCTGGCGTTTCAACTGTGAGCCGATCGTTGAGGCGGGGCAGGCACTTCTGGTGGACGAAAACTATGAGCTCGACAATACCGTGTCTCTGACGCTGACACCCGGCCATTCTCCTTGCCATTGCTGCGTCAATATCCGCTCGAGGGGCCAAAGTGCCGTAGTCACCGGCGACCTGTTCCACCACGCCCTGCAATGCCGCGAACCGGAATGGTCGACAAACTTCGACTGGGACCCAAAGGCTGGCATCCGCTCGCGCCGAAACTTCCTGGCATCGGTTGCCGGAACCGGCACCTTGGTTCTGCCGATCCATTTCCCAAATCCGACGGTCGGACGAATCGAGGCGGACGGCGACCGGTTTCGCTATTCTTTCGTACGTTAGAAGTGACACCGCGACCCAGCGGAACTCTGTTCCGAGCGACAGGAGGCGGAGGCATTTCAGGAGGAAAGGCTCCATGTGCATATTCGCCTAGGATGTGTGGGTTCCGATAGCGGACGCTTCCCCGAATGCCTGTAACGAGCGCACTCGAGAGTTCCTTCCTTTGATTAAGATTGGTCCCTCCTCGATGTGTAGCTCGACGTATGCGCGCACTTTGCCATCGTCAATCTGTGGTATTCCCACTCGAACGGCCTCGAGCTTCAGTCCGAGCGACGTGACGTGTGGTCGGTTATGTCTCAGCCGTGCCAGACTGTCGGATCGCCAGCGCATCACCGGGAATAGGGCAGCAGGTACCAAAGGTTGGCGCCGACGGCCTTGATTATCTGCCTAATGCGTGTCGGCCAAATCCTGCCAGCGTGCCTTCTTTATCTGAGCCTAGGACCGACGGTTAGATTGTCGCCGCCGGAAAAAGCTAGACAGACTGCCGGCAACAGGATTATGTTCATTAGGTATGTATGTTCCTATGTAAAATTTAGAGATATCGAGGTCTCCAATGGATCGGAAGTGCGCTGCGGTCGAGCGGCTAGACCGGGCGATTGCCGCCATCGGGGACCCAAATCTAGACGGCATGGTGGCTTGCCCCACCGTGTACTTTGAGGCTGCGCGCGCCGCGGCAACGGCAGCGGATGCGCGTGCAAAGGCTGGTATCAGTCTCGGGCCGCTCGACGGGGCGATCGTCACAATCAAGGATCTTTTTGATGTCGCCGGCGAGGTGACCCGCGCAGGTTCTGTGGTTCTCGCCGGCGAAGGCAAGGTTGCGACCCGTGATGCGGTTGCTGTGAACCGAATGCGGGCAGCGGGCGTGATCATCGTCGCGAAGACGAATATGAGCGAGTTCGCATTCTCGGGCGTCGGCACCAATCCGCATCTGGGAACGCCACGCAATCCACTCGACACCAGCCGGGTCCCGGGGGGCTCATCGTCAGGCGCCGCCGTGGCGGTAGCCCGCGATTTCTGCGAGATCGGGATTGGCACTGATACCGGAGGCTCGACACGGATACCGGCCGCCCTATGCCGCCTGGTCGGCTTCAAGCCGACCAGCAACCGGATTTCCACCGGAGGTGCTTTTCCTTTGTCGGAAAGTCTGGACTGTGTGGGTCCGATCGCCCGCACGGTCGACGCATGCGCTTCGGCGGACGCGGTTCTGGCCGGCGTCGAAGACGACCAGGCTGCGGTGCCGCTGGCGGGGCTGCGCGTCGGCGTCGTCCAAGGTTTGCCCTTCGAGGGCATAGATGCGGCGATTGCCGAGTCGTTCGATCGCGCCTTGCAGGCGTTGGCGGCCGCTGGTTGTCGCGTGACAGATGTCATACTGACTGAACTCGACGGCATGCGCGAGGTCAATGCCAAGGGCGGAATTGCAACCGCCGAAGCCTTCGCGTTGCACCGCCACAGGCTGAGCCAGGCTTCCCGCATAGATCCGAACATATTGGTGCGGATCGAACGCGGCAAGACGATCGGCGCCGCCGATTACATCGATATGATCCGTGGACGTGGCGCGCTTGCCGCTTCAGTCGGCCGGAGCGCGGCCGACTGCGATGTGCTCGTCATGCCAACTGTTCCGATCGTGGCACCGACGCTGGAGCAAGTAGCAAGTGCGGCAGGTTTCACGGAGCGCAATGCACTCCTGTTGCGCAACACGGCGATCGCGAATTTCTTCGATCTGCCCGCCATTTCGTTGCCTGTCGAAGGCCTGCCTGGCGCTGCTCTCATGATGATCGGGCAATCTGGCCGGGACAGGCGACTGCTGGCCATGGCCCGATCGGTCGAGGCATGTCTGGGCGAATAATGACCGCGTTGAAACAGAAGGAGGGGGTCACTTGATCCAAACGAGAACGCTCGATCCGAGGGATGTCAAAGATCTGACGATCGCCGGATGGACTGGCAGAAACCGTGATGCCGTCGAAAAACACATCCACGAACTAGAGGCGATCGGCGTTGCCAGGCCCACCTCCACGCCGATTTTCTACCGGGTTTCTGCCTCGCTCTTGACCGTCAGTCACTCGATCGAAGTGATGGGTGATGCCTCGAGCGGGGAGGTGGAGCCGGTGCTGGTCACACTCGGTGGCCAGCTTTGGGTAGGCGTCGGTTCCGATCATACCGACCGCAAGGCAGAAACAATCGGCGTGACGCTCTCGAAGCAACTTTGCGCGAAACCAGTAAGTTCGACACTCTGGCGCTTCGCGGACATCAAAGACAGATGGGATGACATCGAAATCCGCTCGCATATCAATGTCGACGGCGAACGGCGTCTCTACCAGGAGGGTACGCTTAGCACCATGCGCCCACCTGGGGAACTGGTGGTGCTTGGGTTCGGCGGTAAGGGTCTGAGCGAAGGGTCTGCCATGTTCTGCGGCACGCTCCCTGTTCGTGGCGGCTTGCAGCCGTCCCAGCGGTTCGAGATGGAGATGCGCGATCCATTAACCGGTGAGACAATCACCGCTGCCTACGACGTAATCACGCTGCCTGTGCGAGGATGAGATGACAGAAAAGCTTCACGAGGAATTTGCCATCGTCGACCTTGAAGAGGGTTGGCACACCCCGGATGGCTACCCATCGGGCATCAAGCAGAAGATTCTCTCCGGCGGACTTGACGAGGTGGCGCGCAAGGGTAATCGGACCCGGCTGCTGCGTTTCGACCCGGGCGTCTATACGACCTCGCCATTCGTCCACATTTACTGGGAGGAAGTCTTCCTCGTTTCAGGGGATCTCATTGTCGGTAACGACACGGACGGGAAGGGGGGGGAGAAATTCGAGGGCTATACTTACGCAGTTCGGCCGCCCGGCGTCTATCACGGCCCCTTCAAGTCGGATGGCGGCTGTCTCCTGCTTGAAACGCACTGGTTCCAATAAGGAGTTTGCCATGCTTAAGCTTGCCGTGCCCGACATGGTGTCGAACTCCTACTTTCCGGCGGAAGCCGCGATAGAGCTTGGCCATTTCCGCGATAACGGGTTGGATGTTTCCCTGGACCTGATGTTCCCAGTAGACCGTTCCTACAAGGCGCTGCGGGACGGTGAGATCGACATAGTCGCCGGATCCGCACATTCGGCGCTGGCCGCCTTTCCGAACTTCAAGGGGGTGAAACTCCTCTGCGCGCAAGCGCAAGGCATGTACTGGTTCCTGGTCATGCACGCCGACTATGCCGCGCAACGCGGCGACCTTTCGGTATTGAAAGGCAAAAGGATCGGCGCGGCGCCGTGGGTGGAAACCGGATTGCGTGGGTTGCTCGCTGAAGCGGGTATCGACATCGAACGCGACGGGGTAACGATCGCTCCGGTTCCATCGCAGCCCGGCCAAACCGTCAACTTCGGTCTCAATGCCGCCAAGGCGCTCGAGGCTCGCCTGATCGACGGATTCTGGGCTAATGGCATGGCAGCCGAGATCGCTACAACCAGGGGCATCGGCAAGGTCATTCTTGACGTGAGGCGGGGTGACGGTCCTTCCGAGGCCTTCGATTATACTTTCGCCTCGATCGCGGTTCGCGACGAGTTCGTCGCGGAAGACCCGAAACGCGCACAGGCGATCGTGCAGGCGATCGTCGATACCCACGCCCATCTGCATAAAAATCCGGATGTGGCGGCCCAGGTCGGCGCAGCGCTGTTCCCGGCAAACGAAGCCGGCCTCATTACAACGCTGATCAAGCGCGATCTGCCATTCTACGATCACCGCATCTCCCGCAAGACCGTCGCGGGAATGAGCAGGTTCGCACGGCACATGAATCTGGCTTCGCAGGATCTCGCCTACGAGGATGTGGTGGCGAGCCGGACAAGCGCCTTCAGCGACGTCTGACCGCTGGCGGATGGCTGCTCAGTCGATCGGGTTTTCCCGCTCCGCGACCTTGAGTTGCGCCAGCGCCAACTCGCTGTTGCGAGAAAGACGAGTGAAGAGCGATTCGGCCGAAGCAAGATCGGCCGCCGTCATTCCTTCAAACAGAACGTCGTTAACTTTGGTGACGAAAGGTGCGACAGATTTAACCGTCTTTTCGCCTTCCGCGGTCAGACTGACAAGCACGCTGCGCCTGTCGTCATCCGACGAGCGCTTCACGAGCAGGCCACCGCGAATCAAGCGGCCCACCTCGGTCGTCACGTGCGTTGGTGCCAGATGAACATACTGCGCCAGCCGCTTTATGGTGACGCCCTGCTCACCTTGTCGATAGGCCACTCCGAACAAGACGGCAAACTGGGAACCGGTCAGCCCGATCTGCCGACCGAACGCCTCTCGGCAAACAGTCAATTTTCCGAGAACTTCGGCAAACAGGTATACGACATGACGGAAGCTGTCGTCGCTGCCGTCAACGAGTAAAGTGGGATTGGAGACTGTCAACGGCGCAGAAAATTCAGTCTGCTTGATGCTGGCAACGGTCTTCGTCTTTGCCGCAACCCCGGTTGTAGCCAACTTCTGCTTGATCTCTGGCACTCATGTCCTCCGGATAAACCACCCCGAACCTTCTTGCCCAAGCGCCAACGACGGCAGACCAGAGCGAGTCAGGTTCTAGGAACTGGTACCTGAAAGGTATCTTGATATCAAATCTGGAAAGTTTTCTGGCAGCTATTCAACGGTATCCGGTGCGTGGCTTTCTGCTGTGGCAACAACGGACAACGCAACAATGCGCCCTGTATCCAACTCCCCATTCCCAGAGCTTTCGTAAAGCTTCTGAATTAATGTTAAACATTCTCCAAATTAGAAAGGTATTGAAGTCCTGGTCAAGAGGGAATCGGGCAGACGCACCGTCAGCGGCGGCGAGGGCTGCGGCAAGCAGTTGCGTCAGTGGAATTTAGTGACAACGAGCTTGGCGTCGAAGGGGGGAGGTTCCGCCCCCTTTATGCGGTCAGATCTCCTGCATTGATAGCATCGGCATTGGTTTCTTCGATCTGTCACGCTGGGGATCTGCCCGATTGGCTTGATCTGATGAACTGATGCCTCCCAGGCATAGTGTTGAGCCAAAGCCCCGTTGTGGGCTCGTGAATGTCCCAGCGCAGTCCGATTATGATCACACTGTGCCCTTCCAAAGCTCGATGCCATCTCATGTCACGTGGTGTGCAAGTCGGTCGCAATGTCATGACGCGGTGCCAGACGTGACGCAGAGGTTAAGCGCTTCACCTGTTTCAACGAGCGGCATCAGCCAGGGAAATTGCTAGTTGACAAAACATCAAAATGATATGTTAGTTATGGATATAACAGTTGGTGTTTTGGAGGAGATTTCATTCAGATGGTTCGCGATTCCGCAGCTTTTGAAGCGTCAGAACCAACGCTGTCGTCAACCACATCGATGGTCGGTGCACGAAAGTGGGGGTTGGTGATAGACGGTAAGATCACTGGCGCGTTGGAAGGGCAGGAGTTTGAGAACTTCAGTCCCGTCACCGGCGCCATGATATGCCAACTGCCCGATGCGCGTGAGCGCGATGTCGAAGCTGCGGTTGCGAGCGCGGCCAAAGCTCAGGTTGATTGGGGCCGCATGCCCGTCAAGGAGCGCTCTTCCATTGTAAGGAAGCTTGCGACGGTACTCCGGGAGCACCGCAAGGAGCTCGCTGCGCTCGACGCCATTGATGTCGGAAACGTGTATTCCTTTATGCTTGCGGACGTGGATGCCGCAGCCGACACGCTAGAGATGATGGCGAATTTCGGCCTGAGCCTGACTGGACGGACTTACCCGGTCGCGGATACGCACCTTTGCTATTCCCGGTATGAGCCCTACGGTGTGGTCGCACGCATCAACGCGTTCAATCATCCAGTGTTGTTCGCGGGTCAAAAGATCGGCGCGCCTCTGGTCGCGGGCAACGCCCTTATCATGAAGCCTTCTGAGAACGCCGCTCTTTCGGCTTTGCGTATGGGCGAATTGTTTGCAGAACATCTTCCGCCGGGATTGCTCAATGTGATCGTCGGGAAGGGGGCGGAGTGTCCGCAAGCGATTGTCCGACATCCGGCAGTCAAGAGAATTGGCTTCATCGGCAGCTCACAAGTCGGGATGGCCATTCAGCGCGACGCCGCCGCTGTTGCAGTAAAGAATATCACGTTGGAACTTGGCGGCAAGAATGCACTGATCGTTGCTCCTGACGCCGACTTCGAAGCCGCTGCAGTCGGCGTCGTAAAAGGAATGAATTTCGTGGGCTGGCAGAGCCAGTCCTGCATGTCGACGACCCGTGCAATCGTGCCCCGTTCCGAGCAGGAGCGGTTCGCCTCTCTGGTTAAGGCGGAGGTTGAATCTATTGTGATCGGGGATCCATTTGAGCCCACCACCAGGATGGGAACGCTCGCCTCTCAGGCGCAGTTCGAGAAAACACGGATGTACGTGGACATCGCCAAAAGCGAGGGCGCCGAACTCGTGACCGGTGGTGAGCCTCACACGGGCTGCGGGCCTGGCCTCTATCACAAGCCGACCGTTTTCACCAACGTTCGTCCCGAAAGTCGCCTGGCGCGCGAAGAGGTCTTTGGACCAGTTCTATCGATAATAGGTTACGACACCCTCGATGAGGCAGTCCAGATCGCCAACTCCGTCACCTTCGGGCTCACGGGTTCCGTCTGGAGTCGCGATATCGGGACCGCTCATCGGCTCGCGCACGCATTACAGGCCGGTTACGTGTGGATCAACGATTCCTCCTCGCAATTCGAAGGCGTTCCGTTCGGCGGCTACAAAAACTCCGGCATCGGACACGAGGATGGATTGGAGGAGCTGTTTAGCTATGCGCAGCTCAAGGCGCTCAACGTTCGTATCGGAGGATAGATCGTGACTGAAGTTGGTATTTTGCCCAAAGGGCTTGGACCGTTCCGCATAGGCCGCGATACGATGCCTTGGAGCAGCGGGTGCGTATCTGGCGGCTTCGTTTTTCTCTCAGGCATCGTCGGGCACGTCGACGACGATGGCAATCCAGTTCCCGGACTCGAAGAGCAGACGGAACTCGCCTTCGCCCGTCTAATCTCGGAACTCGAAAGGGCTGGAAGCTCGTTCGATAATCTGGTTCGGCTGAACCAATATATCACCAACGCCTCTGAGCGAGAACCTTACGTGGGCCGGCGGGAGGCCTTTCTAAGGAGTAAAGTAGACAAGTACCCGGAACGCCGGGCTTTTGCGTCAACTCTCCTTATCACCACCCTTGCAGACCCCGCTATCCGGTTGGAATTGGAAGCGACTGCGGCAGTCGGGGCAAAGTGAATTGACGCGAGTAAATGCTTGACAGCTACGAAATTCATATTAATATTGTATGTTAATTATCTCGTCGGAAGGGATGAGCATGCGGCGAGACGGTAGGTAGATATTGCACCTTGGCATACGACGAGCGGAGAGGTTGAGACCATGAAGGCTTCTTCGCTTGATGTTTGAAGGGGCGACTTGAGTCCTCTCCCGGCTGGATCGAGCGAGCCCAGATGTCGCCTCTGCAGGCGAAAGATGAAGTTGAGTTAGATAGGCGCCCGACAGTTACTACTACTGTGATCGTCAGTTCGATAAGATTGGAAAGTTAGTACAAATGGCAAGTCCAAACGGTCAAGCTGTAACACCATTGACGCTGCGCGCCCCTAGTGTTATCGATCTGGGAAAGCGCCGCCCGCTTTGGCTTGACCAAGCTTTTGGCGACGATTTTCCTGGCAATGCCCCTCTTAGCGGCAATCATAAAGCTGACGTTGTAATCGTAGGCGGCGGTTATGTCGGCTTGTGGACAGCTTTAGAGCTGAAGCGGCTTCAACCGTCGCTCGACGTAGCGCTTGTGGAGCGCAAGACGTGCGGCTCCGGCGCCTCGGGGCGCAATGCCGGGTTTGCCATGCCATGGTGGCTCAAGATCTTAACGCTGGAAGAGGTCCTTGGTCGGGAGGAGGCGTTAAAGCTTTGCATAGCGAGCGAAGATGCGGTGGCGCAGGTCATAAGTTTCTGTGAAACGCATTGCCCGGAGGCACAACCGCGGAAAGATGGCTGGATGTGGGCTGCGTCCACGCCAGCACATGTAGGACGTTGGGAGGCAACGGTCCGCAAGCTTGAAGAGCTCGGCAAGCAGAGGTTTACACTCTTAGGCGCGAAAGAGATTCAGGAGCGGATCGGGACCAATACCCACCTTTCTGGCGTCTATGATCCGAACGCAGCTACTCTTCACCCCGGTTATCTGGTTCGCGGACTCCGTAGACGGGCAATCGAATTGGGAGTGAGGGTATATGAAAATTCGCCCATGCTCGAGATCAGAGACGCTAACCCGGCTGTGGTCGTCACGAAAAACGGCACGATCTCGGCACCCCAGGTTGTGTTGGCCAACAATGCCTGGTCAGCAAACCACCCCGCAGTCAAGGGAAGAATCGTAGTTATTGCGGCTGACCTGCTTGCTACCAGCCCGATTCCGCAAAGGTTGGCTCAGTTGGGATGGACTAACGGCACCGGCGTTATTAACGCGCGCCAGCGCATCCAGGTTTATCGCACTACCCCGGACGGCCGAATTTACTTCGGTCGCGGCGGGGGAGGACTTGCATTCGGAGGTTGGTTCGGCGACCGCTACGACTCGTCCCCAAAACATTCTCGTGAAACCGCGGAAGCCTTCCAAAAAATATTCCCGATGTTGGCTGACGTAAAGATCTCTCACAATTGGACCGCGCCGATAGACATGACGCCGACGGGGCTTCCCTTCTTCGGCCGCTTTGGGAAGTACAAGAATGTATCCTATGGCGTTGGCTGGAGCGGCTATGGAGTCGCATTGTCCCATATTGGCGGACGCATCCTATCTTCGATGGCCTTGGAGCTAAAGAACGAGTGGTCGGAATGCGGCCTTGTAGACCGGCCGGCTGAGAAATTTCCACCCGAACCTTTCCGCTATCTCGGGGGCAAGCTCGTACAGGCGGCGGTGACGGCTAAAGAGAAATCGGACGATTCACAGAAGAAGCCCACTAAGTTTGTGTCTCTTCTGAGTCGTCTTGCGCCAAAGCATTGACGTTCCGCTCTGGGCAATCGGGACTACCGGACAGAGGATGCAGATGCGAGCATTAAGCGAAACATTGAAGCAGGTCGGTTCGGCTTTGCTTGCGCTACTTATAATCAGTATCGTGACATTTGCCGCGACCAGTATTCGTTCGCCTGAAGCAGTGGCAATGAATGCGCTGGGCCGCGAAGCGAGCACCGACGCAATCAACAATTTCATCATCCAGAACGGGCTTGACCAGCCATTGGTATTCAGGTTCCTGACGTGGCTCTGGCACTTCGTCCGCCTCGACTGGGGAATGTCCGCGGTGAACAACCGGCCGGTGAGCGAGGTTGTCATCCCTTGGATCAGCAACACCCTTGCGCTTTCAGTTGTCGCACTCGCTCTCGCCCTGCCCATATCCGTTTGGCTGGGGCTCTTGATGGCTAAGAAATGGGGTACTGCCACGGACGTGGGTCTTCTCTCCCTGACAGTGATCCTGGCCGGCATCCCAGAATTCGTCGTGGCCATTATATTGATGTTCGTATTTGCTCTGTGCCTAGGCCTGGTGCCGGTCGACAGCACGCTCGCAGACCACGGGACTGTTCTGGAGCGTATCCAAGCCTATGTTTTGCCGACTTTGACCTTGGTCGTTGTGATGGTGCCGCATATGAGTCGTATCGCGCGCGCATCCGCTGCCGAAGCTCTACGCGCGCCTTTTATCAAGGCCGCAATCCTGCGCGGCATGAGTCGCAGCATTGTCTTGTGGGACTATGCGATGCGCAGCGCGGCTGTGCCCTTCGTCAACGCCGTGGGCATCAATGTCGTCTATCTGCTTAGCGGGGTAGTCGTCATCGAGAATGTGTTCGCATTTCCTGGCATTGGGCGGCTGCTCGTCCAGGCTGTGGCTTCCGGCGACACCAACGTGGTGCAGGCGATAGCAGTCGTCATGGGCACGCTTTTCCTCGCCATCAGCTTCGTTTGCGATCTTCTGGTGATCTATTTCAATCCGAAACTGCGCAGGCGGAAGGGTAGTGCATGAGCACGATTATAGTGGGCGGCGCTGTCACGGGTTCCCTGGACGCACCAGCCAAGCCGTCTTCCATTTTCAAACACGCGCTGCTCCACACGGTGCAGGGGCGTGTTGGAATAGCATCGCTCACATTGATCTTCCTGGTTATTCTGCTTGGCCCGCTGTTCGCTCCCTATTCGTACAGCGAACTCGGCGTCGGTGCGCCGCTTGAGCGCGCGTCGTTGGCTCATCTCTTTGGGACTGATCAGTTAGGTCGGGATATCCTGAGCCGGCTCCTCTTCGGCGGCGGGACAGTTGTGCTCGTGCCTTTGGTTGCCGTCACCCTGGCGTTTTGCATTGGAGGCGGTGTCGGCACCTACGGCGCCTACAAAGGGGGCAAAACAGATCTGCTCATAACTCGCACATTTGATCTGTTTCTCGCTGTTCCGCCCCTGCTGCTAGCACTTGTTATAATTAGTGCCCTGGGAACTTCGCCAATGGTCCTCGTGGCTGTGGTGACGATTGTCTATATCCCTCGCATTGGCCGAGTGATACGCGGAGCCACACAGGGCATCATTACGAACGACTACGTTGCGGCGGCCGAGGCGCGCGGCGAATCTACTCTCGCGATTCTACTTCGTGAGGTCTTCCCAAATGTTATGGGTCTTGCCTCAGCAGAGTACGCTCTCAGACTTACCTATTCAATTCTGTTCGTGGCTACCCTGAGTTTTCTGGGCCTCGGCGCTCAACCGCCGAGCTCTGATTGGGGATTGATGGTCGCCGAATCCAGAGGGTTCATCTCCATCAATCCATGGGCAACCTTGGCCCCCAGTTTGGCTATCGCCATCCTCTCGGTCGGGTTCAACCTTGTCGCGGATGCACTGGCGAGCGTCGTCGGAGCCTCCGAAAACGGAAGAGTAGTGATTTGACAGCGGTCCTTGACGTCCGAAATTTGTCTGTTGCCTACCGGCAATCGTCGGGGACACTGAACCACGTCGTCGAGAAGGTCGACCTGAAGCTATTTGCGGGTCAAGTTCTTGGTCTCGCTGGAGAATCAGGTTCGGGCAAATCAACCACTGCACTCGCTGCTATAGGTTATAAAAGCAGCAACGTGGCAATCACGTCTGGAGAGGCACTCCTGGGCGATCGCGACCTTCTCGTGCTGCCTCGAGAGGATCTGCGCGGTATCTGGGGCAAGGAGATCGCTTACGTCTCCCAAGACTCATATGGCGCCCTCAGCCCGGCTACAACCATCGGTCACCAATTCATTCAAACGATCCGGCGGCACTTCGCGATCTCCCAGGCCGACGCTGTCGCTCGATGCATTGAGTTGTTGAGATCTGTTGCTATCCCAGATCCCGAGAGCGCTGTTGGTCGCTATTCTTATGAATTCAGCGGCGGACAACTCCAGCGCATCTGCATTGCGATGGCCATGGCCTGCAAACCACGCCTGCTGCTCCTTGATGAGCCAACGTCGGGTCTGGATGTTACGACCCAGGCTCGGATTTCGGCGCTCATCCGAGAGTTGGTCTCGGAGAATAACGTCGCCACTCTCTACGTCAGCCATGATTTAGCTTTGCTGCGCGAATGCTCTGACGAGTTGGCGGTAATGTACAACGGGCGTGTGGTTGAATATGGTCCGACTGCAGCGATCGTTGACCGTCCGCAACACCCATATACGAGCGCTTTGATCCGAGCAGTTCCAAGCGTTCGCATACCCGCAAAGATCGAAGGGATCTCAGGTCAGACACCCCCCAGCGTTGTACTGGGTCGGTGCTCATTCTCTGATCGCTGCGCCTACAAACGCGAGGCTTGCGAACAGACAGACATTCCCGATCTTTTGCGCAATGACGGCGGCGTTGTTAAATGCCTGTTCCCGCTGAAAGGCCAGCAGGCTAGGGCGCGGATCGATACTGGACGCGCAACAGGCCTGAGCGCACTTGCACCGGTCCTGAAGGTGAGTAACATTTCGTGCCATTATCTCTTCAAAAAAGAACCAGCAGTAAACAACGTCTCGCTTACGCTACGGCCAAAGGAAATCATTGGCATCGTTGGAGAGAGCGGGAGCGGAAAATCGACACTGCTGCGGGCAATCGCAGGTCTTCAACCTTTTTCCGGCTCGATCGAGTTTGATGGAGAGGTTCTTGCGGCCTCCGCCCGCAAGCGTTCGAAGATTGCCAAGTTCGGCATTCAGGTCATCTTTCAGAATCCTGATACTTCGTTGAACCCAAGGCACACCATTTTTGACTTAATCCGGCGTCCGCTGGTCCTCGCCCGAGAAGGCAAGATCAGCCGATCTGACCAGCATGACATCGTGGTGGAGACAATGCGATCGGTCTCCCTCCCAACTAGCATCCTGGATCGATACCCCTCGGAGCTTTCCGGTGGGCAGAAGCAACGTGTTGCAATCGCTAGGGCCTTCGCACCGAAGCCCAAGGTCGTCTTGTGCGATGAAATCACGTCTGCCCTGGACGTATCGGTTCAGGCCCACGTCTTGCAGCTTCTGAGAGATCTCTCGGACAAAAGCGGCACCGCCATTGTTTTTGTCAGTCACAACTTGGCTGTTATCAGATCTCTCGCTGACAAGTGCATGGTGATGCATTTGGGAAAAGATGTTGAACAGCAGCCGACAGAACAGCTGTTCAATTCCCCATTGCAGGAATACTCGCGAGAGCTATTGCGGGCTATTCCTGATCTGCAGTGTGGAGATAATGAGAATGCGTTCTCGCCAATGCGTGTATCGGTCAAAGGGGAAATAAATTGACGGGAACATCTGTTGAATATGGGTCGGATTTGGTGATGTCGCTTCTTCTTGAGGCGGGCATCGATACAATTACCTTCAATCCCGGGTTCAGTGTAAAAGGGATCACCGACTCGCTCGCCCATTTCGGGTCCGAATTCAGGGCAATCATGTGTCCCCAGGAGGGCGTCGCGGTTGCTGCCGCACACGCTTATGCGAAAGCGACGGGCAAGCCGATGGCCGTCATTCTGCATAACATCGTCGGTCTACAGAACGGGACCATGGCCATCTTCGACGCCTGGTGCGACCGAGTGCCGATGATCGTGCTTGGTGGTACCGGCCCGCTCTCGAAGGAGGAACGTAGACCATGGATCGACTGGATCCATTCAGCGCATGATCAGGGTGCGCAAATCAGAGAATACACAAAATGGGATGATCAGCCCCTCGACGTTGAGTCGGTGCCGGAGAGCTTTTGGCGGGCGTGGCAGACCTCGGTAGCCGTCCCGCAAGGTCCGGTCTACGTGTGCTTCGACACTTCCGTTCAGGACGCCCCAATCGGAAGTTCGGCGTCTACCCACTGGCGCAAGCTAAACAACGCACCGACGTCGCCGGCCCTCAGTCGGGAGCATGCGCAATCTGTTGCGAGCCGTCTTGCAAGCGCTACGCTACCTGTAATCGTTACCGATTTCGCTGGCGAGACACTTGAAGGTTTCAACTCGATTCGTGAGCTTTCTGAGTTACTGGAGTGTCCGGTAGTCGACTGCGGAGCGAGGTTCAACTTCCCGACCAATCACCGGCTCAATTTCAGCTATCTGGAAGAAAAAGTAGTGCCGCAAGCTGATCTGATCTTGGCGATCGACGTCGAAGATCGCGACGGCCGCGTTCTCCCCCATATCCGTCCCGAGACGGAAGTGATCTGGATAAGCCCGGCGCACTTACGCATCCGTTCTTGGTCGCAGGACTACCTAAAGCTCCCGCGCGCCAGCGAGCAGGTCACCTCCGCGGCTGCGCCTGCCTTGAAGGCCATCCTCCAAGAGATCGTTCACTTTCCTGATGTCGCCGAGCAATCCGGGCGCCGGCGCGCGCAGATCGAGGGCGTAGTCGATCAGGCGAGGGCGCAATGGCGCCAGGATGTGTCTACACAGACGGGCATCTCACTGTCGACTCTGGCCGCAACTATGAAAACGGTCCTCTCTGAACTCGATTGGACCCTGGTTACTGGGTCAATGTACGGGTGGGACAAAAAGCTGATCGACATGACCAAGCACCGCGCGCATCTGGGCGGCGAGGGCGGAGGGGGCTGTGGCTATATGCCAGGAGCCGCGATAGGCGGCGCTATTGGACTTAGCGACGGCAGTGTCCCAGTTGCAGTTATCTCCGACGGTGACCTTCTTTTCTGCCCGTCGGCTTTATGGACAATCGCAAATCAAAATCTTCCCATGCTGATTATCATGGACAACAACCGAGCTTACAAAAATACGCTGGCCCACGGACAGCGCGTTGCGACCCGACGAGGCCGCGCTGAAGCAAATGCGTTGCTGGGCAATGTTTTCACCGATCCGAAAATCGATTTCGCTGCTATGGCGCGATCATACGGGTTGGAGGCGTTCGGCCCGATAGAACGGCTGGAGGATCTAGAGAGCACTTTGAGAAAAGCAATGGATATCGTTCGTAGCGGACGCCCCGCTCTTGTCGATGTTGTGACAGAGCTTGTCATCTGACGCTTGTGGCCCCCGCGCGGCCAACGCGTTTCCCGACAGAATATGTACGATTTTAGGTGCTATTTTAGATGACAGAGATATGTTAATCTGGTAGATTAATATTGGCGGCGTTTCGGCCGTCCTAAAACAGGGGAACTGGTCATGAAGAAGCAGCAGGAAGCTGTCGGCTGGAACATCAGTCGACGCCACGCTATGATGCTTGCGCTAGGTGCTCTAGCGCCTTTGAGCATCGTAGATTCACTAATCTCTCAGGCGCACGCTGCCGGCAAAACAGAGATCAAACTCGCCATTGGCGATGCCCAGGTCAAAGAAACGCTTGATCCAGCGCTGTCTGAAATAACCAATTCACATGTCGTCGTCGGCGTGGTTTACGATCATCTGGTTCGTTATGATGCGACATATAAGCTAACGCCACATCTTGCGGAGCGCTGGGAGCCCAACAGCGACGCGACCGAATGGACATTCTATCTTCGAAAGGACGTCAAGTGGCATGACGGCCGCCCGTTCACCGCTGCGGATGTCGAGTATACGATCCGCCGCCTGATTGATAAAAATGTCGGCTCAGATCTTTTTGCGCGGCTTGCGCCCTCGATTGATCCCAAGCGTATCGTGGTGAAAAACGATCACGAGATCTCGATCGGCCTGTTGCGACCCGACGCGTTCCTTCCGCTTACTTTCGGCACGAGGCAGTCAGCGATCGTTCCGACCGGCTTCGAAACGCGGACAACGGACCTGAGCAAAGCCATCGGATGCGGTCCATTTAAGCTTGTCAGTTATTCGCCTGGCAAGGGCTGGGAAGCTGTAAGGAATGACGAGTATTATGGTGGAGCGTCGAAGATTGAGCGTATTCGCGTTTCTGTAATCCCGGAGCAGGCGACTAAGTTGCAGGCAGTGGTTGCCGGCGATTTCGACGCGTGTGATGCGATACAACCTTCGCTCGCTCGGACGATTGAGGGCAACAGCAAGGTAAAGCTGGCACGGCTCACCGCTGATCGAATGATGTGCATTGCCATGGATTCGACTCAGAAGCCGTTCAATGATCCGCGTGTTCAAATGGCAATCAAGCGCGCTATAGACCGCAAGAAGCTACTAGACCTTTCCTATCTAGGCTATGGCGAAGTCAGCAACGACATTCCCGTGCCTCCAACGGATCCCTTATATCCTTCAGACGTAGATCACTCGCAGGATATTGAACTGTCGAAAAGGCTGCTCGCGGAAGCCGGATATCCCAACGGTATCGATATCGAATTGGGAACGTCGGAATCGTTCGGAGGAATGGTTGATCTTGCCGTTGCCTTTGCGGGCATCGTTGCCCCGGCTGGAATTAGAGTAACCGTCAAGCAGCACCCGCCTTCGACTTATTGGGATCAAGTCTGGCTGCATGGGGCGATGTATGTGACCTACTGGACAACCCGCCACGCAGCAGACCGGCTTCCGATCACCTACGGCGAGGACTCCCATGTGAACGAATCTCGGTTCAAAAGCCCCAAGTTGCATGATCTGGTTGCCGGGGCCCTGGCTACGCTGGATGAAGCGAAGCAAAAAAGCCTTTTTCAGGAGGCTTTGCGCCTCGTCGCCGAAGAATCCGGACTGATCGTGCCGTTCTTTATCGACAAGCTGTGGGTGGCTCAGTCGGCATTCGACCTTCGTGTGTCGCTGGAAACCCAGGTTGATCTGGCAAACTCGAGCTTTAGTTAGTCATTGCTTTTTAGGTATGTAGATAGGTTTTAACGTGCAAAAAACTATAATGCTTGAGTCCGTCATCAAGTCCGGCCCGTCGAAAGACGGGCCGGAGTGGGGGTCGGATGTCGTCGCTGCAATGCTGCACCGAATGGACATCGAATACGTTGCTGTAATGCCCGGTGCATCCTTCCGGGGAATGCAAGACTCGTTCGTCAACCACATAGGGAATAAGGATCCAGGTCTTCTTCTGTGCATTCATGAGAATTCCGCCGTGGGCATCGCCCGCGGTTACGCCAGGGCCTCCGGCAAGCCCATGGGGGTCATCTTGCATAATGTCGTCGGTCTCTTGGCCGGCTCCATGGGAATTTTCGACAGTTGGATCGACCGGAGCCCTATGCTCATCATCGGCAGCACGGGACCCGTAGACGCCGCGAAGCGACGGCCGCTGATTGACGGCATGCATACGGCAAACGTTCAGGGCAATCTGGTCCGCGACTTCACGAAATGGGATGATCAGCCCGCCTCGTTCGCAGCTCTTACAGAAGCTCTTCTCAGGGCAAATCGCATTGCGCGGCAGGAACCGCCAGGCCCTGTCTATGTCTGTGTTTCCACTGATATTCAGGAGGCACCGGTCCCAAGTGATTTTGTTCTGCCGGATCAGACCCGTTTCGCGCCCGCTGCATCGCCGTTTCCACCTCCTGAACTGGTTGAACAAGCAGCCTCTTGGCTCTGCAAGAGTCGATTTCCCGTCGCTATTGCCGACCGGTCCGGACGAGACGAGACTTCGAGCAAGGCGTTGGTGGATCTTGCGGAGATGCTCGCCATGCCTGTCCTTGACCAGGGCTGGGCATGGAGGAGCTTTCCTAGTCCGCACGACCTTGATTTCACCGGAGACGAGAAGGCGATTTTGTCGAAGGCGGACGTCGTTCTTGCGCTCGATTGTACGGATTTGGCCGGCGAAACGGCCGACCTGCCCGCAGGTGTTAAGATCATCAACATCTCGAGCGATGAGCTGCTACATCGCGGCTTTACCGCCGAATATCAAGCCCTGCCAGCTGTAGACCTACCTATCCTCGCTTCTCCGGCAACGGCCCTCCCAGAGCTCCTGCGATGCTGTAAAGCCAAAATTGAAGCCGATACGTCGTCGGGAGCTCGGGTAGAGGGCCGGCGTACTCAACTAAGGGCGTTCAAGGCCGAGCTATCTGCACGACAAGCGGCGCTAATAGCCTCGAACCGTGCAGGGCAACGGCTGACCGAGACATCACTTTGGACGGGCTTGGCGGAACAGCTGGCGAATGAACCGTACTGTATCACTGTCGGCAATTCGCGTCGCCAAGCGCCTGGTGTGATGAAACTCGGGACGGGTTTGAGCCTCGACCTGTCCGGAGAAGCTGGCGGCGCCGTCGGCATGATGGTTCCCGTAGCGATCGGCAGTGCGATCGTTGTCAGCAAAAATGGCCAGCTCCCCGTCGCAGTCATAGGTGACGGAGAATTTCTTGCAGGCTCCTCGGCGATTTGGACGGCCGCCAAATACCGCATTCCAAGCCTGATTGTGGTCAACAACAACAGAAGTTTCCTCAGCGATGAGCATCATCAAGTCCGAATGGCGGAACTTCGTAATCGTCCCACGGAGAACGCCGGCGTGGCAATGAGCCTGGTGGACCCGTCATGCGAGATTGTTTCTGTTGCGAAAGGCTTCGGAGCAATAGGTATTGGACCCATTACTAGCTACGACGAGTATCTGGCAGCGCTGAGTGAGGCGATCCCAATGGTTCGCGATGGTAAATGCGTCGTGGTGGAGTGCCTTACTGAGTATCGCAAGCTCAATGTCTTCAAAGAGCGGGATTCCGGGCGAACCTGACAGGCGGGTCCTATTTGCAATCAGGGCACCCCGCAGACCGAGAGATAGGAAAGCGGGTCGCCAAAAATTCTGCTTGACCAAAATAGCTACAATATGTATGTATCTAATTAGATCAATCAAGTAGGAGTGCATTCGATGAATCCTGGTCTCCATGCCATCGACGCCGCAAAGGCTCAGTCTTCAAGGAGCATGCGAACGGGTGAGGAGTATCTAAACTCGCTTCGGGACGGTCGCGCCGTCTTCGTTGATGGCGAACGTGTTCGTGACGTCACGACGCATCCTGCTTTCGCGGAAGGGGCAAGGTCGGCTGCTCGGCTATTCGACATCGCCTCTGACCCTGCGATGGAGGAGCGGATGACTTTCGTGTCGCCGACCTCTGGCAACCGCGTGTTGCGCGCTTATCAAATTCCTAAGAGCCACGCGGATCTTAAGGCACGGCGATTGGCGTCTGAAACGTGGTCTGAGGCCTCGTTTGGGATGATCGGCAGGTCACCCGACCACGTATCTGGTTTCTTCTGCGGCTATGCGGCACTTCCGGAAGTTTTCGCAGCCGGCGGCAAGGAATACGGCGAGCGCGTGGTTTCTTTCTACGAAAAGCTGCGCGAAAATCACCTTTGGGCGACCTACGCCATTGTGCCGCCGCAGATCGACCGGTCTAAGCCGGCGCACAAACAAAGTGATCCCACTCTCTACGCAGGTGTCGTGAAGGAGAAGGATGGCGGGATCGTGATTTCCGGCGCCCAGCAATTGGCTACTGCCGGGGTTTATTCTGACTACCTTTACCTAAGCTGCATTCACCCACTTCAGGCGGGTGACGAGAACTACGCCATTGGCGTCGCCATACCCATGAACGCTCCAGGTCTGAAGCTCTATCCTCGGCGTCCCTTCGCTCTGCAAGCTACCAATACCTTCGACTATCCGCTTACGAGCCGGTTCGATGAATCTGATTGTTTTGTGGTGTTGGACAACGTGTTCGTGCCGTGGGAAGAAGTGTTCATCTATCGCAACATTGAGGTGTGTCGCGACCAGTGGTGGAAGACACCCTCGCATCTTTATGGCAACCTTCAGGCGCAGGCTCGCTACGCGACCAAGCTCCGCTTTATGGTCGGCTTGCTGCAGCGAATGAACGAAACTACCGGTAACTCAGGGCTTCCGCCTGTGATGGTACAGATGGGAGAACTGACAGCCCTGGTGTCGATCGTGGAGAAGATGCTGGAAGCGCAGGAGACCACAGCGACCTATGATGAGCGCGGTTTCATGTGGCCTGATCCAGCGGCGCTTTATTCGGTGATGGCGCTTCAATCTGAGATCAACCCCCGCATGATAGAGGTGGTGAAAGAGCTGACCGGTGCAGCGATGATCACCATGCCTTCCTCGGTGAAAGATCTCGACAGCCCGGAGACTGCCTCCGATATTGAGCGCTACATGGCGTCCGGAATAACGTCTGCTCGCGATCGCATTCGGCTAATGCGGCTGGCGTGGGACTTCGTCGGCTCTGAGTTTGGTAACCGGCATCAACAGTACGAGAAGTTCTACGGCGGCGCGTCGTTCATTGTTAAGCAGAATATGCTGCGAAGCTACGACATGCGCCGCGCAACTAACTTGGTGGACAAAGCTCTTGCCCTCGATTAGTTCACTCCAGGCCTCAGGGCCTTCGCACAAACGAAGCGGCCAGCCCGTCACGTTAGAGGACGGCCGGGAACTTCGGAATGCTTTCGCGACGTTCGCGACGGGTGTTGCGATCGTTACCACCTGCGTCGGCGACGAGATGATCGGTGCGACTGTTAGTTCGTTCAACTCGGTTTCGCTTGTCCCTCCGCTTGTGTCGTTCAGCATTGCGCGGACGGCTCGGGCATTGGAAGCCTGGAACGCGACTGACCGGTTCGGCGTAAGCATCTTGGCGCGGGCGCAGTCCGAGCTTTCTAGCCGGTTTGCCAGGAGCATGGCGGATAAATGGAGCGGAGTCGAAATCCGTGAGGCTAATGTGATCAACGTTCCCCTGATCGGGGGAGCGCTGATGTGGTTTGAATGCGAAGTCTACGCGCGCTACGATGGAGGGGACCATATTATCCTTCTCGGGCGTGTTCTTGCCGCAACTCGCAACTCCGAAGCCGGGACCGATCCCCTCCTTTTCCACGGCGGTACTTATCGGCATCTCGCGCCCCCAGTGGGTTCGGAAACAATTCCAGACAACGCGATGTGGCCGCACGGATGGTAGGTACGCGACACGCTGCCCACCATAGCCGCCAACGCGGTGTCTGCTGTGCCCCGCCAACGGGACTGCCACATCATTGTCTTTCAATGCGGCTTGGGGAGTCGACGCGTCGCCGTTGCAGGTTGACCCTGCCAAATAGGGCATCTGAACCACTGCACATGCATCATTTGTCTGATAGGGGCTCGCCATGAATGTTGCCTACCGAGATCTTCGCGAATTCATTGGGTTGGTGGACGACATAGGCGATCTCCGGCGCGTTTCAGGCGCATCCCTTATGCATGAGATAGGCGCTATCACCGAAGTCGCTGCCGGCGACGCAAGCTGTCCAGCCCTTTTGTTCAACGACATTCCCGGCCAGGCGACTGGCAACCGCGTTTTCACCAACGCAACGGTCAGTGCGCGGAGAGCAGCGCTGGCCCTTGGCATAGATTACAACCTGCCAGCACTGGAAGCACTGAAGCTTTGGAAAACTCGACGCACGAGCTTGAAGCCGATCGCGCCTGTAGAGACTAAAGACATCCCAGTTCTGGAAAACGAAGCGCGTGGCCAGGATGTTGACCTCTCTCGTTTCCCAAGCCCAGTCTGGCACAAGCTGGACGGGGGCCCCTATATCGGGTCTGGCAGCGTCGTCCTGACGCAAGACCCCGATACTGGCTGGGTCAACTGCTCGATCTACCGCGTCCAAGTCCACAGTCGAAATCGCGTCACTATTCAATTCGATCACAACGGACGTCATGGTGCGATCATTTCGAAGAAATATTGGGATCGCGGCCAGGCCTGCCCCGTGGCCGTCGTCAATGGCCAGGACCCATCACTGTTTATCGCTGGCTTTGAGTATCTCCCGGAGGGAGCATCGGAACTTGACTTTGCGGGCGCCATCCGCGGAGCGCCGGTAGAGGTGTTCAAGGGGCCGCTTACTGGCCTTCCGATCCCCGCACGGGCGGAGATAGTCCTTGAAGGGCGATTACTGCCGATGGCTGTTGAAAGCCTTCCAGAAGGGCCGTTCGGGGAGTTCACCGGCTACTACGCGGCCGATTCTCGACCAGGCCCGGTGATGGAGGTGGACGCCACTTACTTTCGCAACGATCCAATACTTTTCGGCTCTCCGCCTTTGAAGCCACCACGCTTCCATTTCGGATTGTCGTTCCGTGCTGCCAGCATCTGGAGCAACCTGGAAGCAGCTGGTGTCACCGACGTAGTAGGAGCTTGGCAGCACGTTTCGCAACTGATGACAGTCGTCGCAATCCGGCAGCGCTACGCCGGTCATGCTAAGCGCGCAGCGCTCATTGCGGCCGCGCATAGCTATATGGGGCGTCTAGTGGTCGTGGTCGATGAAGATATCGATCCCACAAGTCTCAATGACGTAATGTGGGCCATAACCACGAGAGCCGAACCGTCTGAGGATGTGGACATTATCCGGAACGCTTGGAGCTCTTCGCTCGATCCTCGCATCCCCCCAGCGCATCGGGATATTGGTTTGACCTCACATTCGAAAATGATCATCGATGCCTGCATTCCGTTTCAGCAGCTGGGCACCTACGCGCCCACCACAGCGCTTGGCATCCAAGAGGCCCAAGGAATCCGGCAGAAGTGGCCGCAGGTATTCAAGTAGAAGGGCGGCCTCCAATCTCATGCGAATGCCGGCGCCGATAACCGGAGTGAGGTCTGGGTATAATTTATTCGCACAGACCCTGAGCCGACGTGCCCTTTCCGTAGCGGTAGTTGCGGATTGGTCATCGTGCTGGTGATCGGCGCTGTTGGAGGCTCACTGCCAACTTCGCGAACTGTTCACATTCCTCGTCATTTTCCTCGGTCGCGCCTGCACGGCTCCAGCTGACCAGCAAAGCAGTCGACCGTGGCATCGGCAAATTGCACAGTACGCCAGCTTCTGAACTCGGAGGATTTGCACTGCCGTTAGGGTGCCTACATCCTACATCCATCTTGGCGCCTTCGCTCTCACCGGAGGCACCGGATCCCGGTCGGCGTCGCCTTGAACAGTGCGGCTCTCTGGCGTCCCCTGGCGAGACCGAGTGAGCAAATAGGGCCGAGTCGCTGCGGACAACAATGTCAGTTTGTATCCGAAACTTATCCAGGTCGACTGGCGACGGACATTCAACCAAGGACGCTGACATGTCGTCGCGATTTGGACCCATTGTCGAGCACCATCAAATCACCGTGGAAGTGAACGTGCGTTGATTTGTCGGCGTTCGTAGGAAGACCCGCATCCATATTGCGGGTCGCCCCCGAACCCATCAGAAAGCAATGTTGACATTCTTGAGCTGAGTGCATGCAAGAAGTTCCTCGATGGATTCCTCCCGTCCGAGGCCGGACTGCTTGTAACCACCGAATGGCGCGCCAAGGAAATGCGTGCTCGAGCCGTTGACCCAAATATACCCAGCCTCGACCCTTGCGGCCGCACGGTGGGCGGTACTCAGGTTTTCGGTCCAGATCGAGGCGGTCAACCCCAGCTCTGATTCGTTTACAGCCTGGAACAGGCTCTCTTCGTCAGACCAGCGAATGATGGACATTACCGGACCAAAAATCTCTTCGCGCGCAATTCGCATGGACGGCGAGACATCTTTGAAAATTGTCGGAAGGTAGAAGAAGCCTCCAGAAAGCCGGGGATCCTCTGGCCTCTTACCACCGAAGATCAGCGTCGCTCCGTCCTCCTTGCCGTACTCAACGTAACGCTCTGTCTTTGCCAATTGCTCTGCACTGACGAGGCATCCCATGTCCGTGTCCGGGTCGGATGGAATGCCGGCCGTGAGTTTCGACACGGATGCCACGATGTGCCCAATGACCTCGTCGTAAATACTCTCATGCAGGAAAACACGAGACGTCGAACCGCAGGACTGGCCACACCATGTAAAATTCATGCCCTGGACCGCGCCAGCTGCGACCTTCGCGGGGTCTGCATCGGGAAAGGCTATCAAAGCATTTTTGCCCCCTAGTTCGAGACTGAGTTTCTTTAACGTCCCGGCCGCGGAGCGAGCGATGGCCTTTCCTGTGGCGACCGACCCGATCAAGCCAACCATGGCGACTTTCGGGTGCTCGACAAGCGCTTGGCCGCATTCGAGTCCTCCCGGCAAAACCGTGAATACCCCGGGTGGAAACAGGTCGCCAACCAGTTCTGCAAACAGCAGCGTGGACAGTGGCGCCTGGGCGGGCGGTTTCATAATAATTGCGTTACCCGAAACGAGCGGGGCGGCTGCGCGTTGGGCGGCAAACAGAAATGGATGGTTATACGCATTGATACGCACGACCACGCCGAGGGGCTCCCTCACCGTGTAGTTGATTGAATCTGCACTGAAGGGGATAGTGGTTCCCTTTGCTTCCGTCGCAAGTCCTGCGAAGAACTCGAAGGTGGCGGCTCCGGATTCGGCGTCCTTAATCATCCGCTTGTATGGGCCACCAGAATCGACAGAATCTGTCAGAGTTATCCGCTCGGCATTGGCTCTGATGATTGCTGCCGCCTTGCGCAAAAGTGCGACCCGATCTTGCAACTTTGTTTGTCGCCACTCTCGGAAGCCTGCCTGTGCGGCGTCTACAGCGGCGTCAACATCCGCCTTACCTGCAATCGCGGTGATGCCAAGACTTGCTCCGGTAGCAGGATCGAAAACCTCTTCGCTCAAACCCGTCAGAGACTCGTGCCATCCGCCACCATAATAAAGCTTGCGGTGCGAGGGGAGGGCAGCCTGGATATTGGATTGCATGAGGGTCCTCGTGGCGAGCGTTCAATCTAGAGGCTATAACTACAAAATGTACGTTTCTTATCAAGCTTTTTTTGGAACGAGAACGGAAGGATCGCAAGGGGGAACACAAATGTCGCGGATATGAGTGTCCTGCGGAAATCCCCAATCCCCTCTTTGATTGAGTTAGCTTTGTGATGTAACTAGTGCTCCTTGGGATTGTACGCTTATCCCCTACGGCTGCGCAGATAGAGGTATATGGATGGCGAAAGTGACAACGACCAAGGAAGTCGCTCAAGGGAGAGTACGAAAACGCAAGTCGCAGCCAGCGCCCTTTTCTCCCCCGTTAACCGTTTCACACCGCGAGCTCTTGTACAAAGGTAGCGACGACCGCTTTCGACAGGTGATTTACCTTTTCGTTGAGGTGCTGGGACGCTTTTCGGTCTGCCGAGATGCGTTTGGTCGCTCGATCGGTCTGACCGGTTCGCAGTTCGCCGTCCTCGCCGGCGTTGCATACCGCCAAGGTGAGCAGGGCGTCACGATAAAGCGTTTAGCTCAATACATTCATCTCGCGCCGACGCACGTAACGACGGAGGTCGGCCGGCTTATCCGTATGGGCCTCCTGCAAAAATTCGCTGCTGACGATGACCGCAGAAGTGTGCTTGTCAGTTTGACTGCGGTTGGCGAGGAGACGGTCGTAACTGTCAACCACTTCGTCCGCCGCGTAAACGACGTCTTGTTTGAAGGTGTGTCCGCAGAGGATCTGGAGCGCGCGGAGGGCGTTTTCAACCGTCTGTCGCGCAACAGCGAGTTCGCCATAGCCGAGCTTAGAGTGGCCGAGCGTGAGAGCGCTGAAGGTGATAGTAGGTGGGGCATGGGCCGGTAAGGGGGATACAGCGCCAGTGCGCCCTCAGCACATTTGAGCCTGCAAGCGTTTCAAAATTCCCAACCAGTCGACCTGATAATTCCAGCATTCGACATTGCCGCATCTAGCCGAATTTGCGTTCACCTCTTGTTGTTGGTGACGCTGACGTCCAGCACCACCATTTACCGCGATCGAACGATGCGCTTGAAGGCACCTGTCGATGCCAGCCATGAGGGCAACCCGAACGCCGTGGCCTGGCGCGTAAGAACCGCTTCCCGCGCCCGCGATATCCCGACATGTCTGAAGGAGCTAGCGAACCTGTTTTTGAATCAAGTCGACGCCGCCAGCGGTCATGCCGTGGGCGAACCATGATGCGACCTGATTGAGATTTGGCCTGACCGCATCGGCTACGAGCAGATGCGCCACTGAATAGGATGCTATTATTTCGATAGCATGCTGCACATCGATAGCGCTGTGCACCTCACCTCGGGAAATCGCTGCTGTGAAGGCAGTCTCCATTTGGCGAAAAGTTTGAAAGACCACCTGTCGAAGCGACGATTTCACTAAAGGGGCTGACACAGCCTCTGCGAACATACACTGCAATATCTGGCCTGATCCACGAGACCAGCTGTTAAATACCTGCGTCAGGCAGGCGGCTATGTCCTCTTCAAAGGAATCTTTAAAAATTGGGGCGGCGCCATGATTTCTCCTCTCGTAGATATCTTTTAGCAAAGCAAACTTGTTTGGCCACCATCGATAGATCGTTGGCTTGCCCGCATGTGCTCGTCGTGCCACCGCCTCAAAGGAAAAGCCTGCGTGACCAGCCTCCAACACCAGGCTTTCAGCCGCCTTTAAAATAGCGTTCATTGTCTCGTCGCTTCTCCTCGGTCCAACTGAATGCCTGCTCATTGCCATCCACACCTTTCCGTCGAAACCGAAGCCGCTCAACGAAATGACAGGTGCCTTGCACAGCGGGCTACGGCACCCTTCCCGCACTTCGATCTTGCGCTAGATAGCTACATCATATACATTTATCGAAAGGTCTGTGGTTGTATAACTAGCGGTGCCTATTAGATGTTTGGCAAAGGTCTCATCCAGGTGCACGACGACTCGACGGGATGCGACTACTTCATCCTGGCCATCGACGGTCAAACTTTTGTAGCTCATCGGTCGAAACCAGATTTTGGCACGAGCTGTAAAAGCGATAAATCGCTAGTTCCAGATCGGCCTCGACGTGCAATTAATTTTTCGATCGCGAGATTCGGCATCACAGCACAGTACCAGGGCTGGGCAAAGAATTTGCAGTGCCGATCGGTGCGTGGAATCGCGAATTTGTTGAAGCAGCTCGTTCGCACTATGTCATCGCGATCGAGGCGTTCTAGATGGTATTCCGCCCGAACCTAGAGCTTTGGCGCTAACGCGCTTGGGTCGCCCACTGGAGCCTCACAGCGGCCACTGCTATCGGTAAGCCATCGTTGTAGTGGCCGGTGAGGCATAAAATCATCCGATCGAGGATACCGAAGCGGACAAGTGTGAAAGAGCGGTCAGTGGCGGCACGCCGCAACAGAGGGCGATAATTGCGGCCATGTCGTCAAAGTCCTGAACATCCATCTTGCGGCCAAGATGCGAGCTGTAGAGCGCGATGTTCAAGGCAGCCCTTGACGCGGAAACCCGGAGCCCAGACGGTAGGGTGCCAGTATGTTCGACGGCACCTCCAACTAGAATCGTTTGCTCGGCATGCTCGGTGTCAATCTCGACCTTCAGAAGTGCACGGTAGAGGTCGCCTGTTTGTCCAGCCGGCAGGTTTGCCATGCCGCCTTTTGACGCCTTGCGGGCCGCGCGCGTTGGGAGAACCACCGTGCGGTGCCACCGCACAGCCGGAGCAATTATTGCGTCGAACGCATTTTGGTCGAGGTAGGTTGCTGAAGGATCGGACCACCAGAGGCAGAAAAATGCGATATTTACATCAAGCCCAAGCGCATCCTGCAGATTGATACAACGCTCCTTCACTCCTGGGCGGGCGTAGAGTTCTAGAGAAAAACTCCACAAGTCCTTCTCTGCGACGTGGGGCATTTCGTCCTCCCAAGTTCGATCGGGTGCGAGTTAAACCAGCAGTGGGCAAGCCGCGGGCAGGACTGTTCACGCTGTCATTTGTGCGCGAGGGGTGCGTATAGTGCTGGAACCTATGCTCCGGACCACCTGACGAGATCCGGAGGCCTCATTCCAAAGAGATCGAGCGCCCTGCCCACGGTATGATCAACAATGTCATCAATCGTCTGAGGGCGAATATAGAAGGCGGGAACCGGTGGCATAACGATAGCACCAGCTTCAGTCACCTGCACCATGCTTTTAAGATGCCCAAGATGAAGCGGGGTCTCTCTCACCAACAGGACCAGCCGTCGCCGTTCCTTCAGGACGACGTCTGCCGCGCGCGTCAATAAGCTCGAAGTAGTGCCATGCGCTATCTCCGAGAGGCTCCTGATGGAGCAGGGCGCCACAATCATGCCAATTGTTTCGAATGAGCCACTTGAAATCGAAGCGGCAACATTTTCGTTGCGATGAACAACGCTAGCTAGTTCCTCAATCTCTTTGATCTTGAGTGAGACCTCATGCGTGGCCGTCAGCTTCGCTGATTTACTCATAACAAGGTGAGTTTCAAGATTCAGACGGCGTGCGATCTCAAGCGCCCGTATCCCGTAGATAATGCCCGAAGCTCCGCTAATTCCCACAATCAGGCGTTTCGACGATCCGGTCAAATGCTACCTCCAAAAATCAACCAACCTATCCTCGACGAACTGCAAAACATATCAAGGGGTGCATCGCCTGAGCAGGTGCAAAGTCGCGGTCCATCTTAAACGTTGCTTGAACCGCGGTTGCTTCAGGAGATCGCTCAACGAAGATTGGGGACGACGCTTAGACGACCGTTAAATGCAGCCAATCCAATGGCGGGGCGGTATATGCTCCTCGCTGTCCACCGTCACGCTAACATCCAGACCGCAGAAGTCAAGACATGTGAGCGAATAACATTTCATGATAGAACATCGTTGTAGGTAACGGCTTCCCTGCGCGCACAACGAGCTATCTCCCAGGGACGTCTCGCGCTGCACGTGGCGGTTGGCTTGAATGGCTTGAATGCGGAGCTTCGCCATCGCCTTAAAGGCAGGAGCCATGCCGGCAACTCGTGAATAGGGCGGAGGTCTTGTTCATAAACTGGAGCACTGCCTCGGGCGATGTTTCGAATCAACCTTCGCCTACAGGGTTCAACATTATGCATTCCACCTTGTGCTCGAGCTAGGCAGCAAGCTTCAGAAGCCGTGGTAACCCGCTCTCGCGGCGGGTGAAAGGTCAGCTCGCGCGAGAACCCGGGTCCCAGCAGCGGCATCAACTCGACGCTCTCGATACGGGCAGCGCCCTGGTGCAGGCAGAGAGGGGGCGTAATGGCGACACAGACGCCGGTCGCCACTCTGGCGGCGAGTGCGTCGGAGGTGTCGAATTCGAGCATGCGCGGCGGCTCCGGGCGTGGCGGGCGAAGATGCCACTCGACTTGCGTGCCGCTATGCGAGTGCGCTTTGTGCCAAATGAGCTGATGGTGAGAGAATATCTCGCGCCCGGCAATCGGGACCGAGGTTTTCGAGACTAACAAGAAACAGGGCGCGCTAAACAGCGGATGACCGATGCCGCCGTCACCTCCTCGACGAAGACCTAGTTAGCGCCCATCCGGGCTGGCATGACGCTTTGCGATCCCACCTTAGCTCTGGCCAATCATCCCGCTGCGGCCCGTGTTTGTGTTCACAAAATGGTCTAGGTCAGATCGTGGCAAGATCGAATCCGTAAAAAATGGGCCACTCTTTGTTGGAGCGGCCCCAGCTGGGGAGACAAATCAGATGATCAAAACCGTCCGTTTGGCGTTATTCCAAAGCAAGTTCCGACAGGACCCAGTGCATCGACAAGAGTTCGATACCTTTCCGGCTGATGTCTTGCTGCGACTGCGTCGGTAGGGTCAGTTCGGCCCAAACCCGGGCGAAGTCGGGCTCCCGTCGTCGAGTTTAGACAGCCAATCGATCAGGGCCGGGCGGTAGCGTGTAAGGCCCTTGTAGGTTGCAAGTTCTTCGGGCAGGTCGCGGATGACGCGGTGCAGGCGCCGCGCCCATTTCGGCTGCGTCACCAGTTCGTCCATCTTGATGAGGTAGCAGCGGATCGGGAAGACGATGCCGTTGGAGCGCGGCAGCCGCCAAAAACTCTGCAATTCGACGCGCAGATGCACCTTGTCGCCGACATTCTCGGGCGTCACCGTGGTGCGGTCCGGTCCCCATTTGTGGTAATTCTCCGGGCTGGTGTCGAGGCGCGGATTGACGGTCATCGTCCAGTTCAGTCGCCTGGCCGGTTTGCCCTGCTGGATATTGGTGAGGAATTTCAGCGCCCTGACGAAAATCCCCTTCTCGTGCGCCAGCGGCACTGGCGCGTGCCACTCGAAGAAGTTCATGCCGATGTCGAAATCGAGCGACCAGTCGGCCTGGGTGGTGACCATGCCGGCATCCATCCACAGATTGCCGTCGCGCTGGTCGAGGATGCAGAAATCGCCCTGGCTCTGGCGGGTGATGTATTCCATCGGCCCGTAAGGCAGCGTCGAGGTGTCGCCGAAGGTGAAGGTGTCATCGATGCCGAGCGGCCGGTTGATCCAGCGCCAGCGATCGCCGTTTCGCTCCAGGGTGAAATGCTCGGGGTAACCCAGCGCCTGCTGTTCCATCAGAAGCTCAAGCAGGTCCCAGCCGGCCAGCGTCATGTGCGGCAGCGACTGGCAGCGCAGCGGGTCCTCGGCCAGCACCAAAGCGCGGTCCTGCATCTCGGCGACATAGTGCTCGTCGACGTCGATCAGGTTTTCCAACACGCTGCCCTTGGGACCAACAACATGCGGCTCGATATTGACCGCATACATGTAGCTGTCTTCGTGGAACGGAAACGGGAAGCGCTTGATCTGCTCCGGGCTGTTCCTGAAGGTAAAGTCGCCCCGGAACGTCTCTTTTCTAAAGTCAATTCCCATAACATCCTCCTCCTGACCGACGAACGCGCCGATATGCCTCAGCGTTCAAGCACCAACGATTTGCCCTCGAAGCGGGAGACGCATGGCATGATCTTGCAGCCTGAACGGTGGTCTTCCTCGCTCAGCCAATGGTCGTTGTGGATGAACTTGCCGTCATACGAGATGACGTTGGTCTCGCACTGGCCGCAGACGCCGCCGCGGCAGAGATATGGCGGATCGACACCGGCGGCTTCGATGGCTTCAAGCAGGCTTTGCTGCTCGCCGATGCGGATGGTCTTGCCGCTGACGGCAAGTGTCACGTCGAAAGGCAGGCCGGGCTGGGGCGCCGCGAAATGCTCGTAGTGTACGGTCTCCGAGGGCCAGCCCAGCTCTGCAGCGCGGGCGCGGACCCAGTTGATCATGCCGGCCGGGCCGCAGACATAGAGATGCGTGCCCAGCGGCTGCGACGACAACAGCCGGTCCAGCTCGATGCGCTCGTCGCGATCGTCGTGATAGAGCCTGATGCGGTTGCCATAGCGCTCCTGCAGCACGTCGGCATAGGTGCCGAGCGAGACGGTGCGGCAGGTGTAGTGCAGTTCGAAATTGCCGCCGGACCCGGCGAGCTGCGCGGTCTGCGCCATGAACGGCGTGATGCCGATGCCGCCGGCCAGCATCAGATGCTTCTTCGCCCTGAGGTCGAGCGAGAACAGATTGACGGGGTAGCTGACCACCATCTCCAGGCCGGGCTTGACCGACCGGTGCATGAACAGCGAGCCGCCGCGGCCGACATCGTCGCGGCGCACCGAGATGGTGTATTCGCGCGTGTCGAGCGGCGAGCCCATCAGTGAATAAGGATTGAGCCTTGTGAGGTCGCCGTCGCGCATCTCGACCACGACATGGGCGCCGCCGGAAAAGGTCGGCAATAGCTCGCCATCGCGGCGGCGAAAATGGAAGCGGGTGACGAGGTCGTTGACCGGAACGACATCGCTGACGACAACATCGAGCTTGGTGGTGCCGGTGCTCATGGGAAGGCCTCCTCCATTGGAGGAATTTCCGAGCGATCCTCGGCATTGATGCACACGCCCTGGAACGCCGCGAGACGCCGCGAATAATGATCGCGCACCAGAAGCAGCAAGCCGCAATGTGCGCAGGTCGCCGGCTGCGTCGTGACATTCTCGGTGATGCCCTTGCAGTGCACGCACTGCATGCGCCGCGCCAACGAGCCGCGATGCTCTGTTTGCATCGAGGTGTGATCGATGCCGGCTTCGAGCGCCACCTGCATGGCCTGGCCGATCAGCCCTTCGGTGCCGGCGAGGTAGAGGCGCAGGCCCATATGGGCGTTGCTCAGCGTCTGTTTCAGTCGCGGCAGCAGGCTGGCGAAGGACGGCGCCTGATGAAACTGCCCCGGCTTCAGCGCTTCGAGAGCGGCGACGTGTTTGCCGTCCGGATCCGGGATATAGACGATTTCGGCGCCTTCGAAAAATCCGGCCGGCGCTCTTGCGGCCATATCTGAAATAGCAAGAGCTCCTTCCGCGTCAGCAACAAAAAGGTGGTGGCTTCCGGTCTGCGGGGACAATGTTCCGAAGACCGGCCGACTGAGAATCGTCTTTACCGGCGTGGTGTCCAACGCCTCATCCCTTCGCAGTGCGCTTGATCTTCTTGGGGTCGTCGAAGGGCAGCGGCTGCGCCGTCGCCTTGATCGAGCCGCTCTTGTTGCGGATTTCGAGCTTGGTGTCCTTGACTGCACAGTCGACGTCGAGCCGGGCGATGCCCATCGATTTCTCGACCAGCGGCGAATACATGGCGCAGGTCACCACGCCTACCTTTTTGTCGTCGCGATAGACCGGCGCGCCCTCGTCGGCCGGCTCCTTGCCGTCGAGCAGAACGCCATAGATCTTGAAGCGTTCCTTGCCCTTGAGGCGGTAATGCTCTTCGGCGCCGCGGAAGCCAGTCTTGCCTGGGCTGACGGTGAAGTCGAGGCCGAGCTCCCACAGCGTGTCACCGGGGCCTTCATTCTCGAACGGATACTTTTGCGAATTATCGTAGGGGTAGAACAAGAGGTAGCTTTCGACGCGCAGCATATCGAGCGTGGTGAAGCGGCAAGGAATGATGCCGGCGCTCTTGCCCTCGTCCAGGATCCTGTCCCAGATCGTGCCGGCATCCTGACCACGGCAGAAGATTTCGTAGCCGCGCTCGCCTGTATAGCCGGTGCGCGAGATCATCACGGGCAAGCCGAACAGCTGCGTTTGCATGTGATGGAAATAGTTGAGATCGCGAATGCCAGGCACATGCTTGGCCAGATAGTCGACCGCTGTCGGACCCTGCAGCGACAAATCGTGCAGATTGTCGTCGAAGCGAACGGAAACATCGCGGCCGATCGACGCCCGGGTCAGTTCTTCATGACCAGACCCTGAGCCATGGACGACCATCCAGGAATTGGTGGATATCCGGTAGATGACACAATCATCGGTGAATTTGCCTTGGTCATTCAGCATGCACGCATAGACAGATTTGCCGGGATAGATCTTTTCGACATCACGGGTGGTTGCGAGATCGATGAGATGCGAGGCGTGCGGCCCTGTGATGTGCACCTTCTTCAGGCCCGACACATCCATAAGTCCGGCCTTGGTGCGGATGGCGATGTACTCCTCGTCGGCATCCTTGTCGTAGGTCCAGGCGGTTCCCATGCCGCTCCAGTCTTCGAGTTTCGAACCCAGCGCCCGGTGGCGATCCGCCAGGGTCGAAAATCTCCAGGATGCCGTCATCAGTAGTCCTCCTCCGAAACTGTCCCAATCGCGTCCGCGCTTTGCCTAAGGCTGGCGCCAAGTAAGCCATACTGAACTGAAATTCGAGCGCAGTGCAATACCCATATGCAATAAAGTTTACTGTAAGGCAACTTTTCGGTTTGCGAGCCTACCGCCGAACTCGTAAAGAATGCCTGCCCTAAAGGAACAGTTATGCGCTTTCAGAAATGAGGCTAGAGCGTCGAGATGGTTGGAGTGACCTCGTAGTTCCTGTGACGACTATGAAAGCCATTAAATTCAAGGTCTTGAAAGTGGAAGCGCGCGGCTGCGGGGCACCGCCGCGAGCCCTCAATCATGTCCGCCAGGCAGTTGACGAGGCCTTCGTATTCCCTGTGGATTGCTAGAAAACTCGCGTGCGGGAAACGATCCTGATGATGGCGAATGAGTTCGTTGGCGTCCTTCCCCAGCAGGATGGACGCGCCCCCCTTTGAGCTAGAGTCGACAAGAACCGTTCTGGCCAAGTGGGATGCATCTGTCTGGCCTCAACGGGAGCTTCGCAAACAGCCAAGGGGCTTGCCACCTCTGTCATCTGAAAAAGGGGAAATGGCGATGGTCCGGCGAAAAGTTCGTCGTTCGCGTCGACACAACTGCTTGGCGATGTGCCAAATGCGCGGCGAACCGCGTCAGACCCGCAGCTGATCTGCTGGATCCCTGTGTCGCTCCTGTCGGGGACTCCATCCGGAGGATGGCTGGTGCTGCTGAGCGGGACATAGGCTGTAAGCATCTGAAAAAATTACATTTAATTATATCCTACGCCGCCGACAATATGCTACTTGAAGCGTTGCTTTTACACTGATATGAATATAAAATTCATTGCAGGAATATCAGAAACCCCTCAAGTATGCCCCAGGGGCCGAAGGGTCACGAAGATGATCATGCTCCCGGAACAGGACCATCGCCCAAGAGACGAGCAGGGCGATGTTTTGGAAGAAAATCGGCCAATGAATTTCCGTGAAGATGCCCGCAGCTTGCTGTTCCGACTGCTCTTGTCGGTTGTGGCCGAACGCGAGCCAGACATAGCCGAAGTGCTGAATGGGCAAGTCGATCTCGACACATTGCCAAAGGAACGGCGCATCGCCGCTCTGCAGGCCGCTGGCATCTGGTTTCAGCTCCTGGCCATTGCCAGAGAACTGGCTGCAATGCGCTCACGCCGGGAGCTTGAGCAGGCCGGCGGGGCCGACGAGGTGATCGGGTCATTCTCCAATGTGGTTGGCCAGATCGCAGCGCAAGGCTACTCGGCCGCGACTGTACAGGAGGTCCTGAACGGGCTCTGTGTCGGACCGACGATGACGGCGCACCCTACCGAAGCAAAGCGCGTGACGGTGCTTGAGATTCACCGGCGCATCTACCGCAAATTGACGGAACTGGAGCAGCAGCGATGGGCGCCACGTGAGCGCGATACTCTGGTCCGCGATCTGAAGAGTGAGATCGAAATCCTGTGGATGACCGGCGAGCTAAGGCTGGAGCGCCCTTCCGTCGAGCGAGAGATTGCCTGGGGATTGCATTTTTTTCGTGAGGTGATTTTTGAGGCGACGACGCAGCTCTATGAGACCTTGGAGGGAGCATTGCGCCGGCACTATCCGCAGCATGATCTCAAGACGCCGTCGTTCATGCGCTATGGTTCCTGGATTGGGGGCGATCGCGATGGCAACCCCTATGTGACGGCAAAGATCACTGCATTTGCCTTGTCTGAGTGTCGCAACGCGGCCATCGAATGGTATCGGGAAAAGGTACGGCGGCTGGTCACAGTTTTGAGTGCCAGTTCCAATGTTGTCGATATGCCGGAGTTCTTTGGATCTGCGCTGACGGTGGCGCTTGATAAAAGCGGTGATGGACAGCAGATCGCGACGAGGAATTCGAATGAACCTCTTCGGCAGTTCGCTGCAGCCATGCTGTGTCGGCTTGATGCGCTGCATGGCAGGGGAAGTGGTGTTGCCTATCAGAATGAAGAGGGTTTCAGGAAGGACCTGCTATCGCTTTCGAAGGTGCTTGACGCCATCGGAGGCAATCTGATTGCCAAACGCTTCGTCCATCCGCTGGTGAGGCAGCTCGATACTTTTGGTTTTCGCACCGTGTCGCTGGATATCCGACAGAATTCGACGGTGGTCAATCGCGTCCTGGCGGAACTGTTCGCAGCAGCCTCGCCGCATGTTCCGGCGTGTCAACCTGGAAGCCCACAGTGGTCGGCGCGCATACGCGAAAGCCTTCACGCCGGCGAACGGCTCGAGATCAAACGAGACAATCTTGGTGAGGAAGCCCGTGAACTCCTCGATCTGTTTGATGTCATTCGCGACGCTGCGCTTGAAAGTGGTAACACGTCGATCGGCACCTTCATCCTGTCCATGACACAGTCTCCCGAGGACATTCTGGCGGTATACCTCCTTGCCCAGTATTGCGGTCTGGCGACCGCTCTCGATGGATCTGGCACGATCAGGCTCAAGGTCGTGCCCCTGTTCGAAACGATTGGCGATCTGCGCTCAGCACCAGAGATCATGGATCAATTGCTGGCGACGTCGATTGTTCGTCGATCGATACGTGACTTCGCCAACCGTCAGGAGATCATGCTCGGCTATTCTGACTCCAACAAGGATGGCGGGTTCCTCGCCTCTAACTGGGAATTGAGCAAAGCCCAGAAACGACTCACGCGGACGGGTCAGAAAAACAAGATCAAGATCAGCTTCTTCCATGGTCGTGGTGGATCGGTCAGCCGTGGCGGTGCGCCGACTGGAAGGGCGATCGCGGCCCAGCCCGCGCAAACAGTTGGTGGCGTGATGCGCGTGACTGAACAAGGCGAGGTGGTGTCTTCGAAATTCGCCAATCGCGGAACAGGGCTCTATCAGCTCGAAATCCTCGCCGCGAGTGTATTGGCCCACAGCGTCAAGTCGGCCGACGAGGCCGAACTTAAGGACAATCCGGAATTCGAAGAAGCGCTCGATGCCCTGACCGGCATGTCGCAGGCCTCCTATGCCAGCCTGATCAACGAGCCGGGATTCATCGACTATTTCAACCAGGCGAGTCCCGTCGAAGAGCTCGCCCTCCTGAAGATCGGGTCGAGACCTCCGCGTCGTTTTGGTGCAAGCAGCCTTGCTGATCTTCGAGCCATACCGTGGGTCTTTGCCTGGAGCCAGAACCGTCATCTTCTGACGGGATGGTACGGTATCGGCAGCGCATTGAATTCGTTCGTCTCCGTGCGAGGCGATCATGGCATTAATCTGCTGAAGCAGATGTTCGAGCGTTCGCGTTTCTTCCGCCTGATCGTCGATGAGGTGGACAAGACGCTATACCAGGCTGACATGGAAATTGGCCGCCTATATGCCGGGCTTGTCACTGATCCTGAGACAGGCGAGCGCATCCATAAGAAGATTGCTGCCGAATATCAGCTGACGCGCCGCATAATCGGGGAGATCACCGGCCCGGTCGACCTGTCGCGACGCTTTCCTGCGTTTAAGCGCCACTTCGACCGAACCCGACCGCAGATGGACGACATCCACAAGCTTCAGGTGAAGTTACTGCATGAGGTCCGAACGCATGATGGTTCGAAGCCAAGTCCTAAGCGGGCAATCAATGCGCTTCTGTTGTCGATCAACTGCATATCCGCTGGCCTTGGATGGAGCGGCTAGCATCAGAGCTCGCTATTGTACTGAATAAGGAGGACACAAATGAATATTCCGACAAGACCGGACCTTGGCAGCCTCGGCCAGTTCTTTCGCACAGGCGTTGCAGAATCCGATCCGGCCGTCGACGCCGCGATGAATCGTGAACTGCAAAGGCAGCGGGACGAGATCGAACTGATCGCTTCGGAAAACATCGTTTCAAAGGCGGTGCTGGAGGCCCAAGGGTCTGTCCTGACCAACAAATACGCCGAGGGATATCCTGGCCGGCGTTACTACGGCGGTTGCCAGTATGTCGACGAGATAGAAGAACTGGCCCGCAATCGTGCCATGGAGCTGTTCGACTGCACTTATGCCAACGTGCAGCCCAATTCTGGCAGCCAGGCGAACCAGTCGGTCTTCATGGCGCTGATGCAGCCGGGTGACACGTTCATGGGGCTCAACCTTGCCGCCGGCGGCCACCTCACTCACGGATCTCCAGTCAGCCAATCGGGTAAGTGGTTCAACGTTGTCTCCTATGGCGTGAGGCCGCAGGATCAGCGGATTGACTATGATGAGGTGCGTCATCTCGCAATCAAGCATCGGCCGAAACTCATTCTGGCTGGCGGCTCGGCCTATCCTCGCATCATCGATTTCGAAATCTTCCGCAACATCTGTGACGAAGTTGGCGCCAAACTCTTTGTCGACATGGCCCATTTTGCCGGTCTGGTTGCAGGCGGGGTACATCCCAATCCGTTGCAGCACGCGCATGTCGTGAGCACCACCACGCACAAGACGCTGAGAGGTCCGCGCGGTGGCATGGTGCTGTCCAATGACGAGGAGATTGGGAAGAAGATCAACTCGTCGGTGTTTCCAGGCATCCAAGGGGGACCCTTGATGCATGTTATCGCAGGCAAGGCGGTTGCATTCGGTGAGGCGTTGAAGCCCGCGTTCAAAACCTATGCCGCCAATGTTGTCGCAAATGCCAAGGCTCTGGCCGAAACCATCGCGGCTGGTGGGGTGGACATCGTGTCCGGCGGCACGGACACCCATCTGATGCTCGTCGATCTGCGCCGCAAGCAATTGACCGGAAAGACTGTGGAAGCCGCTCTCGGTCGCGCTCACATCACCTGCAATAAGAACGGTATCCCCTTCGATCCGCAGACCCCTGCAGTCACTTCTGGGATCAGGCTCGGGACCCCCGCTTGTACGACGCGCGGCTTCATGGCCGAAGAATTTCGTCAGGTAGGGAAATTGACGATGAAGGTTGTCGACGGGCTTCTGGCAAACGGGGAACAAGGCAACAAGGCCGTCGAGAACGAAGTTCGCGAAGAAGTGGGCACGCTGGTGCGCAGGTTCCCCATCTACGATTAAACCGGGTTCAGGATCGACAATACCCATGGCCGAAGTGAACAGATTCAAGGTTATGATCGCGGACCGCAACCCGCTGGTCTTAAGTGCCCTTTGCGACATGATAAACAAGGATCAGCGTTTTGAACTCGCACAATGCGTTCAGAGCGGGGAAGCCTTCATCAAGGCGGCTTCCGAGCCGGTCTGCGCCTTTGATGTCGCGGTCGTCGGTTGGAAGCTGTCAGATATGGATGGTGGCGAGGTCCTGGCCGCGTTGCGAAGGCTCGAGCTTCACGTGCGTGTCGTGGTCTTCTCCAATGAGCACGACACCGCCATTTTGAAACAGTGCGTTCGCATGGGAGCACAAGGCTTTTGCTATCAGTTCGACGATCCATGTATTCTCTTCGAAACGTTACTCGTCGTCGCGAGAGGCAGGATCTGCATACCTTTCATCGATGTCGCCAAAATTAACGATACACCGTTGTCAAAACTTACACCGCGGGAGCGAGAGTTGCTGGCCGTTCTGGCGGACGGTTGGACCAATCTACAGATCGCGACGCGCACCGGTCTTTCCGAAAACACGGTCAAATACCATCTGAAAAATCTCTACGACAAGCTCGATGCACGCAATCGTGCTATGGCCGTGGCGCTGTATGCTGCAGAGAAGAAGCGGGGCGTGCCGCAAACTATCCGCTAAGTCCGGCAGACGACCTGGTGTCATTCACTCCACGTTCTGGCGCAGGCGGTCGGTCATTGAAGAAGGCCGCTTCACGCAGGGTTTGTTCTTGCCATCAGGCTCCAGCATGCGCCTGTCCGATTTCGCGCGCCAGACGCCCGCGATGCAGCACGCTTTTGGGTCGAACACGCACCCGCCGGTGATTTAGAAATATTCCTTTTAAGAAAGAAATATTATTTGTAGTATTCGTTTGGTTAAGCTATGGTTGGGCCGATAAAGGCAGAACGTCTCCTGCGAGACAGGTGCTATATGCAGGCATGTCTTTGCGAAACGCCGAGCGCGGAGTTCGTCATTTCCATGGAAATTGCCAACGTTTGCCCAGGCGGATTTCATCAACGTGGCTCATGCGAGGCGTCGCGCTTTCTGCCGCCGCTTCACGACGGGCATGCCCCATTCGGGCTTCATTTGTCTTTCCAGGATGCATTGGATTCTTACGAAGAATGGGCGGCTGAGGCCGACGAACCGTCGGTTGCGGTTGACGGTCAGCATGTGACGATCAGCTCCGTTTTCTGCCGAATGAGTGATTGCAAGGACCTGCTTCCCCGGCGCATGCTCGATGCACTGGTCGTTCTGGTTCCGCCAGAGGCTCAGAGATCGCTTGAAGCGGGTCGGACCACGTTTGCAAACGGGAGCCGACTGTTGTTGGCCATGTGCCATCAACGCCGCACCTGTCGTCGACAGATGCATAGTGACGAGCTGGCGCTCAATCACGTCGATTCGCTCCGGATGGAAAATATAATTCAAAAAATATTATCTCGGATTTATTGTTCCAAAGAGATATCGGCACCTCAGGTCAATATTATTTAAAATTCTAGTTGTAAAAAAAACATCGAAGTCATTCACAAATTTCTCTGGCTAGTACAGACAGTCATACTGATAACTGTCAGTGGTCTTGCGTGCGGTATAATTGAAAAGGGTAGGTTTGTCCTACCCTTTTGGGTCATGATGGAGTGCTCATATGGGCCTATTTCGAGGCGGGATCTTTGTATTTTCTCCCCGGATGGGTGTTGTTTCGAATGGGCCGAGATATCTATGCTCCAATCGGAACCAGGCGATGCCTTCAGAGCCGGGATTCGCCAAGCCGATATGAGGAGAATCTGTCATGGCCGGATACAACCATCTTTTCATCCCAGGACCGACCAACGTTCCTGAACGGGTCCGGCAGGCGATGAATGTTCCGATGGAGGACATGCGCGCCGGATCATTTCCGGAATTCACGCTGCCGTTGTTTGAAGACATCAAGAAGGTGTTCAAGAACGAGACCGGCCGCGTCTTCATATACCCCTCGTCAGGCACTGGCGCCTGGGAAGCGGCGATGACCAACGTGCTGAGCCCCGGCGACGGGGTGCTGATGTCACGGTTCGGCCAGTTCTCGCACCTTTGGATCGACATGGCCGACCGTCTCGGCTTCGTTGTGGATGCAATCGATTGCGAGTGGGGGACCGGTGTTCCGCTCGAGCTCTACGCCGAGCGGCTGAAGGCCGATAAGGGGCACCAGATCAAAGCGGTGTTCTGTACGCAAAACGAAACCGCCACCGGCGTGACCAGTGATGTCGCTGGTTGCCGTGCCACACTCGACGCGATTGGTCATCCTGCGCTGCTCTTCGTCGACGGTGTGTCATCGATCGGCTCAATCGATTTCCGACAGGAAGAATGGGGTGTCGACTGCGCCGTCAGCGGTTCCCAAAAGGGCTTCATGATGCCTGCGGGTCTCGGATTCTTATCGGTCAGCAAAAAAGCCATCGCCGCCTCTAGAGAGGCGACCCATCGGCGCTGCTATTTCTCGTTCGAGGACATGATCCGCGCCAACGATGCCGGCTATTTCCCCTACACGCCGGCGACACAGCTGCTGCGCGGCCTGCGCGCCTCGCTCGATCTGATCGCTGAGGAAGGGCTCGACAACATCTTCGCCCGTCACCATCGCCTCGCCGAAGGCGTGCGCAAGGCGGTCGACGCCTGGGGCCTGAAGCTGTGCGCAAAGGCGCCGAAATGGCACTCCGACACCGTCAGCGCCATCCTGGTGCCGGAAGGCATCGACAGCGGTGACGTCGTCAAGCGCGCCTACCAGACCTATCAGACCTCGCTCGGCGGCGGCCTCAACAAGGTGATGGGCAAGGTCTTCCGCATCGGTCATCTCGGTTGGCTGAACGAGGTGATGGTTCTGGCGTCACTGTCCGCCGCCGAACTGGCGCTGCTCGACTGCGGCGTCAAGCTGGCGCCGGGCTCCGGCGTCGGCGCCGCCATCCAGCATTTCCGCGCCTCGGCCGCGATGCCGGTCGCCGAAGCCGCCTGAGGGGAACCGACGATGAGCCACACCATCAACCATTTGAAAAAATTGCGGCTGCAGCGCAGCGAGCTGGCGGTTCCCGGTTCCAGCCCGGAAATGATCGACAAGGCGGCCAGCAGCGCCGCCGACTTCGTCTTCCTCGACATCGAGGACGCGGTCGCGCCGCCCGACAAGGAACGCGCCCGCAAGAACATCATCCAGGCGCTCAACGACATCGACTGGCGCGCCAAGGGCAAGACCGTCTCGGTGCGCATCAACGGGCTGGACACCCATTACATGTACCGCGACGTGGTCGATGTGATGGAGCAAGCCGGCGACCGGCTGGACACCATCCTGGTGCCCAAGGTCGGCGTCCCGGCCGATCTCTACATGGTCGAGGCCATGGTCAACCAGATCGAGATGGCCAAGGGTTTCAAGACCCGCGTCGGCCTCGAGGCGCTGATCGAGACCGCGCTCGGCATGGCCAATGTCGAGGCGATTGCCGCCACGCCCGGCCGGCTGGAGGCCATGCATTTCGGCGTCGCCGACTATGCGGCAAGCTGCAAGGCGCGCACCGTCAACATTGGCGGCCTCAATCCCGACTATCCCGGCGACCAGTGGCATTTCGCGCTATCGCGGATGACCGTCGCCTGCCGCGCCTATGGCCTGCGCGCCATTGACGGGCCGTTCGGCGATTTCTCCGATCCGGAGGGCTACATCGCCGGCGCCAGGCGCGCCGCTGCCCTTGGCATCGAAGGCAAATGGGCGATCCACCCGTCGCAGATCGCGCTCGCCAACGACGTCTTCTCACCGCCGGAAAAGGAGGTGACGCGGGCCAGGCGGATCATTGAAGTGCTCAAGGAAGCGGAGGAGCAGGGCAAGGGTGCTGCGTCTCTGGATGGCAAGATGATCGACGCTGCATCGGAACGCATGGCGCGCAACGTCCTGGTCACGCACGAAGCCATCGAGCGTCCGATGCATTTACGCGAAGCCGCACAGAACTGAGGAGGAGTTCGACATGGACATCCACGAGTATCAGGCGAAAGAATTGCTCTCCCGTCATGGGATCCATGTGCCGCGCGGCGGGCTGGCCTATAGCCCCGAGCAGGCAACGTATCGTGCCAGCGAAATCGGCGGCAGCAAATGGGTCGTCAAGGCGCAGGTTCATTCCGGCGCTCGCGGCAAGGCCGGCGGCATCAAAGTCTGTGCTTCCGATCAGGAGGTGTGCGATGCCGCCGAGTCCATGCTGGGCAGGAAGCTGGTGACCCACCAGACCGGCCCACGCGGCAAGCTGGTATCGCGGCTCTATATCGAGGAGACGGTCGAGATCCAACAGGAAATCTATCTCGCCTTTGTGCTGGATCGTAAGGCCGAGAGGGTCATGATCATAGCTTCCGCTTCTGGCGGCATGGAGATCGAAGAAATCGCGGAGAAAAAGCCTGACTCGATCATTCGGGCAACAGTCGATCCCGGTACGGGTATGCAGCAATACCAGGCGCGCGAAATCGCCTTTGGTCTGGGCCTGGAAACCAAATTGATCGGAAAGGCGACCGAGACGCTTCTGGGTTGCTATCGGGTGTTTCGCGACTATGACGCCGCGATGCTGGAAATCAACCCATTGGTCATCACCGGAGACGGCAATCTGATGGCCCTGGACGCCAAGATGTCGTTCGACGAGAACGCCTTGTTCCGGCGGCCGGAAATCTCCGAACTGCGCGACAAGAGCCAGGAAGACCCACGCGAAACCTTCGCCAGCGACCGCGGCCTCTCCTATGTCGGCCTCGACGGCAATATTGGCTGCATCATCAACGGCGCCGGCCTCGCCATGGCGACGATGGACATGATCAAGATCGCCGGCGGCGAGCCGGCCAACTTCCTCGACATTGGTGGCGGCGCCTCGCCCGAGCGGGTGGCGAAATCCTTCCGCGCCGTGCTTGGCGACAAGAATGTCGAGACCATCCTGGTCAACATCTTCGCCGGCATCAACCGCTGCGACTGGGTTGCGGAGGGCGTCATCAAGGCAATACGGGAAGTCGGCGTCAACGTGCCGCTGGTGGTGCGGCTTGCCGGCACCAAGGTCGAGGAAGGGCGCCGCATCCTGGCCGATTCAGGCGAGGCGGTGATTGTCGCCGACACGCTGGCGGAAGCCGCCGAAAAGGCCGTCGCCGCCTGGCGCGCGGCCACCAAGAAAAAAGCAGCCTGAGGGAGGTCGAGAAAATGGCAATCCTGCTCAACCGCAGCACCCGCGTCATCGTCCAGGGGTTTACCGGGAAGATCGGCAGTTTTCATGCCGAGGATATGCAGCGATACGGGACCAAGGTGGTTGGTGGCGTCACGCCCGGCAAGGGCGGCCAGACGCATCTCGGCCTGCCCGTCTTCAACACGGTCAAGGGCGCCGTGCGTGAGACCCGCGCGGAAGCGAGCATCGTCTTCGTGCCACCGCCCTTCGCCGCAGATTCGATCATGGAAGCCGCCGACGCCGGCATCAAACTCTGCGTCTGCATCACCGACGGCATCCCCTCGCAGGACATGATGCAGGTAAAGCGCTACATGCGCCGCTACCGCTTCGAGGACCGAATGCGGCTGATCGGCCCGAACTGCGCCGGCATGATCACGCCGGGACAGGCGCTGATGGGCATCATGCCGGGCAACATCTACCTGCCCGGCCGCGTCGGCATCGTCGGCCGCTCCGGCACGCTCGGCTATGAGGCGGCCTCGCAGATGAAGGCGCTCGGCATCGGTGTATCGACCAGCGTCGGCATCGGCGGCGACCCGATCAATGGGTCGTCCTTCCGCGACATTCTTGAACTGTTCGAGAAGGATGATGACACCGACGCGGTGGTCATGATTGGTGAAATCGGCGGATCGCAAGAAGCCGAGGCCGCCGAGTGGGCCAGATCGAATATGAAGAAACCGTTGATCGCCTACATCGCCGGGCTCTCTGCGCCGAAGGGAAGACGTATGGGCCATGCCGGAGCAATCATTTCCGCCTTCGGCGAGTCTGCACAGGAGAAGGTGGAGATCCTGCGTGACGCCGGCGTGACCATTGTGCCGACACCCGCCGCGTTCGGCGCTACAGTGGCCGGCGTGCTCGCCGAGCAAATGAAAGCCGCCTGATCCGAGTTCGTGCAATCGGGATTGGTTTTGACGGGCGATCCTTATCCAACCGGCGAGGAACTCGCATGAAGCCGCGCATAATTGTGACGAGGCGTTGGCCCGACGCTGTCGAGCGCGTCCTTGCGGAACGCTTCGACGTCACGCTGAACCAGGGAGATATTCCTTTCACATCGACGCAGCTCAAGGCCGCGATGGCGGGCTTTGATGCGATTCTGCCGACGGTCAGCGACAAGCTGCCCGCGTCTGTTTTTCCCGATGAGGACGGGCGCACCAAGTTGATCGCAAATTTCGGAGTTGGGTTCAGTCACATCGATCTCGATGCCGCCAGGCAGCGCGGCATCCTAGTGACAAACACGCCAGGCGTACTGACGGATTGCACCGCCGATATTGCCCTGAGCTTGCTGCTCGCGGTTGCGAGGCGCACCGGCGAGGGCGAACGCCAATTGCGGGCGGGAAAATGGTCGGGATGGTGTCCGACCCATATGATTGGCGCCAAAGTTTCGGGCAAGACGCTAGGCATCATCGGGATGGGGCGCATAGGCAAGGCAGTTGCGAAGCGTGCCCGTTTCGGCTTTGGCATGGACATCATATTCTTCAATCGCTCGCGCGTGGATGATGATGAGCTCCGGGCGATGGCTGCCACGCAGGTATCAAGCATCGAAGAAGTCCTCAATCGATCGGATTTCGTGTCGCTGCATTGCCCCGGAGGGGCCGAAAATCGACACTTGATCGACGTCAAGCGCATCGGCGCAATGAAGCCCGGGGGATTTCTGATCAATACGGCCAGAGGTGACGTTGTCGATCAGGATGCGCTTATTCAGGCGCTCGAGAACCGCACCATCGCTGGCGCCGGCCTGGATGTATTTGCCGAAGAGCCTCTCGTCCCCGAACGGCTCTTGCGATTGAACAATGTTGTTCTGCTTCCGCACCTGGGCTCTGCCACCGAAGAGACACGCGTGGCGATGGGGATGAAGGCGGTGGACAACCTGATCGCCTTCTCCGAGGGGCGTCAACCGCCCGACAGGGTGACCTAGGTGGTCATCCAATCGGCTGGCGTGCTCAAGGCCCTTCGCCAAGAGGCTGTAGCCCTGTTTCGCGACGGCGTGGCGGCAGCAAATCCTGAACACGCAGTGTCCGCGGCGTTGCTTGAGCGCAGTGAGCTGCTCGAGCGGGCGTCGCGGATCATTCTGGTCGCCTTCGGCAAGGCAGCCTGCTCCATGACGCGGGCTGCCCTGCCTTTTGTCCGCGACAAGTTGGAGAGGGCCATCGCCCTCACCAATCACGAGAACATCGACCCCATTGATGGGGTCCAGGTGATCACCGGCGGCCACCCGATCCCGGATCAGGGCAGCATTGCGGGCGCAGCGGCGATCGAGAATGCCGTTGCGGGCGCGCGGGACGGCGACCTGGTTCTTGTTCTGGTCAGCGGTGGCGGCTCGGCCTTGCTGTGTGCGCCGCCGTTGGGCATCGAACTCGCCGACAAGATAGCCCTCAACAAAGTATTGGTTCACTCCGGGGCGGACATTGGCGAGATCAATTCCGTCCGGCCATTGTTCTCGCGACTTAAGGGCGGCCAGCTTGCCCGTTTGGCGGGAAAAGCCCGCGTATTATCATTAATTCTCTCGGACGTTCGTGGCGACAAAGTCTCGGCAATCGCCAGCGGACCGACCGCGATGCCCGATGTCTCGGCCCGACGAGCAGTTGAGGTGCTTGATAAATATGGACTGCGGCCGAAGTTAACCACCGCTTTGAATTGCCGGCTTGATGAGTTCCAAGCGGTACCTCACGAGGCCGCGTATGATTTCGACAATGTCGAGAATGTCATTGTCGGGAGCAATCTGATCAGTCAGCGAAGGGTAGCTGACAAGGCCCGCATCCGGTTTCATTCCGTGGTTCACCCAAATGACTGGCTTTGCGGAGATGTCCTTGCTGCTGCAGCCACGCTCCACAAACGCGCACGCACGGCCGCCGAACACAATGCGCCTGTGGCACTGGTCTTTGGCGGGGAAACCACCGTAAAGGTGAGGGGTAGTGGGACCGGCGGGCGTAATCAGGAACTCGCCTTATGCTTTGCTCTGCTGAACGAACATTTGCCTATACGCAGACCATGGGTTTTTCTCAGTGGTGGAACCGACGGTCTTGACGGACCGACGGATTCAGCGGGCGGCATAGTTGATGTTGGCTCGCTTGACCGGATGCGGAAGACGGGCCTCGATCCCCTCGGCAGCCTGGAGAACAACGATTCCTACCGGGCGCTTGCTGGCTCAGGGGACTTGTTGATTACCGGCGCGACCGGCACCAATGTTGCCGATATTCAGATTGTCCTGATGCGCTGACCTTCAGTGTCCTCGGGCGCCCGGATAGTGCCGGCACCCTTTAACAACGCTTCGATGACAGCCAGCCGTGCCCAGTGCCAGGAGTCGGCGTATTGTAAGGTGTGGCAAATATGTTTACCTAAAGTGAAATCGTAGGGTCTGGGATTTGGGCGGTTCGAAATGGCAAAAGTCAAAAAGCTTGTGACGGCCGCCAAGGTGTCTGTCAACGAGCCAGAGGGCAAACCGCCCGCGGCGCCAGCCGTCCCACGTTCTGCTGTCTTGTCCCAGGATCCCCATGCCGTTCGCGATGCCAGGGAGAAAGTCCTTGAGCTTGCGATCGGTCGCGAGGTCCGAGCCTTTCGCAAGAAACTGGGCATTACTGTCGCGGACCTTGCGAGCACCACGAATATCTCGCTCGGCATGCTGTCGAAGATCGAGAACGGGATAACATCACCGTCCTTGACGACGCTACAGACGCTTTCCAATGCCCTGGGCGTGCCGATCACGGCCTTTTTTCGACGCTTCGAGGAGGATCGAAACGCTGTTTTCGTCAAGGCAGGCGAGGGCATGGACGTTGAACGGCGTGGCACCCGGGCAGGTCATCAGTACACCTTGCTTGGCCATATCGGTTCGAACACCAGCGGAGTCGAGGTCGAGCCCTACCTCATTACCTTGACGGAAGACTCCGACGTCTTTCCAATGTTCCAGCATGATGGCATGGAATTTCTCTACATGCTCGAGGGCGAGGTTGTGTATCGCCACGGCGGCAAGCTCTACCGCATGTTGCCTGGCGATAGCTTGTTCTTCGATGCTGATGCCCCGCACGGACCGGAAGAACTGATCAAACTTCCAATGCGCTACCTTTCCATCATCTCGTATCCGCAGAGCGGCGGACAGGATTAGCTGGGCAGAGGACCACGGGAACACGGGTTTATTTTGTGGCCGACTGAGGCCCTTAACCCAGCGGCGTTGCCTATTCTCGTCAACGCCTTCGCCAGCCTTGTCAGGCAGCCTTCGAGAATTTCTATAAAAAGCAGATAGTTGGCTCTCGCTGCTATCATCAGTTGGGTATGGTTCTGGCCTGTATGCGAGAAAAAAATGGTGTCCGCTTATTTCTCCCTCAGGAAAAAAAAATTCATGACAGTTGATTTGCCAATTTGGACCTGCTACCAAAATTGTCAGCTGCAATCACTATGGAGTGGCCGTCATGTGCGGAATCGTGGGGCTTTTTTTGAAGGACAAATCGCTTCAACCCCAATTGGGTGCGATGTTGTCCGAGATGTTGATCTCTATGACGGATCGCGGACCTGATAGTGCGGGCATTGCTATCTACGGACCTGCCACGCCTGGCCGCGCCAAGGTCACCATTCAGTCGCAGTCGCCGCAGTCCGATTTTGCCGGATTGGCAGCGGAGCTGCGCAAGAAGATTGGCGTCGAGGTCAAGGTCGCTGTCAATTCGACGCATGCCGTCATCGACGTCCCCTCAGACCGGATCGATGCGACCCGTGCGGCGCTTGGCGAGATCAGGCCATCGATCCGCGTCATGGGTTCGGGCGATAACGTCGAAATTTACAAGGAAGTGGGCTTGCCTGGGGACGTGGTCGATCGTTTCGGCCTGTCCAAGATGATTGGAACGCACGGCATCGGTCATACCCGTATGGCCACCGAATCGGCGGTGACGACCATGGGCGCCCATCCGTTTTCCACGGGGCCGGACCAGTGTCTGGTTCATAACGGCTCGCTGTCAAACCACAACAACGTTCGTCGTGAACTCAAGCGCGAAGGCATGAAGTTCGAAACCGAGAATGATACCGAGGTGGCGGCTGCTTATCTTTCATCGAAGATGGCTCACGGTATGAAGCTTGGCGAAGCGCTGGAGCACACACTCGGCGATCTGGATGGCTTCTTCACTTTTGTCGTTGGCACCAAATCAGGCTTCGGCGTGGTCCGTGACCCCATCGCCTGCAAGCCGGCAGTTCTCGCCGAAACCGACCAGTATGTGGCCTTCGGGTCGGAATACCGCGCTCTCGCGATGCTGCCTGGCATAGAAAACGCCAAGGTTTGGGAACCTGAGCCAGCAACTGTCTATTTCTGGGAGCATTGAGGTATGCATACGACCAATCTTGCCACGGCCGCAGCGCCGCGCAGTTCGGACCATTCAGCGGTTAAGTTCGATCTTGCCAAGACGCCGCTACGGGAACTCAACCAGGCGCTTCACAACATCAAGCCGGGGTCCAACGAGACGGCTTGGGAAATTCTAAACCCCGGCGGCGGGCATGCTGTCGCTGCTGGAGTGGACCAGCCAATCACTGTCGATATCAGGGGCAGCGTTGGCTATTACTGCGGCGGCATGAATAGCCAGGGCACCATTACGGTACATGGGTCGGCCGGACCTGGTGTTGGCGAAAACATGATGTCGGGTGAAATCATCGTGAAGGGTGACGCCAGCCAGTACGCTGGCGCTACCGGCAGGGGTGGCTTGCTGGTTATTGAAGGCAATGCGTCTTCGCGCTGCGGGATCTCCATGAAGGGCATCGATATCGTCGTTCATGGCGATATCGGACACATGTCGGCTTTCATGGCGCAATCAGGGCATCTGGTGGTACTCGGCGATGCGGGAGACGCGCTCGGAGACTCCATCTACGAAGCGAAGTTGTTCGTCAGGGGCAAGGTCCAGAGTCTTGGAGCCGACTGCATCGCCAAGGAAATGCGTCCCGAGCACATCGCCAAGCTGCAGGAACTGCTCGACCGCGCCGGTGTCAAGGGCGTGAAGCCGGAGGAGTTCACGCGCTACGGCTCCGCGCGCACCTTGTACAATTTCAACATCGACAACGCCGCCGCGTATTGAGGCCAGCATCATGACCTATCAGAATCCGCCAACCATCCCGCGCAAATCCGCGACGTTCGACGACTATACGATGTCGGAAATCCGCCGCGCCGCGGCCACGGGCATCTACGATATTCGCGGTAGCGGCGCCAAGCGCAAGCTCCCGCACTTCGATGACCTTTTGTTCCTCGGCGCGTCAATCTCCCGCTATCCGCTCGAAGGTTACCGTGAAAAGTGTGACACGACCGTCATACTCGGCGCACGCAACGCCAAGAAGCCGATTACATTGAAGATCCCGATCACTGTTGCCGGCATGAGTTTTGGCTCGCTGTCTGGCCCAGCCAAAGAGGCGCTGGGACGCGGTGCCACGCTGTCGGGAACATCAACGACTACCGGCGATGGCGGGATGACCGAGGAAGAACGAGGCCACTCGCAAACGCTGGTCTATCAGTATCTGCCCTCGCGTTATGGAATGAACCCGCGCGATCTTCGCCGCGCCGACGCAATCGAGATCGTTGTAGGCCAGGGTGCTAAGCCCGGCGGCGGCGGCATGCTGCTTGGCCAGAAGATCTCTGACCGCGTTGCCGAAATGCGCACGTTGCCCAAGGGGATCGACCAGCGTTCGGCTTGCCGGCATCCTGACTGGACAGGACCTGACGATCTTGAGATCAAGATTCTCGAGATCCGTGAGATCACCGATTGGGAAAAGCCTATCTACGTCAAGGTCGGTGGCGCACGTCCTTATTATGACACCGCGCTTGCGGTGAAGGCGGGTGCCGACGTGGTCGTGCTTGATGGAATGCAGGGCGGCACCGCCGCAACCCAGGAAGTGTTTATTGAAAACGTGGGCCAGCCTATACTTGCCTGCATTCGGCCCGCCGTCCAGGCGTTGCAAGATCTCGGCATGCACCGAAAGGTGCAACTCATCGTCTCTGGAGGCATCCGCAACGGCGCCGATGTCGCCAAGGCGTTGGCGCTGGGGGCCGATGCCGTGTCGATCGGAACGGCGGCGCTTATTGCTCTAGGCGACAACGATCCGCGTTGGGAGTCCGAGTACCAGAAACTTGGAACCACTGCTGGCGCATATGACGACTGGCACGAAGGCAAGGATCCGGCCGGTATCACCACGCAGGACCCCGAGCTGATGAAGCGGGTCGATCCGATCGCGGCGGGGCGACGGTTGGCCAACTACCTGAAGGTGATGACGCTGGAAGCGCAGACGATCGCGCGTGCGTGCGGGAAGAATCATCTGCACAATCTGGAGCCGGAGGACCTTTGTGCCCTGACGCTTGAGTCAGCAGCCATGGCCGGCGTGCCTTTGGCTGGCACGAACTGGGTACCGGGCAAAAACACCTTCTGATTCAGCAAAGCTGGGAGAGACAAGCTATGGGAACGGCTTTCGAGAGCAAACTGGAGCCTAAGGCGGCAACCGATCTGGGTGAATTCGCCAAGGCGCGGAGCATCAAGTATTTCATGATCTCCTATACCGACCTTTTTGGTGGGCAGCGCGCCAAGCTGGTTCCCGCTCAAGCAATCGCCGACATGCAGAAGGATGGTGCCGGTTTTGCCGGCTTCGCCACCTGGCTCGACCTGACGCCGGCACATCCCGACATGCTGGCGGTTCCGGATGCCTCCTCCGTCATCCAACTGCCGTGGAAGAGGGATGTAGCCTGGGTCGCCTCAGACTGCGTGATGGAAGGCAAAGGCGTCGAACAGGCGCCACGCAACACACTCAAGCGTCTGGTGGCGGACGCGGCCGAATTGGGCATGCGCGTCAAGACCGGTGTCGAGCCGGAGTTCTTCCTGACGACGCCGGGGGGAGAGAAAATCTCCGACGAGTACGATACCGCGGCGAAGTCCTGCTACGACCAGCAGGCCGTCATGCGTCGCTACGATGTCATCGCCGAGATCTGTGACGCCATGCTGGAGCTTGGCTGGAACCCCTATCAGAATGACCATGAGGACGCGAACGGCCAGTTCGAGATGAACTGGCAGTATGACGACGTGCTGCCGACCGCGGACAAGCACTCGTTCTTCAAGTTCATGGTCAAGTCGATCGCAGAAAAGCACGGCTTGCGCGCCACCTTCATGCCGAAGCCATTCCAGGGTCTGACCGGAAATGGCTGCCACGCCCACATCTCGGTATGGGACCTTGCCGGCAAAACCAATGCGTTCGCAGACAAGAGCATGGAGCTGGGCCTTTCCCAACAGGGCCGGCATTTCCTCGGCGGCATCATGAAGCATGCCTCGGCACTTGCCGCGATCACCAATCCCACGGTCAATTCCTACAAGCGCATCAATGCCCCACGCACGATCTCCGGCGCGACATGGGCTCCCAACACGGTGACCTGGACCGGCAACAACCGAACCCACATGGTGCGCGTGCCTGGCCCTGGCCGCTTCGAACTCCGCCTGCCCGATGGCGCCGCCAACCCTTATCTCATGCAGGCAGTCATTCTCGCTGCTGGTCTTTCCGGAATTCGCACGAAAGCCGATCCGGGCGAACGCTCCGACATCGACATGTACAAGGACGGCCACAGCGTAACCAACGGTCCGAAGCTACCGCTAAACCTGCTCGACGCGCTGCGCCAATACGACAAGGACATCGAACTCAAGGCCGCGATGGGCGAGGAGTTTTCGACGGCGTTTCTCAAGCTGAAGCATCAGGAATGGAACTCCTATGCCTCCCATTTCACGCAATGGGAACGCGATCACACACTGGACGTCTAAATCCAAAGAGTCCGCGTGGAAAACGGCTCCGTCGCCGCCTCCGCTTCCTCCCAGGGCCCGGCGGAGCCGTTTTCGAACATTTTGGAAGTGCAACTTTCGCAGAATTGACCCGATGAAATACTCCATCTTCTCCCTGGCGCGTGCGGCATTGTCCGGGCACAAAAACTGGTCCCGTACCTGGCGTGACCCGGCGCCTAAAAGTCGTTATGACGTCGTGATCATCGGCGGCGGCGGCCACGGGCTGGCCACTGCCTATTTCCTGGCCCACAAATACGGCATCAGGAATGTCGCCGTACTGGAAAAGGGCTGGATCGGCTCCGGCAATGCCGGCCGCAACACCACCATCATCCGCTCCAACTACATGCTGCCCGGCAATACCGGCTTCTACGAGCTGTCGATGAAGCTGTGGGAGCGGATGGAACAGGACCTCAACTATAACACGATGGTCAGCCAGCGCGGCATCATCAACCTCTACCATTCCGACGCCCAGCGCGACGCCTTCGCGCGGCGCGGCAACGTCATGCGCATCAACGGCATCGACGCCGATCTGCTCGACGCCACGCAGATCCGCAAGATGCTGCCGTTCCTCAACTACGACAATGCACGCTTCCCGATCCAGGGCGGACTGCTGCAACGCCGCGCGGGCACGGCGCGCCACGACGCCGTCGTGTGGGGCTATGCCCACGCGGCCGACAAGCTCGGCGTCGATGTCATCCAGAACTGCGAAGTGACCGGCTTCATCCGCGACCAGAACGGCGCGATCACCGGTGTCGAGACGTCGCGTGGCAGGATCGGCGCCGGCAAGGTCGGCATGGCGGTCGCCGGCAGCTCCTCGAAGGTGGCGGCGATGGCCGGCCTGCGCCTGCCGATCGAAAGCCACGTGCTGCAGGCCTTCGTGTCGGAAGCGATCAAGCCACTCATTCCCGGCGTCATCACCTTTGGCGCCGGCCATTTCTATGTCAGCCAGTCCGACAAGGGCGGCCTGGTCTTCGGCGGTGATCTCGACGGCTACAATTCCTATGCCCAGCGCGGCAACATGCCGGTCATGGAGGATGTCTGCGAAGGCGGCATGGCGCTGATGCCGATGATCGGCCGGGTGCGCATGCTGCGCCAGTGGGGCGGCATCATGGACATGTCCATGGACGGCACGCCGATCATCGATCGCTCGCCGGTCGACGGCCTCTACATCAATGCCGGCTGGTGCTACGGCGGTTTCAAGGCGACACCTGCCTCAGGCCTGACCTTCGCGCATCTGCTCGCCCGCGACGAACCGCATGAGGAAGCCAAACGCTTCCGCCTCGACCGCTTCCAGCGCGGCTTTATGATCGACGAAAAGGGGCAGGGGCCCCAGCCTAACCTTCACTGAAGACCAGAACAGGACTATCGGGAAATGCGCATAGCATGTCCATTTTGTGGAACGCGCGAAGTTGGCGAGTTCACCTATCTCGGTGACGCCAAACCGAAGCGCCCGGCCATGGTGGCCCTCGATGTCGCCGGCGGTGCCGTCGGCGAGGCGGAGGCGTTCTACGATTATGTCTATCTGCGCGACAACGTCGCCGGAGAGATGAACGAATACTGGTACCACGGCGGTGGCTGCCGCTCCTGGTTGCGCGTCTCCCGCAACACCGCCACGCATGAAATCACATCGGTTGTGGCTGCGCCCGGCGTAGGCGCCAGCTCTTCGCCGGCTCCAACCGCAGGTGTTAGATCATGACCGGCTCGCTGACGCTCACCTCCGCGCAAGGCAGGCCCGCGGCAGGTGCCAAGGTTCCCACGGCGGCTTCCGGCAGCGCCCAATCCAACCGCCTCGTCACCGGCGGCCTGATCGACCGTGCCGCACCGCTGAACTTCGCCTTCGACGGCAAGACGATGACTGGCTTTGCTGGTGACACGCTTGCCTCCGCGCTTGTCGCCAACGGCGTCAGGCTGGTTGGCCGCTCGTTCAAATACCATCGCCCGCGCGGCATCCTGACGGCCGGCTCGGAAGAGCCGAACGCGCTGGTCGAATTGCGCAGCGGCGCCCGCCGCGAGGCCAACACCAAGGCGACCACCACCGAGCTTTATGACGGCCTCGATGCGCTGAGCCAGAACCGCTGGCCATCGCTGCGCCACGACGTGATGGCGGTCAACCAGCTCCTGTCGCCGATCTTCGTCGCCGGGTTCTACTACAAGACCTTCATGTGGCCGGCGAAGTTCTGGGAGATGATCTATGAACCCGCCATCCGTCGCGCCGCCGGCCTTGGCCGGTCGAGCGGCCTGGCTGATCCGGATCACTACGACAAGGCCTGGGCGCATTGTGACGTGCTGGTGGCGGGCAGTGGCCCGGCCGGCATCTCCGCCGCACTCGCCGCCGGCCGCGCCGGCGCCCGCGTCATTCTCGCCGAGGAAGACAGCCGCGTCGGCGGCAGGCTCTTGTCCGATCACGCTGAGATCGACGGGCTGTTTTCGCGCGAATGGCTGACCAATGCGCTTGCCGAGCTCTCGTCCTTGCCCAACGTTCGCATCATGACCCGCACGGCGGTGTTCGGCGTCTACGACGGTGGAACCTATGGCGCCCTCGAACGCGTCAACGACCATGTGGCGACGCCCGCCAAGCATCGGGTCCGCCAGCGGCTCTGGCGCATCGTCGCCAAGCGTTGCGTGGTGGCGGCCGGCGCCATCGAGCGCCCGATCGTGTTTTCGGGTAATGATCGCCCAGGGGTGATGATGGCTTCGGCGGTCCGCACCTATATCGACCGTTTCGCCGCGACGCCGGGCAAGCGCATCGCGCTGTTCACCAACAACAATGACGGCTGGCAAACCGTCGAAGCAGCGCTGCGTGCCGGCATCGAGATATCCGGCGTCATCGATTCACGCCCGCACATTCCCGACCAGTTCCGGGCGGTTGCCGAGGCTTCCGGCTTCCGCGTCTTCAACGGCGTCGTCAGTGACGCCAGCGGCGGCGTGTCGGGAATAAGCAGGATCAGCATCGCCCAAGCCAGTGGCGGGACAGCGGAGATCGCCGCCGACACGCTGGCCATGTCCGGTGGCTGGAACCCGTCGGTCGGCCTGTCCTCGCATCAGCGCGGCCGACCCACCTGGCGCGACGACATTGCCGCCTTCGTGCCGGGCGATTGTCCGCCTGGAATGACTGTTTCTGGTGCGGCCAACGGTGACTTTTCGCTTAGCGCCTGCTTGCGTGGCGGTCATGCCTCGGGCATCGAGGCCGCCGCCGAATGCGGCCACAAGCAAAAGGCCGGCGCCGCGTCCGCGGCCGTCGCGGAGGTATTCTCGATCGCGCCGCTGTGGCATGTCGAGGGCAAGCACAAGGCATTCGTCGACTTCCAGCATGACGTCACGGCGTCGGACATTGCGCTCGCCCAGCGCGAAGGCTTTGAATCGGTCGAGCATCTGAAGCGGTACACGACGCTTGGCATGGCGACGGATCAGGGCCGCAATTCCAACGTCACCGGTCTTGCCATCATGGCCGAAGTCAGCGGGCGCACGATCCCGCAGACCGGCACCACCATCTACCGGCCGCCGCAGGTTCCGGTTGCCATCGGTGCCCTTGCCGGCCACCATCGCGACGAAAAATTCCATTCGACTCGGTTGACGCCCTCGCACCGCTGGGCCGCCGAGCGCGGCGCCGTATTCGTCGACACCGGCCTGTGGAAGCGCGCGCAATGGTATCCGCTGCCCGGCGAAAAGGACTGGCTGACGTCGGTTGACCGCGAAGTGCTGACGGTGCGCAACGGCGTTGGTTTCTGCGATGTCTCCACGCTCGGCAAGATTGACGTAATGGGTCCCGACGCCGGCGCCTTCCTCGACCGCGTCTACATCAACATCTTCTCCTCGCTCGGCGTCGGCAAGGCGCGCTATGGCCTGATGCTGCGCGACGACGGCATCGTCATGGACGACGGCACCACGTCGCGGCTTGCCGAGGACCATTATTTCCTGACCACCACCACGGCCAAGGCCGGCCCGGTGATGCAACATCTCGAATATTGCCGGCAGGTGCTGTGGCCCGAACTCGACGTGCAACTGACATCGTGCACCGACCAGTGGGCGCAATTCTCGATCGCCGGGCCGAAAACTCGCGATCTGCTGCGCGAGATCGTCGACCCGGCCGAAGACCTGTCCAATGAAGGCTTCCCCTTCATGGGCGTGCGCGAGGTGAAGCTGCGCGGCGGCGTCACGGCCCGGCTGTTCCGCATTTCTTTCTCGGGTGAAATGGCCTTCGAGATTTCCGTGCCGGCGCGCTATGGCGACGCCCTGGTGCGCAACCTGATGATTGCCGGCAAGCCGTTCGGCGTCATCTCGTATGGCACCGAGGCGCTCGGCGTCATGCGCATCGAGAAGGGCCACGTCGCAGGTCCCGAACTCAACGGCACGACGACGGCGGGTGATCTCGGCCTCGGCAAGATGGCGTCGAAGAAGAAGGATTTCGTCGGCCGCGTTCTCGCCGCTCGCGAAGGCCTCGTCGATCCGAACCGCCAGGTTGTGGTCGGCCTAAAGCCGGTCGACAAGGCACGACGGCTGCGTTCGGGCGCGCACATCATCCCCAAGGGCGCGATACCGGGACCCGACACCGACCAGGGCTACGCAACCTCGGTCTGCCACTCGCCGATGCTTGGCCAGTGGATCGGCCTTGGCCTGGTCGAGCGCGGCCGCGAGCGCTTTGGCGAAATCGTCCGTGTGCATGACCCATTGCGCGGCGAGGACTACGACGTCGAGATCTGCAATCCGGTCTTCTACGATCCCGAGGGAGGACGCCAGCGTGGCTGATTTTACCTGGACCGCCAGTTCGCCGCTGCAGCATGCAGCCGCTCCTGGTCGCCGAGGCGCGGCCGTGCTTCAACCTGGCATCGTCTTGTCGGAGGTGCGCGACTTCAGCCTGGTCCTGGTCTTCGCCCGGCGCGGGCAGGGGCCGGCCACCGCCAAGGCCGCCAAGGCACGGTTTGATGTAGAAGCGCCGTCAACGCCCCAGGCCGTCGCGGGCGAGTCCGCCACGCTGATCTGGTCAGGCGCCGACCAGTTCTATGCCCTGTTTGCCAACGCGAAGGAGCAATCGCCGGTCGACGCGCTACGCGAAAGTTTTGCAGGCAAGGCGTCGCTTTCCGATCAGTCGGACGGCCGGGCGCTGATCCGGATATCCGGCCCAAGCGCGCGCAAGATGCTGGCCAAGCTGTCATCGCTTGATCTGGACGATACGGTCTTCCCCGTCGGTGCGGCCGCCGCGACCTCGATCGACCACACCGGCGTCAATTTGTGGCGCGGCGCCAACGCTGACGATGGATCACCAGTCTTCAACGTCCTGGCTTTCACCAGCTTTGCCGATAGCATCTGGCATAGTATCTTAGACGCATCCGCCGAATATGGCACTGAGATCGTCGGTTCTGATGGGCTCTAACGGAAGCTTCATTTTTGGCGGTCGACTGCCTGCAGTCAACCCAAATCAAGCGCGTCGCCTGGTGGAGACATCAATGCAGCACTGCCGCTTTAAGTGTCATCCTCGACCGTACTGACGTGAATCTCGGTCGGCACGAGGGGCAGAGCCTTTGTAGGACGGCGCATCGATAACCTGTCTCCCCCGAGCGAAGCTCGCTTGAAAGGCTGTATCGCTCAACGGATCGCCTCTATAGTTGTGGCGCTCCCATGCACTCGGACCACAATCATGAACCATCAAAGCTCGGGATCAAACATCCGGCTGAAATCGATCAAGAGGGGTCATCCAGTCTAACGACGTCGCCGGCAATGCGCTGGAGCTGCGCCACAGCGTTCCCGACAAGTCGTCCCATTACTTTTTGCTCCGATGCGATCTCGGCCAAGGGTACCAGCACAAATGCACGATTGAACATTTCCGGATGAGGCAGGGCACAGCCTGGGAGGCGAATTTCCGCGTCACCAACGAACAGAACGTCGATATCAATGAGACGAGGCCCCCACGGTCTCTCTGGTGTACGCCCAATCTGGCTTTCGATCGCTTTGCAACGTTGCAGCAGATGGCGTGGAGGCAGACTGGTCAAGCCGATTGCACAGCCGTTGACAAACCAATCCTGGTCCGTCGCGCCCCAGGCAGCCGTCTTGTAGAAATGTGAGACGGCATCGATTTCCACGCCTTCTTCGAGGCTGAGCAATGACAATGCGGCGCGAAGGTTCGCCTGTTTGTTGCCTATGTTGCTGCCAAGGGCAAAGGCTACCCGCGACTTGCGCGCGCGGCGTACTTCGATTCCGACATGATCCAAGGCGTGGGCAATCGGGGCAGAAGGCTTGCGGATCCGGACCAGCACCTCAGACACGGATGGAAATCCGACAAGAACTCTCTCGGCGATACGGTCACCGAGCGTTTCGATCAACCTAAAGGGGCCGGAAGCCGACACCTCGACCGCGAGGTTGCATAGCGTGGCGTAGCAGACGGCCTTCGAATAGTCGTCGTCACGCACGCATTGTTCAAGATCCGAGACGCAATCGATATCGATGAAAAATTTCTGCCCCAGACGCGTCTCTTCGCTCAGCACTCCATGATACCCGTGTACGCAGAGGTTGGACACAAAAACCCGGTCGGTCACCGCCGCGATGCTGGGCCTCGGCGAATCCTCAAGCAGACCGGCTGAGTGACGGGTTGTGGGAGATGCGAACGGGACGTTCAATTGACGGCCCGTTCCAGTTCCCGCGATTCCGCGAAGCTGCCTGAGGCCTCGAAATTTTCGTCGGAAACTTTTCCAACTCCCGTCGGCGGCATGCCTGCGACATCCTCGTTGTGCGGATAAAACGGCATTGCTGCCAGCGGGCCTTGGCTGGCAGCAAGTCCGGTGGAGTCCGGCGAACACATGACGGTTTGCACAGCAATCGTCGCCGCTAACCCGTGCATCTCAGAACAGGCCTTCGATCTGGCCGGCCTCGTTGAGGAAGATCTTCTCCGAGGACGGCGCCTTGGGCAGGCCGGGCATGGTCATGACCTCGCCGCAGATGATGACGACGAAGCCGGCGCCCGCCGACAGCCTGACCTCGCGCACCGGCACGGTGTGGCCGGTCGGTGCGCCGCGCAGGTTCGGGTCGGTCGAGAACGAGTACTGGGTCTTGGCCATGCAGACCGGCAGATTGCCGTAGCCGGCGTCTTCCCAGGCCTTGAGCTGGTCGCGCACCGACTTGTCGGCGATCGCTTCCGAGCCGCGATAGATGCGCTGGACGATGGTGTTGATCTTCTCGAACAGCGGCATGTCATCGGGATAGAGCGGCGCGAACTGCGAGGCGCCGGATTCGGCCAGCGCCACCACCTTGTTGGCGAGGTCCTCGATGCCGGCGGAGCCCTTGGCCCAGTGCTTGCACAGGATCGCCTCTTCGCCCATCGAGGCGACATAGTCCTTCATCGCCTGGATCTCGGCGTCGGTGTCGGAATAGAAGTGGTTGATGGCAACCACCGCCGGCACGCCGAACTGGCGGATGTTCTCGATGTGGCGGCCGAGATTGGCGCAGCCCTTCTTGACCGCCTCGATGTTTTCCTTGCCGAGGTCTTCCTTCTTGACGCCGCCATTCATCTTCATGGCGCGCACGGTGGCGACGATGACGGCCGCTGCCGGCTTCAGGCCCGCCTTGCGGCACTTGATGTCGAAGAACTTTTCAGCGCCAAGGTCGGCGCCGAAACCGGCTTCGGTGACGACGTAGTCGGCGAGCTTCAGCGCCGTCGTGGTGGCGACGACCGAGTTGCAACCATGCGCGATGTTGGCGAACGGACCGCCATGGACGAAGGCCGGGTTGTTCTCGAGCGTCTGCACCAGGTTCGGCTGCATGGCGTCCTTCAGAAGCACGGCCATGGCGCCGTCGGCCTTGAGGTCGCGGGCATAGACCGGCGACTTGTCGCGGCGATAGGCGACGATGATGTCGCCGAGACGCTTTTCGAGATCCTTGAGGTCTGTCGACAGGCACAGGATGGCCATGACTTCGGAAGCGACGGTGATGTCGAAGCCGGCCTCGCGCGGATAGCCGTTGGCGACGCCACCGAGCGAGCAGATGATCTCGCGCAGCGCCCGGTCGTTCATGTCCATGACGCGGCGCCAGGCGACGCGGCGGGTGTCGATGCCGAGCTCATTGCCCCAGTAGATGTGGTTGTCGATCAGCGCCGACAGAAGATTGTGCGCGGTGGTGATGGCGTGGAAGTCGCCGGTGAAATGGAGGTTCATGTCCTCCATCGGCACGACCTGTGCGTAGCCGCCGCCGGCGGCACCGCCCTTGACGCCGAAATTCGGGCCGAGCGAGGCTTCGCGAATGCAGACGATCGCCTTCTTGCCGATGCGGTTGAGGCCGTCGCCCAGACCGACCGTGGTCGTGGTCTTGCCTTCGCCGGCCGGCGTCGGGTTGATGGCGGTGACCAGGATCAGCTTGCCGTCCTTGTTGCCCTTCACCGACTTGATGAACTCGGCGGAAACCTTCGCCTTGTCGTGGCCGTAGGGCAAAAGGTGCTCGGTCGGGATGCCGATCTTGGCGCCGATCTCCTGGATCTGCTTTTTCTTGGCGGCGCGCGCGATCTCGATGTCGGATGATACTTCGGCCATGGGTTCTGCCTCAATGAGAGTTCGGATTGAGCGGACGATGCGCCTATTGAGCGCGCGATGCAGCGGAAAGTGATAGCGGCGCCTGCCCGGCTGCGCGGCGGGCAGCGGTCAACGTATTGGCCATGAGCATGGCGATCGTCATCGGCCCGACACCGCCTGGAACCGGGGTAATGTTGCCCGCCACAAGTTCGGCTTCTGCGTAGGCCACATCGCCAACCAGCCGGGGCTTTCCCTCGCCATTAAAGACACGGTTGATCCCGACGTCGACGACGGTTGCCCCCGGCATGATCCAGTCACCTCTGATCATTTCCGCTCGGCCAACTGCAGCGATCAATATGTCAGCGGTCCGGCAAAGCGCGGGCAAATCCTTGGTTCGGCTGTGGGCAACAGTTACGGTGGCATTCGCGTTGAGCAACAGGCTCGCCATTGGCTTGCCGACGATGTTGGAACGACCCACCACCACAGCATTGAGACCAGAAAGGTCACGGCCGCGTGCACGTTCTATCAGCAGCATGGATCCAGCTGGCGTGCACGGCACGAAAGCTGTGTCGAGCTCACCGGTGCCGAGTTTGCCGACATTGATGAAATGGAAGCCGTCGACATCCTTGTCTGGTGCGATCGTTTGAATGATCCGCCCTGTGTCTATGTGAGCCGGCAGAGGCAGTTGCACCAGAATGCCGTGGACCGAAGCGGTCGCATTGAGCTTTTCGATGAGCTCGACAAGCTCTGCCTCGTTGATATCGGCTGGCAATGTGTGTTGCACCGAGTGGAAGCCGCACTCCTTGGCCTTCTTGCCCTTTGAGGAGACGTAGACCTGGCTCGCCGGGTCCTCGCCCACGATAACGACAGCAATACCTGGCGTGACGCCGCTGGAGGCTATCAAGTCAGCGGTCGCGGCCTTAACTTGATTGACCACGTCGGCCGCAGCGAGCTTACCGTCCATCACTTTCGCCATCGGTCGGATGACTCCTCATCGTTCGTGCAAGGCTGGAATCCCTTTGCATCCAGGGCGCCAGAGTCCGCATTGCGGAGGTGACTCGAAATCCGAGCTTTGGCCCAAAGGTCGCTGATTTCTCGGGGCGGAGTCGTATCAGCGGAGCAACGCAAATGTCAACTAAGATGCAATAAATATTCATAACAAGAATATTTGACTGGCGCCGGCTTGCGGGTTTCGGACTGCCGAAACTTTTAGGAGGGGCCAGCTCGCGCCGGTCCCTCCTCGTCGGTTGGCTGGCTCAGAGAACGAAGAACCAGTTGGCAAGCAGCACCACCATTATGCCGGCTAGAAGGGTCAGGTATGGCAGGATGCCAGCTTTCCTGACGCTCAGGTCGCTCGGCGTCATGCCAAGGTCGTCAAGCATGTGCTCGGGGAATTTCCCGCCGTCCTGGACATAGTGACGGAAGCAGAAGACCGGGAGGATCAAAGCTGCGGTGATCAAACCGGCCCATAGAGCCATTGGATTCCAGACCTTTGCGCCGGCACCCATAAAGGCCGCATTGCAATAGGCAAAAAGCGCACCGAGCGTAATCAGCCAAGTCGGTGCCCGCCACGGCCGCTTGATGGCGCCATTGTCTATGCGATGTATCCAGCCGGAGTTCAGGTTGAGGAAGTTGAAGATGATGTAGCCGCAGTTCGACACAGCCAGGATAAAGAAGAAGCTTGTCGCGTCAGCGGAGGCGATGGCCAGTACGATCAGATTGAATATCAGGTCGGTCCACATGGCGCGCGTGGGGGCACCATGCTCGTTGACATGGCTAAGATAGCGCGGCAGCCACCCATCGACGGAACCTTGATAAAGCGTGCGTGAGGACCCAGCCATTGCCGTCATGATGGCGAGCAGCAACGCCAAGATCATCAGCATGACGAGCAAGGTCTTTACCAAGCCGCCACCGCCGACCATGCCCGCGAGAGCATCGGCGACGCCTGAGCCGTCCACGATCGGCGTAGCCAGCATGCCATTCAATCCGAGCACGCCTTGAAAGGTGAACGGGACCAGCACGAAGAGCAGCATGCACAACAGCCCGGAATAGAAAATGGCCTTGAATGTATCAGTAGCCGGGTTCTTGAACTCAGACGTGTAGCAGACGGCAGTTTCGAATGCATAAGTGGACCATGCCGCGATGAACATACCTCCAAGAACAAGCGTCCAACCGCCAATGTTCCATGCGCCGGGGGCGGGTGCATAGGGGGCGGCGAGCGGAACGAAGGGAGCATAGTTGGCCCAATTGATCTGACCTGTGATGATAGGCACGACGCCAACGATCAGCAGTGGAACGATGACCAGCAGTCCTACGACTTTTTGAACCGCCGCTGTTCCAAGAATGCCTCGGTGTTGGATGGCGAAGGTGATGAGCATCAGCACTGCGCCGATGAAGAACGTGGCGTTGAGAGAGAAACCGACCGGTCCCAGATTATGACTGTAGAGCGTCCATGTACGAATGGCGGGCGTTGCGGCAGCGGTCACTGCTGCGAGGGCATCTGTAGCACTCGCGCCAACGTTCGCGGCAAGATATTGGGCGACTTCTGGCGAGGCAGCTGTGAAAATGGGCACGGGCGTCAGGGCATTGAGAATGTAAGCCGCAGCAATTGAGCAACCAAGCGACAGCACCGGTGACCAAGCGAACCAGTTACACCATACGGACAACGGTGCCACGAATTTGGAATAGCGAAGCCAGGCCGTTGCCCCGTAGACCGAGGCGCCGCCTGACTTATTGGGAAAAAGGCCCGCGATTTCGGCATAGGTAAAAGACTGAATAAAGCCCATCGTCATGGATGCGATCCAGATCGCGAAGGCGACGTTGCCGGCCGTCCCCGCAATGCCGCCGATCGAAAACAGGACCAATGGTGGCACGCCGCTGGCCACCCAGAATGCACCACGCCAGTCGATGGTTCTGTGCAGTTGCCCCGCCGGCTCTGCAGGGCTTGTGTCGACGAGTGAACTCATTTGCTAGCTCCCATTGTTGTAGATCTCATCCTGGCACAGGCCCTACCGCGTTGCGTGTCGGTTCACTTAATCAACCCAGAGTTGCTGGAATGACCGCAAAGCACACATCATGTGGATCAGAGCATGCCTCCTCTAGGGATTGTTCGTTCTGATCGCTGTTAATTCAGGCAGGATCCGCCGGTCGCGGCGCAGCAAAGTCCCCAGATCCCCCTCACCAGATGATTGCTGGTAAGAAAAAAATTTCACTGTGAGGAGAATACTTGGTCTTTCCGGCCTGTCAAGAAGGTTTCGGTTGGCATGTAATCGAGGCCTGACACCAAAACATGCGCGTGGCGGTTTGTGTCCCGCCTCCGTGTCAAACGAGAGGTCAAGTCGATTGCTCCGCGTGTTTCTCGGTTCGAGGTCGCAACATTTGGATGGTGCCTCTGGGGAGTGTTCTCAACTGGTCGTCGGCGAATTGGGTGCTCCTTGGGCGGGTTTCAGGGTGCTCGTTTCTAAGCACACGGCCTTGCCGACAACAGCCATCCTGCACCTGCCCGACTCCGAGCAGGTGCGTGACTGTGTGTGGTTGAGATCGATCGGTTTGCTGATCAACTCCAGATGCAGAAACCACGCAAGGATGGCTGCGCAATCGGAATTTAGAACGCCACACAGGCCTTGGATGAGGAACAAAGGTCGGGGCCCACTGCCCGGCGATCTCATATACTTCGGCGTGTGGGCTCATCCTAGTCGGATGAGTCTGAGGAGAAAGCGTCCGGCAGCAGAGCAGGACGCCCCTGAGCGGCCGGAATGTTGCAGAGCAAATCTTCGCAGCACGGGACGGCGGCGGCATGGAATGGCGTGCAGATCGGCGGACTGCTCTGAGTTCATTGCGGCCACATCGAACTGCCCCTGAGGGGGTCAAACTTGCATAACATGCTGGCCTGAACTTGGTCTGGTCTCCAGAGTTCACTTCGGAACTCAGTAATGGCCCGGCAATCCGGTGACTCTCGCTGCCAACTTAAAATCAGACGTTCTGCACCAAGGACTCGCTGCATCCTCTTCAATGGCCGACAATGGATTTCGACAAAGGCCGGAAGACGACCGGGCAGGTCGCTACGGGCGGGTGCGATCACCCGCGACGGCAGCCTCACAGATATTGCTAGCCGCGTCTTTCGGTGAAGGGTTCGTTTCCGGTTGGGCGCGCACCACTCTCGCGCTCAAACCCCGCAGTGCCTTCGAAGTCGAAGAACTTCTGAATCGCGAGTGCCGAAGCGCCTCGGGACCAGACGTTGTTGTCCCAGTCAATTTCGATCGGCGGCGGGGTCGCGAACGAGGATTCGCGGACAGCGGCAATGAGGGGCTCGATAAGCGCCGGGCCAAAACGAACCGCTTCTCCGCCGACGATGACGACTTCCGGGTCGATGAGATCGATCAGGCCGCTGAGCCGGTGACCGATCTCGCGGCCGACTTCGCTGAGATAGTCCAGAGCGAGCCGTTCGCCTGCTTCGATGGCCTGCTGTAGGTCGGCAGGGAGCTTGCGGGAGCGCTTGCTGATTTCAATCCAGGCGCTGTCCATGGCTGGCTCGGAGAGACGCCGATCCCAATTCAAGCGGTCCTGCGTCGCAATCGAGTCATCGCCGTCCTTGACGGGGAACCCGATCTCGCCAGCCGCGGATCGCGCCCCACGATGGATCTGGCCATTGAAAATCAGCGCCGCCCCGACGCCCGTGCCTATGATCAACACCAGCACCGAACTGCGTCGCCGTCCGTGTCCGAAGAGTTGCTGGGCTATGGCGAACGCATTGACGTCGTTGTCGACCCAGACGGGTACGCTGATCTGCGACGCGATCATTTCCGCGATCGGCACGTCCCACCATCCCAGGCGCTGCGAGACCAGACAGACGCCACGGTTGACGTCGACCAATCCTGGCATCGCCATGCCGATGCCGACAAGTTTCTGCCGGCCTTCGCGCCGATCACCCATAAGCGTGGCCACGCCCTCCTTGACGGCATGGGCGACGGCCACGGGGCCGTGGTCGGGGAGCGGCAGTTCGCAGGCGCCAATCGTGCGGGTGGAAAGGTCCGTGAGTGTGCCCTCCAGCCGGCCCTCCGTCAGCTTGAACCCGATGGACCAATGTCTGGCATAGTCGATGCTGAGTGGTATCGGCCGGCGGCCGCCGCTGCTTTGGGTGCTCTTGCCTTCCAAGACGATGCCTTCGTCAATCAGTGCGGCCGTAACACCGGTAACCGCGGCTGGGCTCAGACCTGTCATCGCAGCTATCTCGACCCGGCTTAGATCACCTTCCCGACGCAGGCAGTTGAGTATCAGGCGCCGGTTCATCGCCCGCGTCGTATTTTGGTCCGCCTTGAGTTTCATGACTTACTTCATTCTGTGAATTAAGTATTGCATTAGCGCGCATGATGCCCTATGAAGGCTGAAGAGATCAAGCCGCGTAACGATGCGGCAGATCGCTCCCGGGGAGGGGTTCCGGACCGAGCTAACACGACTGTTGCCGCCCATGGGCAGCAACAGCAGGTGATTTTTGCAATGCACGCCTCTTTCCCGCGAGGGCATGGAGCATCGTCTCCAGTTTGCCCTCGACGGCGGAGCTGTGCGCGGAGAACAGGCGGCTATGGCACCACAACTCAGATCGTCTTCGCCAAGCGCCCAATGGGCTACGATCCGCGTCGACGCGCATCAGGCGTCGGACAGTCCATCCGTCTGGGCGGATGGCGTGGTTACGCCCGACTTCAAGGGTTTTGGCGGCTGCTTCAACGAGCTTGGGTGGAAGGCCCTTTCGCATCTTGACGAAAACGAGCGCGGCGAGGTGCTCGGTGCCCTGTTCTCGGACGATGGCTGCGCCTTCAACTATTGCCGGCTCCCGATCGGGGCCAACGATTACGCGGAGAGTTGGTACAGCCACAACGAGACCGAGGGGGACTTCGCCATGGAGACCTTCTCGATAGCCCGCGACCGGCAATATCTGATCCCTTACATCAGGGCCGCGCGCGCGGTGCGTGGCGACGATTTCCATCTCTTCGCCTCGCCGTGGAGCCCGCCGACCTGGATGAAGTTCCCGCGGGCGCATAACCACGGAACGTTGATCTGGGAGCCGCGCTATCGCCACGCCTATGCGAATTACTTCGTCCGTTTCGTCAAGGCATACGAGGACGAGGGGATCGCGATCAATGCGGTGCACGTCCAGAACGAGCCGAACTCGGATCAGAAATTTCCTTCCTGCATTTGGACAGGCGCGAAAATGCGCGACTTCATCCGCGACGATCTGGGAGCTGCCTTCAGGTCTGCCGGCCTTGATGCCGAGATATGGGCGGGCACGATCGAGCGCGGCGACTTCAATGACTGGGCGGGCACCATTCTGTCGGATCCGGCTGCGGCCTCTTTCGTGAAGGGGATGGGATTCCAATGGGCCGGCAAGCACGGCGTGCAGCGAACGCGCCAGGCCTTTCCAGATCTGCCGATTATTCAGACCGAAAACGAATGCGGTGACGGCGCCAACAGTTGGGATCAAGCCCACTACGTCTTCGACTTGATCCAGCATTACCTGAGCAATGGAGCCGAGGCTTACCTTTACTGGAACATGGTGCTGGAGCCCGGAGGCGTCAGCACCTGGGGCTGGCGCCAGAACGCCATGGTGACCGTCGATCCCACCACGCGCAGCGCCATTTTCAATCCCGAGTTCTACGTCATGAAGCACTTCGCCGGCTTCGTGCGACCGGGCGCGGCCGTATTGAAGACCGGTGGCCCGATGGCCGCAAACACCCTGGCTTTCCGCAACCTCGATGGCGGCGAAGTCTTCGTCGTGCAGAACGCGCAGGATATCGAGAGGACGATCACGGTCCGGGGCAGCCGTGAATCGGCAACTTTGAACCTCGCCCCCTTTTCCATAAGTACGCTCACTCTTTGAAACCAAGCGGCGGGCGCCAAGCCCGTTCTCTAGGGAGGAAACCGAAATGAAAAAATTGTCATGCTTGCCCATGCTGGGGGCAGCATCGCTGCGGGCCACATTCTTTGCATCTGCGGCGTTCGCGGATGTGACGGTCCACGTTCTTCGGCCAGAGGTACCGAATACCGAAAAGGCCTATCACCAAAAAATGGCCACGGACTTCGAGAAGTCGCATCCAGGTGTCGATATCGCTTTCGAATACATCGCCAACGAGGCCTACAAGCAGAAGCTTACGACGCTGCTGCAGTCGGATCAGAAACCGGACCTCATTTTCAGTTGGGCGGGGGGCGTGCTCACGCAACAGGCCAAAGCCGGCGTTCTCCAGGACATCTCCGCATCCGTCACCAGCCAGTGGTCGGCGTCGATCGCTAGCGCCGGATTGTCGGCGTTCACCGTCAACGCAAAAGTCTATGGCATGCCGGTCAACGCGAGCGATGTGGTGTTTTGGACCAATCTCGATCTCGCAAAGAAGGCTGGTGTCGACCCTGAAAGCATCAAGACCTGGGATGATTTTCTGGCAGCGGTCAAGAAGGCAAAGGAGGCTGGTGTCACGCCGATCATGGTTGGCGGCAAGGACAAATGGCCACTGCACTTCTACTACGGCTATCTGTGGGTGCGTGAGGCGGGCAAGGACGGAATGGCCGCGGCCATGGGCGGCGAAGGCGACGGTTTCTCTGCCGCGCCCTTCGTGAAGGCTGGCGAGGACTTCAAGAAACTCGTCGATCTGCAGCCCTTCGAGGCTGGTTTCATGGATACCACGTTCGAGCAGGCGACGGGCCAGTTCGGGGACGGCAAGGCCTTGTTTCATCTCATGGGTGATTGGGAGTACGGGACCGAGAAGCAGAATTCGGTCAGCGGCAAGGGCATTCCGGACGACAAGCTCGGAACCATACGCTTCCCTGCGGTCGCAGGTGGGGCCGGCGAGGCGACCGACACGTTCGGGGGCATCAACGGTTACGCGGTCATTGCCGGAGCACCACCGGAAGCGGTCGAATTCCTGAAATACATGACCGACACCGAAAATCAGAAGCTGGCGGGCGCCCAGGGTCTCTTCATACCGATCGCCAAGGGCGTGGAAGAGAGCATTGCGAATCCCTTCTTCCGCAAGATGTCCGAGGCGCTCGCTGTCTCGAAGTTCCATCAGATCTTTCTCGATCAGGCGCTCGGATCCGATGTCGGGGCCACGGTCACGGACGTGGCCGCGGATCTGGCCCAAGGCGTCGTCACGCCAGAGGCGGCGGCAAAGACCGTGCAGGACGCCTGGTCCATGCGCTGATGGCTTTGACCGGGCGCGAACCACGCGCCCGGTCTTTCAATCCATCCAGGGAGGATGAAAATGACCGAGCTTGCTGCGCCCGGACTAGCTCCGAGCATGCGTAGTGGAAGGCGCTTCACCAGCCAAACCAGCGCCCTCCTTCTGATGTTGCCGCCCGCGCTGGTGCTTTTCACATTGTTTGTGGCGTTACCTCTGTTCGACGCCGCGTACTACAGCCTGTTCAAGTGGGACGGCTACGGCACACCGACAGATTTCATCGGTCTGGACAATTTCAAGCAGGCCCTGGGCCATGCCGTCTTCTGGCAAGCAGTACGCAATACGCTGATCGTGCTTGCGGTTTCCGTTTTCGTTCAGCTACCCATCGCGTTGGGCCTCGCCTTGCTGATCTACGAGAAGACCCCTGCCAATACGCTGTTTCGCCTCATCTTCTTTCTGCCTTTCATCCTGGCCGAGGTAGCTTCGGGCCTGATTTGGAGTTTCGTATTCGACGGCAACACGGGCGTGGCTGCCGCTCTCTTCCATGCGCTGGGAATGGAGCCCGTTTTCATTCTCGCGGATCGCCACTGGGCATTCGCGGCCATTACGCTGGTCGTCGTCTGGAAATATTTCGGGTTTCACATGATGATCTATATCGCCGCCCTGCAGGGCGTGCCCAAGGAAATGCTCGAGGCGGCACGGCTGGAAGGTGCCGGGCGCTGGGCGATCGTGCGCCATGTCCAGGTGCCGATGATCGCCTCGGCCATCGCCGTGTCGGTGTTTTTCTCCATCGTCGGCTCCTTGCAACTCTTCGACGTTGTGATCCCGCTCACCAATGGTGGCCCGTCCAACTCCACGCATACGATTGTCACCTATCTCTACACTTTCGGCCTCACCCGAACGCGTATCGGCTTCGGAAGTGCAGTCGGCGTCATGCTGTTCGTCACCGCTGTCGCTTTCGCCGTTCTCTACCAACGCCAGATTAGCAAGGGGAGCCGGTCATGAATGCGTTCAGATTTCTTCCAGCGCTTGGAAAGGCCGCCGTCCTGCTGGTCTTCACCGGTTTCGTGCTGGGGCCGTTAACGGTCGCCGTCTTTGGCGGCTTCAAGACCAATGGCGAACTCCGCGTCAATCCCTTTGGCATCCCGCAGCAATGGGACTTCGAGTTCTACGCGGCCATGCTGGGCGATCCGGCGTTCTGGCGCTACATGGGAAACTCGCTGATCATCTCGCTGTTGACCGTGTTTTTGACCCTGATCGTCTCAGCGGCGGCGGCTTATGTCTTCGCCCAGATCCGCTTTCTTGGGTCGAGAATGATGCAAGCCTATCTGCTGGCGGGTCTTGTCTTTCCGTTCGCCACCGCGATCCTGCCGCTATTCATCAAGGTGCGTGACCTCGGGCTGCTCGACAGCTACTGGGCCGTTATCCTGCCCCAGACAGCTTTTGGCCTTTCGCTTTCGATCATGCTGTTCAAGACGTTCTTCGAACAGTTGCCGAAGGATCTCTTCGAGGCGGCACATGTCGAAGGCTGCGGCTATGTCCGGTTCTTCTGGCAATTCACGCTGCCCCTCTCGACGCCGATTCTGGCGACCGTCGGGGTGTTCGTGTTCGTTCAGAGCTGGAACAATTTCCTGCTGCCGCTCGTCGTCATCAACTCGCGGGAACTGTTCACCTGGCCACTCGGAATGATGCAGTTTCGAGGCGAATATCTCTCGGAGTGGAACCGCACCCTGGCTTTCATATCCCTGACCATTCTGCCTGCGGTCGCCTTCTTCATCGCGGCCCAGAAATACATCGTTGCCGGACTGACGGGAGGGGCGGTCAAAGGCTGACCGTTTCTGTCGGACACCAAAGAAACCTAGGGAGGAATTCATGGCCGCCGTCGAACTTTCGAGCATCAACAAGAACTTTGGTTCTGTCGAGACCATACCCAACCTGACGCTCTCCATTCCCCATGGCTCTTTCACCGTGCTGGTCGGTCCGTCCGGTTGTGGCAAGTCCACACTGCTCCGGATGGTCGCCGGCCTGGAACAACCGACGAAGGGATCGATTGCCATCGGCAATCGTGACGTCACCCACGAGGAACCGTCGAAACGCGGCATCTCGATGGTCTTCCAGTCCTATGCGTTGTTTCCACACATGACCGTGGAACAGAACATCGACTTCGGTCTGCGGCTCGCCAAGGTTCCGCAGGCGGAACGTGAAGCGCGCGTCGCAGCCGCTGCCGAGGTGCTGCACCTCAAGCCTCTGCTGCAACGCAAGCCGGCGGCACTCTCCGGCGGCCAGCGCCAGCGCGTCGCCATCGGGCGCTCGATCGTCCGAAACCCGGAGGTTTTCCTGTTCGATGAACCGCTTTCCAATCTCGACGCGGCACTGCGTACCCAAATGCGTGTTGAACTCGCGGATCTGCACAAGCGGCTTAACGCGACGATGATCTATGTCACCCACGACCAGGTCGAGGCGATGACACTGGCAGACCAGATCGTCGTGATGAATGCCGGGCGTATCGAGCAGGTCGGGTCGCCGATGGAACTCTACGACGCGCCAAACACCTTGTTTGTCGCTACGTTCATCGGATCTCCGCGCATGAACCTGATATCGGGAGAGAGTGCAAAAGCCGAAGGCGCCGCCACGATCGGCGTACGCCCCGAACATATCGCAATAGACGACGCCAATGGCATCTGGACGGGCAGGTTGCGTTTCGCCGAGCATCTCGGCAACGAGACGATCGCCTATGTGGAGTCGGATGAGGGCGAAATTACCATACGCCTCGCAGGGCATCATGGCCTCACGGACGGGACGCTACGCATGACACCTGACCGGCTGCACCTGCATCGCTTCGATGAGAACGGCCGGCGAATTTCGGCTGTAAACTGACTTTGTCCCGCAATGTAGAAACTGCAGCTGGCCCCGAGGACGGTCCGCTCTTTCCAAAGGCTTCCGGCGCTACCGTGCGATATCTCGCGCCATTTAAAGGAGTTTTCCAATGACCACCGATTTCTTCGGGGGAATCGAGTCCATTCGCTATGAGGGGCCGGATTCGACCAATCCGCTGGCCTACCGCTTCTATAACCCGGATGAGGTCGTGGCCGGCAAGCGGTTGGAAGACCATCTGCGCTTCGCTGTCGCCTACTGGCATTCCTTCGCCTGGCCGGGCGGTGATCCGTTCGGTGGCCAGACCTTCGACCGTCCCTGGTTCCCCAAGGCCGGCGGTGTCGACACGATGGAACTGGCGAAACTCAAGGCCGATGTCGCCTTCGAGATGTTCTCGCTGCTTGGCGCGCCCTATTTCTGCTTCCACGACGCCGACGTGCGGCCGGAAGGCAAGGACTTCTCCGAAAGCGCTGCCCGCCTCGACGAGATCGCGGACTACTTTGCGGACAAGATGAAAAGGACCGGCGTCAAGCTGCTTTGGGGCACGGCGAACCTTTTCTCCAACCGCCGCTTCATATCTGGGGCCGCCACCAACCCGGATCCCGATGTGTTCGCCTATGCGGCGGCGACGGTGAAGAGCTGCCTTGACGTCACCAAGCGGCTCAAGGGCGAGAACTATGTGCTGTGGGGCGGCCGTGAGGGCTATGAAACGCTGCTCAACACCGACCTTGGGCGCGAGCAGGAACAGGCCGGCCGCTTCCTCAACCTCGTCGTCGACTACAAGCACAAGATCGGCTTCAAGGGCACCATCCTGATCGAGCCGAAGCCGCAGGAGCCGACCAAGCACCAGTATGATTACGACGTCGCCACTCTTTATGGCTTCCTGAAGCGCTTCGGACTGGAGAAGGAGATCAAGCTCAACATCGAGCAGGGCCACGCCATCCTCGCCGGCCATTCCTTCGAGCACGAACTGGCGCTGGCCAATGCGCTCGGCGTGTTCGGCTCGATCGACATGAACCGCAACGACTACCAGTCGGGCTGGGACACCGACCAGTTCCCCAACAACGTTCCGGAGATGGCGCTGGCCTACTACCAAGTCCTGCAGGCCGGCGGCTTCAAGACCGGCGGCACCAATTTCGACGCCAAGCTGCGCCGCCAGTCGCTCGACCCGCAGGATCTGCTGATCGGCCATATCGGCGGCATGGATTCCTGCGCGCGCGGCCTCAAGGCCGCCGCCCGCATGGTAGAGGACAAGGCGTTGTCCGCGCCGCTGGCGGAGCGCTACGCCGGCTGGAACACGGCCGAGGCCAAGGCGATGCTGTCGGGCAAGCGCACGCTGGAGGAGATCGCCGAGCGCGTCGTCAAGAAGAAGATCGAGCCGCAGCCAAAGTCCGGCCGCCAGGAATATCTGGAAAACATCGTCAACCGCTACGTCTGAAGGCGGAAAGCTGACAGATCACGCTCCATTTCGCGCCTGGATCGGCGCGGCTATTTGGCGAAGACGGCGGCCGCGTCAGGGGAGCGTCCAGCGCATGGCATTGTGGTAATCAGGCCGTTGCGGGACGCGCCAGAGCGCGCGTCGGCGCCACCACTGTCGGCACCTCGATGCTGCGACGCCACTTTGAAAAACGATCGCGGCCAGCGGAGGCGGAATGCAATGCAGCGGCCCTGTCATCGCCGGGCCGGGTTTCGTCGTCTCGGCTTAGTCTGAATGGTCAGCTGCGCTCTGGAAAGCGAATGTTGGCCAGCCCTGCGGCACTTCGTGGAGCAAAACGCATCAATACCAAAACGGTGCTCATCAACCGAGATAGGCCCGATGCAGGATATCCGGTTGCTGTTGAAGATTCGCGGGGGTGCCGCTGAAACTGAAACGGCCACGCGACATCACGTGGGCCGCCTGAGCATTTTTCAGCGCGAGTGCGGTAAACTGCTCGATCAGGAGTATGCCGGTACCGTGCTGGGCCAGTCTGCTCAGCACATCCATCAGCCGCTTGACGATCAGCGGTGCAAGGCCGAGCGACATCTCGTCGGCGAGAATGAATTTTGGTTGCGCGACCAGACCTTGGCCGAGCGACAGCATCTGTTGCTGACCACCAGACAGCGTACCCGCGCGCTGTTGCTTTCGCTCGGCCAGTTCGGGGAAGATCGTGTAGACTTCCTCGACGGCTTCGGCTGCACCTCTTGCAGACAGCTGAAAACCGGCGGCTTTCAAATTGTCGTCGACGTTGAGGCCGTTGAGCACCCGGTGCCCCTCCGGCACGGCGGCGACGCCAGCCGCGCGGATGGCTTCGGGCGATTTGCCGGTGAGCGGTTTGCCGTCGATTTCGACTGTGCCTGCCGCGATCGGGATCGCACCGGCGAGCGCCAAGACGAGTGAGCTCTTGCCGGCGCCGTTCGGGCCGAGAAGGGCAGTGATGTGGCCGCTTACCAGCGTGAAGGACAGGTCCTTGACGACACGCTTGCCGCCCCGATCAATCGCCAAATCACGAACTGTCAGGATGCTCATGCGGCGTCTTCCATGCCGAGATAGACGGCGCGGACTTTCTCATCGGTCAGCACGCTGGCCGTGTTGCCAACGGCGATCAACGAACCAAAATCGAGCACCATGGTCTCCCGACAAACCGCCTGGATCAAGTCGACATCGTGATCAATCAGCAGCGTGATGGATCTGGTTGCGTCGTGAAAGCTGGAGATGACTTGCCGCAATTTCTCGACCTCTCCCTGGGAGAAGCCTGCTCCCGGTTCATCCAGAAGGATCACCCGTGGGCGTCCCACGACGCAGCGCGCGATTTCGATCATCCGACGCTCAAAAGCATTCAACCCTCCAGCCGAGACTCGGCGTAGCACCGAGAGCCCGACGAATTCCAGCGCGGCAGCCGTCGCATTCAGCCGCTCGGTCGCCGACAGTCCGAGTTGGTCAAGCAAGACGAGGACGTTGTCCTCCACCGTCAGTTCGTCCACCACCTGTTCCTTCTGAAAGGAACGGCGCAGGCCCCAGCGAGCCCGCCCATGTGGTTTCATCGGCAGTATGTTGGTGTCCATCATGTGGATTGAGCCGCTTTGGGGCAGAACGAAGCCGGACAATACGTTGAGAAGGGTCGTTTTGCCGGCCCCGTTTGGCCCGATGATACCGCAGACCGGCTGTGTGAGTTCGACGGTGACCGCATTGAGCGCGGTAACTCCCCCGAAGGCAACGGATAGATTCTCGATCGAGATCATGCGGAGGGCTCCGTCTTGCGCAACCGCTTCAAACCATCCGACAGCTGTCCGGCCAGCCCCCTGGGAGCCGTGGAAAGCGCGTGAATAAGGGCAAATCCGAAGATGATGTAGGCCGCGTTGCCGTCCACGCCGAGGTTGTTGAGGAACGCCGGGAGGAGCCGATAGAGCAGTGCCGCGATCACAGCGCCATACCAGTGCCAGGCGCCGCCGACGACCGTCAGCGCGAAGATCATTACCGATTCCGCGGGCGGGAAAGAGCGTGCATCAAGCAGTTGGAGATTGCCCGCGAGCAAGGCACCCGCAATGCCGGCGAGAAACCCGGAAAGGGCAAAGCCCCATACTTTATAGAGCGTCACATTGACACCCGCGGCCATGGCGGCGGCCTCGCTTTTGCGAATAAGCGCCCAACCACGGCCGGCGCGGCTGCGTTCATGGATGTCGATCAACAGGAAGCTGACGGCCACCACGATCAGACAATAGCTGAAGAAGGCCGCGTCCGATTGTGCGATCGCCGGCCGTGGCAGATAACCGATCGCCTTGACTTCGAAACCGGCAAAGCCGCCACCCCCATTGGGGAACTGAATGACATTGATGAGGATACCGAAGCCACCCGCCGCCATCAACGTGATGAGCGCCAGATAAAGGCCGCGCATTCGCAGCGCCGGATAGGCGAGGATCATGCCGATCAATCCGGCAAAGAGGCCGCCAGCAAGAAGGTTCAGTTCGAATGGCAGTTTGAAGCCATGGCCGAAACGGAGCGCCACCCAGCCGCCGCATCCCATGAGCGAGACCTGGGCCAGAGACACAAGGCCGAGACGCCGATAGAGGACCGCGATGCTGGCGGAGGTCAGTGTGTAGATCGCCACGGCGGTCAAGACTTTGAGCCATAAGGCGCTTGCGACAAACGGCACCACGATGGCCGCGCCGACGAAAAAAAGCTGCGGTGCATAGCGGCCGGACGAAAAGCTGGCCGGGCTCATGCCAGAAGGGGCCAGAAGTCCGGAAAGAGGCTTTTGCGCTGCTTGCATGCTCTCAGTCCTGTCCGGCAAAGGTCAGCCTACGGCCGCGCTGGAGCCACATCATGGCAAGGATAGCCACGATAAAGGGCGTTGCGACGCGGAACGGCGCGAACGGCTTGTAGAGTGTGACCACGCTTTCAAGGACGCCGATGGCAAGGCCGCCGGCAAAAGTCGCGGGTATGGATGTAAGGCGACCGAGGATGGTGGTCGCGATGATGGGAATGACGAGGAAGGTCAGCACTGCGGGGTCAAGTCGCACGAGGGATGCAAACATCAAGCCAGTGAAACCAGCGAGCACGCCTGAAATGGCCCAGGCGATCGTCTCCACCCTGATTACCGGCGTACCCAGGATCGATGCGACCTCACGGTTGTCGGCGAGCGCACGCATCATCAAACCAATGCGGGTGCGTATCAGGAAGACACCCATTCCGATGGTAATGCTGAAAGCTGCAAGCAGTGACAAAATCCGGATTCCGGTGATTCTCAGACCTAGGATCGACATGGAGGCCCCGTCGAGGGTGAGTGTCAGCTTGCGCGGTGTAACCACCCACAGGAGGTTCATGGCGCCGAGCAAAGCGAGGGCAAACCCGAGCGTAGCGACCGCCTTGACGATGGGTTCGCGATGCGCGAGGCCCGGCGCGATCAGCCGGCCATAGGAGACGGACAGGGCGAGGGCGATCCCGATGCAGGCTACCCAGGCAACGGGCTCGGGCCATTGCCATTCAAGCAGTTGCCAGGCGACCACGGCGCCCACGGCGCCGATGGCGCCGTAGGCAAAATTGAGCACGCCGGTGGCGCGGTTGAGCAGCACCAGCCCAACCCCGCCGAGTGCATAGAGTGCGCCGACGGCAAGGCCGGATACGAGAAACAGGCCAAGGACGTTCATGTCTTCGCCGATCAGTTTGCTATGCCGAGGGCTTTTTCCGCGGAGCGGATAGGATCGAGATACGCGCTGTCGACGTCAGTGCAGCCGCCGACGACCTTGAAGCCGTTGCCCGAAATCTGAACCATCATGTTCGCATGGTTGGGCATGTGCCGGTCGGCTTTGCCAACGTAGTAGGGGCCGCAGAGCAGGTCCGAGGTCTCGTTCTTGATTCCCCGGATCGCCTCTGAGACCGATTTGCGATCAATGGTCGCCGGATCGAGCTTCAGGAGGGCATCGGTGAAGAAGCGGGCGGAGAGATAGCCCGACTGGCTGAAGGTGTCGCGCGGATCCTCCGGGCGAGCATACTTGTCCATGATCGCGCGCCAGTTGCTGGCGTCTGGACCGGTGCCATCGATCGGCGTGAGCTCGATATTGACGTTCATGACACCATTCCAATAGGCGCCGAGCATGGCGGGAACCGCGGCATCATAGAGGGGTGTCGAGGATATCCACTTGAAGTTATCGCGCAGGTTCTGTTCCTCGACGGCCTTGAGGTAGGCTGCGGCCATTCCTCGCGGCAGGTTCACGAGAACGGTGTCGGCGCCGCTCGCTACGGTTTCCAGAACGGAGGCATTCATATCTGCCGCGCCCGGATCGAGCAGAAGGCTTGAGCCGGAGAGTCCTTTGGACTGCATGTACTTCTCGGTCCAGCCACAGGAATAGGGACCGACCGAGGGGATGGTGAGCCCGATGCAAACGACGTTCTTTGAACCGAGATTGGCAACGGCCCATTGGGCTGCTCCGACGCTCGAGGGCAGGGGTCCCTCATTGGTCGAAACAATGTTCTTCGATTCGAAGCATTCGGCGACGGCGCAAGCTGCCGCCATCGCCATGACATCCTCCTCTGCGTAGAGCTTGGCGTTGACGCCCATCTCAACAAAAGAGCCGTTGGCAACCAGCGCGACGACGCCCTTGTCCTTTACCAGTTTGGTCGCGACCTGGCTCGCGACTTCCGGGTTCCACTGGTCGTCTTCAACCAGATATTCGATCGGGCGGCCGTGGATACCGCCATTGGCATTGAGACAGTTGAAATAGGCGCGCGCGGCGTCGGCTGAAGACGAGAAGTCGTCAGGGCCAGTTTGGCCGACCAGGGCACCAACCCTGATCGGCACGCCGGTCGCCTTCTGACCGTTGTTCAATCCACATTGCGGTGCAGCCATGGCTGAGCCACTCGCCAGGATAAGCGCGGCCGTTGATGCCGCCAGAAGTATCGTTGTGCGTTTCATGCTTTCTCCTCCCAAAGAACTCTTGAAATCAGTAGGTCGTCCGAAATCCCGTCACTTCATGCGACGAGGTCCTTACCCAGCATAAAGCGGGCGGCGCGCTCGCCGATCATGATGACCGGTGCATTGGTGTTGCCCGAGACAAGGGTTGGCATGATGGAGGCGTCCGCCACGCGTAGCCCTTCTACGCCGCGGACCGCGAGATCCTCGCCAACAACGGCCATGCGGTCGTCCGGCCTGCCCATCCGGGCCGTGCCCGAAGGATGAAAAACCGTCTTCGAAATCGAGCGGATATAGTCCCGCAGGGCTTCGGGATCTCGCTCCAGTCCGGGCGTTGGCAGGACACGCCGCTTCACGATGCGGGCGAGCGATGGGGCTTCAATGATCCGGATCGCCCATTCCACCCCGCGTACGAGCGTGTCGAGATCGGCAGGACTGGAGAAGGAATTCGCGTTGAACAGGGCACTATCCCTAGGATTGGCCGAACGCAGCTTGACCGTGCCCCGTGATTTCGGCCTCAGGAAACAAGGACCGATGGCAATGCCGTGACCTGGTTCCGCAGCCCGGTCGGCAAAGCCGATGAAGGTTGGCAGGACATGAAACTGGATATCCGGCTGGCCGGTCCCGGCCGTGTCGACGAAGCCGCCCGACTCCACAACATTGGATGTGAGGAGGCCGGTCTTGGTGAGAAGATATTGCAGCATGTGGCCCGCCGCCTTCAGCCCCTTGTCCTGGGCGAAGAGCGAGATCGGATCCTTGACCTCCGCCTGAACCGTGGCTTCGAGGTGATCCTGATAGTTTTCTCCGACGCCCGGCAGATCCATGATCACGTCGATCCCAAGGTTCTTCAGATGCTCGGCCTCGCCGATGCCCGAGAGCTGCAGGATCTTGGGTGTGGCAAGCGCGCCTGCCGTTAGAACAATCTCGCGTCGGGCCCTATAGGTGACGCCGGTCTCGGTCAGAACACCGACCGCTTTCCTGCCTTCAAACAGGACTTTATGAACGCGGGTTTCGGTCAATATGGTCAGGTTCGAGCGTTTCTCGGCGTCGCGCAAGAAGGCTTGCGCAGCGCTCCAGCGCCGACGTTGTGCGTTGTTGTCTGGTAGAAGCCGACGCCTTGCTGCACCTTGCCGTTAAAGTCTTCGTTGTACGGAAGGCCGGCCTCCTGGGCTGCCCGGATGAAGGCCCAGGACAGAGGATGACCAAAGCGGCGATCGGAGACCTTGAGTTCGCCGGTTGCTCCATGGAATTCGCCCGAAAGGCGCTGGTTGGCCTCAACGTCGCGAAACACCGGAAGAACCTTGTCATAGGACCAGTTGCGGCATCCCATTTGCGCCCAGGTGTCGTAATCCTGCTGCTGGCCACGAATATAGATCATGGCGTTCAAGGAACTGCCGCCGCCGATCACATTGCCCTGTGGCACGACGTTGGGCTTGCCGTTCAACCCCTTGTCCGGCTCGGACACGTAGAAGTGCACATCCTTGCCCTTCTCGATCACCTTGAAGAACGTCGCCGGGATATGGATGAATTTGTCGGTGTCGCGCGCGCCGCTTTCAATAAGCAGGACCTTGTTTTGCGGATTCTCCGACAGCCGGGCTGCAACGACGCAGCCGGACGAGCCGCCACCGACGATGATATAGTCGAATTCGTTCATGGGTTGCTCCGATGCGGAAGGGCAGACGCTCGCGACAGCGTTGGTGTCAGCAAAAGATCGTTTGAATGGTGGTGAATTCCTTCAGCCCTTCGACGCCGAATTCAACGCCGATCCCGGACTGCTTTACCCCACCAAAGGGCGCATTCGGCTGGATTGCTCCATGCTTGTTGATCCACACGGAGCCGCATTCCAGTTGACCGGCCACCTGTTTCGCCCTTGCCGTATCCCGGCCCCAGACGGAGCCGCCGAGGCCCGCCGGATTGTCGTTGGCCTTCGCGATCACGTCGGCGAGGTCGATGTAGCGGATGATTGGCAGGGCGGGGCCAAATTGCTCGCGATCGACGAGCTCGCAGCCATGATCGACATCGGCAACGATTGTGATCGGATAGAAGTAACCGGTTCCACCGTTGCTCTGGCCGCCGATCAGAACGCGGCCGCCTTTGGCGCGTGCATCCTCGACATAGGAAGCTACGATGTCGAGTTGCATCCGATTCTGCACGGGACCAAGGATCGATTGTTCCGACAGGCCGTCGCCAACCGGAATGTGGGCTGCATAGGCGACGAGGCTTTCGCACACGGCGTCATAAAGGCTGTCATGGACATACAGGCGCTTCAGGCAGGCGCAGGTTTGGCCGTTGTTGATGAAGGCGCCCCAGAACAGCCCTTCGGCGATTTCCTTGGGGTCGGCGTCGGGGAGCACGATGCCGGCGTCGTTGCCGCCTAATTCCAATGTGAGCCGCTTGAGCGTATCGACGGCATTGGCCATGACCTTCTTGCCAGTGGAGGTGGAGCCGGTGAAGGTCAGTTTGGCGATGCCTGGATGGGCGGACATGGCGGCGCCAATCTCGTTCTCGCCAGTGACGACGTTGACGACGCCCGCCGGCAGAACCTCGTTCATCAGCTCAACAAGGCGAATGGTCGACAATGGTGTCTGGGGTGATGGCTTGATGACAACGGTGTTGCCGGCGCGGATTGCGGGAATGATGTGCCAGCAGGCAATCATCACCGGCCAGTTCCATGGCGTGATCGAGCCGACAACGCCGATGGGCTTGCGATGCAGCTCCACGCGACCCTCAGGCGTATCCTGCAGGACTTCGACGGGAAGCTCGATTTCCGCCGTGTGGCGGGTCCACGCGACAGCACCACCGATCTCGAAGCGAGAGCCGAGACCATTGAGCGGCTTTCCCTGTTCGAGCGTCAACAGGCGCGCAAGATCTTCCGAATTTTCTTCTATCTTGGCGGCAATGGCGCGGCAGGCGTCGGCCAGCTCCAGACTCGATTTCAACTGCCACTTTTCGAACGCAGCCGCTGCCGCAGTAACAGCTGCGTCGAGGTCCCCCACCGTGGCCAGGGGCATTGCGCCGACAACTTCCCCGGTCGAAGGATTAGGGATATCGGCGTGGCGTGCGGTTTCCACCGGCTTGCCGCCGATGAACAGCGTGTAGCGCTTCATATCCGAGCTCCTCCCAAAGCAATTTGTGAGGAGCATTCATATTGAAGCCGCCGTTTCTGTCTTGGATTCGAACGCGGCGCGAATAGGACAAAAGCGCAGCGCTATCACTGCTGGAGAATATCCTTTGGCGAACAGGCGAAGGCCTTTCGGAAGCAGCGGTTGAAATATGAGATATCGTTGAAACCAGCGGAATAGGCGACCTCGGCGATCGTGGTCGCCTTCGTGGTGTTCTTCATCTGCGCCAGTTGTTCGTGAGCAAGATGCAGGCGGCGCATTCGTATCAGCGATGTCGCCGTCGTGCCAAGTGCATTGAAGTCCTCCTGCAGCGTCCGCAGCGAAATACCAACCTTGTCGGCAAGCCATTGCGGCGTCAGATGCTCGTCAGTGAGATATCTGTCGATGAGTATCTGCACGACTTCCAACCTGCCGCCGGAACTGTCCGAGAGCAGCGGCTCATCCATCTCACTATCGGTCGCGAAAGCCTGGCGTGTCGTGCTGAAGAGGAGGTCGCGCAGATGCGGTGCTCGCTTGTCGCTTGCGTCTGTTTTCAGAAGCTTGGCAACGACCGCTCGCAGCATCGCCGACATCGGGTCTTCCGCTTCTACCCTGCGTGAAACTTCGACCCGTGCTGATTTGTCGGCGAAGATCAACTGGCGGGGGAGATGCACCGAGAGGTGGTTGGAAAAACGGCCGCCGAAATGGAAGATCGATGGGCTGGAGCTGTCGACGAGAATGCAGTCGCCCGGGGTAATGATAGATTGCCTTCCGTTCTGTTCGATACCGCAACTCCCTTCGAGTTGCAGCAACAGGAAGAGATTTTCGCTATAGTCGATCCTGATATCGGCGACGTCGCGGCGGATCACGTCGAGATCGTTCGCCACCTGAGCAAGGTCGAGCCCGCCTGCATCCAGTATGGTGGCATTGCCGGTTACGAGGGTGTGCTCGGCCCGTTGCGTGTTGAAATTTCCGCAGATCGATTTCAGTTCCGCAGTCCACTCCTCAAGGGAATGTATAGGCCATTGCGTGGCGGTCATCCCACCGAATTCCGCTAGGTGCTGCAGCTGCTGCATGGCGTCTTCTCCCAAAGACCGTCGAGCCACCCTGCCCATTGCCGACCAAGATAGTTCCCATGTTAAGCGATTCTTTATACTCGCTTTTGTCAACTCGTTTTTTGCGTGGCGAGGGTTGGAAGTATGCCGGCTTTGGAAGTGGTCCGCCAGGCGCTGTTGTAAAATATGTCATCCCGCACAGGGTCGACCGTTCCGCTAGCACAGGGCCGACTCGGTCGCCGGGCGGTTGGGATCATGGCTGTCGCGTCAGATAAATCGTGTACGGATCATCATAGCCGACACGCTAGTGAATGCCATTGGGACCAAGGATTGCCCCCAACCGACCTCCTTACTGATACGCACAGCGCCGATGTGTCGAAAGATGGCGCCGCTCATGCGGGCAGATCGACTTCGCATAAAGCCACTGTCATTCGGCTGTTTGCCTCTGGAGCTTCTCGAAAACAAACCGCTTGCCTTTGCGCACGCTGTCTTCGAGTGGGCTCGCCTTCGCCAGATGCGCCGCGATCGCGCTGGCCAGCACGCAACCCGTCCCGCGCATCGATACGGCAAGGCGTGGCAAGTCGAAGTGGATTGGTTCTTGATCGGAGCGCAATAAAATATCGGTTGATCTAGGTCCCGATGCGTGGCCGCCCTTGATCAGCAGGGCCTGAGGTCCGGCGGCCAGCAGTCTTTGTCCTTGTTGAAGCGCGCTTCCCTCATCCATCGCCAATTCCGAGCTGACAAGGAGCGCCAACTCGATGAGATTGGGGGTGACGAGACGGCAAAGCGGCATCAGATTGCGCTTCATGGCGGTGATGGCGCCTGCTTCCAGGAGCGCCCGGCCTGAGGTCGAGGCCAGCACCGGGTCAAGTACTGCCGGCACCTGCGGATTCTCGCGCAGCACGCCGGCAACGGCAACGACGATCTCAGCCGCCGCGAGCATGCCGATCTTGATGGCGGCCACCTCGTTGGCCTGCAGCGCGGCGCGCATCTGCTCGGCCACTAGGCGAGATGGCGAATGATGGATTTCCATGACAGCTTCGTGCGTCTGCACTGTCAGCGCGGTGACAGCAAGGCAGGTGCGCACGCCAATGGAAGAGATCGTCTCGATATCACGTGCAATTCCAGCCCCGCCGCTGGAGTCCGATCCGCCAACGACAAGCACATGCGGTTCTCGCCTCAGCGCCATCGATCTGTCTTTTCCATCCACTCTCTGGTGCGTGCTTCGGGATCGGCATTCAATGTAATGTCAGTCACCACTGCCGCGCTGTCGGCGCCAGCCGCGAAGACACCATCGAGCCGGTCCGGGTTAAGGCCGCCGATGGCCACCAGTGGAACAGGCGCGACCCGACGCTTCCATTCGCTGACCCGTTCGAGCCCTTGCGGCGCCCATTTCATCTTCTTCAGGATGGTCGGGTAGATGGGGCCAAGCGCGATGTAGTCGGGTTCGGCTTTTATCGCCGTTTCCAGTTCGATATGATCATGGGTGCTCAATCCGAGCCTCACGCCGGCTGCCCGTATCCGCGTCAGGTCGGCGGCTTGCAAATCCTCTTGACCGAGATGAACGAAGTCGCAGCCTTCCTCGATCGCCAGCCGCCAGTAATCATTGATGATCAGCTGGCACCGGTATCGAGCGCACAAAGCCTTCGCTGAGCGGATCTCCGCGCGTAATCCGGCCTCATCCATGGTCTTTATGCGAAGCTGAACCAGATTGACGCCGAGCGGCACCAGCCGCTCGATCCAGGCAGCGCTGTCGACGATCAGGTAGAAGGGATCGAGCTTCATGAAAAAACGGCCCTGCCGATCGTCGGCGTCGATGGCACGGCGACGTCGCGCGGTTCGAGCATTCCTGAGCTGAAAGCCTCACGACCGGCCTCGACCGCCTTGCCGAAAGCACGCGCCATGCCGACGGGATCGGCCGCCCTGGCGACCGCCGTATTCAGCAGCACGGCGTCAAAGCCGAGTTCCATGACGGTGGCAGCGTGCGACGGCCGTCCCAGCCCCGCATCCACGATCAGGGGGACGCCTGGGAAATGTCCGCGAATCGAGCGCAGCGCCGTCATGTTGACCGGTCCCAAGGCGGAACCGATCGGTGCGCACCACGGCATCAGGACCTTGCAGCCCGCTTCCAGCAGCCGCTCGGCGACGACGAGATCGTCGGTGGTATAGGGGAATACCGCAAAGCCGTCCTCGCACAGGATACGGGCGGCTTCGACCAGGCCGAACACGTCCGGCTGCAGCGTGTCGTGGTTGCCGATCACTTCGAGTTTGATCCAGGTCGTGCCGAAGACCTCGCGCGCCATGCTCGCGGTGGTGACCGCTTCCTTGACGGAGTGGCAGCCGGCCGTGTTGGGCAGGATTCTCGTGCCGAGCGAGCGGATCAGCGACCAGAATTTTTCGCCGGCCCTGCCGCCCGCCATCTCACGCCGCAAAGAGACGGTCACCACCGACGTGCCCGACGCCCTGACTGCATCGGCAAGGACGGCCGGCGAAGGATATTGAGCCGTGCCGAGCAGCAGGCGGGATTGAAGCGTCGTCCCCAGAAGGTCGAACATGCTAGCCTCCCTGCATGGGCGAGAGGATTTCAATCCGGTCGCCTTCGTTCAAGCAGAACGCCGTCCGGCTGGCTTTGTGCACCAGGTCGCTGTTGACGGCGGTGGCGAGCCAGTCGCCCTCATAGTCGAGCGCGGCAAGCAATTCGGCTAGCGTGGTGGCGGTGGCAACCTCACGCGCTTCGCCGTTGACGGTCAGTTTCATGAGCAAGCTCCTTGGTTCTGTCCTGGCTGAAAACCAGGTCGGCGGCCTGGCGCGCCATGGCGGGGGCGAGGAGAAAACCGTGTCGATAAAGCCCGTTGATCGCGATGATCCCGCCGTTCGTTTCGACCCGCGGCAGATTGTCGGCAAAGGCCGGACGAACGCCGACACCGGTTTCGACGATCTCGGCCTCGCCAAAGGCCGGGTGGAGGGCATAGGCGGCACTCAGCTGCTCCATCATCGAACGTGCCGTCACCGGACCGGCGGACTGGCTTTCAACCATTGTCGCGCCGATCATGAAACGGTGGTCGGCGCGCGGCACCGCATAGAGTGGAAAGCGCGGATGCAGCAGCCTGACCGGGCGAGACAGCGAGATATCAGGCGCGCGCAGGATCAGCATTTCGCCGCGAACGCCGCGCAGCCTGTCATCGGCTGCTGCCATTCCCGTGCAGTCGATCCAACGATCGAAACCGGAAATCCGCCTGATATCGACATCGAACTGGAATTCGACACCCATGGCCGACAACCTGTCATGGAGTGCCGCCATCGCCCGGCGCGGGTCGAGATGGGCTTCGTCGGGGAACAGCAGCCCGCGGCGAAAGCGGCCGGCAAGGTCGGGCTCCAGGAACGCGATTTCATCTCCGTCGACACGCCGATGCCCCCACGTGCGACTGGCGAACCGGTCAAGCTCACCGGCATCTCGCGGCATGGCCACGACCAGTGTTCCGGCCCGTGTCACCTGATCCGGCAGTGCCGCATCCCACCAGTCGGCGGCGACGCGTCCGAGATCCAGCACCGGCTGCTCGGCGCTTTCACGCTCGCACCATGGCGCCAGCATGCCGCCGGCGAACCACGAGGCATTGCCGCCAAGGGTCTGCCGGATCTCAGCGACTGTGACCGTCGCGCCGCGGGCGGCGAGTTCGAAGGCGGCGGTGAGGCCGGCGACGCCGGCCCCTTTGACCAACACCCTCATGATGGCTCCGGCGCCTCTGGCATGAGCGCTACGCCGGTCTCGTCAGCCGGCATGTAGAGATCGCCGCCCTCGCGGTATTTCGCCGCCATCGCCGCCATGCCTTCCTTCTGGGCTTCGGCGCGGATGTCGTGGGAGATACGCATGGAGCAGAATTTCGGCCCGCACATCGAGCAGAAATGCGCCAGCTTGTGCGCCTCCTTGGGCAAGGTCTGGTCGTGGAAGGACCGCGCGGTTTCGGGGTCGAGCGACAGGTTGAACTGGTCTTCCCAGCGGAACTCGAAGCGCGCGCGGGAAAGGGCATCATCCCTGACTTTCGCTGCCGGATGGCCCTTCGCCAGATCGGCGGCATGGGCGGCGATTTTGTAGGTGATCACGCCAATCTTGACGTCGTTGCGATCGGGAAGGCCGAGATGCTCCTTGGGCGTGACATAGCAGAGCATGGCGGTGCCGAACCAGCCGATCATGGCAGCACCAATGCCTGAGGTGATATGGTCATAGCCCGGCGCAATGTCGGTCGTCAGTGGTCCAAGCGTATAGAAGGGCGCCTCGCCGCAGACAGCGAGCTGCTTGTCCATATTCTCCTTGATCTTGTGCATCGGCACATGGCCGGGACCTTCGATCATCACCTGGCAATCCTTGGCCCAGGCGATCTGCGTCAATTCGCCGAGCGTTTCCAGCTCGGCGAATTGCGCCGCATCATTGGCATCGGCGATCGAGCCCGGACGAAGGCCGTCGCCGAGCGAGAAGGATACGTCATAGGCGCGGCAGATGTCGCAGATCTCCTCGAAATGCTCATAGAGGAAGCTTTCCCGGTGATGGTGCAGGCACCATTTGGCCATGATCGAGCCACCGCGCGAGACGATGCCCGTGACCCGGTCGACGGTCAGCGGGATGTAATGCAGCCGCACACCGGCATGGATGGTGAAATAGTCGACGCCTTGTTCGGCCTGCTCGATCAGCGTGTCGCGGTACACCTCCCAGGTCAGGTCCTCGGCGATGCCGCCGACCTTCTCGAGCGCCTGGTAAAGCGGCACCGTGCCGATCGGCACCGGTGAATTGCGCAGGATCCAGTCGCGAATGTTGTGGATGTTGCGGCCGGTCGACAGGTCCATCACCGTATCGGCGCCCCAGCGGATCGCCCAGACCATTTTTTCGACCTCTTCGGCCATCGAGGAAGTGACAGCGGAATTGCCGATATTGGCGTTGATCTTGACGAGGAAATTGCGCCCGATGATCATCGGTTCGCTCTCTGGGTGGTTGATGTTGGCTGGAATGATCGCCCGCCCGTGCGCCACCTCGTCGCGTACGAATTCCGGCGTGACGAAATCGGGAATAGCCGCGCCGAAGCTTTCACCGTCGCGTTGCAGCTTGCCGCGGGCGATTTCCCGGCCGAGGTTTTCGCGGATGGCGACGAACTCCATCTCGGGCGTGATGATGCCGGCGCGCGCATAGGCAAGCTGTGTCACCGCCTTGCCGGCCCTGGCCCTTAGCGGCCGGTTGCGAATGGGAAATTCCGGCGTCAGGCGCTCACCCGTGACGAAGCCATTGTCTTCCGGCCGCACATGGCGGCCGTCATAGGCTTCGACATCGCCCCGCGCCGTGATCCATTCGTGGCGAGGCCGGGCGAGGCCCTTTTCGATGCTGGTTTCGACAGTCTGGTCGGTATAGGGGCCGGACGGATCGTAGACGGTGATGGGCGGCTCGCCCGCTGTCGGATGGACGGAGATTTCGCGCATCGGCACTTTGATGTGCGGATGGAGGACGCCGGGCTTGTGGATTTTCCGTGAGGCAGGCAGCGGTCCCGTTGAGACGGCTGGGGTTAGGGCATTCATCTTGAGGCTCCTTTGCTCATGCATTGGAGACCCAGTTCTGTGCCGGAAGGATGAAAAGACGCTTTGGTCGACCTGCTTGAAAACAGGTCTTCGGGCGTAAACTCCCGCAAAGCGCTTGCACCGTCCCTACGCCAGTATGAACTGGATCAGGTTCAACGGGTCACTGCGCCGCGATAGCCAGCAGTATCTCAGCCCCTTGCCGGGACTCCCCTGGTGAATGTTTTCGAATTGACCGAGCCGACACTGCTTTGTCAAGCGCATTTCCACCTGCGGCGGTGATCGGCGACTAATGAAACCCCGCGCAAAGCACGGGCAAATCTCGAGAGGAAGTCACGCGCCGGAGACCAGCGCAGGAATGGCCAAAGGCTCATTCGCCTCGTCAAGGATCGAGAAACTGTAACGCCCATGTGCGTCAAGATCGACGGAGTAGCTCAGGCGATCGAGTATGTGATTGTCCTGGTCGAAGGTGATGATCCGCGGCTTCAACGAGGTGATATTCGCTTCGTCCAGGTATATGGAGTTGCAAACAATGATCTGGTCGTCTGGCTGGCAGGTGCGGGCAGCCGCACCATTGAGGATGCAGCATCGTGAGCCGCGCTCGCCGAAAATGACATAGGTCGAAATCCGCGCACCGGAATTCTTGTTCCAAATCTCCACAAATTCCATCGGCAGGATCCCGGCTGCTTCGCAGTGGTCAGGGTCCAGCGTTATCGATCCATGGTAGTTGAGGTTCGCTTCGGTGACGTAGATGCCGTGCAGCTTGCCAGCGACTAGTTTTCGCAATGGTCCTGTTTCCTATCATCATGGATGAATCGTCCCGCCATCCTCTGGGTGGCCGGGTTACCCCGCTAGATTCCGACGACGAGGGCGCCGCCGCTGAGACCAGCGCCCGCCGCCGCCTGTTGGGATCGAAATTCCGGCGGTGAACGGTTTGCGCTTGAAACAGCAGGTCGTTGAAAGGCGCGTCATGCAGCGCCCGAGCAGCTTCCACGGTCCACATCCGGTGGCCGTCGAAGGATTGAGCTTCACGCATGGTTTTTCCGAAATCGCTGCGTGCATTTCCATCCTGTTCCCCTTGCATTGGGCGACCTAGGCACCTTTGAACTTGGCGGGCTGGGTCGAAAAAGCGTCCGGTCGACCGCCGATTGTCAGGCCCGACGGACAAATTTCGCGGAGTCGAGCCCGATATCGAGGATTGGCGCGCTGTGGGTCAACCAGCCGATGGAGATCAGGTCGACACCGGTCGCGGAGACGGCTGGAGCCGTCGCCGGCGTTATCCTGCCCGACGCCTCGGTAATCGCCTGGCCGGCAACCATCGCCACTGCTTGGCGCAATTCGTCGACAGACATGTTGTCGAGCAGGACGGCGTCTGGGGCGAGGGCCATAGCCTCTTCTAACTGGGCTAGCGTATCGACCTCGACTTCGATCTTGACTAGGTGGCCGACGCTGCATCGCGCGCGCTCGATTGCCATGCGAATTCCGCCAGCGATGGCGATGTGGTTGTCCTTAATCAGGATGGCGTCGTCGAGACCGAAACGATGATTGGAGCCGCCACCGGCGCGCACGGCATATTTTTCGACCGCTCGCAATCCAGGCGTCGTCTTGCGCGTGCAGACGATTCTTGCGCCGTGGCCGCGGACCGCCGCGACGATCAATGCCGTCGCGGTGGCGATACCGCTCAGATGGCACAGAAAATTGAGCGCCGTCCGTTCCGCGGTGAGTATGGCCCGGGCCGGACCGCTGACCGATGCGATGGTCTCACCTTGCGCGATGTTGCTGCCGTCCGCTCGCTCCACTGTCATCTCGACATCCTGGTCGATCAACCTGAAAGCGAGCATCGCCAGGTCGAGACCGGCTATAGTTCCGGCCTCGCGCGCAGTCAGCACCGTTGTCGCATGATGGTCCTTCGGTACGATGGCATCAGTGGTCAAATCACCGGCCTTGCCAAGGTCCTCGAGCAGAGCTGCCCGCACCAGAGGCTCGAGCATGATCGTTGGAAGGGGGGATAGGTTCATCAAGCGACGCTTTCGAGCATTGGAGAGTTGCCGAGTTCCCGCGCCGCAAACATGGCCGCGTCGAGCCTGATTTCGGAGCGGCGGGCGACGGCCGCTTGATGGGGAAAGTCGTTCCGGTAGTGAGCGCCACGGCTTTCGCGGCGCAGCAAGGCGGCAACCGCGATCATCAGCCCTACGGCGGCGGGATCGGACGCTGTGTCGTGCCGATGCAACAGCAGCAACAAGGCGCGCGCAGCCTCTTTCAAACCTTCGCCATCCCGCGTGACGCCAAGGGCATGTGACAGGAGAGGGCGCACAGGCCTCGGATCCGGCGCGGGCAGGTTAGCTGCCATCGCTGGCTTCCCACCGCCGTCCGGTGCACCAGCGACGCTTTCGGCAACCCAGCGCGCGCAAACGACGGCCTCGGTCAGCGAGTTGCTGGCGAGCCGGTTGGCGCCGTGCAGCCCGGTCGACGCGACTTCGCCGCATGCCCAAAGTCCAGGAACCGATGTTCGCCCGGCCAGATCCACGGCGACACCACCCATGTGGTAATGCTGGGCCGGCCGGATGGGAATGAGGTCTCGCGCCGGATCGATGCCGGCCTTGCCGCAGGCTGATGCGATTGTCAGAAATTGCTGCGCGAACATCGTGCCTGGCTTCTCGCGGACGTCGAGGAAGACGCGATGGCCGTCGGCAAGATGTCGCCAGACGGCGCGCGCGACGATGTCGCGCGGTGCGAGTTCCGCCCCGAGCAGGCCATCGAGGAAGCGCCGCCCTGTTTCGTCGACGATTGTTGCACCTTCTCCGCGAACCGCCTCGCTGATGAGCGGCATCGGACGGCCGGGCCCGTCAAGCGCGGTCGGGTGGAACTGAATGAACTCCAGATCGGCAAGGACGGCACCCGCGCGCGCCGCAAGCGCCAGACCCTGTCCGCAGCTGCCCAGTGGGTTGGTTGAGTCGCGGAACAGGCCGCCGATTCCGCCCGTGGCGAGAACGGCCCGTCCCGTGGCAAAGAACACCGGACCTGTCGGACCGCTCGCCACAACACCGGCGATTCTGCCGTCCTCGACGGCCAGCCGGCGTGCTTCGACTCCTTCCACGACAAGAACCGAAGGCGTGGAGCGCACGGCCGCGATCAGGGCGCGCATCACCTCCCTTCCGCTGCCGTCACCTCCGGCATGAACGATGCGCCGCCTGCTATGCGCGGCTTCCAGCCCGAGACGCAGAACTCCTGCAGATGTGCGATCGAAGCGAGCCCCAAGGCGCGTCAGATCCTCGATCGCCGCGGGCGCGGCGTACACGATGCGCCTTGCTGTATCTGCATCGCAAAGGCCGTCCCCTGCGGCGAGCGTGTCGGCAAGATGGAGCGCCGGTTCATCATCGCCGCCCAGGCTGGCGGCCAGCCCGCCCTGCGCCCACGCACTCGACGCCTCCGCGCCAAGCGGCGATCTCGACAGGAGCAGCACCGGCTCAGGCGCCATGTGCAGCGCGGTCATCAGCCCGGCTATGCCGCCGCCGATGATGACCGGCCGGCGGGCGAGATCGCGAACGTCCATGCTCATACCGCCAGCATCCGCTCGACGGCCAGCCGCGCACGCCCTGCAATCTCCGATTCGATGGTTACGACATGGCGGTTCTGTTCGAGCGCAGTACGGATGTTGGCGAGCGTTATCCGCTTCATGTGCGGGCAGAGGTTGCAAGGCCGGATGAACTCGACTTCGGGATGCTCCACCGCAACGTTGTCGCTCATCGAACATTCGGTCATCAGCACGACCCGCGCTGGCTTTTGTCTTCCGACATAGTCGGACATGGCGGCCGTCGAGCCGGAGAAGTCCGCTTTCGCGACCACTTCGGGCGGGCACTCCGGATGCGCGAGCACGGTCACGCCCGGATGACTTTCGCGCAACTCCCTGATGTCGGCCGGCGTGAAGCGCTCATGCACCTCGCAATGCCCTTTCCAGGCGATGATCTTCACCGCGGTCTGGGCGGCGATGTTCCGGGCGAGATATTCATCCGGCAGCATGATCACCTGCGGAACGCCGAGCGCCTCCACGACGGCTTTGGCGTTACCGGACGTACAGCAGATATCGGACTCGGCTTTCACTTCGGCCGAAGTGTTGACATAGGTGACGACCGGGACGCCCGGATAGCGCTGTCTCAGCAGGCGAATGTCCTCGGCGGTAATCGAATCCGCCAGCGAACAGCCTGCTCGCAGATCAGGAATGAGCACCGTCTTTTGCGGGTTGAGCAGCTTCGCCGTTTCGGCCATGAAATGCACGCCAGCCAGCACAATGACATCCGCTTCGACCGCCATCGCCTTGCGGGCAAGCGCCAGGCTGTCGCCGACGATGTCGGCAACGCAGTGGAAGATCTCAGGCGTCTGGTAGTTGTGCGCCAGGATAACGGCATTGCGCCGCCGTTTCAGATCGAGGATGGCTTCGATATCATCGGCGAATGCCGGCCACTCGATTGACGGAATGACTTGCCGCACGCGGTCGTACAGCGCGGCCGTGCGCGCGGAAGTGACAGGCATAGCCAATTATTCTCCAAATGAGTATAACTGACATATACTTACCTTGAGTATAAGAAATGTCAACCGCGTGAGAGTGGCAATTTCGTCCCTGCGACGGTTCGCTCCACCAAGACCGTTTGGCGAAAGCGGAAGCGCTTCGCTGGGCGCCCCCCGGTGTCGGACATCGTCTCGCCTGTCTCCTCGACCAGATCCTGCTCTTCGATCAGACGCCGAAAGTTCGGCTTGTGAACGAGCCTGCCAGCCAGAGCCTCCACGGTTCGCTGCAGCTGCAGCAATGTGAACGTTGCTGGCATCAACTCGAAGACGACGGGGCGGTACTTGATCTTGGTCCGCAGTCTGGACATTCCCGTTGCCAGAATACGCCGGTGATCTGCGATCATCGGAAGGCCAGGGATGGACGGCGGATTGCCGTTGTCCCGTCCGCGTGTGGCCTCGGCCACCAGCGCGGCTTCGTAGAGCAGCTCGTATCTCTGCAGGACGAGTTCCTCATTCCAGTCGCGATCATCCAGACCGAAAGCATATGCCACGCGCTGCCGGCGGTCGCGGTGTATGCTTGGGTCTTCCGCGTCGTCGGACCACGCCGAAAGACGCGGCAGGACGATGTCAGGCAGGATAGAAGGCACGCCGGCGCGGTGATCTTCCCATGGAAAATAGTCGTACCATCCGTGCCAGCCATGTGTTTGCGAATGTTCTGCCTGCTCTTCCCGCGTCAGGCCAAGATAGCTGATCGAGATCTGCACGCGCTCGTCGTCGGTCCGGTCGCGGTCGGCGAAGGTGTAGAGTTGTTCAATATAGCCCAGTTGATGACCGGTCTGCCGCTCCACCCACGCTCGCAGACCCGACTGCAAGGAGCGATGGCCGAGCTCAAAAAGCCCGGATGGCAAAGCCTGAGCCTGCTCGATGGTGAGGACGCGTGGCTTACCGTCGGTCACCGCGATGACAACGGCGATCAGGTCCGCGCTGACGGCATGGCTCTGACTGTTCCTTTGAGCCTGCTTTGTCACCTGGGTTGTGTTGTCTTGCATCTGGGCTGTGATGGAATTCCGATGTGAAGGCACTAAAATGGGCAAGTCGAGCGAAAAGTGAACTGCCGCACGCCGCCCGTCAATGTTCGTCAATAACGGGGTGTAGAACCTCGATCCACCCCGTTCGTATAGACTTTTCCAGTCCGCAGACTAACCATCCGAGACATTCAACGCCTCGAATTTGCCGGCACCAGCCAGGAAATGGAAATGACCGATTTCTTTATCAGCTATACCGGCTCGGACAAAGAATGGGCCGAATGGATAGCCTTCATCCTCGAAGAGGCGGGTTTCACTACTATCCTCCAGGCTTGGGATTTCCGCCCGGGCAGCAACTTCGTCCTCGAGATGCAGGAAGCTTCCAGCGCCGCAGAACGAACGATCATGGTGCTCTCGCCCGACTACCTGAAGTCCGGCATGGCGGCGGCCGAATGGGCCAGTGCATTCGCGCGGGATCCTCAAGGACTTAACCGGCGCGTTGTGCCTGTCATGGTCCACAACTGCAAACCAGAAGGATTGCTGACGGCCATTGTCCAGATCCGCATAGTCGGTATGGACGAGGTAGTGGCGAGACAGGCGATCCTGAATGGCGTCGACATGAAGCGGGCAAAGCCCTCAAACCGCCCTAGCTTTCCTGGTGCTCCATTGGCCCCGGAGCACAAGGATTTCCCAGGCGTGGAGTCTGCGCCTGCGAGGTCAGTCCGGGACTTGCTGCCCAGGCTGCACGCAACGGCGACCGATGCGGACCGTCGCAGGTTTGCCAAAGGCGCCTTCGCCGCCATCCGCAAAACTTTCGAGGACAATCTCAAACAAGCCGCTGAGGAGAATGACCGCGTCGACTTCACCTCACCGATGCCACGGCTACGGATTTTAGGGCCGAGCTGTATCTCGATGGCGCCAGCAAGGGCCAATGCCGAGTCTGGCTCGGCGGGATGATAGGGGAGAACAATATCTGCTTCGCCGAAGGAAGGATGACGGGTGATGCTTGCAACGAGATCCTGGCCCCGGCTTCGGAGGGCGAACTCGTCGCGTCGCTTTCCCTGCCGAAGAATGCCAGCACGCATCGCACCTACAGCGGGATCAACGTGCTTATCCTCTGGGGTGCCGTCGTCGAACGCGGGTTCCCATCGCAGAGTTGGCTAACCTATCGACAGTCTGCCGCGCTCGGCGGGAACGTCCGCAGAGGCGAGCGTGGGACAACGGTCGTTTATGCCGATCGTTTTGTCCCGGATCATGAGAGGAAGCGGGCTCGCGAGACAGGCGAGGATGCCCAGGCGATCCCTTTCCTCAAGCGCTTCACCGTTTTCAATATCGAGCAATGTGAAGGACTGCCTGATGAAGTCGCGGTTTCGGCTCCGCTGCCGGTGGCTAGCT
>NZ_SRUS01000129.1:0-411 GCF_004794715.1 Mesorhizobium sp. M8A.F.Ca.ET.207.01.1.1 | reverse complement strand
CGAGCAGCCCGACCTGGAGCCGCTGCGTTCGGCCACGCGCCTGATCGCCAGCCATCTGCGCGCGGGCGACCTGGTGATCTACGAATCCACGGTGTATCCCGGCACCACCGAAGAAGTCTGCGTGCCGCTGCTGGAGCAGGGCTCCGGGCTGCGCTTCAACGTGGACTTCTACTGCGGTTACAGCCCGGAACGGGTCAGTCCCGGCGACCGCCATCGGCGCCTGGCCGACATCCGCAAGATCACCTCCGGTTCGACGCCGGAAGTGGCGGCGGTGATGGATGGCCTGTACCAGCGCATCATCGCCGCCGGGACCTTCCCGGCGCCATCGATGCGCGTGGCCGAAGCGGCCAAGGTGGTCGAGAACATCCAGCGTGACGTCAACATCGCGCTGGTCAATGAGCTGGCGCTGAT
>NZ_SRUS01000128.1:0-411 GCF_004794715.1 Mesorhizobium sp. M8A.F.Ca.ET.207.01.1.1 | reverse complement strand
CTCACCTCCACGCTGTCATCGGTTGCGCGCAGGCGCACCTCGATCTGCCCGCCCTCGGGTGCATGCCGCAGCGCGTTGTCGAGCAGGTTGGTCAGCACCCGCTCGACCAGGCCAAGGTCGGCGCGCACCGGCGGCAGGCCGGGCGGGAATGCCGCGTGCAGTTGCTGGCCACGCGCCTGCGCCGCCAGTTCGAACTTCTGCAGCACGTCCTGCAGCAGCTCCGGCAGTGCGAACACCTCCCACTCCAGCCGCACTTCGCCATGCTCCAGCCGCGCCAGCTCGAACAGCGCGCGCGCCAGCCGGCCGACCTTGGCACTCTGTGCCAGGGCGATGCCGAGATAACGGCGCCGCTCGTCCGGCGACAGCGTGGCATCCTTCAATGCCAGCGTTTCCAGGTAGCCGTGCAGCGAT
>NZ_SRUS01000127.1:0-412 GCF_004794715.1 Mesorhizobium sp. M8A.F.Ca.ET.207.01.1.1 | reverse complement strand
AGCAGGACGTTGCAGCCGTGGCCATGGAGCTGGATCTGGGCTTCGTCCACCTGAATCTGCCGATGGAGTTCGAGGCGGAGCGGGTGAACAAGGACGGAAAGAAGACCGGCGGCCCATGCCGCACGTATGTGGACGGAAAGCTGTTCTTCGAGGATCCGCGCACAGTCGACGGCGAGCTACTGTTTCCTGAGCGCTTCCCCCGCGCCGAGGTGGAGCGGCTGAAGCGCGCAAAGGGCAACTATGCCTACGCCGGCCAGTATCAGCAGCGGCCCACTCCGCGCGATGGCGGCACATTCAAGCGGGAATGGTTCGAAGTCGTGGAAGCAACGCCGGCCATTCTGGCAGCGCGCAAGGTTAGGCGCTGGGACTTCGCGGCAACTGACCCGAAGGAGAAGACCAGCAGCGATCCCGA
>NZ_SRUS01000126.1:0-413 GCF_004794715.1 Mesorhizobium sp. M8A.F.Ca.ET.207.01.1.1 | reverse complement strand
CGGCTGGCGATGCTCGACGCGGCGACGGCCGCGCGCCTGCACGGCAAGTACGCGCACGCCCGGGCAGCGCTGGGCATCTGAGCGGGCCGGGCGGCGACGCGGTGGGCCGGCGAGTCACCGATCAAACGCTGATTTACCCTGAGTGTGGCTGCCCTTGTTGCGGTGCAGCAGTACAATGGAGGGCTCCCCGCCCCATGGCGCCCCCGCATGAGCGCCACGTCTTCCCTGGCTGCGCGGCTGACGCCCCGTCAGCGCACTCTGATCATCCTTGCCCTTTCACTGGGCGGCTTCGCCATCGGCACCAGCGAGTTCGCCAGCATGGGCCTGATGCTGGAGATCAGCCGCGGCCTGTCGATCTCCGAGACCCAGGTCGGCCACCTGATCAGCGCCTATGCCATCGGCGTGGTGGTCGG
>NZ_SRUS01000125.1:0-413 GCF_004794715.1 Mesorhizobium sp. M8A.F.Ca.ET.207.01.1.1 | reverse complement strand
GCACTGGCCCGCTTCGGACCGGCGCGAGCAGCACACAAGATTGCTCGGCGATGGCCGCTTCCCGACGCCTGACGGCCGCGCCCGCTTCGTGACGGTGCGGCAGGAAGCTACGGCCTTCACCGTCGACGCCGACTATCCGCTTGCCCTGAACACAGGCCGGCTGCGCGACCAGTGGCACACCATGACACGCACCGGGAACGTGCCGCGCCTGATGGCGAACGCGCCGGAGCCTGCAGTCGATCTCCATCCGGCGGATGCGGCCGCGCGCCACCTCAAGGATGGCGACCTCGCCCATCTGTCGACACGCTTCGGTTTCGTCCGCACCAGAGTGCGCGTGTCGGAAGCGCAGCGCCGCGGCCAGGCCTTCATGCCCATGCATTGGAGCGGCCAGTTCGCAGCCAGGGCCGTGGCCG
>NZ_SRUS01000124.1:0-413 GCF_004794715.1 Mesorhizobium sp. M8A.F.Ca.ET.207.01.1.1 | reverse complement strand
CCAACGGCATGGGCACGCTGACCGGCATCCAGTGCGGCGCAAGTCCCCCCAGGGCGACGATCCAGGTGGACGCGTCGGTACTGCGCGCCTGCGTCGGCAATGTCGACCCTGCGCAGCGCTTTTCCAAGGCCAATGTCTGCGACGCCACCCTGCAGAACGAACAGTTGCTGAAGCTGCTGGGCCAGCCATTGATCAACGACAGGATCACCCTGCCCGCCCTGACCAGTTCGCAGAACCTGACCCTGGCCGCTGGCGAAACCGGATCCACCCGGATCAATCCGCTCGCGGTCGGTGACGCGGTCTCCGGCCTGGTCAACGAACTGCTGCGCGTGCTGTCGGGCATGCTCAGCTCGCCCAAGCAGGGCATGAGCGCCAATGACACCGCCAAGGCGCTGGCCGACCGCTACCTGCAG
>NZ_SRUS01000123.1:0-414 GCF_004794715.1 Mesorhizobium sp. M8A.F.Ca.ET.207.01.1.1 | reverse complement strand
CGCGGCGTTCGTACAGGGTGATGCGCCAGCCCTGCCGTGACAGCAGGATGGCCAGCAGGGACCCGGCGAGGCCGGCACCGATAATGCTCAACGAGCGGGAAGCGTGTGCGATCAACGAACTGTCCAGCAGCAGGAAAGGGGCCGGCTCAAAGGCCTGCCCAGGCTTCCACTTCCTCGACGAAGTGGTGCACGTCCAGGTAGCGGTTGTAGAGCGGGGTGGGCGAGATGCGGATCACGTCGGGTTCGCGCCAGTCGCCCAGTACGCCGATGCCGCGCAGGTGTTCGAACAGCGCACGCCCCCGTTCGCGGCCGCCGATCACGCGCAGCGACAACTGGCAGCCGCGGCGCTGCGGGTCGGCCGGGGTGATGATGTCCAGCACCTGGGGCAGGCGCGCGCGCACCAGTGCTTCGAGC
>NZ_SRUS01000122.1:0-417 GCF_004794715.1 Mesorhizobium sp. M8A.F.Ca.ET.207.01.1.1 | reverse complement strand
GTCGATGTTGTCGGCCGGGGTCATCGGCGTGAGGAAGGCTTCGGCGAGGGTGGTCACCCCGCGCGCGCCACTGGCGGCCGGCGCGGCCGCTCCCGCGACCGGATCGTTGCCGCTGGCCGGCGTGCAGCCGGCGATCAGCGTGGCGGCCAGCGCCGCGGCCAGGACGGCACGGCTGCGCCCCATCACAGCGCCACCTTCAGGCCCAGCGCATAGGTGCGGCCGTATTCTTCCATCTGCAGGGTGCGCGACCGCGTGCCGATGACCTTCGTGACGCCGGAACCCTATATCGGCCATCTCGGGCTTGACGGGGTCGGCGACACCAAGGGTCTGCTCGAAAGCGCCATGCGCGATCGCCACATCAAATGGATCACCAATGCGAAAGTGACTTCGGTCGACGCCGGTCTGATGCATGTCGAG
>NZ_SRUS01000121.1:0-417 GCF_004794715.1 Mesorhizobium sp. M8A.F.Ca.ET.207.01.1.1 | reverse complement strand
CCACGTCCTCGCTGCCCGCGCCGTTGAGCCAGGCCGAGCTGTCACGCCTGGTGCAGCAGCAGGCGCTACAGATCCAGCAACTGGAAGCACGCCTTCGCGCTGTCGCAGGCGGGCAGGGCAGTGCGACCGTAACGTCCACGCCGCCCGCGCCTGCGCTGGAGACGCGGGTAGCCGCATTGGAATCCGGCCAGTCCAGGCTGCCGAAGGTCTCCTGGGGCAAGGGCGCACCGGAGTTCAGCAGCGCCGACGGCACGACGGTGTTCCGTCCCCGTGGCCGCCTGTTCGTCGATGCCTCCAGCACCGACGGTTCGGCGGTCGCCGACCGCGACGTTTCGGGTACCGAGATCCGTTCGGTGCGCCTGGGGGCCGAGGGCCGCTACGGCACCCTGGGCTGGGTCGTGGAGGGCGACTTCGCCG
>NZ_SRUS01000120.1:0-417 GCF_004794715.1 Mesorhizobium sp. M8A.F.Ca.ET.207.01.1.1 | reverse complement strand
CCGCAGCAGGCGACCATGCCGAGACGGCGCCGCGGCAGGTGGTCCACCAGGTAACCGGCGAACGGCGCCACGCAGAAGAACGGCACGACCTCGGCCAGGCCGATCAGGCCCAGCGAGAACGGATTGCGGGTGACTTCGTAGATGTGCCAGCCAACGGTGACTGCGACCACCTGGTAGGACAGCATCGCAAAGATGCGGTACGCCAGCAGCCTGGCGAAGCCGGGCCGGGACAGCAGGCCCAGCGCGGTGTCTTCGGCCGTGGCAGGTTCGCTCACGACGGGTCGCGCTGCAGCTGGGCCTGCGCGGTCTCGCGGATGAAGGCCAGCATCGCCGCCACGCCGTTGCTGCGGGTGGGCGAGAGGTGGCGGGCCAGGCCGATGTCCTGGATGTAGCTCGGCTCGGTGTCCAGGATTTCCC
>NZ_SRUS01000011.1:0-217853 GCF_004794715.1 Mesorhizobium sp. M8A.F.Ca.ET.207.01.1.1 | reverse complement strand
ATTGACGGTTGTAGCCGGAGGGGCAGCGGGCGACTTCGCCAAGCCTCGGGCCGGATGGCCATCCGGCCCGAGGCTCAGTCGCTTCCATCGCACAAAAATCATCTCGTGCAGATACAAGGGGCGGCGCCGGCGTTTCGGAGATGCTCACATCCCCGTCAAATCGCTCATCAGTCCCGACGCGACCGACAGCCGCGACACGGTGATGTCGCCGCCTTCGGTCAGCGCCTGCAGCCGCTCGCGGATGCGCGCCACCCGCTCGCCGCCCGCTTCCAGCCAGGCCGCCACCGGATCCGCGGCCTTGGCATGGCCGGTGAGCGCGGCCACCGCGATGCCGCGCCGCGCCGCGCCGATCGTGTCGGTGGCGCGGGACAGAGCGAGTTGATCATAATAGTCCGATGGCGTGATCGAGCGCGCCGCATCCTCGACGCGTGGGATGCGGAAGGCATCGCTGACGGCGAAGAACGCCTTGGCGGCCGCGACGATATCGGCACCGGCGGTGCGCGCCGTCAGCGCGATGTCGGGAATGAGCTCCGCCGCCTCGCTCATCGCCAGCTGCTCGGCGAGCTTTTCCGGAGCGCCCGCCTTGAACAGCCCGTGCCGCTTCTCCTCGATCCGCTCGCGCGAAAAAGCCGGCAGCAGCGATACCAGTTTGGGCTCCAGCGCCTTGCGTGCATCCTGCAGTTCGGCGATGCGTTGGCCAAGCGATGCCGTGCCGGCATCGTTCTTCAGATACCAGCCGCTGCTCATATAGATAAGCCGGCTCACCATCTGGTAGAGATCGAGCTGCACCTGGCCGTCGATCTGGTTATCCAGCGCGTCGATCTCGCGATAGAGCGCCGGCAGCGCAAAGCCGTCGCGCACCAAGGCGAAGGTGCGCACCACGTCGGCGGCGGTGCGCCCCGTCGCTTCCTGCAGCCGGTTGACGAAGGATGGGCCGCCGCGATTGACCAGATCGTTGGCGAGTACTCGGGCGATGATCTCGCGGCGCAGCCGGTGGCCATGAATCTCGGAAGCGTATTTCTTCGCCATCCGGTCCGGGAAATAGCCCATCAGGTCGCGGTCGAAATGGGCATCATCCGGCACGTCGCTGGCGACGATGTCGGAAAACAGCACGATCTTGGCATAGGCGAGCAGCACGCCGAGTTCGGCCCGGGTCAGCGGCTCGCCGCGCGCCTCGCGCTCGGCAAGGGCCGCCGGCGACGGCAGCGTCTCGACCACGCGATCGAGCAGGCCACGCGCCTCGAGCGCGGTCATGAAGCGGCTTTGATGCGCGATGTCGGCGAGGCCGCGCTTGCGGGCGATCGAAAGCGCCAGCGTCTGCTGGTAGTTGTTGGACAGCACCAGGCCGCCGACCTCGTCGGTCATCTCGGCCAGCAGCTTGTTGCGCGCCGGGCGCGTCAGCGATCCCTTGCGCATGGCCGACGCCAGCGCGATCTTGATGTTGACCTCGACGTCGGAGCAGTTGACGCCGCCCGAATTGTCGATGGCGTCGGAATTGCAGCGGCCGCCATTCATGCCGAACTCGATGCGTGCCCGCTGGGTGACGCCGAGATTGGCACCCTCGCCGATCACCTTGGCGCGGACGTCGAGCGCCGTGATGCGGATGGCATCGTTGGCGCGGTCGCCGACCTCGGCATTGGTTTCGGTCGATGCCCTGAGATAGGTGCCGATGCCGCCGAACCACAAGAGATCGACGGGCGCCTTGAGGATGGCGGTCATGATCTCGACCGGCGTGGCGGTCGTCTTGGCGAGGCCGATCGCGGCCGCCGCGGCAGCCGGCAAGGTGATCGACTTCTGGCTGCGCGAGACGATGACGCCGCCTTCCGACAGCTTGGTCTTGTCATAGTCCTGCCAGCTCGAACGCGGCAACGCGAACATCCGCTCGCGCTCGGCCATCGAGGCAGCCATGTCAGGATCGGGATCGATGAAGATGTCGCGATGGTCGAAGGCTGCGATCAGCCCCGTCTTCGGCGACAACAGCATGCCGTTGCCGAACACGTCGCCCGACATGTCGCCGACACCGACGACGGTGAAGGGCGAGGTCTGGATGTCGCGGTTCATCTCGCGGAAATGCCGCTTGACCGCTTCCCAGGCGCCCTTGGCGGTGATGCCCATCTTCTTGTGGTCGTAGCCGGCCGAACCGCCGCTGGCGAAGGCATCATCGAGCCAGAAGCCATGCTTTTCCGAGATGGCGTTGGCGGTGTCGGAGAAGGTTGCCGTGCCCTTGTCGGCGGCGACGACGAAATAGGGATCGTCCTGGTCGCGGCGCACGACACCGGCCGGCGGAATGACACCGTCCAGCCCGATATTGTCGGTGATCGACAAAAGGCTGGAGACGAAGTTCTTGTAGGCGGAGGTGCCGGCCTCGAAGATGGCGTCGCGTCCGGCGCTCATCGGCAGTTTCTTGGGATAGAAGCCGCCCTTGGCACCGACCGGCACGATGACGGCGTTCTTGACCTGCTGCGCCTTGACCAGGCCGAGCACTTCGGTGCGGTAGTCCTGGGCGCGGTCCGACCAGCGCAGGCCGCCGCGTGCGACCGGGCCGAAGCGCAGATGCAGGCCTTCGACCTCGGAACCGTAGACGAAGATTTCCCGCCATGGCCGCGGCGCCGGCAATCCCTCGACCGCTTGCGACTCGAGCTTGATCGCCAGCGACTGGCCTTTCTCTTTCGTATCGGCAACGAAATGATTGGTGCGCAGCGAGGCTTCGATCAGGTTCAGGTAGCGCCGTATGATCGTGTCGTCGTCGATGTTGGGGACATCTTCGAGCGCATCCTTGATCTTGGCCTTGAGGTGCTTGGCCGCCACCACGCCTTCCGTTTCCGCCGTCGGGCCGAGGCGGGCGATGAACAGGTCATGCAGGCCGCGCGCGATTTCGGGATAGCGGTTGAGGGCGGCGGCGATGAAATCCTGGCTCTGCGGAATGCCGACCTGCTGCAAATAGCGGCCATAGGCCCGCAGGATGGTAATCTCGCCCGACCACAGGCCGGCGGTTTGCGCAAGGCCGTTATAGCCGTCATTGTCGACGTCGCCGCGCCACACCGACAGGAACGCGTCCTCGAACAGCGCGCCGCCGTCGGCGAGGTCTATTCGCGCGCCGTAGCTGTTCTCCAGCTCCATGTCGTGGATGAAGACCATCCCGGAGGCTTGGTCGCCGACTGCGAAAGTCCGCTCGCTGATGACGCGGAAGCCGATGTTCTCCAGCACCGGAACGCGCCGCGACAACGCCACCGGACTGCCATGGTGATAGATTTTCAGCGCCGCCTGCTGCGGTTTCTGCCCGGTATGGCGGTAATAGTCGATGGCGATCGGATTGCTGGCGCTGATCTTGGCGATGCGCCCGGCATCGGCCAGCGCCACCGCCGCGCTGAACGAATCCCGGTAGCTTTCCGGCAGCCGCGCGGCGATGGCTTTCAACGCCGGGTCGCTGCCGTCGGCTTCGGCCGCATCGGCAAGCGCATCTTCCCAGGTGCGCACGATGTCGCGGATCGCCGCCTCGATCGTAGCCTGCTCGACCTTCGGCGTCTTGCCGCCGGACCGGCCGATGATGAAGTGCACACGCGCCAGCCCGCCTTCGGGGAAGGCCGGATAATAGGCCGACAGCCGGCCCTCGAATACGGTTTTCAGATAGGCGCCGATCTTCTCGCGCACGACGCTGTCGTAGCGGTCGCGCGGCACGAAGACGAGGATCGACACGAAACGATCGAACTGGTCGGCACGCACCAGCGCCCGCACGCGCGGCCGCTCGATCAGCCCGAGAATGGCAGCGGCATGCTTGCGCAGGATCGGCACCGGCACCTGGAACAGCTCGTCACGCGGATAGCTTTCCAGCACGTTGATCAGCGCCTTGCCGGAGTGATCGTGGCGGTCGAAACCCGACTTGGCGATGATGGTTTCGGCCTTGGACCTGAGATACGGGATCTTCATCACCGAGCGCGTGTAGGCGGTCGAGGTGAACAGGCCGACGATGCGCAGTTCGCCCGCCAACGTGCCCTTGGCGGTGTAGGTTTTGACGCCGATATAGTCGAGATAGATGCGCCGGTGCACCAAGGACTTGGCATTGGCCTTGGTGACGATCAGCGGCTCCGGTCCGTGCAGGAAAGCGCGGATTTCCGGTGTCGTCGTCACTGCCTCGGTGCCGCGCCTCAGCACCAGCACGTCCGGGTCGGTCAGGATGCCGAGGCCGGGTTTTTCGGAGCGCTCCAGATTGCCGCTTTCCTCGCCGCCGATGTACTTGAATTCACGCATGCCGAGGAAGGTGAAATTGTCGTCGCGCAGCCACTCCAGGAAGGCGATGGCCTCGGCGACGCTCTTCTTGTCGAGCGGCACCGCAGAATAGCGGAATTCGGAGATGGCCTGATCGAGCCGGGCGAGCATCGGCCGCCAGTCGTTGACCGCGGCGTGGACCTGGCCAAGCATCTTGCGCAACCGCTCGGCCAAGCCATTTGCCTGTGCTGACGTCAACCGGGGAATGTGCACATGGATCACGCTCAGCCGGTCGTGGCTGCCGTCGTCCTTGGCGAAATTGCCGTCGCCGAGGATTTCGTCGACTCCCGTTTTGCCATGGCGAACCGTGATCACCGGATGGGTGACCAGGGTCGGTCCCCCTGATGTCTCCGTGACTTCGCCGAGGATGGAATCGAACAGGAACGGCATGTTGTCGTTGACGACCGTGATGACCGTCACCGGGCGGCCTTCGCGAACGACGCCCGAATCGGCTTCGACGGCGACGACGCACTCACCCTTTTTGTGGCCGGCGACCGCCTTGCCGGCGAGATCGGCGGCGCGTTCGAGGTCGGCCACGTCGTAGGCGGCGATATCCTCAGCCGGCGCGCGGGCGAGCAGATAGTCGGCAAGCCTGGCCGGTCTGTCCTCCGTCTTCGCCGCCATTGCGTTCTTCTTCGACTTAGCTGCGGACTTCACGCTGGCCATGACGCTTCTTCCCTCCCGTCGCATGCTTTTGCGACTATGGTAGCAGATGACCGCTGTTTGGCGACAAAGGTTTGACGGCTTGCCAAGAATTATCGGAATTCGGCGGCAGGCCATCGCGTGACGAGGAGAAATGATCCATGACCGGCAAAATCACCGCGCTTGACCTGGCCCCGGCAGAGCCGAGCGAACCGACAAAAGCCTATTTCGCCAAATGCGAGGAGAAGCTCGGCCTCGTCCCCAACGTCCTCAGGGCCTATGCCTTCGACGACAAGAAGCTGCGCGCCTTCACCGATATGTACAATGATTTGATGCTGGGCGAATCCGGCCTGTCGAAGCTGGAACGCGAGATGATCGCGGTCGCCGTCTCCTCCATCAACCACTGCTACTATTGCCTGACCGCGCATGGCGCGGCGGTGCGCCAGCTCTCGGGCGACCCCTTGCTTGGCGAGATGATGGTGATGAATTTCCGCGCCGCCGACCTTTCGCCGAAGCAAACGGCGATGCTCGAATTCGCCGTCAAGCTGACCGAAGAACCGGCCAGGATCGTCGAGGGCGACCGTGCGGCGCTGCGCCAGGTCGGATTCAGCGACCGCGACATCTGGGACATCGCCTCGACCGCGGCCTTCTTCAACATGTCGAACCGCGTCGCGGCGGCAATCGACATGCGGCCCAACGACGAATACCACGCTATGGCGCGATAGGGCCACGCGCGCTGCACCGTCAGTCCTGCTCTCATCAAGCGTTGACAGGCGAATGCAGCCAGTTAGTTTTCCGGGAAACAAAATTTCCGAGGGGTGAAACTTCGTGCCCGAGGCTAACGCTTCGAGAATAGGAGCCCTTATGCTTGAGCGAATTGCCCAACCCCGGATTTTTCTCTGCGCCCTGACCATGACACTGGCGCTCGCCACCCCACCCGCTCATGCCTTCGAGGCAGCGACCACCTATCAGCCCATTTTCGAGACCGCGGCAGCCAAGACAGTAACGTTGACCGGGCATGACCTGACTATCGATCAGGTCATCGACATCGCCCGCAACGGCGCCAAGGTCGAGCTTAGCCCGGAAGCGCTGCAGCGCTCGGCGGATGCCTATGGCCTGCTGCTCGAGGGTGCGGCCGAAGGTATCACGATCTACTGGTTCAACCGTGGCGCCGGCGATCAGCGCGAAACGGTGATCTTCTCCGGCGATCCGACGACGCCGGAAAACAGCAAGCTCCTCAAGGAGCAGCAGCTCGCCCGCTTCAAGGGCGGGGTCAACAGAGGCTACGGGCCGGAACTGCAGGAAGAAGCGCTGGTGCGCGCGATCATGGCGATCCGCGCCAACACCATGTCCTACGAAGCCGCCAGCCCGCAGCTGACGCATATGCTTGTCGACATGCTGAACAAGCGGGTGACGCCGGTGGTGCAATCGCGCGGCACGCTCGGCGAAGGCGACCTCGCGACACTCGGCAATATCGGCGCGACGATGGTCGGCGAGGGCGAGGCCTATTTCAACGGCACACGCATGCCCGCCTCCCAGGCCCTCTCCCAGGCCGGCCTGAAGCCGCTCGAACCCTTCGCCGCCGACCAGGCCGCGCTGATCAGCACCAATGCCTATGCCCAGGCGCAAGCCGTGCTCTTGCTCGAGGACGCGCGAAAACTGCTGGAATGGACCGACCTCAGCTACGCCATGGGGCTCAACGGCATGAACTCCAGCGTGACGCCGATATCGGTGCCGGTGCAATCCATGCGGCCTTACCCGTGGCTGACATGGGACGCGGCGAGATCATGGACATGATCAAGGGCAGCTATCTCTTCGACGAGGATCCGGCCCGCATCATCCAGGACCCGGAAAGCATGCGCGCCTCCAGCCAGCGCCAGGGCTCGGCCTGGCATGCCTGGGCGGATCTGCGCCAATCCGTGCTGCTTTCGATCAATTCGTCGGATCACAATCCGGCCATCCTGCCGGGCCTGACGCCGCAGAGCTCGCCGGAGCTGAGCACGCCGCAATTCATGAAATATTACATCAAGGGCGGGCCGCTGAGTAACGGCAAGTCCGGCTATATCTTCTCCAACGCCAACTGGGATCCCTATCCCATGGCCAATCAGGTCGAGGCTTTTACCATCTCGCTGACCAATCTTGGCGTCGCGGTGGCGCAGCGCGTCGAGCGCTTCCGCAACCCCTTCTTCACCGTGGTCAAGCCGGCCGATGTGCTGAAGCCCGAAGAGCGCAAGGACATCCCGACCTTCGACGGCTATCTGCCGACCGATCTCTGGCAGGAGCTGGCCGACCTCGGCACCCCGGTGACGCCGAATGGCCAAGCGATCGTCGCCACCGTCGAGGACCTGGAAGCGCAAACCCGCATCAAGACGCAACGCGCGCGTGAGGCGGTCGACGTGTCGTTCCACCTGCTGGCGCAGGACCTGTTGACGGCAAGCTATTGGATGGAAATCCGCAAGGCGCAGAACCCGCAGCGGAAATTCGGCGCGGCGCCAACCGCGGCACTCGAGGCGCTGCGCCAGGTAATCCCCTGGCATCAGGCGGCATCGGAACGGCAAAAGCGGCCGCTCGGCATGGTCGCCTACGATTTCATGCAGGAGAACCCGGCTTCGAAATTCTATTCCGGCGGGCCGCTGGCCCCGAAGAGTGCTTCACTTCCGACGGCCGGCGTTCTGCCCAACTGATGAAGCTTGCCGCAAGGCGGTATTCCAGGAGCCGGCGCGCCACCCTTCAGAATGGCAGGAGGGCGCAAGGCGATCACCTCGCGGCAGCACGAATATCAGCGATTGGGTATTTTCGTTGCCCACTCGTCATTTTGGTCCGATGATCGGCATGCGGCATGACCGCGTGCCGGTTCGATGCCGCTCATCAAGGGAGGAGAACATGGCGAAGTTTCTCTACGTCTATCACGGCTCCGGCAAGATGCCGACGAGCGACTCCGAGCGAAAGGCGATGACCGACGCCTGGACAGACTGGTTCGGAAAACTCGGCTCGGCCGTGGTCGAGCGCGGCAATCCTGTCGGCATGTCGAAGACGGTGCTGCCCGGCGGCAAGGTCGAAAACAATGGCGGCAGCAACCCGACCGGCGGCTACTCGATCATCGAGGCCAGGGATATCGACGAAGCCGCCGAGAAGGCCAAGGGCTGCCCGATGCTGGCCATGCCAAACTGCAACGTCGAGATCGCCCCCATCATCAACATGATGGGCTGACGGGTCGCCTCAAGAGCGCGCCGCGATGGCCGCCGCGGCACCGGCCATCGTCGTGGCGCTGACGCGGTTGGCGATCTTCATGGCGCGCTTGCTCCTGAGCAGTTTGCGCGCCTGCGAGGCGGCGAGCACCCAGGCGAGATCGATGGCGATCAGCACCACCGCCATGGTCGCCGTCAGTTCGACCCAGCCGACGAGACTGACCGAAGCGAGGTCGATGATGGTCGGCAACAGCGCCAGGTAGAACATCATGATCTTGGGATTGCCGAGCGTGACAGCCATGCCGGCGAAGAAAAGCTTCGCCGGCGAGTCTTCACGCGGCATCTCGCCCTCCTTGGCATCGACGGGCGCCGTCCACATCTTCCAGGCGAGGTAGGCGAGATAGGCGACGCCAGCCCATTTCACCGCGACGAAAGCGAGATGGAAGGTCTGCGCCACCACGGCAAGCCCGAACACCGCCAGCGAAAGCCAGATGCCTTCGCCGATCCACATGGCAAGCAGGAACGGGAACACGTCGCGAAAGCCCTTCGAAATGACGCGTGCGACGAGCGCCGCGATCGATGGACCGGGCGAACCGGCGGCCACGAACAAGGCGGCGGCGAAGATCAGGAGCGAGGTGAGGTGCATGGCGAGGGTCTCTGTCTGGCAACCTTTGAAGCCTGACACTAGCGCAAGCGATCGAGCTGCGGTAGCGCCGACAAAATGACGCTTGTCCGCGCGGCGTCACGCCGCTAGAAGGGCCGCCGCGAAACAATTTCGAGCTTCACTTTGCCTCAGTAACCGCCGGTCTCGTCAACTCCCCCGACACACCTGCATGGCGCCGCATCAGCAGTGCCTGTTTATTTTTCATGTGTTCCTCTGGGCGGCGGTTCGAGACCGGTTTGGCACTGCTGAACCGCTGTCGCGCGCTTTTCGCCCAGCGACACCTGACTTCACGATCTCCGCAGCCACCCGCCACGCCGCGCCCGCACGGGCATCTCGACATCGCCGACCGGATGAACTTCCCGACGGGAAGGACTTACCGGCATGTCTTCTATCCTGCGCATCCACTGGACGATCGCGCCTGAAATCGCACCGCGCCCATTGATCAACTGCAATCGCTGCGGCGGCGTGAAAGCCTATCGCTGCAGCGGGAAATTCCGCGTCAACGCCAATGGCAAGCGCATCGACGTCTGGCTGATCTATCGTTGCGCCGACTGCGACAATTCCTGGAATTTCGGCATTTTCGAACGCTGCAACCGCCGTGACATCGAGCCGGCGCTGCTCGCGGCGCTCGAGAGCAACGATCCGGAGCTGGCACGTCGCCATGCCTTCGACATCGTCGCCCTGCGCGACCAGGTTGGGCGCGTCGAGGAATTCCCTGATGCCGCCGTGCGCAAACAGGTGATCGGCGGGATGAAGCAGGGCGCGACGGCGCTGGAACTCCGGCTGGGTTTGGAAGTGCCGATATCGCTGAGGCTCGACCGCTTGCTGGCCAGCGAATTCGGCATCTCGCGATCGCGGCTCCAGGCGCTGGAGGAGCGACGGCTGCTGGTCGTTGATCCCGAGGGGAGCAAAGCCCTTCGCAAGCCAGCCCGCGAGGGGACGACGATCCGCGTCAATCTTGCCAGCGAACCAGATCGGCAGGCCATCATCCTGGCCGCTGGGGGATGAAAAAGGGGTGAGGCACCGATGTGCCTCACCCCTTCCGTCAGTTCCGTAAAATGGAAAATTACGCCGCGCCGACCGCCTTCGACGACTTCTCGAAGCGCTTGCGCTCGTTCGGGTCGAGATAGAGCTTGCGCAGGCGAATAGTCTTCGGCGTCACCTCGACCAGCTCGTCGTCCTGGATCCAGGCCAGCGCGCGCTCCAGCGTCATGCGGATCGGCGGGGTGAGCTTGACCGCTTCATCCTTGCCGGCGGCGCGGATGTTGGTCAGCTTCTTGCCCTTCAGCACGTTCACTTCGAGGTCGTTGTCCCTACTGTGGATGCCGATGATCATGCCCTGATAGACCTTGACGCCCGGATCGATGACCATCGGGCCACGGTCTTCCAGGTTCCACATGGCGTAGGCGACCGACTCGCCCTGCTCGTTGGAGATCAGCACGCCGTTGGTGCGGCCGGGCAATTCGCCCTTGTAGGGCTCGTAGGCATGGAACAGCCGGTTCATCACGGCGGTGCCGCGCGTGTCGGTCAACAATTCCGACTGGTAACCGATCAGGCCGCGCGTCGGCGCGTGGAAGACGATGCGCTGGCGGTTGCCGCCCGAGGGCCGCAGCTCGACCATTTCGGCCTTGCGCTCCGACATCTTCTGCACGACGACGCCGGCATGCTCCTCGTCGACGTCGATGACGACTTCCTCGACCGGCTCCAGCAATTCGCCGTTCTCGCCCTTCTGCATGACGACGCGTGGACGCGAGACGGCGATTTCGAAGCCTTCGCGGCGCATGGTCTCGATCAGCACGGCGAGCTGCAATTCGCCACGTCCGGAGACGAAGAACGAATCCTTGTCGGGCGATTCCTCGATCTTCAGCGCGACATTGCCTTCGGCCTCGCGCAGCAGCCGGTCGCGGATGACGCGGCTGGTCACCTTGTCGCCTTCGGTACCGGCGAGCGGGCTGTCGTTGACGAGGAAGGACATGGTCACGGTCGGCGGGTCGATCGGCTGCGCATGCAGCGCCTCGGTCACCGCCAGGTCGCAGAACGTGTCGGCGACGGTCCCCTTGGACAGGCCGGCAATGGCAACGATGTCACCTGCCTGCGCCTCTTCGATCGGCTGGCGCTCGAGGCCCCGGAAAGCAAGGATCTTCGAAATGCGGCCGGTTTCGATCTGGGTGCCATCATTGTGCAGCACCTTGACCGCCTGGTTCGACTTCAGCGTGCCGCTCTCGATGCGGCCGGTGATGATGCGGCCGAGGTACGGGTTGGCTTCCAGGATGGTGCCGATCATGCGGAACGGGCCGGGATGAACGGTCGGCGCCGGGACATGCTTGATGACGAGGTCGAACAGCGGCGCAAGCTGCTGGTCCTTCGGGCCTTCGGGATTTTCCGACACCCAGCCGTCGCGGCCCGAACCATAGAGGATCGGGAAGTCGAGCTGCTCGTCGGTGGCATCGAGCGCGGCGAACAGGTCGAACACCTCGTTGACCACCTCGACATGGCGGGCGTCGGGACGGTCGATCTTGTTGATGACGACGATCGGCTTCAAACCGACCTTCAGCGCCTTGCCGACGACGAACTTGGTCTGCGGCATCGGCCCTTCGGCGGCGTCGACCAGCACGATGGCCGAATCCACCATCGAGAGGATGCGCTCGACCTCACCGCCGAAATCGGCGTGGCCGGGGGTGTCGACGATGTTGATGCGGGTGTCCTTCCAGTCGACCGAGGTCGCCTTGGCCAGGATGGTGATGCCGCGTTCCTTTTCGAGGTCGTTGGAATCCATGGCGCGCTCGGCGACGCGCTGGTTGTCTCGGAAAGACCCGGATTGCTTCAAAAGCTGGTCGACCAGGGTGGTCTTTCCATGGTCGACGTGCGCGATGATCGCGATATTACGGAGGTTCATGATTCTGGTCTCGGAAGCGTTGCAGGCAGCAGGCCAAAGGCGCTGCCTCTTTCGGTTGCGCGGCTCATACAGGGTTTTTCGCAGTTGCGAAAGGGGAAGCGCGACACCAAATACTCATCAAATCTTAAGCATCTGCGTGTGAAATGATTTTGTTAACCAAGGCGGGAACCTTTGAGGGCCCGGACAGTTCGAACGTCATGACCGATAAACTCAACCGATTTTGGCCGCTGATCGCGTCCGTCGCCTTTGCCGTCCTGCTGGCGGCCAATGCCGCGCAATCAGCCGCGACGCTGAAGGAAGCGCGTGCCGTCCTGCCGGCTGACGCGCCTTCCGCGCAACAGGCCTTTGCCGACGCACCCGATGGCGTCGACCCGGTGGTGACCGGCCCGGTCAGCGCCGCCTTCAAGCAGAGACAGGCCAGCGCCAATTGTGATGCGGCGGTTTGGCCCAACATTCCGATGGTCTGCTATCCCGACTGAAAGTTCGCGCCGTTCCGCGAAGCTGCCGATCTCCCCCTCGTGGGAAGATCGGCCATTCTGCCTGCCGCCTCAAGCCGGCTGCGGTTCCGGATCGAAAGCCGGCCGGCTGGTGTTGATCAGGAGCGAAATACAGGCGGCGGCGATCGCCGTCATGCCGGCAATCAGGAACGCCAGTTCGTAATTGCCCTGCAGTTCGCGCATCGTACCGCCGAAGGCGGCGGCGGTGGCGGCACCCACCTGGTGACCGGCGACGATCCAGCCGAACACGATCGGCCCGCTACGGTCGCCGAAGGCTTCGTTGGCGAGCCGCAGTGTCGGCGGCACGGTGGCGATCCAGTCGAGACCATAGAGCACCGCGAAGATGATCAGGCTGGTCGCCGAGAAGCCGGAATAGGGCAGGTAGATGAGCGAGAGACCACGCACCGCGTAGTAGACGCCAAGCAGCTTGCGCGGGTCGTAACGGTCGGTGAGCCATCCTGACAGCGTCGTGCCGATCAGGTCGAAAATGCCCATCATCGACAACAGGCCGGCCGCTTGCACCTCGCCGATGCCCATGTCGCCGCAGAACGGGATCAGATGTGTGCCGACGAGACCGTTGGTGGTGAAGCCACAGACGAAGAAGGTGGCGAACAGGTACCAGAACACCCGCGTGCCGGCGGCCCGGCGCAACGTGTTGAGCGTATGCGCCAGGAAGTTGCCTTGTGACGCGGGCGAAGTCGGCGGCACATCATCCGGCTCTGCGCCATAACGCACCATGCCGATCGAGGCCGGGCGCTCCGGCACCAGCAGCCAGACCAGAGGGATCAACGCCGCGGTCGCGATCGCGACGGCGATGACGACAGGCTGCCAGCCGCCTGCCTGCGCAAGCGAGGCGATCAGCGGCAGGAAAATCAGCATGCCGGTGGCACTGGAGGCCGACATCAGCCCCATGACAAGGCCGCGATTGGTCTTGAACCAGCGGTTGACGATGGTGGCACCCAGCACGCTGGCGACGGCGCCGGATCCGATGCCGGAAAAAACGCCCCAGGTGATGAACAGATGCCAGGGCTTGGTCATCAGCAGGCTGAGCCCGGTCGAAGCCGACATCACCACCAGCGACGCAAGCAGCGTGCGGCGCAGCCCGATGCGTTCCATAAGCGCTGCGGCGAACGGACCGGTCAGCCCATAGAGCAGGATGCCTACGCCTGCGGCCAATGAAATGACGTCGCGCCGCCAGCCGAAGCTGTTTTCCAGCGGCAGCATCATGACGGACGGCGCGGAGCGCAGGCCGGCCGCGATCAGCAGGCAGAGGAAGATGACGCCAACCACGACAAAAGCGTAGCGCTGGCCAAAGGGACGGGATTGAGCTATCATGTTACTGACCGGTACGTTGCAAGGTGGGAGTATGTATACGTACCGATCGGTAACATTGTCAATCGAGTCCCATGATGCCAAGCGACAAAAATATTGAACTGACCATCAGCGACGGTCATGCGTCGGCGCCACCCAAGGCCGCCAAGAAGATCCTCGACGTGGCCTATGACCTGTTCTACCGGCGAGGTATCAGGGCGATCGGTGTCGACGAGATCGTCAAGCGCGCCGGCGTCACCAAGCCGAGCCTCTATCGCAGCTTTCCCTCCAAGGACGAACTGGCCGCCTCCTACCTCAGGCAATACGATCTTGAATACTGGGAGCGTTTCGATGAGGCGGTTGCCGCCAATCCCGGGGACCCTCGTGCGCAGATCAAGGCTTTCCTGACCCGCATCGGCAAGCGAACGCAGGTGGCGGACTATCGCGGCTGCGGCATGACCAATGCGGCGGTCGAATATCCCGACCACAGCCATCCGGCCCGCGTCGTCAGCGAGGCCAACAAGCAGGAATTGCGCCGCCGCCTGCGCGCCATGGCGGCTGCGATGGGCGCGCATGATCCTGACACGCTGGGCGACGGGCTGCTGCTGCTCATCGAAGGCGCCTATATCAGCGGCCAGCTGTTCGGCCTCGGCGGACCGGCACAGTCGGTCGCCCGCAACGCCGACCTGCTGATCGAGGCGAGCTTGAAGAAATAGCGATTGGCGATACGCTGGGACGACCGCCAACGGAGATCCCCGCGATGCGCAGCCTGTTGATCCCGCTCATCCTCGCCGGCCTCTGCCAGGCGGCACAAGCCGGCGAGATATCCAGCGCCTACACCGACCTCGACTGGAAGAAGGACTGCGTGACCTATGCGCAGGCCGAGCAGGGCGACGGCGATTGGGCCGACCTCGCCTGCTCCGGCTATCGAGGCTATTCCGTGCTGATCGGATATGACGACGCCCGCGAATCGCTGTTCTACGGTTTTCCGCCCGGCGGCGACATGACGTCCGCCTGGGAAAGTTTTTCGGCCTTCAATTCGTCCGGGGCCAAGGTCGAGTGGCGCATCGAAACCAATGGCGACAAGGCGGTGCCATTCGCGGTCATCCACCGCCGCTCGATCAGCAATCCCGAGGACGAGACCAGGAAGACCGAGGTGCTGCTCGTCGCCAAGGTCGCCCAGATGGACGCCCGTGACGGCTGCACCGTCGGCCTGGTGCTGGCCACCGGCAACCCTACCGCCAACGACCAGGCGCGCAAGATCGCCGACGAGAAGGCGAAAGGCTTCGCCTGCGGCAAGGACAAGCGCGTGGTGATCGGCGACGTGCCGGCTTTCGGCCGGGTTGATAACTGACCGCTCGAGCTAGTTGCTCGCCTTTGCCCGTGCAACCGCGTCGATGATCATCCTCTTGGCGTATTTGGAATCGTGCCAGCCTTCGATCTTGACCCATTTGCCGGGCTCGAGATCCTTGTAGTGCTCGAAGAAGTGTTGCACCTGCTGGCGCGTGATGTCGGGCAGCTGCGTGTATTCGGTGATGTTCTCGTAGCGCAGTGTGAGCTTCGGTGACGGCACCGCGATGATCTTCTCGTCCTGGCCGGCATTGTCTTCCATGATCAGCACGCCGATCGGCCGCACATTGATGACGCAGCCCGGCACCAGCGCACGCGTGTTGCAAACCAGCACGTCGATCGGGTCGCCGTCGCCCGACAGCGTGTGCGGCACGAAGCCGTAATTGCCGGGGTAGCGCATCGAGGTGTGCAGGAAGCGGTCGACGAACAGCGTGCCGGCCTCCTTGTCCATCTCGTACTTGATCGGCTCGCCGCCGATCGGCACCTCGATGATGACGTTGACGTCCTCAGGCGGATTCTTTCCAGTGGCTATGGCTTCGATGCGCATGGCTTTTGTCCCTCTCTCGATTGGCAGGAGATAGCGGGCGGCGCAAAATGGTGCAATGCGGCGAATGGTGCTTACATGCATCCGGCGGGACGCGATGGCGTTCGGCGCGTTCAATCATCGGCACAAGATGTTTCAGCGTCGTGATTTACGTGAGCCCGGGACTTCGCCTTCCGCGATCGTGCCCGGCAGTCACTCCCAGACGAAGGCGACCTTCTTCAGCGCCTTCTGCTCGAAAATCTCGACCCCTTCGGCGATGTCGCGTCCGCCGGCACCTGCGTAGAAGGCGAGTGCGTTCTGGTTGTCTTCCAGCGCCCACACCACCATGCCCTTCAGCCCATGGTCGGCAAGCCGCGCCCTGGCCGCTGAAAACAGCCGCCTGCCCAGCCCGATGCCCTGATATTCCGGGCGCAGGTACAATTCGTAGATCTCGCCTTGCTGCTTGAGCTCCTTGGCGCGGTTCTTGCCGATCGTCGCATAGCCGGCAATCGTGCCGCCGATCTCGACGACCAGCACGGTCGCCGCGCGGCGTATGGCATTCGCCCACCAGTCGGTTCCCCGGCGGTTGATCATCGACGTCAGCGTGCGGTGCGGGATGATGCCGCTATAGGCGCCGCGCCAGGCTTCCAGGTGCACCTCGGCAATGGCGCCGGCATCGCGCGGGTCTGCCTTCCGAATATCGATCGTCAGCGTATTCATGATTTGTTAACCATAAACCCGCATCGGCCGATTGCAAGAGTCCGGGGCGGCCCGCCAACCGCTTTCTACATCCGATCCTGACATTGCCGAAATTGGATAAGCCCCGTCCCGAAATGGGCCGGATCGGCAGGGTGGGCGTCTGCCGGCAGACTCAGATTTCGACCAGATGGTCGTCCAGTTCGTTGGTATCGCCCGGCGTAACAGGGAAATGCTCGGCCAGCACCGCCCCCACCTGCTCGATCGCCTTGACGAAGCCGTCGGCGAGCCGGTCGTCCCCGGCATGGGCGGTCAGGTCACGCACCACTCCGTCCCAGACTTGTTGGCCGACCTTGGCGTCGACGCCTGAATCGGCCACCACCTCGGCGTAGCGCTCGGCGATCGAGACGAAGATCAGCACGCCGGTGCGCGCCGTGGTGCGGTGAACGTTGCGGGCGAGAAACTGTTTGACCGCATTGGCGTGCGCTGCCTGATAGCGCAGCCGGCGTGGCACCATGTGGATGCGCAGGCCGGGCAGCGTCCACAGCAGGGCCAGCACGCAGGCCAGCGCCAGCAACTCGGCAATGACGAAATGCGGCAGGCGGATGGTGAGCCACCAGGCTTCCAGCCCATAGGCGACGGCAAGGCTGACGATCAGCATCCCGAGGGTCGCCATCAGCGCGGCGGGGGCGAAATAACCGTCGCTGGCATGCGCCACGACGCAATAGATCTCGCCATCGGTTTGCGCTTCGGCGGCACGGATCGCAGCGGCGATGCGCTCATGATCCTGCGGGCTGATCGGTCGTGTTGCCATGATCTTGTCTCACCAGCTTCCTGAAGAACCGCCACCGCCGGACGAGCCGCCGCCGCCCGAAAACCCGCCGCCGCCGCTGCTTGACCCCGAGGACCACCCGCCGCCGGAACTGCCCGAGGACCAGCCGCCGCCCGACGACCCCGTCGTCCAGCCGCTGCTGCCCGTGGATCCGCCCGCTCCCTGGCCATAGCGAAACGTCATCCCCAGCCATCTATACACGCCCGGCGACAGCTTCGTGCCGAACATCGGCGGCAGGAATGCCATTGCCAGGCCACCGAAGAACATCGTCGCCCACAGGATCAGGAACACGGCGACGATCGGGTCCATGGAAGTGCTGCTGTCGGCGGGATTGCGGCGGCCGCGCGCCTCCAGTTCCTCGGGATTGCCTTCCAGCACCATGACCATGTCGTCGACGGCCTTGGAGATGCCGCCGGAGAAATCGCCGGCACGGAACGCCGGCACCATGTCGTTCTCGATGATCAGCTTGGTATGCAGATCGGTCAGCGTGCCTTCCAGCCCATAGCCGACCTCGATGCGCATCTTGCGGTCGTTTGGCGCGACCAGGAGCAGGACGCCGTTGTTCTCCTTGGCCTGGCCGAGCTTCCAGAAGCGGAACAGCCGGTTGGCGTAGGGTTCGATCTCCTCGCCGTCGAGACTGGGGATGGTGGCGACGACGATCTGATCCGAGCCCTTGGTTTCGAAGTCCGCCAGCTTCTGCGTCAGCGCGGCCTTGGTCGCGGCATCGATAATGCCGGCATTGTCGACCACACGGCCGGTGAGAGCCGGAAGATCGGCGGCCACGGCGGCGATCGAGGCAAGCAGCAGGGACGCCAGTGTGATTAAGGCCAGGCGCAATCCCGTGGCGCATCGGCCGGGCATCGATGGGACGGCGGCTCTTACCATGGCCTACCAGCTTCCCGAGGAGCCGCCGCCGCCGGACGAACCGCCGCCGCCCGAAAAGCCGCCACCCCCGCCACCCGAAGACCAGCCGCCGCCGGAGCTTCCGGACGACCAGCCGCCCCCGGATGAGGACCGCCGGTGCGGCTCGAAGGTCATGCCCAGCCAGCGATAGCGTCCGGGCCCGAGCTTCTGGCCGAAGATCGGCGGCAGGACCGAGGCCGCGATGCTGCCGAAGAAAATGATCGCCCAGATGCTGATGAAGACGGCGAAGAACAGGTCGTCGGCATTGAACGGCGCCTGCTCGTTGCGCTTGCCACGCGCCTCCAACTCCTCCGGATTGCCCTCCAGCACCATGATCATGTCATCGACGGCCTTGGAGATACCGCCCGGGAAATCGCCAGCACGGAACGCCGGCACCATGTCGTTTTCGATGATCAGCTTGGTGTGCAGGTCGGTCAGCGTGCCTTCGAGCCCATAGCCGACCTCGATGCGCATCTTGCGATCGTTCGGCGCGACCAGGAGCAGGACGCCGTTGTTCTCCTTGGCCTGGCCGAGCTTCCAGAAGCGGAACAGCCGGTTGGCGTAGGGCTCGATCTCCTCGCCGTCGAGGCTGGGGATGGTGGCGACGACGATCTGGTCCGAGCCCTTGGTTTCGAAGTCGGCGAGTTTTTGGGTCAGCGCCGCACGTGTGCCGGCATCGATGATGCCGGCATTGTCGACGACGCGACCCGTGAGGGCTGGCAGATCGGCGGCGAAGGCGCTTAGGGGGAGGAGAAGGAAACCGAGAAGAAACCCAAGAAGAGTGAGGTACGCGCGAGGCGCCCCTCTCTGTCCTGCCGGACATCTCCCCCACGAGGGGGGTGATTGGCGGCTTGACCGCCGGCTCTCCCTTTTAGGCGTTGGAGATTGGCGAAAGCCAACGCGACATGTGATCTCCCCACTCGTGGGGGAGATGTCCGGCAGGACAGAGGGGGGCGCCACGGAACGCAATGCTTTCAGGCCCCGCGAAACAATGGCCCGTTCACCCGCCCTGCTTCGTGCCGAAATCGACCTTCGGCGGCTGCATCTTGTCTTCGTCGACGGTGAAGTTGGCGAAGGGCTCGTTGCCGCGGAACCAGAAGGTCGCCCACAGCACCGACGGGAAGGTCTTCAGCGTCAGATTGTAGTCCCTGACGGCCTGGATGTAGTCGCGCCGCGCCACCGCGATGCGGTTCTCGGTGCCTTCGAGCTGTGCCTGCAGCGCCAGGAAATTCTGGTTGGCCTTGAGGTCGGGATAGGCCTCCGACACCGCGATCAGCCGCGACAGCGCGCTGGTCAGCCCTGCCTGGGCATCCTGGAACTTCTTGAGCGCTTCCGGATCCTTCAGCGTTTCCGGCGTCACCGTGATCTGCGTCGCCTTGGCGCGCGCCTCGACCACCGCGTCAAGCGTGTCCTTTTCATGCGAAGCATAGCCTTTGACCGTCTCGACCAGATTGGGGATGAGATCGGCGCGGCGTTGATACTGATTCAACACCTCGCTCCATGCCGCCCTGGCGTTTTCTTCCGCCGTCGGGATGGTGTTGTAGCCACAGCCGGCAAGCAGCGGCAGCACGATCGCCATCATCAGGAAGGCGGGCAGCGTGCGGAATGTCGATGGTCGAGCAAGGCGCTGGGCAAGCATGATGGGGTCCCTCGATAGAAGTTGCAGGCGAAGCATTACCACAATCGGCGCGCAAGAAAACGGCCTCGACCTCTGGAGCAGGCTCTGCGTGAATCGGGCCCGCGCAAGGCCCTGTGATTGGGTCCGCGAACGCGATAAGGTCCGATCAGAACGGGACATCATCATGGCGCAACGCCAGAACAGCGACAGCGAATCGCGCCGTATCCTCCAGCGCGTCGCGCAGGAGACCGATCCGGCCGGCAACTCTTTCGTGGCACGGACGACAAAAGGCATGCGCGACCACGTCTCCGCGGCCGATGCCGATCGCTCGGATCCGATCGAAGTCTGGGGCACGCGCGTTGGCCGGATACTCGGACTGCTTCTGGCGCTGGGCCTGATGGTCTGGCTCGTGCTTTTCCTCACCCGGGGCAGCTAGGAATCAAGAAACAATGAGCGCCGAAAAAGCCGACGCGCCGCGCGCGGTCATCGTCATTTCCAGCCATGTCGCCCGTGGCTCCGTCGGCAACCGCGCCGCCGTCTTCGCGCTGGAGACCTTGGGCTTTCCGGTGTGGGCGGTGCCGACAATCATCCTGCCCTGGCATCCTGGACATGGCCGCGCCACCCGCATCGTGCCGCCGCTCGACCAGTTCAAGGCGCTGATGGCCGATCTGGAGCGCGCGCCGTGGCTCGGTGAAGTCGGTGCCGTGCTCTCCGGTTACCTCGGCGAGGCCGGCCAAGCCGAGGCGGTCGCCTCGCTGGTCGCCGCGGTCAAGGCCAGGACGCCTGACGCCGTCTATATCTGCGATCCGGTGATGGGTGATTCCGGCGGCCTCTATGTGCCCGAGCCCACTGCCGCCGCCATGCGCGACCGCCTGATGCCGATCGCCGACATCGCCACCCCCAACCGCTATGAGCTGGAATGGATGGCCGGCGCGCCGCTGCCCGACCTGAAATCGGTGATCTCGGCGGCGCTCCATGCCGGACCGTCGACCATGCTGGTCACCTCGGCACCGTCGATGATTTCAGGCGGCACCGGCAATTTGCTGCTCGACGGCACCCAGGCGCTGCTCGCCGAACACCGCCTGATCGACAAGCCGCCGAACGGCCTGGGCGATCTGACGGCGGCGGTCTACCTGGCGCGCATCCTTTCCGGCCAGCCGGCGATCAAGGCGCTGCAATCGACCACGGCGGCGGTCTACGAGATCCTGGCGCGCACGGCCAAGCGCGGCGGCGACGAATTGCAGCTCGAAACCGATGCGCAGAGCCTGTCGCACCCGATGGCCATGGTCCAGCTTCGCCACCTGACGCATCCGGGGCGGGACCGCCGGGCGTGACCCCCGCCGAAATCGTGCTCGTCGGCGCCGATGGCTGCAAGGCCGGCTGGATCGCCGTGCTGCACGAACCCGGTTCGACACCTCGTGACGCCAGCCCCGCGCCTTCGGTCGATGTCTTCCCCACATTCGCTGCCCTGCTGGCGGCGATCCCCGATGACGCGATCGTCGCCGTCGACATGCCGATCGGCTTGCCGGAATTTTCGCAAGAGGGCGGGCGCGGACCGGAAGCGCTGGTGCGGCCGCTGCTCGGCGCGCGCCAGTCCAGCGTCTTTTCGATCCCGTCCCGCGCCGCGCTCTATGCCGACACCTGCGGCTTCACCACGATCGAAGCCTGGTACGCCGCGCATCGCAGCGCAAGCGAGGTGGCCAGGACCACATCCGATCCACCGCGCGGCGTTTCCATCCAGGCCTTCGGCATCTTCTCCAAGATCCGTGAAATAGACGCGTTGCTGATCGCGCAGCCCGAACTGCGCGGCCGCGTCTTCGAATCGCATCCGGAAGTCGCCTTCTGCCGCCTGAATGGCGACCAGGCCATGCTGTTGCCGAAGAAGATCAAGGGCAGTGTCAACCCGGCCGGCATGGCGGAGCGCAAGGCACTGCTTTGCCGGCATGGCTATGAAATGGATTTCCTCGACCAGCCGCCGCCACGTGGTGCGGCCGCCGACGATTTCGTCGATGCGGCGGCGATGGCGCTGATCGCCGGCCGCATCGCCAGCGGCAAAGCAAAACCGTTTCCCGACCCGCCGCTCGCTGACGGTTTTGGCATACCGGTCGCCATCTGGGCATGACAATGTCGGCGGGCGTCACGCTTTTGGCGCATGGCATTTATGGCCAGCCCCTACAATTCTGCATTGCTCGCAGCGGGCTTTTGCCGTTAGAGCCTTTCCTCGACCGCAGCGTATCGGCCCGAAAGCCGGAATCGGCTTTCGGAAAGCACGATGCGTAAACAAAATAGCAGAGCTGCCGCCTCCAACCCGGAAAGGCCTTAGCCGCCCATGCCTCATCTTCCCGAACACCTCCTCGCCGGCTACCGCAATTTCATGAACGGCCGCTACCTCACCGAGAGCGGCCGCTATCGCGAGCTCGCCCGCGAAGGCCAGGCGCCCGAGACCATGATCGTCGCCTGTTGCGACTCGAGATCCGCGCCCGAGGCGATCTTCGACGCCGGGCCCGGCGAACTCTTCGTGCTGCGCAATGTCGGCAATCTGGTGCCGCCTTACGAGCCGGACGGGGAATTCCATTCGACCTCGGCCGCGCTCGAATTCGCCGTGCAGAGCCTCAAGGTCAAGAACATCGTCGTCATGGGCCACGGTCGCTGCGGCGGCATCCGCGCCGCGCTCGACACCAATTCCGCGCCGCTGTCTCCCGGCGACTTCATCGGCAAGTGGATGAGCCTGATCGCGCCGGCCGCGGAAACCGTGGCCGCAAGCACGATGATGACGGCGACCGAGCGCCAGACGGCGCTCGAACGCATCTCGATCCGCTATTCCATCGCCAACCTCAGGACTTTCCCGTGCGTCTCGATCCTCGAGGGCAAGGGGCGGCTGTCACTGCACGGGGCCTGGTTCGACATTTCGACCGGCGAGCTCTGGGCGATGAACAAGGAGACCGGCGATTTCGAGCGGCCGGTGCTGGAATGAACGGGGCCCGCGCCAGGCGATGAGCGTCCGGCCGGTCGTTTTCGCGGCGGTCGCGCTGCTGACAGCGATGGTTGCCGCTCGCGCCGATGACCGCGCCCTCATCAGCCGCTGGTATTCGGCGCTGCTGGTCGCCGATCGCACTGAGCTGGCGGACCTGCTCGACGACGACGTCCGCATCAAGCTCGACGACCTCGGCGTCGTCCAGAGCAAGCAGGAATTCATCGCTTCGCTCGTCGAATGGAAAGGCGCGGTTGCCGGTGCTGCTATCCGGCACCGCATCGAGAAGAGCGAGGGCGGGGTCACCACCGTGATCGCCTGCTACGATTTCCCCGACAATGACATGCTGATGCAGGAAACCTTCGCGGTGAACAACAACCGCATCACCGCCAGCTCGCAAGCCGCGATCGCCGAAAACTGCGAGGGCTACTGAGGCGGATCGGCCAACTGGCATATTGCGGGCCCGCGGGCCACGCCCTACATCGGTGACACCCTCCTTCTGATGCCAGCGAAAGACCCTCCATGCCCTCTCCGAAAGCCGTCGATCTCGCCGCCCATCCGTTGACCGCGTGGCGAGGACCGCTCGGCCTGCCCGATTTTGCCCATATTGGCGACGGTGATTTCTCCCCCGTCTTCGACGCCGCGCTGAAGGCGCATGAGGCCGAGATAGACGCGATCGCCACCAGCAAGGATGCGCCGACCATCGACAACACGCTTGCCGCGCTGGAACTGGGCGGCGAGGCGCTCGATCACGTCTCGTCGATCTTCTGGTGCCGCGCCGGCGCCTTCACCAACGAGACGATCCAGGCGCTGGAGCGCGACATTTCGCCGAAAATGTCGAGGCACTTCTCGGCGATCTCGATGAACGAAAAACTGTTTGCCCGCATCGACGACCTCTATCAGCGCCGCGAGAGCCTGAAGCTCGATCCCGAGACGCTGCGTGTCCTGGAGAAGACCTGGAAAGGCTTCGTCCGTTCCGGCGCCAAGCTCGACGCCGACGGCAAGAAGCGGTTGGCGACAATCAGCGAGGAGCTGTCGTCGCTCGGCACGACTTTCGGTCAGAACGTGCTGGCCGACGAGCGCGACTGGGCGCTCTTCCTCGACGAGGCCGACCTCGCCGGCCTGCCGGATTTCGTGAAAAGCTCGATGGCCGAGGCCGCCGAGATACGTGGCCAGAAGGGCCGCTACGCCGTCACCCTGTCGCGCTCGATCTACGAGCCGTTCACCACCTTCTCCGAGCGCCGCGACCTGCGCGAGATCGCCTTTCGCGCCTTCACCATGCGCGGCCAGAACGGTGGTGCGTCCGACAACACGACCGTGGTGCGCGACATGCTGAAACTGCGGGCCGAGAAGGCGAAGCTGCTCGGCTATGCCTCCTTCGCCGCGCTCAAGCTCGACGACACCATGGCCAAGACACCGAAGGCGGTGCATGCGCTGCTCGACCCGGTCTGGGAAAAGGCGCTGGAAAAAGCCGCCGCCGACCAGAAGGAACTGGAGCGGCTGGCGGCCGAAGCCGGCAGCAACGAAAAATTCGCCGCCTGGGACTGGCGCTTCTACCAGGAGAAGCTGCGCGCGGAAAAGTTCGCCTTCGATGAGGCCGAACTCAAACCCTACCTGCAGCTCGACCGCGTCATCGACGCCTGCTTCGACGTGGCGACGCGGCTGTTCGGCATCACTTTCGAGGAGAAGAAGGGTATTGCCGCCTGGCACCCGGACGCGCGTGTCTTCGTGGTGAAAAACGCCGACGGGAGCGAGTGCGGCCTGTTCCTGGCCGACTATTTCGCGCGGCCCTCGAAACGCTCCGGCGCCTGGATGAGCGCGCTGAAGTCCGGATATAAGCTCGGTCACGGCGCGAAGCCGGTGATCTACAACGTCATGAACTTCGCCAAGCCGCCCGCGGGCGAGCCGGCCCTGCTGTCGGTCGACGAGGCGAAGACCTTGTTCCACGAATTCGGCCATGCGCTGCATGGCATGCTGACCGACGTCACCTGGCCATCGGTTTCCGGAACTTCGGTCAGCCGCGACTTCGTCGAACTGCCCTCGCAGCTCTACGAGCACTGGTTGACGGTGCCGGCGGTGCTGGAAAAGCACGCGCTTCATGTCAAGACCGGCAAGCCGATGCCCAAGGCGCTGCTCGACAAGATGCTGGCCGCGCGCACTTTCGGCGCCGGCTTCGCCACTGTCGAGTTCACCGCCTCCGCCTTGATTGACATGGCCTACCATGCACGGCCCGACGCGCCGGAACAGCCGCTTCGTTTCGAGGGCGAAACATTGGAAAAGCTCGACATGCCCGACACGATCGCGATGCGCCATCGCACCCCGCATTTCGGCCATGTCTTCTCGGGCGACGGTTACTCGGCCGGCTATTATTCCTACATGTGGTCGGAGGTGCTCGACGCCGATGCCTTCGCCGCCTTCGAGGAGACGGGCGACCCCTTCAACCCGGTACTGGCCGAGCGGCTGAGGAAGAACATCTACGCCGCCGGCGGCTCGAAGGATCCGGAAGAGCTGTACACGGCGTTTCGCGGCAAGATGCCATCGGCAGACGCGATGATGGTGAAGCGGGGCTTGGCGTAGCGCCAGCAAATCTCCCCCCTCGAGGGGGAGATGGCCGCGAAGCGGCCAGAGGGGGTCGGTCCGACCGGACTCGACTTCCTGCGGCGGATCAAGGTTGGCGCTTCAAGTGAGGCGACCCCCTCTGTCGCCTTCGGCGACATCTCCCCCTCAAGGGGGGAGATCGGCAGCGTCACGCCTTCCACGGATCCTTCACCCTTGGCCACATCGGCCGCGTCAGCTTCGTGTAGTTCGTCGCCGCCGGGTTGCTGGGATACGAACTCGGCGCCGCGACATAGATGATCTCGGCGCCGATCGGTTCGAAGCCGGCATAAAAGTGGTTGGTCGACTTGATCAGCAGCATGTCCTTGGCCAGCGGATCGACGCCGATGTTGGAGAAGACATCCGGCTCGAAGGTCTGTGTGCGATTGGTGTTCAGGATCACGTCGACCTCGGTGCCTTCGATGCGCACCACCGCTGACGGTCCCAATGTCACGCGGCTCGGCCCGAAACTCTGCCAGCTTTCGCTGACAGCCTTCAGCACCTTGACGCGCGCGTCGATCGGCTCACCCGCTTGAGGCCCGGCCTTGCCGCCGAAACGCAGGTCTATGACAGCGCCCTCGCCGGCCGCCAGGCAGAAGGTCACCGCTATCGGATCCCAGATCGTCGCCACGCCAAGCTTGTCCAGGCCGCGCGCCAGCATCTGGCGCAGCACGAAGGTGCCGTCGCCGGGAACGCCGCCGCCGGGATTGTCCCAGACGTCGGCGATGACCACGGGCTTGCCGGGATTCCCGGCACGTACGGCCAGCGCCCGGTCGATGCCGTCGGCGGCATCAAGCATCGTCATCGCTGTCTTTTCGCGCATGGAATAGAGCTCGCGTCCGAGTTGTTCCGCCAGCGCGTCGCCCCTGGCCTTGTCATTGTCGGTGACGACGAGGATGCGCGTGCCCATTTCCGGCACGTCGGCGGCCATGAAGCCGTGGATGACCGACACCGACAGCACGCCGTCCTTGCCGTGCAGCGCCTTGATACGGTCGACGAAGGAGCGCATCGGCTCGCGGCTGGTCGGCAGCACCTGAATCATGCGGCAGTCGAAGGTCGAGATGACAGGCTTGATCTCGCCACGCGCCGCGGCAAGCCCGAGTTCGACGACGTGTTCGCCGCGCTCGTAGAAATCGGTGTGCGGGAATTCGAGGAAATAGGCCATGATGTCGGACGCCGCCACGCGCTTGGGCGTCAGATGGCTGTGCGGATCGAACTCGCAGGCGATCACCACGCCAGGCCCGACGATGCCGCGCACGCGCTCCAGCAGATCGCCCTCGCAGTCGTCATAGCCTTGCGCCACCATGGCGCCATGCAGGCCCAGCATGACGGCATCGACCGGCAAGGCGGCCTTGAGCTGGCCAAGTATTTCGTCGCGCAGCGCCTCATAGGTCTGCCGCTGCACGAGACCGCCGGGCTCGGCCCAGGTCGCGGTGCCTTCGATCACGGTGAGACCTTCCGCGGCCGCGCGGCGGCGCAGCGCCACGATCGGCGAAGAGCACAGCGTCGGCGTTTCCGGATGCTTGCCCGGACCGGCATAGAAAGCCATCTCGAACGAGGCCCGGTCTGTCGGCACCGGTGAGAAGGTGTTGGTTTCCGTCGCCAGCGAGGCGGTGAAGATACGCATGAAAGCTCCGTGGACTTCTTGTTTTTTCGCAATTCCGCGCGGAAAACCGCTGGGAACTTTTCCTGAATTGCTGGAATGCTATTTGACCGCCCCGAGCGCCAGCCCCCGGACGAGATAACGCTGCAGCCAGATGAACAGGACCGCCACCGGCAAGGTGGCCAGCAACGTCGCCGCCATGACGTGATGCCATTCGATCGTGTAGCGGCCCGCGACCAGCGAGAACACCTGGATCGGCAGCGTGTAGCTCTCCTGGCTGCGCAGCATGGTCAGCGCCACGACGAACTCGTTCCAGGCGTTGATGAAGGTGAAGATCGCCGTCACCGCGATCGCCGGCAGGCAAAGCGGCAGGAACACTTTTCGCAAGGTCAGCCAGCGCCCGGCGCCTTCCATCCAGGCCGCCTCCTCGAGATCACGCGGAATGGTGTCGAAATAGCTCTGCAGCATCCAAACGGTGAAGGCGACGTTGAAGGCCATGTAGATGAAGCCGAGCGCCGTGGTGCTCTCGACCAGCCCCCAGGCGGCCATCAGCCGGAACAGGCCGAGCACCAGCACGATCGGTGAGATCATCTGCGAGATCAGCAGGAACTGGCGGAAGGCGCCGTAGCCGGCGAAGCGGAAGCGCGACATCGCGTAAGCCGCGGGCACCGAGATCAAGATGGCGCCGACGGTAGCGATCACCGAGACGTAGAGCGAATTGGCCAGCGCCTGGCCGAAGCCGGTCGCCACCCACATGTCGGAAAAATTCGACCAGCGGAACTCGCTCGGCCACCAGGTGGGTGTCAGCACTTCGGTCCGAGGCTTCACCGCTGTCAGGAACATCACCGCGAAGGGAAAGATCGTCACCACGATCAAAGGCGCCAGCAACAGCCACGCGATGGCGGTACGCTTCAGTTTGCTGCTCATGCGCGCTGCTCCCGCATGGCGAGGCGCACATAGATCATGGTGAAGAGCAGCAATATGGCGAACATCACCAGCGACACCGCCGACGCCTCGCCCAGCTTGCCGATGCGGAAGGCGAGCTTGTAGAGGTGGGTCACCAGGATGTCGGTCGAATTGGCCGGCCCACCCTGCGTCATCACCCAGATGATTGGGAACGAATTGAAGACGTAGATCGTGTTGAGCACGATGGCGATGTTGATGAACGGTTTCAGCAGCGGAAAGGTGATTTCGCGGAACTGCTGCAGCGGCGTTGCCCCCTCCAAGGCGGCCGCCTCGTAGAGATCGTCCGGGATCGACGACAGGCCGCCGAGGAAGATCGTCGTGGTGAACGGCACCGTCACCAATATGCCGATCAGCACCTGCATCGGAAAGGCGGTTCCGGCCTGTGCCAGCCATTGGATGTTGTGGTCGATCAGGCCGAGCCCGATCAGCGCCGAATTCAGCATGCCACTTTCGCCGCTCAGCGCCCAGCGCCAGACCACCGCCGTCATGGTCAACGACACCGCCCAAGGCAGCATGATGATGACGCGCGCAAGGCCACGGCCATAGAAATCGGTGTTGAGGATCATCGCCACCGGGATCGAGACCAGCAGCGCGCCGCCGACCACCAGCACCGTCCACAGCCCGGTACGCCAGAGGGCCGCGATGAAATCGGGATCGGCGGTGAGCGCGGCGAAATTGGTCAGGCCGCTGAACTCCCGCAACTGGCCAAACCGATTGACGTCGTGCGTCGCGATCTGGATCAGGTCCCAGACCGGCCAGAAAATGACCACCGCAGCCAGGAACAGGCTGGGCAGGGTCAGGAGATAGGGCAGGAAGCGATTTTGCATCGGCTGGTTTGTACCGCTTTGCGAGGCATCAGTAGCGCTGGTTGGCCAACAGACCTGTTCTTCCCAGGCGCCCGGTTTCGAACTCTTTCCCGCCGTCGGCGCCGCCCCTCACCTGCCTGCCGGCATCCCCTCCCCGTATAGTGACGGGGAGAGGGGGTGCTTTCGTCACCGCTTTCGCCAGTCACCAGCGTCCAAGAAGGGCGCCGAGATTGCGACCAGCCCTTTCTCCCCGTCACTATGCGGGGAGAAATGCCCGGCAGGGCAATGAGGGGCGGCGCTGACATTGGAGAGCAGCCGAACACTTCTAGAAGTGTGGCGCGCCCCGCCTGAGTCGGGGGCGCGCCACGGGCGCAGGGAGATACGCCCTATTTCTTGAACACGGCCCTATTTCTTCAGCACCGCATTGGCCTTGACTGCCGCCTCCTTCAAGCCTGCCTCGGGGTCGCCGCCGAGATAGATCTTCTGCATGGCGTCCGAGGTGATCTGGGCGACTTCTTCCCAGCCCGGGATGATCGGCGCGAAACGGGCATCCGGCAGCAGCGCGGTAAAGGCGGCGAGATCGGCGTTGTTGACGTAATAGTCCATCTTGGCCTCTTCCTTGTTCACCGGGAGGAAGCCTTCGCCTTGCGTGAACTTGGCGCGCTGCTCCGTGGTGAACAGGAAGTCCATCAGCTTCCAGGCCTCATCCTTGTTCTTGGAGTTCTTGAACATGATCATGGAATCGGTGACGCCATAGGTGCCGCGCGCGCCGGTCGGCCCGGCCGGAATGGCGGCCACGCCGTATTTGAGGCTCGGCGCCTCATCCTTGATCTGGTTGGACAGGAAGGGCGCGGTGATCATCATGCCGACCTTGCCCTGCTTGAACAGGTTCTGCACGTCCTCACGGTTGTTGGAGGTGACGCCGGGCTCCGTCAGCCCCTCGTCGATCATCGACTTGTAGAGCTTGGCGGCTTCGAGCGCGCCCGGCGTGCCGAGGCCCGACGTGCCGTCCTTGTTGAGGATCTCGGTGCCCTGCGACCACATGGCGTAGTAGTAGTAGACGTCGGTCTCGATCTCCTTGCCCTGCAGGCCGAAACCGAAGGCACCCTGCGCCTTGATCTTGCGGGCATCCTCCTGCAGTTCGGTCCAGGTTGCCGGCGGCTTGGCGATGCCGGCCTTCTCGAACAGCTCCTTGTTGTAATACATGGCGCGCGCCGAAGCGGCGATCGGCAACCCATAGGTCTTGCCGCCCATGATCGAGGGCGACAGGAAGGTGTCGATGAAGCGGCCCTTGAATTCGGGCGTGATATAGCTGTCGAGCGGCTCGGCGACATCCTGCTGGACGAAGTCGATCAGCCAGCGCGTGCCGATGATGGAGAGATCAGCATTGGTGCCGGCGGTGATGTCGGTGGTCAGCTTCTGCAGGAGCACATCCCACGGCACCACCTCGAACTTGACGGTGATCCCGGGATTCTTCGCCTCGAACTCTTTCTTGACCTCTTCGAAGTAGGGGCCGGTCTTGGCGCTGTATTCGGCGACGGTAACCCGCACTTCGCCAGCTTCTGCCTGCGCCGCGAAGGCCAGAATGCCCATTCCGGCCATCAGGCCGGCAGTCCATTTCGCAAGGTTCATCTGATCTCTCCCATTTGGTCCACGCTTTTGCGCTCCCTGTGCCGGTGCTGACACAAGATTTATGTGACTTTCCTACATTATCGATGAATTTGCCGCATGCAAGCGGATTATGATGTTGCTTAATTACATTCCATTCTTTAGCCTGCCGGCATCTGCCTGACCTGCCGGAGGAGCAAGCGCCGTGGTTTCGAGAGCCGAATTCGAAGGCAGGACGGTCGTCATCACCGGCGCCGGTGGCGGCCTTGGCTCCGCGATCGCCGCACTGCTGGCCGGCAGGGGCGCACGGGTGGTCGGCTGCGACCAGTCCGAGGAGGCGCTGGCGAGCCCGCACCTTGCCTCGCGTCATGTCTTCGATCTTCTCGACCGGGCCTCGGTCGAAGCCGCGGTCGCCGCAGTGCTCGAAAAGGACGGCGTCCCCGACATTGTGATCAACAATGCCGGCTGGACGCGCGCCGAGACGCTCGATGCGCTGACGGCGGACAGGATCGAGCATGAACTCGACCTCAACCTGACCGGCGTGATGATTTTCGCCGATCCCATTGCCAAGGCGATGGCCGCGCGCGGTTCGGGCAGCGTCGTCTTCATTTCGTCCGTCAACGCCATCGCGCATTTCGGCAACCCCGCCTATGCCGCTGCCAAGGCCGGCATCAACGCCTATGCCAAATCGATCGCCGTCGAGCTCGGCCGCAGCGGCGTGCGCGCCAATGTGGTCTGCCCCGGATCGATCCGCACCGCCGCCTGGGACCATCGCCTCGCCAAGAACCCCGACATAATCGGCAAGCTGCAGCGGCTCTATCCGCTCGGCCGCATCGTCAACGCCTCGGAAGTGGCCGAAGCGGTGGCTTTCCTTGCCTCCGACCGGGCCTCGGGCGTAACAGGCGTGGTGATGCCCGTGGACGCGGGATTGACCGCCGGCTGCCTGCCGTTCATCGACGACATATTGGGAGCGTGACCATGACCGACGTCGAGTTTCGCAACCTGTCGAAATCCTTCGGCCAGCACAAGATACTCGAGAACATCAGCCTCGACATCACGAGCGGCGAATTCGTGGTGCTGGTCGGCCCGTCCGGCTGCGGCAAGTCGACCTTGCTGCGCATGCTGGCGGGCCTGGAGACCATCAGTTCCGGCGATCTCCTGATCGGCGGCACACGCGCCAACGACCTGCCGCCACAGCAGCGCAACATCGCCATGGTGTTCCAGTCCTATGCGCTGTTTCCTCACCTCAAGGCCTCGGACAATATCGGCTTCGGTCCGAAGATCCGGGGCGAGGACCGCACCGCCATCGACCAGAAGGTCAAGAAGGCGTCCGGCGTCCTCAACCTGTTCTCCTACCTCGACCGTTATCCCCGCCAGCTCTCCGGCGGCCAACGCCAGCGCGTCGCCATGGGCCGCGCCATCGTGCGCGAACCCTCCGTCTTCCTGTTCGATGAGCCGCTCAGCAATCTCGACGCGCAGCTGCGCGTGCAGATGCGCACCGAGATCAAGGCACTGCACCAGCGGCTGAAATCGACCATCGTCTACGTCACCCACGACCAGATCGAGGCCATGACCATGGCCGACCGCATCGTGGTGATGGATCGCGGCAGGATCCAGCAGGTCGGAGCGCCGCTGGAGCTCTATGACAGGCCGGCCAACAAATTCGTCGCCGGCTTCCTCGGCTCGCCGTCGATGAGCTTTGTTTCCGGGGCGCTCAAGACGACGCCCGAGAGAACCTGGTTCGAGTCGACCGGCGGCGGACGGCTTGCGCTCGCCGGCAAACCGGTGCCGGCAGGCAGTGCCGTGGAGGCCGGCATCCGGCCCGAACATTTCATCGTCGGCGAGGCCACTGATGCCATGGCGCTCAAGGTTGATGTCGTCGAGCCGACCGGTTCCGAAACCCATGTCTACGGCACCATTGGCGCCGACACTGTGCGCGCCGTGTTCCGCGACCGGGTGCCGGTCCGGCCTGGCGACCTGCTGCCGGTCTCGGTCGCCCCCGGCAACATCCATCTGTTCGACACGGCGACGGGCCTGCCGCTGAGATGACGACGGAAACTCGAATATGAAGACGCCGGCCGACATCATCACGCGGCTGCAACTGATGTCGCAGGACGGCACCAAGTCGGATCGCCGGCTGGCAAGCCTCGTTCTGTCCGATCTCGACTTCGCCTCCAAGGCAGCAATCTCGGAAATTGCCGCGCGCGTCGGCGTCAGTGAGCCGACAGTCACCCGTTTCTGCCGCAACCTCGGCTGCGAGGGCCTGCGCGACTTCAAGTTCTATCTGGCGCAGGCCATTGCCATCGGCGGCCAGTATCTGTCGCCGGAGCCGCTGAGCCGCGATGCCCGCGAACAGCGCATCGCATCGGCCATCACCGAAGCCGCGATCGCCTCCATCCAGCGCGTCAGCGAAAACCTCGACATGACGACACTGGTCGACGTCGCCGCGCGCCTCGCGGCGTCAGGCAATGTTCTGTGCATCGGTTCGGGTGGCATTTCCTCGATGATGGCGACCGAGATGCAGAACCGGCTGTTCAGGCTGGGCCTGCCGGTCCTGGCGCAGATCGACGGCCAGTTGCAGCGCATGTACGCCGCCGTTGCCACGCCGGACACCACCGTCGTCGCCTTCTCGGTCTCCGGCTATGCGCGCTCGGTCATCGAGGCGGTGCAGGTCGCCCAGCAATATGGCGCCGCCACGGTGGCCGTCACTGCGCCCGACTCCGCGCTGGCCAAGGTCGCCGACACGGTCATCCACCTGCAGCCGCTCGAGGACGGCAACATCTACAAGCCGACATCGTCGCGCTACGCGCTGCTGGCGATCGTCGACATGATCGTCACATCGGTCGCCGAGACCCGCGGCCCGAAGGTGCTGGAGAACCTGCGCCGCATCAAGCAGAGCGTGAACACGCTGAAGGTCGACGATCCGCGTTTGCCGCTGGGGGATTGAACTTCAGGTAGAGGATAGACGGCAGAGCGCATCGACACTTCTTGCCAGCGCCGCCGGTTCGCCTGAAATGCGCAGCGTCTTGAGACGGGCCGTGCCGCCGGCAACGACCGAAACCGAAGATGCCGGCACGCCCAGCGCCTTGGCGACCAGCCTCTCCAGCGCTTGATTGGCGGCGCCATTTTCCGGCACGGCGCGGACCCGCGCCTTCAAATGGCTTCGTCCGTCCGCCGATGTTTCGACGCCTTCCAGCCGGTCCACGGAAGACTTCGGCGTCAGCCGGACGAACAGATCAACGCCGTTCTCGCGAATGCGGTACGGCGCGCTCATGCGATCGTCAGGCCAGCAACAGCGGCGCCACCGTGGTGAGAATGAACTGCCTGAGGAAGAACAGGATCAAAAGCAGGATGATCGGCGAGATGTCGATGCCGCCAAGGTCGGGCATGAAGCGGCGGATCGGCCGCAGCGCCGGCTCGGTCAACCTGTAGAGCATGTTGCCGATGCTGCCGACGAACTGATTGCGCGAGTTGACGACGTTGAAGGCATAGAGCCAGGAAAAGATCGCCGAAGCGATGATGACCCACCAATAGAGGTCGAGCGCCATGACGATGGTTTGAATGAGGGCGAGCATGCCGGTCTCCAATTGTTGCCGACATGTAGCCACTACGCGCCGAACCGGCAAGGGCAGGGTTCAGCCACGCGACCGGCGGGCGGGTTTTTGGTGAAGCGCCGCCTTGACAGGAAACCGCGTCGCCCGATAAATGCGCCATCCGCTGGACGGGGCTGTAGCTCAGCTGGGAGAGCGCGTCGTTCGCAATGACGAGGTCAGGAGTTCGATCCTCCTCAGCTCCACCAGCGGAATAATCGATTGTCCGCCTTTCCCGCGCGGTAACGCCCAAGCATCATCCGATACATCGCGATGCATCACCCGGCGAGAATGCCCCCAAAAATGGCCAGAAGCGACTTCGCCTTTCCAAGGCGAAATGGTTGTCAATTGGACTTATGGCGATGGCCGCAGTCCGGTCGGCGCTATTTTTTTTGGAAGCCGCCCCATTAGACTGGCGTTCTCAAATCAGTTTTTCTGTGTGTTGTGACAAGGCGTTTCGGCGGGGGCGACCGAAGGCGCTATACGGATTCCGAGTCGAAATGAAGAAGCCGCCCGCGGAAGCAAAAAAGTGTCCATTCGCGACAATCTCGCTGCAAATCTCAGGCGGCTCTGCAAGGACCATGCTTCCGTCAGCGCGGTGTGCCGCGAACTGGGCATCAACCGCACGCAGTTCGAGCGTTACCTGCAGGGGCAGACCGTCCCCAACAAGGCCACCGCCAAGCTGATCTGCGACTACTTCCGAATCGACGAGGCCGAACTGTACCGGGACCCCGGCACCCCCGAGCCCACGGCTCCCGGCCTGCCGCCGATCTCCGAAAGCCTGTTCACCCAGATGATCCGCCCGCCCGCCCCGTCGATCGCGGGCGGCACCTATTTCACCTATTTTTCGATCCCGACCCGCGCCGACCTCCTGATGCGGTCGGTGACCTTCGTGCGTCGCGAGGCCGAACTGGTCACATTCCGCTGGGTCACCGGATGGTCGGAGCGCCGCGGCTCGACATGGGCGCGGGCGCGCGGCAACCATTATGGCGTGGCGATCTCGCGCCTCAACTGGATCTATTTCAGCGGCGTCAACCGCCGCCAGACAGGCGAGCCATCGCTGATCTCGGTGCAATGGGCGCCTATCTCCGAACCGGTGCTGAGAGGCAAGGCCATGCTTCTGACCGAAACCGGGCCGGCATTCGTGTCGGTCATCATGCGGCAGGACATGACCAATATCCCGCCCAGGCATGCGATCCGCATGGCGCATGTCGTCAGGCTCGATGATCCCGGCGTCGATCAGCTCGTCGTCAGCCTTGCCCGGGACGGGCTGGATTAGCAACTTGCTTACGCTAAATAAGAACAAGAATATCCCGAAAAAGCGTATGCTAGCGATTGCCTACTCCATATCTGAGTAAAATCGATTTTTTTAGACTTTACAGCCAGCAAAGATATTTTAGATCATATCTGATTTACTACAATTTTAACAAATCATTAACTCTCCGGACCTTACCTTTCTACTCGCGGGTACGAACTTGGCCCGCATTCGGCGGGCTCGACCATCAATTGGCCGACTCGACATGTCCAGTGTAGCCCATACGCATTCCTAGAGTTCCATCCGATGACAGGAGCAGCAGGTGTCAAATCAGTCACTACGTCAGTCAGAGCTCGATAGTCTGCAATATATCGCGACGATGACCAACGAACTGGTGCAGATGGCCGAAGCAAGCCGTTTTCCCATGATCTCCTATCTGCTCGGCATGGCCTATGCCGAGGCCTTCGATGTCTTGCGCGGCGCACGCCCGGCCAGACATGCGCAGCTCAGCGGCAACCCGATGCATCCCAAGGCACACGCGAAAGACAACCACGCTCAACCAAGAACAGCGTAGCGCGACGGGGCGGCGCTAGTCCTGTAGGCTGAACACGAATGGCGCCGTACGGATGACGCGCGAGCCGAGTTCCGGCGGCGGCGCCGGCACGGTGGCGCCCTGCAGCACCGCGAGCGCTGCGCGGTCGAGCTCGGCATCGCCGGACGAACGCACGACCCGCGCCGACAGCACCCGGCCGGACGGGTCCATGGTGAAAGTCACATTCACATTGCCTTGCGCCCGACGGGATTTCGCGGCGCTCGGATAGCGCTTGTGGCGATTGATCCATGCCGTCAGCCGCGATTCCCATTTGGCGGTGCTGACACCCGAAAACCCGGCCGCCGATCTCGGCGCCGCTGCCTTGGCGGCGGGCTTGGCTTCGGTACTCGCGGCACTTGCCGTCTTCGGTGGTTCGGCCTTTTCCTTCTTCGGCCTTGGCTTGGGCTTGTCGGCAGGCTTTTTGACCTTGGCTTCGGCAGGTTTCTTGTCCTTGTGTCTTTCGGCCGGCTTTGACCGCGGCAGCGGAACGACGACCTCCGGCGCGATAGTCTCGACAATATCGGGGACGACATCCTCCAAGGGCGGCTGGACGACCGGTTCGACCTCCGTCATCTCCGTGGGTTCGTCCGGCGGCACCGTCTCCAGCTCGGCAGCAGGTTCGGCTTGCTCGACTACCTTGTCGGGCTCGGCGGTCTTCTCCGTCTCCTCGACCGGCTCGGTCTGGTCGGGAATCGCTACATCGAGCATCGCCGCCTGTTCGGGTGCCGCCGGCGTCATCATCATCGGCGCCATTTCGATCACCGGCGCCGGCGGCGGCCCGCTATCCGACGGTTCGACTGGACTGAAATTCTGCACAGCATAAGCGACGGCGACATGCGCCCCAAGCATCAGCACGGCCGCACATGCCCATAGGGCAAGGTCGCGCCAGCCGAAGCGCGACAGCCCCATCGTGGGCGAGGCGGCCGATCGTGTCATGGGGAAGCCGTTCCGCCTGGCACCGGTGCGGCGGCATCACCGGCGGGCGCCGCCTCCAGGCCGACCAGGGCGACCTTCAGATAGCCGGCGGCACGCAGCAGGTTCATCGTCTCCATCAGGTCGCCATAGGCCACCGCCTTGTCGGCGCGCAGGAAGATCCGCGTCTGCTTGTCGCCCTTGGCGCGGCTGTCGAGCGTGGCGGCAAAAGCCGGGCGCGGCACGGTGTCGTTGCCGATCGCGAGCGTGAGATCATCCTTCAATGTCAGGAAAATCGGCGTTTCTGGCCGCGGCGCCGGCATCGCGGTCGAGCCGGGCAGGTCGACATTGACATCCACCGTCGCCAGCGGCGCTGCGACCATGAAGATGATCAACAGCACCAGGATGACATCGATGAACGGCGTGACATTGATCTCGTGGCTCTCCTCGAGATCGTCGTCCATGGTCTGTCGAAGCCTGCTTCCCACGGCACCGCCCCCTCTACTCTGCCGCCAGCACCGCCGCGGGTGCTATCGCGCGGAAATCGAGGTCGCGGCTGACCAGCCGTTCGACGCCCGCCGAGGCGTCGGCCAGTGTCTGCCGGTAGCCGGCTATCGAGCGGGCAAAGACGTTGTAAATCACCACCGCCGGAATTGCCGCGACCAGCCCCATCGCGGTGGCCAGCAACGCCTCGGCGATGCCCGGCGCCACCACGGCGAGATTGGTGGTCTGCGCCTGCGAAATGCCGATGAAGGCGTTCATGATGCCCCAGACTGTGCCGAACAGGCCGACGAAAGGCGCCGTGGACCCGATCGTCGCCAGCAGGCCGGCGCCGCGCGACATGCGCCGCGACGCTGCCGCCTCGATGCGCGACAGGCGCGAGGCGACCCGTTCCTTCAGTCCCTCCCCGCCGACATGGTCGAGCGCGCCGGCCGAAAGCGCGGTCTCTTCCTCGGCGGCCCGCACCAGGAGCGCGCCGGGGCCGCCACTGCGGTCGAGCGCCCGGCTCGCCTGCTTCAACGTCGCGGCATCGCCGATCGCGCGGACGGCATGGCGGACACGCAGCTTGCCGGCGAAAATTTCCAGCGACTTGGCCAGCCATATCGTCCAGGTGACGAGCGACGCGAACGCCAATCCGATCATCACCGCCTTCACGATGATGTCGGCGGCCATGAACATGCCCCATGGCGACAGGTCGTGCGGCAGGTTCAGCTCCATCGTCCCCGCAAGGCCCGTCCCCGCCGGCTGCGGCTGCGCAGGCATCGCTGGTACTTCAGCCGCCGGTGGGGCGGGTGCCGGTACAGCTGGAGCAGCTTGTGCCGCTTCTGCCGGCGCGGCAGGGGCCCCGACTACTGCTGCAGCGACGGCCGGTTGCTCCTGGGCCACCGCGCCGGTCGCCGCCAGGATCACCGATGCGACCAACGCCGCCAACAAACCATGTCTCGACACGAGCTTCTTCCTTGCTCTCACGGCGGCCAGAATGCGGTCTGGGTATCGGCTTCGGCCCCGGCCATGGCATTTCTCCAGCGCGGCCGCCGTTTTCCAATCCTGGTTACGGCAGGCAGGTGCCCGGGTTGACTATAAAACATGAACTTACTAGTCAACATTGAAGATGACAACGGCACTCAACAACTCTTGGGAATGTGCCGGTCAAAACCCTGAAGCGCCGTGACGGCTTGTTACCGATTATGGGCGATCCGCGCCGGCGATATCCACCGCACGATACCGGACTTCCGGTGTCGCGGCATCGATGCGAAGTCGCTAGAATGATCCGGCGGCAAGGAGCTCCGGATGATCAAGGCAATACCCTTCGACTACCCTTATGATGGCAGGCTGGTGGCCCAAAACACTGCGTTGATCGTCATCGACCTGCAACAGGATTTCCTGTCGACAACGGGCTATTTCGCCAGGAAGGGATATGACCCCTCGCCGCTGCGGGCGATCCTGCCCACGGTGAACCGCCTGATCGCGGCCGCGCGCAGGGCCGGGCTCACCATCGTCCACACCAGGCAGGGTTACCGCGCCGACATGGCCGACATGACGCCCTATGAGAAATGGCGCCGCAAGCGCGCCGGTCTCGACGGCACCGACGTCCTGCTGCGCTCGGGCGCGGGGTTCCAGATCGTTCCGGAGATCGATGTCGCACCGCACGACATCATCGTAGACAAGACCTGCAACAGCGCCTTCACCTATACGGATTTCGAGCTCGTGCTGCGCTCGCGAGGCATCACGCATCTGATGTTTTCCGGATGCACGACGGATGTCTGCGTTCACACCACGCTGCGCGAGGCCTGTGACCGCAATTTCCAGTGCCTGACCATTTCGGACGCCTGCGCCAGCGGTGATCAAAAGGCGCATGAAGCGGCGTTGCACATGGTGACGGTCGAGGACGGCGTCTTCGGCGTGCTGGCCGATTCGGACGCCGTCATCGATGGCCTGTCGCGGCTTGCCGGCAGACATCATGCAACAGAAGATTGACGGGCCTCAGCCCACTGCTCGCGTCTCCAGCCCAGCGCCAGGCGCATAAGCTCCGTGGTGGAATTCGTTAGCCTCCCGGCGCGCCAGGGAGTTGCGCAGCAACGCAATGGTTTCCCGGCCAGCCGTCGCGATCTCGTGTGGCGTGTCGACGCCGATGACCATGAACTCATCGATGCCGAGAGCCGCATAGGCAAGCAGCGACAGCGCGACCTGGGCCGGAGGCCCGGAGAGGTCGACCGTCTTTTGGCCGGCGACGGAAACACCTTGGTGGATCCTGACCGGAAGCGCGAAGCGCAGTTTGCCGGCGCGGCCATGTTCGGCCGCGGCGCGACGCGCCCGCTCCATCAATTGCCTGATATCGTCGATCGGACCCGGCGCCAGTTCGAAGACATCGGCATGCCGGCCTGCCACCTTCAGCGCAGTTCCGGATTGCCCGCCCATACGGATCACGAGGTCGGCGCCATGCGGACCCTTGCGCTCGATATAACCACCCTTGATGCTGTAGAATGCACCTTCGTGGTCGAAGGGCCGGTCGTTCGACCACAGCCGCTTCAACAGCACCAGATATTCGTCGATCCGCTGCCAGACGACGCCATGTCCGACCGGCCGTGTCTCGGCATCGTCGTCGTTCAACGGCTCGCTGATCATCCTGAGGGCCAGCCGTCCGCCGCTCCCCCTGTCGATGGACGCCAACTGGCGGGCAGCCACCGTCGGTTCGATCACGCCGGCCCAATGGGTGAGCACCACTTCCAGCGAAGCAGTGCGGTTGAGCACCTGGGCGGCAAGATCCATGTTGGTCAGCAGCCCGGCCGAATCGTCGACGACGATCTTCTGGAAACCGCCGTCCTCGATCAGCCCGAGTTTGGTCGCGGTCTCTGCGAAGTCATAGAAAAAGGGAACCGTCGCGTCGGCGGTCTTGCCGGGAACATGCGTGAATTCGATCGGCATTGTCATCTCCTCCATCACTGGAATCACTGATGCTGTGAAATGCGAATCCACAGGCGCGAAAGCGCTCCGGGATCCGGTTCATTCAACTCCGATTGCCTGACAACTGTGGGCAGCTACCCCTGCCGATCTGGTGCCTTAGGGAATAAGGCCCAGCACGACTGCCCCGGTGAACACGAACGCAAGGGCAAAGACGAGATAGGCGAAAGCGCCGGCATAGGCCGGGCGAAAGCCCTGGGCATTGGCCAGCCTCTGGCCGCTGCTGTCGGTCTGGGCGTTCTGGATATAGGACATATCGACCTCCGTCTCGCCGGTTAATCTATAAAACTTGTAGACTTTGTCGATTGCTATTTTCCGGTCATTGGCAGAATTATTTTCTCAGTGATCGCCAAAAATTGGTGTGAAATTGCTGTGGGGATCGATCTGAGCGATCGACTGACGCAGCATGGCGGCATCCCTAGCGATGCAGGAAGGTTCTTGCCTACCGCTCCTCTCGTCGAAACGGCTTCAGCAGCGCCGAGGGTGCCACCGCGTTGCGCGACATCACCGCCATGGCGACAATCGTAAAGATGAAGGGCAGCATCAGGAACGCCTCGTAAGGGATGTGCCCGAGCCCGCTCGCTTGCATGCGCAGCTGGAGCGCGTCGACGAAGGCAAACAGCAGCGCCGCACCCGCCGAGCGCCACGGATCCCAGCGGCCGAACACGACCAGCGCGATTGCCACCCAGCCGCGTCCGGACACCACGCCGAAGGTGAAGGCGTTGAACTGCGCCATCGACAGGAAGGCGCCGGCGAGCCCCATCAGTGCACCGCCAAGGATGACGGCCTGGAAGCGCGTGGCAATGACGCTGACGCCGGCGGAATCGGCGGCACGCGGGTTCTCGCCGACCATGCGCACCGACAGGCCCCATGGCGTGCGGTAGAGCACGAAGGCAGCGAGCGGGATGGCCAGGATCGCCATGTAGACCAGCGCGAACTGGTTGAACACCGCCGGCCCGAGAACCGGAATGTCCGACAGAACCGGTATCGGCAGCGTCTGAAAACCCTTGATGCTCGGCGGCACCGATTGCTGGCCGAAGATCAGCCGGTAGAGGAAATAGGCAAGCCCCGAGGAGAACAGTGTCACGCCGATGCCGCAGACATGCTGGCTGAGGCCCAGCACCACCGTGAACAGCGCGTGCAGCGCCCCCATCAGCATGCCGGTCAGCACCGCCACCAGCACGCCCAGCCACAGGCTGCCGCTGAGGCTGGCGGCGGTGAAGCCGGTCATGGCGCAGAGCAGCATGATGCCTTCGATGCCGAGATTGAGCACGCCGGCGCGCTCGGAGAACATTTCGCCGAGCGTCGCGAAGGCCAGCGGCGTGGCGATGCGGATGATGGCGGCCAGAAAGCCGACCCGGAAAATCTGCTCGAACACCGCGCTCATGAGGACGCTCCGACGCGGCGGATGCGATAGGCGGTGAACAGCAGCGCCACCAGCATGGCAAGCAGCGCCGTGCCCTGGATGACATCGCTGAGGAAGGCCGGGACGCCGGTCGCCCGCGACATCGCCTCGGCCCCGGTCATCACCGCGGCCAGGAAGATCGCCGCCGGCACCACGCCGAGCGGATTGAGCCGCGCCAGCATGGCGACGACGATGCCGGAGTAGCCATAGCCCGGCGAGATGTCGCTCATCACCTGGAAATGCACGCCGCCGACCTCGCCGACGCCGGCGAGTCCCGCCAGCGCGCCGGAAAGCAGCGCCGTCGAGAGCAGCACGCGCTGCACGTTGATGCCGCCATATCGGGCCGCTTCCGGATTCTCGCCGGTGACCCTGATGCGGAAGCCGAGCGTGGTGCGCACGATGAGGAACCAGATCAAGGGCGCCGCGATCAGCGCCACGATGACGCCGAGATGCAGCCGCGTGCCTTCGATCAGCACCGGGAAATTGGCCGAATCCTCGATCGGCGGCGAGATGGGATAGCCGCTGAACGAATCCTTCCACGGCCCCTCGATCAGCGCCATCAGCGCGTAATAGATGACCGAATTGAGCAGCAGCGAACTGACGACGTCATCGACCTTGAATTTGACCCGCAGCGTCGCCGGGACAAGGGCTACGGCAGCACCTGCCGCGGCGCCGGCGATCGCCATCAAGAACATGGCGAGCGGCCCCGGCATCGGTATGGCGCCGACGAAGCAGCTGGCCACCGCGCCGGCCAGCAACTGCCCTTCGGCGCCGATGTTCCAGAATTTGGCGCGGAAGGCGACGGCCACCGCCAGCCCGGTGAAGATCATCGGGCTCGCGCGCACCAGGGTCTCGGTGATGGCATAGCTGTCGCCGAGCGAGGCCGTGAACATGACGCCGTAGGATTCCAGCACGCCGGCGCCGGCGAGCGCGATCAGTCCGCTGCACAGGATGAGCGTGGCCGCGATGGCGAGCATCGGCAAAGCGAGGTTGAACCAGGCGGGTGTCGAGGTGCGGACTTCGAGGCGGAACATTAGTGGCCCCCCGCTCTTGAGCTGACCGCCGAAAGTCGGCGCCGCCCCTCATCCGCCTGCCGGCACCTTCTCCCCGTATAGTGACGGGGAGAAGAAGGCTTGCCGCAACGTCGGCGACTGTTTTTGCGACGTTGGTGATTGGCGAAACCGTCGACGAGAGCGCTCCTCTCCCCGTCACTATACGGGGAGAGGATGCCGGCAGGCAGGTGAGGGGCGGCGCCGAACTCCCAGGCGAAACGTCGAAGCAAACCCATGCTACGCCTTTCCCTCCGCGCCGGTCATCAGCAGGCCAAGCCGCGCGATAGTCGCATCGGCGCTGTCGAGCGTGCCGGCGATGCGGCCCTCATACATCACCGCGACGCGGTCGCAGAGCACCAGCAGCTCTTCCAGATCCTCGCCGATGACGATGATGCCACAGCCCTTGGCGCGCATGGCGAGGAACTTTTCGTGGATGAAGCGGGCCGCGCCGATGTCGAGGCCGCGTGTCGGCTGCGAGACGATCAGGACCTTGGGATCGAAGGCCAGCTCGCGTGCCAGCAGCGCCTTCTGCAGATTGCCGCCGGACAGCGCCCCGGCGCGAGTCATCGGCCCGGGGCATCTGATATCATAGGCCTTGATCTGTTCCTCCGCGAAGGCGCGGATCGCATCGGGCTTGAGCAGCCCCCTGGCGGAGAAGGCTGATGTGCCGATGCGCGGCAGCACCATCGAATCGGCGAGTGGCAGATTGGTGACCAGCCCCGTCGTCATGCGATCTTCCGGGATGCGGCCAAGGCCCAGCGCCTGCACCTCGCGCGGCGAGAAGTGCACGACCTGTTTGCCGGCTATCGTCATTTGGCCGTTGTCGGGCGCGCGCACGCCCGAGATCACCTCCGCCAGCGCTCGCTGGCCATTGCCCGAGACTCCGGCAATGCCGAGAATCTCGCCAGCACGCACCACAAGCGACACATCGCGCAACGCGGTGCCCGAATGCCGTGAGGTCGAAATGCGGTCGAGGATCAGCACATCGGCGCCCGGTGTCGATGGCCCACGCGCCGGCGGCACGATTTCATGGCCGCACATCAATTGCGCCATTGCAGCCGACGTCGTGTTTGCCGGATCATCGACACGGCCGGCGACGCGGCCATGCCGCAGCACGGTGCAGCGATGCGTCAGCGCCCGCACCTCGTTGAGCTTGTGCGAGATGAAGATGATGCCGAGCCCCTGCGCCGCCATCGACCGCAACGCCGAAAACAGCCCGCCGACCTCGATCGGCGCCAGCACCGCGGTCGGCTCGTCGAGGATCAGGAGCCTGGCGCCGCGAAACAGCGCCTTGACGGTTTCGAGCCGCTGCTGCTCGCCCACCGACAGCGCGGAGACCGGCAGGTTGGGGTCGAGTGTCAGCCCATGCTGGCTGCTGATTTCGGCGAGCCGCACCAGCCCGCCGGCGCGATCGATCCGCCCCGCCTTACCCGGAATGCCGATGAGCAGGTTTTCCAGCACGGTCAACCGTGGCGCCAGATGAAAATGTTGATGCACCATGCCGATGCCGGCGGCCAGCGCATCCGCCGAACTGGTGATCCGCGCCGGCCGGCCCTGGATCAGGATCTCGCCGGCATCCGGCGCATAAGCACCGAACAGCACGTTCATCAATGTGGTCTTGCCGGCGCCGTTCTCGCCGAGCAAACCGAGGATTTCTCCTGGCGCCACGCTGAGATCGACAGCCTCGTTCGCCTTGACGGCGCCGAAGCTCTTGGTGATGCCGCGCATTTCGATGAGTGGGGCGGGCAAGGGTGCTCCTGACTTGCGATCCGGTGACTAACCGCAGAGGGCAACGCTGCACCCCCTCTGGCCTGCCGGCCATCTCCCCCTCAAGGGGGAGATCAGATGTCATCGGCGCTTTCGCCAATCTTCCACGTGGGAGGAAAGGCGCAAAGACCGAAGCTGCCAATCTCCCCCCTTGAGGGGGAGATGTCCGGCAGGACAGAGGGGCGCCTAGCACCAACCCCTAAAGATCTGAACTCAATCCGAAACCGGCGTATTCTCGTCGACATCCACCCGGAAATTGCCTTCCAGGATCTCGGCCTTCTTCTTCTCGACCAGATCCTTGACCTCGGCGGGCAAGGTCTTGTCGAACTTGTGGAAGGGCGCGAGATAGGAGCCGCCCTTGGCCATGCGCGAGAAATCGCCGTAGTCCTGCGCCGTGTAGACGCCGGCCTTGACCAGCTTGATCGCTTGCTCGACCGTCGGGTACATGTCCCAGACCGGGCCGGTGATGACCGTATCGGGGCCGAGGCTCGACTGGTCGGACATGTTGGAGATGGCGAGGATCTTCTTCTCGACCGCCGCCTCGATGACGCCGAAGCGTTCCGCATAGATGACGTCGACGCCGGCGTCGATCTGCGCCACCGCCGCTTCCTTGGCCTTGGGCGGATCGAAGAAGGAACCGATGAAGGCGACCTTCTTCTTGACGTTCGGATTAACCTCCTTGGCGCCAGCGAAGAAGGCATTGACCAGCCGGTTCACTTCCGGAATGCCCATCGCCGCCACCGCGCCGACCGTACCCGACTTCGACATCTTGCCGGCGATCATGCCGGAGAGATAAGCAGGCTCGTGGATCCAGTTGTCGAAGACGCCGAAATTGGGTTCGGCCGGCCCCGCGCCTGAGCCGAACAGAAATGCGGTCTTGGGGAACTGCTTGGCCGTGCGGCGCGATTCACGCTCGGCGGCGAAGGCGTCGCCCAGCACCAGCTGGTACCCGCCCTGCGCATATTCGCGCATGACGCGGCTGAAGTCGGCGGTCTGCACCTTCTCGGACCATTTGTATTCGATGCCGAGTTCCTTTTCGGCCTTCTGCAGTGCGACGTGGATCTGGTTGTCCCAGGGTTCCTCGATCGGCGTGGCGAAGATAGCGGCCACCTTCAGTTTCTTGCCCGCCGCGAAGGCCGCGCCAGGCAGCATCGCCGCGGCCAGGCCAAGCGCGCCCAGCTCCAGCACGTTGCGTCGCGACAGCCCTTCGCGCATCAAATGAGATTTGTTCTTCCGGTTTTCCATTGAAGTGCCCCTCTGTTCGACAGCCGTGTCGAGCCGGCTGTTCCCTAAGAATGTCAGACGAGGAACTATGGAACGGGTCTAGACTTTTGTCCACATGGTCAAATTTGAGAGCGGCCAATCGCTTCAGGTTGGCGCCGCCCCTCACCTGCTGCCGGCATCCTCTCCCCGTATAGTGACGGGGAGAGGGGCCTGTCATTGCCGGTTTCGCCAATCACCGGCGTTCAAAGGAGGGCGCCGGCATTGCCGCCAGCTTCCTTCTCCCCGTCACTATACGGGGAGAAGTGCCCGGCAGGGCGATGAGGGGCGGCGCCAACCCTGGCAATTTGCAGTCTCCGATCAGGCCCGTTCGAGCGCGATGGCGATGCCCTGGCCGACGCCGATGCACATGGTGGCCAGCGCGTAGCGGCCGCCGCGTTCGCGAAGCTCCAGCGCCGCCGTGCCGGAGATGCGCGCGCCCGACATGCCCAGGGGATGGCCGAGCGCGATGGCGCCGCCATTCGGATTGACGTGTTCGGCATCTTCCGCGATGCCGAGCTGGCGCAGCACGGCGATGCCTTGCGAGGCAAAGGCTTCGTTGAGTTCGATGACATCGAATTGTTTTGGCGTCAGGCCAAGCCGCGCGCAAAGCTTCTGCGTCGCCGGCGCCGGACCGATGCCCATGATGCGCGGCGCGACCCCGGCGGCGGCGCCGCCAAGGATGCGCGCGATCGGCGTCAGCCCGTATTTCGTCACCGCTGCCTCGGAAGCAACGACCAGCGCCGCCGCGCCGTCATTGACGCCGGAGGCATTGCCGGCCGTCACCGTGCCGCCTTGGCGGAACGGCGTCGGCAGCTTGGCCAGCGCCTCGACCGTGGTGCCCGCGCGGGGATGCTCGTCCTTCGACACGACGACCGCATCGCCCTTGCGCTGCGGGATCGCCACCGGAGTGATCTCCTTCGCCAGCCGGCCATTGGCTTGTGCCGCGACCGCCTTGTCCTGGCTGCGTGCCGCGAAAGCGTCCTGGTCGGTGCGTGACACGGCGAAATCCTCGGCGACGTTCTCGCCGGTCTCCGGCATGGAATCGACGCCATACTGCTTCTTCATCAGCGGGTTGACGAAGCGCCAGCCGATGGTGGTGTCGTAGATCTCGGCATTGCGCGAAAAAGCAGCGTCGGCTTTCGGCATGACGAAGGGCGCCCGGCTCATCGATTCCACGCCGCCTGCAATCAGCAGTTCCGCCTCGCCGGCCTTGATGGCGCGCGCGGCGATGGTCAGCGCGTCCATGCCCGAGCCGCACAGCCGGTTGACGGTGGAGCCCGGAATCTCCTGCGGCAGGCCGGCCAGCAGCAGCGCCATGCGCGCCACGTTGCGGTTGTCCTCGCCGGCCTGGTTGGCGCAGCCATAGACGACGTCGTCCACCGCCTGCCAGTCGATCCCGGGATTGCGCTCAAGCAAAGCCTTCACCGGGATGGCGCCAAGGTCATCGGTACGTACCGAGGACAGCGAACCGCCGAAGCGGCCGATCGGCGTGCGGATATAGTCGCAAATATAGGCCTCGGCCATGTCAGGCAGCTTTCCCTTTTCCGGTCCCCTCATGCGCCGCCTTGGTGCGGGCCTGCAGGTCGCGCAATGTCTTGAGTTCGAGTTCGCTTGGCGCCGGCGTTTCGTCAAGCGCCTCGGCGAACTTAACCACCCAGCCACAGCTCTCCTGCACCTGCAGGCGGGTAACGCCGGGATGTAGGGACACGACCGTGAATTCCTTGCTCACCGGGTCCGGCTTCCAGATGGCCAGGTCGGTGATCAGCAAGGTCGGGCCAGCGGTATCGATGCCCAGCCGCCTGCGATGATCGCCGCCCTCGCCATGGCCGAACGAGGTGAAGAAGTCGATCTTTTCAACCATGCCGCGCTTGGTCTGCGCCATGGTGATGTAGATTTCCTTCGACGACGTCGCGATCTCCGGCGCGCCGCCGCCACCCGGCAGCCTAGTCTTGGGATGAAAATAGTCGCCGATGACCGTGGTGTTGATGTTGCCGAACTTGTCGAGTTGCGCCGCGCCGAGAAAGCCGATCGAAATGCGGCCGCCCTGCAGCCAGTAGCGGAACATCTCCGGCACCGCGACGGTGGTGACTGCTGTCTCGCACAATTCGCCGTCGCCGATCGACAGCGGCAGCACGTCGGGCGCCGTACCGATCGTGCCGCTCTCATAGATCAGCGTGATGTCGGGTGCATGCGTCAGCCGCGCCACATTGCAGGCAGCCGACGGCGCGCCGATGCCGACGAAGCAGACGTCGTCGTTCCCCAGGGCCCGGCTGGCCGCGATCGTCATCATCTCGTTTGATGTAAAGCCCAAGGGGTTCTGGTTGTCGCTCATCCCGCTTTCCTCAGATGTTCGACGCGGCCCGCGAAATCGTCGGCGGCTCTTTCGATAACGTTGGCCTGCATCCACTTTTGGAATTTCTCACGGTCGGCGGCAATCTCGTCCCATTCGAGATAGGCGGCATTGTCGCGCGCATAATAGCCGTGCGCATAGGACGGATGCGAACCGCCGGGCACGATCGAAATCGCCGCGATCGTCCAGCGCGGCAGGACGGTCAGGTTCGGATGCAAATCGTCGAAATTGTCGACCACCTCCTCGACCGTCACCACGGCGCGCCTGGCCGCCAGCACCGCCTCCTTCTGGATGCCGATAATGCCTTCGACCAGCACATTGCCCTTCTTGTCGGCCTTCTGCGCATGGATGAAAGTGACATCGGGCCGGATCGACGGCACCGCCGCCAGCACCTCGCCGGTAAACGGACAGGTGACCGATTTGATGTTCGGATTGACCGCGGCAAGGCCGGCGCCGCGATAGCCGCGGAACACCGCGCAAGGCAGGCCGGCCGCGCCCGCCTCATAGGCGTTGGCCATGCCGGCATGGCTGTGCTCCTCGACCTCGATCGATCGGGGAAAACCGTTCTCGATCGCATCGCGGGCGCGCCGCAGCAGGCCGACACCGGGATTGCCGACATAGGAGAAGACGATTTTCTTCGCCATGCCCATGCCGATCATCTGGTCGTAGATCAGATCGGGTGTCATGCGGATCAGGGTCAGGTCGCGAAACCCCTGGCGGATCGCCTCATGCGCGGCAGCTGTCGGGATCAGATGGGTGAAGCCTTCGAAGGCGACCGTGTCCCCATTTTTCAGGTTTTCCGCGACGGCCTGTTTAAGCGGCAGGAACTTCACCATCGCGGCGCCCTCACAATTAGAAAAGTTCGCACTGCGAACAAAAGTATTATATGGGATACTTTCTAGCGCCTGCTCCGAGGCGGAGTCAATGCTGGCTAAATCGCTTTTGTCAGAGGATGAGATGGACAAAGAGGCCGTTTCCCGTGATCAAGTCGGCTCGCTCGGGCGCGGTCTTGCCGTGATGGAAATCCTGGCCCGGCATCCTGCGGGCATGACCCTGACCGAAATGGCCGAGGAAGCCGGCCTGACCCGCGCCGGCGCCCGTCGCTTCCTGCTGACCTTGGTCGCCACCGGCTACGCGACTCAATCCGGCCGTGTGTTCTCCCTGTCGCCGCGCCTGCTGACCGTCGCTCGCACCTGGCTCGGAGGCGCCTCGCTGTGGAGCTTCGCCGCGCCGATCATGCGTGCGGTGGCGGCGCAGTTGAACGAAGCTTGCTCGGCGGCGATCTTGTCGGGCGAGGATGTCGTCTATGTCGCCCGTATTCCTGGCCGCCGTATCCTGAGCGTCTCGCTCGATGTCGGCACCAGGCTGCCCGCCTATTGCACCTCGATGGGCCGGATGCTGCTCGCCGGGCTGACGCCAGAGGAACTCGACGCATTTCTTAGCCACGCAACCATCGAACGCCGGACGCCGAAGACGATTGTTGAAAGGCCGTTGCTGGCGAAGGCCATCGGCAAGGCTGGAACGGATGGCTTCGCCATCGTCGACGAGGAGCTGGAACTCGGCCTGCGCTCCATCGCCGTGCCGATCCGCGACAGGTCCGGACGCACGGTCTCGGCGATCAATGTCTCTACACAGTCGGCACGGTTTTCGGTCGCGGAGATGGAACGGGAGATCCTGCCGGCGCTGCTGGATGCCAGGCAGCGTATCGAGGATTTTTTTGTGGTGTAAGAGGCCTTGCTAGCCTTCCGACGTCGGCGGGCCAGCGCCCCCCTCTGCCCTGCCGGGCATCTCCCCCACTTGGGGGGAGATCGGATGCTACGCCGGCTTTCGCCAAATTTAACATTTGCAAGGAAAAGGCGGGGCGCCAAAGCTGCCAATCTCCCCCCTCGTGGGGGAGATGTCCGGCAGGACAGAGGGGGGCGCGGTCCCGCCAGCCTCTGATCGTTAGCCCCTCAATGCTTCATCCGATCCCGCATCGCGTACCACAACATCCCCAGCACATAGAGTGGCCCGCGCAGCGCCGTGCCGCCCGGGAACGGCATCGGGGTCAGCGTCGAGAACAGGTCGAGCCGCGACGCATCGCCGGTGATCGCTTCGGCGAGCAGCTTGCCCGACAGTGTCGACAGGATGACGCCCTTGCCGGAATAGCCATGCGCGAAATAGACCTCGCCATAGTGCCCGACATGCGGCAGCCGCGACGTCGTCACCGACACCAGCCCGCCCCAGGCATGATCGATGCGGCATCCCTTGAGCTGCGGGAAGGTGCCTTCCATGTGCGGCCGCACGAAGCCGGCTATATCGGCCGGCGGTGACGGCGTGTAGCGCTCGCCGCCGCCGAACAACAGCCGCCCGTCCGCGGACATCCTGTAATAGTTGACGACGAAGCGCGTGTCGGACACCGCGACATTGGCGGGGATGACGTTGCGTTTGCCCTCCAGCGGCTCGGTGGCGACGATGTAGTTGCCGACCGGCATGATGCGGCTGTTGACGCGTGGCTCCAGCCCGTTGAGCAGCGCGTCTCCCGCCAGCACGACGTGTCTGGCCCGCACCGATCCCTTTGCCGTCGAAACCCGGATCGACGGCTTCCGCTCCAGTTTCACCGCCACCGAATTCTCGTGGATGGTGACGCCGGCCGCGACAGCCGCGCGGGCAAGCCCGAGCGTATAGTTGAGTGGATGCATGTGGCCGCCGAGCGGCTCATACATCGCGCCCTGATAAGGCGTGTCGACCTTGGCCCGCGCGTCCGCCGCCGACAGGATCTCGACGTCGCGGAATTTCATCACGCTCTTGAGGCATTTGGCCTCTTCCTCGAGATCCCTGAGGTCGGAGCCGTTGACCGCGCCGACCAGATGGCCGGTCAGCCTGAGGTCGCAGTCGATGGCATGGCGCTCGATGATGCCGAGCACCAGGCCGCGTGCCTCGAAGGCGAGGTCGAACAGCACCTTCGCCCGCTCGGGTCCGTAGAGCTTGACCAGACCCTTGGCGCCCTTGCGCAGGCCGGGGATCATCTGGCCGCCATTGCGGCCCGACGCGCCCCAGCCGATCCTGCCGCCTTCGAGCAGCACCACTTTGAGGCCGCGCTCGGCCGCGTGAAGGGCGGCCGACAGGCCGGTGCAGCCGCCGCCGACGACGACCAGATCCGCCTCGACATCGCCCGCAAGGGCCGCGTGTTCCGGCGCCGGATTGGCGGTCGCGACATAATAGGATTTGCCGATATCGAGACCGGAATTGAAACCCGTCGAAGATGCCATGATCACACCTTCAGCAAGAGGTGGTCGCGTTCCCAACTCGTCACCACGCTCTGGAACAGGTCGAGCTCGACGCTCTTGACGCGCAGATAGGTCTGGAAGAAGTCCTCGCCCAGCAATGCCCGCACCGGGTCGCACGCGGTGAAGCGGTCGAGCGCCTCCTCCATGGTCTTCGGCAGCGTGCTCTTGATCTTGTAGGCATTGCCCGACGCCTCGGCCGAGCGCGCCTGCTTCTGCTCGACACCGAGATAGCCGGCAAGCAGCGAACCGGCGATCGCCAGATAGGGATTGGAATCGGCACCCGGCAGCCGGTTCTCCACCCGCCGCGCCATGCGCCCGCCGGCCGGCACGCGCAGGCCGCAGGAGCGGTTGTCATGCGACCACTCGATGTTGGCCGGCGCGCTGTGGTTCGGCCTGATGCGGCGGAACGAGTTCACGTTCGGCGCGAACAGCGGCATGATTTCGGGAATGTACTTCTGCAGGCCGCCGATGAAATGGCCGAACATCCCGGTGTCGGCATCGTCGCTGCCGGCGAAAAGCGCGTTGCCGGCCTCGTCGACAACGGACATGTGCAGATGCATCGAGCTGCCCGCCTGGGCCGCGATCGGCTTGGCCATGAAGGTCGCATGCATGCCGCATTGCTGCGCGGCCTGCCGCGTAAACCGCTTGAACAAAAGCACCTGGTCGGCGAGCGGCAGGGCGTCGCCATGCAGCAGATTGATTTCGAGCTGCGCCGTGCCCGATTCATGGATCAGCGTGTCGAGGGGCAGTCCGGCTGCCGCTGAATAGTCATAGATACGCCGGATCACCGGCTCGAATTCTTCCAGCGCCGCCATGTCATAGGGATGCTGCACGCCCTCGGCGCGGCCATTGGCACCGACCGGCGCGGTCAGCGGCTTGTCCGGATCGGGATTGGGCGCGGTAAGGTAGAATTCGAGCTCGGGTGCGACCACCGCGCGCCAGCCGCGCTGGCGATAGAGATCGAGCACGGCGCGCAGCACATGACGCGGCGAAGCCATCCACGGCCTGCCATCCATATGAAAGGCATCGGCGAAAACATAGGCCTTCCCCGCCCCGGCGCCCGGCGCCAGGCACAGCGTCGAGACATCGGGCACCATGCGCATGTCGGGGTCCGAATAGGCAAAACCCTCGTCGATCGAGCCGGAATAACGGCCGTCGATGCTGACCAGGAAGGCGCTGCTCGGCAGGTAGAGCGCGCGGTCTTCCAGCGCCTTGAGGAATTTGGCGGACGGCAGCGCCTTGCCGCGCAGCACGCCGTTCATGTCGGGCACCAGGCACTCGATCTCGGTGATGCCATGCTGCGTAAGCCAGGCCTTGGGGTCGTTGCCATTGAAGAGGTTTGCGGTATTCGTATTCTTATCGAGCATTTCGTTCATGTCCGTATCAGGGAGAGAATGGCTTGCGCGGCCACGTCCGTTCCGGGTTTCAGCGCCATCTCGGCTGCATTGTCCCTGAGGCGGGCGCGCATGGCGTCATCGGCCAGCAGGCCGAGAATGGCTCTCTCCAATCCCCCTTCGGTCCAGCCGTCACGGCCGATATGGTCGCCGACGCCGGTTTCGCCGGCGCGTTGCGCATTGTCGTGCCCGTCCCAGCAATAGGGCATGATCAGCGAAGGCACGCCGAAGCGCAGCGCTTCGCAAAAGCTGTTGTTGCCGCCGTGGTGGATGAACAAGTCCGACTTCGCCACCACGGAGGGCTGCGGAAACCAGGCGTCGAGGTAGACATTGTCGGGCACCGCGCGGTAGGCATCGCGCAGGCCACCGACATTGACGATGAAGCGGGCCGGCAGCCGGTCGAATACGGCAAGCATGCGCTCGATCAGGCCGACATCCATTGCGCCGAGACTGCCGAAGCTGACATAGACCAGCGGCCCGCCATTGCGCGGGAAAACCGGCACCTCGAATGGCCCTTCCGACCGCACGCAGCCTTCGAGATAGACGAAGCGCTCGGGGTCGAGCGGCTCGGCGCGTTCGCGGCGCACGATCGCCGGCGTCAAGAGCAGATTGAGATCGGGTGAGGTTTCAAGAAACAGGCCCTTCGGCAGCGGCGCTAGGCCGCAATCGGCGCGAAAGCGGTTGAAGCGGTCATGCGCCGGCGCCGAGGCTGCGAGATATCGCGCCTCGAACGCCGCGCGTTGCGGATCGCCAGCGCCGAGGCCCGACAGATAGGGCGGCACGGCGTTGTCCGGAAGTTCCGTCTCGGCGCAGGAAACGACGCGCACCCACGGGCAGCCGGCTGCCGCTATCGCCGGGAACATGATGACATTGTCGAGCACCACCGCGTCGGGCTTCAGCCGCGCCAGCAATTGGCGCAGCGGCGCCTCGGCATTGACCGCCGTGTCGACGATCGCCTGCCAGGTCGGCGCGACATAGGTTTCGAGCTGGTCGATCGGGCTCAGCCTGAAATGCGGCAGATGCCGGCGCACGAACGCCTGCCAGTAGCTCTGGCGCTCGCTGTCGCTCAGCGGCTCCTCGGTCGGCAGCTGGTATTCCTGGAAACCATAGTCGGCAAAGACGCCGGAGAAGCCGGCATGGCAGATGAACACCGGCCGCGCGCCCTTCGCGCGCAGCGCCTGCGCGATGCCGACGCAATTCAACGCCGCCCCGAAACTGGCCTCGGGAAACAGCGCGATGGTCGGGCTCGCTCTACGCGTCAATTAAATCCTCTTCATTCCGGCCGGCTGATCATGCCGAACAGCGCGGGAGCGCCGCGACTGGCCGCCTGCGGCCGCTGGCTGCGCGACAGCCGCAGGTGGATGCGCAGCAGATCGGCAGCAACCTCATACTGCCGGCTCTCAAGATGGTCGAGTATGTTCAGGTGTTCGCGCAACGATTGCTTCAGCCGGAAGACGTTGACGCCGGCATAGATGCCCGGAAGCCGCCGCAGCCTGAGGTGATCGGCCAGCGCGTCGGCGACGAAGCGGTTGGCGCTGCCTTCGGCGATCATGCCGTGGAAATCGATGTCGAGCCGCTGGAACTCGCGTGTATCGAACGCGGCGTCGGGCAGCGCCGATAGCGCCTCCATGCCCTGGCGCAACATCGCGGCGCGCGCGCCGTCGAGCCGGAAGCCGGGCGTCAGGATGGCGGCGGGCTCCAAAAGCAGCCGGAACTCGTAGCTCTCGCCTTGCGCCTCCGGGTCATCAGGGGCGCGCCGGAACAACCAGGACTGACCTGGTGCGCGATCGAGAAGATTCTCCTCCGTCAGTCTGTTCAGAGATTTTAGTACCGTTTTCCGTTCGGCACTGTACCGCCGCATCAGCCCTGCGACGGTCACTGTCTGGTCGAGGCGCCGCGCCGAACGGTCGCGCAGGATGGCCTCGGCAAGCTCGTCTTCCTCGGCGGCGGGCAATTCGGCTGATATCGCCGGCTGCGCGGCGAGGTCGATCGCCAAGTGATATCCGGTGTCCGCCTCCCAGCGCACGACACCCTGCTCCGCGAGCAGGCTGAGCGCCGCCCGGACCGGAGTGCGCGAGACATTGCACAGCGAGGCGATCTGTTGCTCGGGCAGGCGTGCGCCGGGCGCGAAGCCACGCTGCCGCGCCACATCCAGGATGCGCTGGGCCAGATCGAGATGGTTGGTGCGAGGTCGTCGGGTTGCGGCTTGCATGACATTCTCGTGGAACGGACGTGACCTCGTTGATTTGACCCATCACCGGCGTGGACGCAATCGGCCAGATTCCGAGGCCGGTTGTCAAATTATGGATTGACGTACTTTTTTCTGCAATAGTACTGTCAGTGCAATCGGCGACAAAAGACCGCGGGAACAGGATCGATGCAGCGGCGCATGTCGCGCGGGTCCAGCACGAATTCGACGAACCAACCGGAATGGGAGCCTGCCATGACTGCTACCAGCCTGCGGCGCCGTGCGCTGAGAATGCCTTCGATCGCCCTCGGGCTTGTCGTGGCGCTGTCCGCGCCGGCGATGGCCGCCGACCTCGTCATTTCCAATTGGGACGGCTACATGGCGCCCGATGCCATGGCGTCTTTCAAGACCGCGACGGGCGTTTCCGGCGAAGTCGTGGTGCACGCCACCAATGAAGAGATCATGGGCAAGCTGATTGCCGCCGGCGGCAAGGGCTATGACGTGGTTTTCGTCTCCTCGCCCTTCGCCGAGGTTCTGAACAAGCTCGGCCTGACCGAGCCGATGGACCACGCCAAGATCCCCAATCTCGCCAACCTCTATCCCGAAGCGACCAAGCTGCCGCACGATGTCGGCAACACTTTCTCCGTGCCCTACACCTGGGGCACGACCGGCCTCTGCTACCGCTCGGACCTGGTCAAGACGGCGCCCACGAGCTGGAGCGACCTGCTGGCGCCGTCGGATGAGCTGAAGGGCAAGACCACCATGCTGGCGACTGATCGCTGGCTGCTCGCCGCCGGGCAGCTCGACAAGGGTTTCTCCGTCAACGAGACAGATCCGGCCAAGATGGCCGAGGTCAAGAACCTCTTGATCTCGGCCAAGAAAACCCTGCTCGCCTATGACGACACCACCTTCTATTCGAAACTGGTCTCCGGAGAAGCGCTGATGGTCCAGGCCTGGGACGGCTGGTGCAATTACGGCATCGCCGACAAGCCGGAGATCAAATACATCATTCCCAAGGAAGGTTCGGATCTCTGGGTCGACACGATGGTGGTGATGAAGGCCTCCGAGCACAAGGATGCCGCGTTCCAGTTCATCAACTTCATGCTCGATGCCAAGAACCACGCCTGGGCGGCCCAGAATATCGACTACAAGGTTCCGAACAAGCCGGCGATGGAAAGCCTGCCGGCCGATTTCCTGGCAAAATTTCCCAACATGGCGATGCCGGTGGCCGACCTCGTCAAGTTCGAGCAGTTGCGTGACGTCGGCGAAGCCCAGCGCGACTATTCCAAGATCGTCAGCGAGATCAAGGCCGCGCAGTAAGATCGATTGCTGGAATCACGCTTGCGTTCCTTCACGCCCCCCTTTGACCTGCCGGCCATCTCCCCCTCAAGCGGGGAGATCGGCTGGCTCGCGGGCCTTCGCCAATCTCCAGCGCAGCGCCCCCTCATCCGGCCGCTTCGCGGCCACCTTCTCCCCGGCGGGGAGAAGAGGCTGGAGCCAGCTCTGGCGCGCTCCTCTCCCCTCGGGGAGAGGTCGGATTGTCCCGAATTGCCCTTCGCAATTCGGTTGGCAATCCGGGTGAGGGGGAACTCGCCTGCTGCCAGCGAGGGCGCGGCGTGATGCGATCATCCCGCTCCTCCTTGCTGATGGCCCCGGCGCTGGTCTGGTTGACCGCGCTGATGGTGGTGCCATGCGCGCTGGTGCTGGCGCTCGCCTTCTTCCGGCGCGGCATCTATGGCGGCATCGACTACACCTTCACGCTGGAGAATTTCGGGCAGGTCTTCGACCCGCTCTATGCCGGCATTTTCCTGAACTCGGCGCGCATTGCCGGCATCGCCACGCTGATCGCGGTGGTGATCGGCTACGCCGCCGCCTATGCCATCGCGGCCGCCCCGCGCCGCTGGCAGCCGGTGTTCCTGTTCTTCGCCGTGCTGCCGTTCTGGTCCAACTACCTGATCCGCACCTATGCCTGGATCGTGCTGCTCAACCGCGAAGGGCTTATCACCCAGCTCCTGCGCTGGGTGGGCTACACCGGTGAACCGCCCTCGATGCTCTACACCGAAGGCGCGGTCATCGCCGGCCTGGTCTACAACTATCTGCCCTTCGTCATCCTCGCCTGCTACGCGCCTTTGTCGCGGCTCAACCCGGAACTGGCCGAAGCCTCGCGCGATCTCGGCGCTTCGGCGATGACGACGTTTCGCCGTGTCATCCTGCCGCTGACCGTGCCCGGCATCGTCGCCGGCGCCGTCTTCGTCTTCGTGCTGTCGATCGGCAATTTCGTCACCCCGGCGCTGCTCGGCGGCGGCCGCTTCCAGATGATCGGCAACCTTGTCTACGACCAGTTCCTGACCGCCAATGACTGGCCGTTCGGCGCGGCCCTGGCAATGGCGCTGATCGCCATCATGCTGCTGGTGCTGATGGCGCAAGCGATCGCCGCCAATCGCGCCTCCGGACGGGCGGCTGAAGTGAAAGCCGATGGCTGAGCGCAGCGCGACCCTTCCCTTCTCCCCGTTTACGGGGAGAAGGTGCCCCGAAGGGGCGGATGAGGGGCGGCGCCAACGCCTGCAAGGTTGGGCGCTGCCCCTCATCTGCCTGCCGGCATCTTCTCCCCGTGAACGGGGAGAAGGACGCTGTTTTGGGGGCCGGCGATGAACCACTCCCTGACCCGCGCTTTCAGCATGCGGACGATTCTCGTGCTCGTCTATGCCTTCCTCTATATCCCGATCGCCGTGCTGGTCGCGCTCTCCTTCAACGAAGGCGGGCTGCCTACGGCATGGTCGGGCTTTTCGCTGAAATGGTACGTCTCGCTGGCCGGCAATTCCGCGATCCTCTCCGCCGCCCTCAACACGCTGATCGTGGCGCTGGTCTCGACAGCGATCGCCACCTTGCTCGGCACGCTGCTGGCGATCGGCGTCGAGATGCGCCGGCAATATGGCAAGGGGCTCGAGGCGCTGATCTTCGCGCCGATGATCATTCCCGACATCGTGCTGGCAATCGCGCTCCTGTCGTTCTTTTCGATGCTCAACCTCACCATGGGCCTGCACACCATCATCCTCGCCCATGTCGTATTCAACCTCGCCTTCGTCTGCTCGGTGGTGCGTGCCCGGCTGAAGAGTTTCGACTGGTCGATCGTCGAGGCTTCCACCGATCTCGGCGCCTCCGCCATCGCCACCTTCCGGCGGATCACCTTGCCGGTCATCGCGCCGGCCGTGATTGCCGGCGCACTGCTCGCCTTCACGCTCTCGGTCGACGAGTTCATCATCGCCTTCTTCACCGCAGGCGCGGGCCGCGCCTCGACCACGCTGCCGATGCAGATCTACGCCATGATCCGCTTCGGCATCACACCCGAGATCAACGCCCTGGCCACCATCGTCATGGCGGTCTCGGTCACCGCGCTGACCCTGTCGCAGCGGCTCAACCGGGGAATGATCGGCCAATGAGCGAACCGCGCACGCTGCTGGCCATCGATCGTGTGTCGAAGAATTTCGGCCGCGTCACCGCCGTCGACGGCATCTCGCTGGATATCAGGGAGAACGAGTTCTTCGCGCTCCTCGGTCCATCGGGCTGCGGCAAGACCACGCTCTTGCGCATGCTGGCCGGCTTCGAGACGCCGAGCGATGGGCGCATCCTGCTCGACGGCAAGGACATCGCCAGGATGCCGCCCAACAAGCGGCCGGTCAATCTGATGTTTCAGTCCTACGCGCTGTTCCCGCATATGAGCGTGCGGGCCAATGTCTCCTATGGGCTGGAGATGGAGCGCTTGCCGGCTAAAGAAATCCGCGCGCGCGTCGACGCCATCCTGGCGACCACCGAACTCGTGCCCTTCGCCGACCGCAAGCCGGAGCAACTATCGGGCGGTCAGAAGCAGCGCGTGGCGCTCGCCCGCGCCCTGGTCAAGCGCCCGCGCTTGCTGCTGCTCGACGAGCCGTTCGGCGCGCTCGACAAGAAGCTGCGCGGCGCCATGCAGCTGGAATTGAAGCGCCTGCAGCACGAGGTCGGCATCACCTTTGTCATCGTCACCCATGATCAGGAGGAATCGCTGGTCATGGCCGACCGCATGGCGGTGCTGAAAGACGGCAAGCTGCTGCAATGCGACACGCCGCATGCGGTCTATGAGCATCCGGCTGAGCGTTTCGTCGCCGACTTCATCGGCGTGATGAATTTTATCCCGGGCAAGGTGTCAGCCGATGGCGTCGTGGCCGCGAATGGCGCGCGCATCGCCGGCAAGGTCCCCGCAGCGCTTTCGTCCGGGGCGGCTGCCGTCGCGTCGGTGCGGCCCGAACGCGTCCGGCTGTTCCCGTCAGCGGATACCGCGAACCGGACGACCGGAACGGTCGAGGTGCTGGCCTATCAGGGGCTCGACCTGCAGCTGCATGTCCGCACGCCGCTGTCGCCGAAGCCGTTCCTCGTGCGTGTAACCGCCGACGCAGCCGACCGGCGGCCGGTCGCATTGGGCGACCAGGTCGAACTCGGCTGGGATGCCGCCGACGTCAGAATTTTCGCAGAGTGAAGGAGAAGCCTGATGGCGCAGAAGACGATCGCGTTTTTTCCCGAAGCCGCCTACGGCCCGGCGCTCAATTCCGTCGGCATCGCTCAAGCCGTGGAGGCGCGCGGACACAAAGCGGTGTTCCTGTCCGATCCGGGATTCGTCGATGTCTACAAGGGCTATGGCTTCGAGGCGCATCCGGTGAACCTTTCCGAACCGATGCCGCCCGAGCAGATGGCCAAGTTCTGGGAGGACTTCATCAACGGCCATATCCCCAACTTCCGCAAGTCGCCCTACGACCAGGTCGACAATTACGTCAAGGATTGCTGGACGGCGATCGTCGACAGCGCCAAGTGGGCGCAGAAGGACCTGCCGCGCGTGCTTTCCGCCATCAAGCCTGATGTGATCTGCGTCGACAACGTCATCCTGTTCCCGGCGATCAAGCAGTTCGGCAAGCCGTGGGTGCGCGTCATCTCCTGTTCCGAAAACGAGATCGAGGACGAGGGCATCCCACCGCATCTCTCCGGCTGCGGCGAAAACGACCATGCCGGACACCAGCGCTACCGCGATCACTTCAATGCCGTGATCAAGCCGATCCATGATGACTTCAACGCGTTCCTCGGCGCCAATGATGAGGCGCCCTATCCGATCGGCCAGTTCTTCGAGGCTTCGCCCTATTTGAACCTGCTGCTTTATCCCGAAGCCGCGAAATTCAAGCGCCGCCATCCGCTCGATCCGGCAAAATTCCAGTATTTGGAAGGCTGCGTGCGGCAGGAAAAGCCCTATCCCGTCCCGGCCTTCGCCAAAAACAACGACGGGCCGCTGCTCTACGTCTCCTTCGGCAGCCTGGGGGCCGGCGATGTCGACTTGCTGAAGCGGATCATCGCGACGCTGGGCAAGACCCGCTACCGCGCGCTGGTCAATGTCGGCGGCTACAGGGATCAGTACACCGACGTGCCCGGCAACGTCATCGTCGACAGCTGGTTCCCGCAGCCTTCGGTGATCCCGCAGGTCGATGCCGTGATCCACCATGGCGGCAACAACTCCTTCACCGAGTGCCTCTATTTCGGCAAGCCCGCGATCATCATGCCCTATGTCTGGGACGGCCACGACAACGCCACCCGGGTCCAGGAAACCGGCCATGGCTTCGGCATGCCGCGCTACGATTGGACGGACGCGGAGTTGATCGCGAAGATCGAAGCCTGCCTGACCGATCCGAAAATGAAGGCGAAGCTGGCGCAGACATCGGCACAGATGCACGTGCAGAATGGACCTGAGAAGGCTGCGGGTTTGCTGGAGGCGTTGCTGTGATTGCGATGTTTGACACGCCGAGCCAAGGCGCCCCCCTCTGGCCTGCCGGACATCTCCCCCACGAGGGGGGAGATTGGATGTCGCGACTGCCTTCGCCAATTTTCGACGTCGATGACGAAACGCCGAGGCCGAAGTTGCCGATCTCCCCCCTCGTGGGGGAGATGTCCGGCAGGACAGAGGGGGGCGCCGTAGAGCACGAGCTTCTCAGGCGGCGCGCAGGAGCATCAGCATGACTTCCTCCGCCCCGCACCTCCACCAGGCCTCGACCCGCACCGACCTCGTCGACTGGGGCGTCCAGCCCGACGCCCTGTCGGGCGTCTCCCACTCCACCGGCAAGCTCGTGCACAAAGGGCCGAACAACCAGCCGGAATCCGGAATATGGGTCTGCACACCGGGCCGCTGGCGGCTCTCGATTCCGCGCGACGAACTGTGCCACTTCGTCGCCGGCCGCGCGACCTACCGGTCGGATGTCGGCGAGGTGATAGAAATCTCCAGGGGAAGCGTGGTCATGTTTCCCGCCGGCTGGACGGGCGAATGCACCGTGCATGAGACCATGCGCAACGTCTACATGCTGGCCTGAGCAAGAATAAGCCGCAGAGGAGCAAGACATGCCGACACCGCATTGGCCTGAGGCCTCGACCGTGGAGCTGGAAGATTGGGGCGCGGGCGCCAACACGCTCGCCGGCGCGCCGCGGGCCTCAGGCAAGATCCTCTCCAGGAATCCGGACGGGTCGAACGAATGCGGCCTGTGGTCGTGCACGCCGGGCACCCGCAAGGTCAGCTTCGCCGCCGACGAGTTCTGCCATTTCCTGTCGGGGCGCGGCAGCTATGTCAGGGACGATGGCGAGGACATCCCGGTCGGAGCCGGCACGCTCGTCTTCTTTCCCGCCGGCTGGACCGGCATCTCCATCATCACGCAAACGCTGACCAAGGCCTTCATGTGCCGGTGAGCACTTACCAGGAAAATCCTATGACCACGCCGATCATGCAATCGCCGCTTGCCATCACGGACCTCGTCGACTGGGGCGTCATCCCGACAATGATCGAGGGGCAATCCCATACGTCGGGCAAGCTGCTCCACAAGGGGCCGGAAGGCCGTTCGGAATGCGGCCTCTGGGTCTGCACGCCAGGCAAGTGGCACTGCCACGTCACCCGCGACGAGTTCTGCCACTTCCTGGAGGGGCGCTGCACCTACGTGCATGAGTCCGGCGAGGTCATCGAGATCGAGCCGGACACGGCGGCCTTCTTCCCGCAGGACTGGAAAGGCGTCTGCACCGTCCATGAGACGATCAAGAAGGTCTACATGATCCGTTGAGCGGATCCGAGAGGATGTCCATGCATTTCTCCCCCGGCCGGCCGATTTTCTTCGTCAATCCGGACTACCGGCCAATGACCGGCGCGAACAGGCCGGTAATCGATCCGGCGACGCTGGAAACCGTCGGCACGATCGCGGCGGCCAGCGACGGCGAGGTCGACACCGTGCTCACCGCCGCGACCAAGGCGCAGCTTGCCTGGAAAAAGCTCGACGCCAAGAGCCGGGCAAAGCATCTGCACGCCGTCGCCAACGCCATCGAGGCGGCGGACTTCACGCGCTGCGCCGAACTGATGGTGCGCGAGATGGGCAAGCCCTATCCCGAAGCCATCGGCGAGATCGCCAATTGCGCGCCGATCTTCCGCTACTATGCCGAGATGGCGCGCGACGATGCCGGCAAGATCGCAGGCACGACGCAGGCCGGCTCGTTCCAGTATGCGCGCTACGAGCCCTATGGTGTCTCCGTCCACATCATGCCCTACAACTTTCCGATCCTGCTGATGTGCTGGACCGTCGCGGCCTCGCTCGCCGCCGGCAACGCCTGCGTCATCAAGCCGGCGGAAGCGACGACGCTCTCGACGCTGGACTACATGACCGTATTCCGGTCGCTGCCCGAGGGCCTCGTCTCCTGCTTGCCTGGTGGCGCGGCCACCGCGCAGGCACTGATCACTGCCGATCGCACCCATGCGGTCGCTTTCACCGGCTCGGTCGCGGCCGGCAAGGCGGTGGCCGTGGCCTGCGCGGAACGCATGAAGCCTTGCGTCATCGAGGCCGGCGGCAGCGATCCGCTGATCATCAGCCAGCACGCGCCGCTCGACGTGGCGGCGGCTGGCTCCGTCACAGCCGCCTTCCACCTCACAGGCCAGGTCTGCACGTCGGCCGAGCGATTCTTCGTCGTCGATTCGGTCCACGATCGCTTTGTCGAACTGTTTGCCGAGAAGACACGGGCGCTGCGCATCGGCAACGGCATGGACAGAACCGAGATCGGCCCGCTGGTCAGCGAGGCAGCACGGGCCAAGGTCATGCGGCTGGTCGACGATGCCATCTGCAACGGCGCCACGGCCATTACCGGCGGCCGCATCCCGCCGGAGCACAACACCGGCTGGTTCTACGAGCCGACCATCCTGACTGGCGTCACCCCAGACATGGCGATCGTGCGCGAGGAGTGTTTCGGCCCAGTCGCCGCCATCTGCCGGGTTAGGGATTTCGACGAGGCGATCCGGCTCGCAAACGACAGCCCGTTCGGGCTCGGCGCTTCGGTCTTCACGACGGATCTGGCGGAAGCGCATGAGGCGGCCGAACGGCTCGAGGCCGGCATGGTCTGGGTCAACAATCCGCTGATCGACAATGACGCCCTGCCCTTCGGCGGCTGGAAGGCTTCCGGCCTCGGCCGCGAACTCGGGCGCCAGGGGCTCGACGCCTTCCGCCGCTCCAAGATGGTGATCATCGACCACAGGCCGGCCATCCAGGACTGGTGGTACCCCTATCCCGACAGCTGGTTTCGCGAGACCGGTGGCCGCAAACACGTATGAAGAATGGCGCGCGGCAACACCGCGCACCCATATTCCTAAGCCTCGATCGCTACGACCAGGACGTGCGAGCAGGAAAAGCAATGTCGCCGGGCAAAGCCCAGCGGCATCTTCTTCGACTGGCTACCGCCTTTTTCAGGGACGATCCGCTACGGCGTCGTACCCGCCTGAAGCTTGGCCGCCATCTGATCGATCTTGTCGGCAAGGACGCCTTGGGCCCAGGCCGTGACATCGGCGTCGACGGGCTTGTTGGCCATATCCGCCAGTGCCGCGTCGAGCGCCGCCGGATCCGTGCCGACCGCTGCCGCGGCAGCGTCGGCCTCGGCCTGGTCGGCCGCCGCATTGTCGGCGGCCACCACGGCCTCCTGTGCGGTGACATCTGCCTGCAGGGCCGCTATCTGGCCAGGCAAGGCCGCCTGTTCTTCGGGCGTCATGGCGGCGATCTGATCCGGCGTCAGCGACGTCAGCGCGCTCAGCTGCGAATTCAGGTCATCTAGCTGGGCTTGGGCGGCGGCGGCCGTGGCGGCGGCGGCAGCGGCCGCTGCTTGCGCATTCTTGGCCGTCGCCGATTGCGTCACGAAGGCCTGAATGCCGGCGAACTTCTTGCTCTTGGAATTCATGTAGGCGTTGATGTTGCGCTGCAGCGAGTTCAGCCGGCCGAGTTTGGCGTGAATGTTCTTGTCCTTCGGTACGGACGAGACTGTTGTGGTCGTATCGACCGTGGTGTCGGTGGTTGTGTCGGTTTCCGTCTTGGCTGCATGTCCCGGTGCCGACGACGACTTGCCATGCGAAGCACCGCTGTTGCCGTTGCTATTACCGTGGGTGCCGCCGTTGCCATTGCCACCGCCATTCCCGTTGCCGCCGCCGTTACCTCCGCCATTGCCATTGCCGCCATTGCCACCATTGCCGGCGAGCGCCGGAGACGCCAGAAGCGCCAATGCGGCCAGCGCCGCGAACAGAGTTTTCCGGTTTGTCATGTTAATCTCCTTGGGAATCGCCTACTCGCCCACCGCTGAACCATCTGGGTATGAGAAATCGCTAATTATACCCGGTAAACTTTAGACAAACTCGGTCGCAATCCGAGAGCGGACGCCGTTACCAAGCTGTAACGAGTTGAAAAGTCACAGAAATTGCCGCTCTGGTCCTGCCATGGCACTGAAGTCCCATGACAACCAGACCATAGTCCTGTGCCGTCCGACGCCACGCAAACCGCAGCAAAAAGGGGGCTGAAATGGGAAGGTCGATAGATGAAAGCGTCGGTGTCAGCCGATACTTTCGCCGCCATCGATCACCAGCGCCTGCCCGGTCATGAAGGACGAGCGGTCCGAGACGAGGAACAGGATCGCCTCGGCGATCTCTTCGGCCACGGCCCAGCGCCCCATCGGGATCTTGGTGCGGACATAGGTTTCGATCGCCTCGCGTCCGCCCATCTGGGCGATGAACGGTTCGTTGAAGGGCGTGTCGACCCAGCCCGGGCAGAGCGCGTTGACACGCACATTGTGCCGGGCATAGTCGAGCGACATCTGCCTGGTCATCGCCACCACGGCATGTTTCGATGTCGCGTAGGCGATCATCTCGCGGTCATAGAAGACACCCGAATTCGAAGCCGTGTTGAGGATGACGCCGCCGCCTTGCGCAATCATCGACGGCATGACGATCCTTGCCGCGAGAAACTGCGCCCGCACATTGACCCGCCACGAGGCGTCCATGCCGGCGGTCTCGACCTCGGTCAGCGTGCCGCCGACCTGGATGCCGGCATGATTGTGCAGGATGTCGATGCGCCCATGCTTCTCGAGCGTGCCGGTTATCAGCTGCTCGACAGCCACGTCCTCCCCGACATCGGTGGCGATGGCCTCGGCCCGGCCGCCCACTGCGCGGATGCCTGAGGCTGTTGCCTCGCCGGCGGCCGCATCCCGGTCGGCGATGACGACCACCGCACCTTCCCTGCCCATGATCATGGCGCCGGCACGCCCGATGCCGGATCCGGCGCCTGTCACCACGGCGATGCGGTCTTTGAGGATCATGGAGCAGCAGCTTTCAGTTGGATGGCTTGCGCTGGCGCAGCTGCCATTGGGCAAGCACCACGAGCAGGACGGAAGCGACGAGCACGATCGTCGCGATGGCGTTGATCTCCGGCGTCACCCCGCGCCGGATCGACGCGAACACATAGATCGGCAGCGTCGTCTGCGCGCCGGCGACGAAGAACGCGACGATGAAATCGTCGAAGGAGAAGGTGAAGGCCAGCAGGAAGCCGGCGACCACCGCCGGCATGATCTGCGGCAGGACGATCGAGCGGAACGTCGTCAGCGGCGTCGCGTAGAGATCGCTTGAAGCCTCGACCAGATTGCGGTCGAGGCTGCCCAGACGCGTGCCGACGATCATCGTCACCAGCGCCATCGAGAACAGGCCATGCGCGGCGATGATCGAGCCGTAGCCGAGCGACAGGCGCGGTGGCTGGTCACCGGGCCAGACCGAGGCGAGGAACGGGTTGACGACGGCGAACAGCTGGACGAGCGCGACCAGCGTCGAGATGCCGATGACGACGCCGGGAACGACGATCGCCGCGCCAAGCAGCCCATCGAAGACGGCGCGGGTTCTGACGCCGACACGCGCCAGGCCAAGGGCTGCCGCGGTGCCGAACACCGCCGCCAGCAGGGCGCTGGTGGTGGCAATGAACAGGCTGTTCTTCAGCGCCTCGACCAGGAACGGGTTGGACAGCGCCTTGCCGTACCATTGCACCGAGAAGCCGGTGAACTCGCTGGCATGGTGGCCGGCGTTGAAGGAAAACAGCACGACCAGCACGATAGGCAGATAGAGGAACGCGAAGACGGCAATGACGAAGGCGCGCATCAGATGAGGTCCACCCGGCGGGCGCCCGCAACCCGGTTCGAAATGCGGTTGGCGACAATCAGCACCACCACCGAGACCAGCACCAGCGTGATTGCGATGGCCGATCCGAACGGCCAGTTGCGCGACTGCAGGAACAGGTCGACCAGCGCGTTGCCGATGAAGAACACCTTGCCGCCGCCGAGCAGCGTCGGGATCAGGTACTCGCCAAGCAGCAGGATCATGACCAGCGAAAAGCCGGTCATCACGCCCGGCAGCGACAGCTTCAGGGTCACACCAAGGAAGGTGGAGAGCGGGGTCGCGCCGAGATCGGCCGAAGCTTCCAGCAGCCTTCGGTCGAGCCGCTCGAGGCTGACATAGATCGGCAGGATCATCAGCGGCAGATAGCCGTAGACGATGCCGAGCAGGACGGCACCCGGCGTGTTGATCAGCCTGACATCCTCGATGCCTACGAAGGCGAGCAGCGCGGGGATGCCGCGTCCGCCCAGAATGTACATCCAGGCATAGGTGCGCATCAGCAGGCTCGTCCAGAACGGAATGACGACCAGCGCAAGCAGGATCAGCCGCCAGCGCTGCGGCGCCTGCAAGGCAAGATAATAGGCGACCGGATAGGCAACGAGCAGGCAGGCAAGCGCGCCCACCGGCGCCAGCACCATGGTGTTCCAGAACGCGGTCGCCCGCGCCGGAAGATTGGCGTATTGCGCCAGCGTGAAGGCCGCCTGGTATCCGCCCTCGGGGGCCCGCTCGCCGACGCTGAACACGGCTATGGCGATGAACGGCAGCACCAGGAACACCACCAGCCATACTGTCGCCGGCGCGAGCAGCAAGGCGGTCAGGAAATTATGCCGAAATCTGTTGCCGTGCATCGAAACCGTCCCGGTACCGGCGGACATGGGCCCGCCGGTCGTTTGTCTTTGTCCAGGCCAGTCTCAAGCCGATTTGAAGCGCGCCATCAGTTCGGCACGGCCCGGATCGGTCAGCGTTGCCGCCGCGCCGAATTCGAGCGGCGTCAGCAAGTCCGCCGCCGGATAGAGGATCGGATTGTCGAGCACTTCCTTGGGCAGCAGCTTGTTAACGCGCGCATCGGTGGAAGGAGCGCCGTTGGCGAGGTGCTCCTTCACCGCGACCTGCGGGTTCATCAGATAGTTGAGCAGCGCGTAGCCGGCGGGCTTGTTCGGCGCGTCCTTCGGGATGGCATAAAAATCGGTCCAGATCTCGCCGCCTTCCTTGCCAAGCACATAGGCGATCTCGGGAATGTCGCGATGCAGCTGCGCGCCGTCATTGGTCCAGCACATCGTCATCCACGCGTCGCCCGCGCGCATGCCCGGCTGGTAGTCGGACGAGACGGCGAACAGATGCGGCTTGACCTTGAGCAGCAGTTCCTCCGCCTTGGCGAGCTCGTCCTGCTTCAGCGAATTGAACGAATAGCCGTAATATTTCAGCGCGTTGCCGATGGTGGTGAGCTGGTAGTCATGCACCATGGTGCGGCCATCGCCCTCGGCCATGGCGGTGTCCCAGAACTCCTTCCAGCTCGTCATCGGCTTGGCGAGCTTCTTGGTGTTGACGGCAAAACCCGTCGTGCCCCAGTTCTTCGGCACGGCGTAAATAGTGCCATCGATGGTACCCTCGGAGGTGAAACGCGCATCTTCCTGCGTGCCATCGAAGTTCGGCAGCTTCGCCATCTCCAGCGGCTCGATGATGCCGAGCTTCTTGTAGGTCGAGATCGTATAATTGGTCGGCACGAACAGGCTCCAGCCCGAGGCGCCGGCCTGCAGCTTGGCCAGCATCTCCTCATTCGAGCCGAACACGTTGACCTCGACGGCGACGCCCGTGTCCTTCTTGAAGTTCTCGAAGGTCTGCGGGTCATGATAGTTCGGCCAGGTGGCGATCGACATGCGGTCGCCAAGGCTTTCGGCGGCGAAGGCCGGCGTCGGCATGATGCCGATCTCGCGCGCCATCACCGCCGTTGCGATGCCGAGGCCGGTGAGGCCAAGGAAGTCGCGGCGGCCGATCGAGCCGCGCTTCAAGCGCATCAGCTGGTCGACGAAATTCTCGGGGCTTATCGGCAGTCCGTCACGATATGATTTCGACATGTTTGTTTACCCTCTGGTTGGTCCCGTTGTTCTTGGTCTCCGGAAACGCGAGCGGCGTCCCGGTGGCAAAGCCGATGGCGACGGGTTCACCCGGCTTGAAGAGATTGCCTTGGCCGATCAAATGGTCGGCCTTGGCGAGTAATGTTCCGATGCCCTGGACCTCGATCGCGTATTCCGCCGTCGATCCCAGGAAAATCCGGTTGCGGACGACACCCTTGAGCGGGCCGCTTGCCGGAGCGCCGAGGCTGAGTGATTCAGGACGCAGGCTGACCGAGACGGTCTCGCCCTGTTGCAAGGCGGTGCGTTTGCGCGCCGCGATGATGGTGCCGTCCGCCAGCGCAACGTCCACCAGTTCGCCCGTATGCCCCGCGACCTTGCCGGCAAGCAGATTGGTCTTGCCGACGAAATCGGCCACGAACAGATCGGCCGGCTCGTCGTAGATCTCATTGGGCTGTCCAAGCTGGACGATGCGGCCGCCATTCATGACGCAGACGAAATCGCTCATCGACAGCGCTTCCTCCTGGTCGTGCGTCACCAGCACGAAGGTGATGCCGATCTCGCGCTGCAGGTTCTGCAGCTCGATCTGCATGTCGGTGCGCAGCTTCTTGTCGAGCGCCGCCAGTGGCTCGTCGAGCAACAGCACCGCCGGCTTGTTGACCAGCGCGCGCGCCAGCGCGACACGCTGCTGCTGGCCGCCGGACAGTTCGTGGATCTTGCGGCCGCCATAGCCGGCGAGCCGCACCATTTCGAGCGCTTCGCCGGCCCGCTGGCCGATCTCGCGCGACGACAGCCGTGGCCTTGCCTGGCGCAGGCCATAGGAAACATTGGCTTCGACGTCGAGATGCGGGAACAGCGCGTATTGCTGGAACACCATGTTGACCGGCCGCCGGTAGGGTGGCGTGCCGGCCATGTCCTGGCCGCGGATGAACACCTGGCCTTCGCTCGGCTGTTCGAAGCCGCCGATCATGCGCAGGCAGGTCGTCTTGCCGCAGCCAGACGGTCCAAGCAGCGCAACGAAGGCGGAGGGCGGCACGGCAAGGTCGATACCGCTGACCGCAGTCACCGCGCCATAGCGCTTGGCCACGCCGCGAAATTCGATGTCGGGCACTGCGGTCAAGGCTGCGGGCTCCAGGACGATGCGATTTCAAGACGCTACCAGAGCCAATGGCAGCTAGTATATACCTCGCGGGTGGTATATCTGATCTATTTTCTCGTTTAAGGGGGTATTGATTGAGCACTTCCCGCAGCGACGAATACAGCCGGCTCGCCGCCCTTGTCGCGGCGACGCGGGAGACGAGCGGCGACCTGTTCGGCCACGCGATGGTCGATTGGCTGCGCCAGCATGTCGGCTTCGACCACTGCGTGATCTTCGGCTATCGTGGCGCCTCACGACCGCCATTGCTGTTCGAGACGTTCACACCGGCCGAAAGCCACGTCTTCGTCGCGCTCTACCAGGAGGGGCCTTACCTGCTCGACCCGTTCCATCACGCGGCGGTCGAGCGCAAGGAAGGGTTCTGGCGCATGCGGGAACTCGCGCCCGATCGTTTCTACGCCAGCGAATATTTTCGCTCCTACTACAGCCAGACCCGGTTGGCCGAGGAAGTCGGCTTCTTCGTGCCGCTGCCGGGCAAGGACGCGCTGGTGCTGTCGTTGATGCGGCTCAGTGCTTCCGGCCCGTTCGGCACCGCCGATGCCAGGCTGCTGCGCGACATGGCGCCCGCGGTGATCAGCTTCATCAGATCGCGCTGGCCTGCCCTCCCCGCCGACGAACCGGCCGTGACGAAGCAGGACGAGGAAATAGCCGCGGTCAACGAATTCGACCGCGCCCATATCTGGAAAAGCCTGTCACTGACGCCGCGCGAAAAGCACGTCGTCGACCTGGTGCTGCAGGGGCATTCGACGGAATCGATCGCCAGGGCCATGCGCATCGTGCCGGGAACCGTGAAGGTCCATCGCCGCAACATCTACCGCAAGCTCAAGATCAAGTCGCAGGCCGGCCTTTTCGCCCGCTTCGTCGAGATCATCGACGCGCGGATCCGATGATTCCGCTACCCGGATCAGGCTGTTGAGCCGGCTTCCCAAGAGCCGCTCTCAGCCATCCGCTTGAGCAAGGACGCCGGCTTGAAAACATCCTTGCCGGTCAGCTCCAGCCAATATTCGAGCCGCTCGATGATCTTGCCCGCGCCTACGAGACCGGCCCAGAACATCGGGCCGCCCTTGCCGATGGGAAAGCCGTAGCCATTGACCCAGACGACATCGATGTCGGAGGCGCGGGCTGCAATCCCTTCCTCCAGAATTTTCGCCCCCTCGTTGATCAGGGGATAGAGCGTGCGTTCGATGATCTCGTCGGCGGCTATCGTGCGTGGCGCGATGCCCTTCTCGGCGGCCTTGTCGCGGATCAGCGCCTCGACCTCGGGATCGGGTACCGGCGTGCGCGAACCGTTCTCGTAGAGATAGAAGCCACGGCCGGTCTTCTGGCCGAAACGGCCCTGCTCGCACAGCGTGTCGGCGATGACGGCCGTCAGCCCACGCGCCTTGCGGTTGCGCCAGCCGATGTCGAGGCCGGCCAGGTCGCCCATCTGGAACGGCCCCATCGGCCAGCCGAAATCGGTGAACGCCTTGTCGATCTGGCCGGGTGTCGCGCCCTCCAGCAGCAGCGCTTCCGATTCCGAGCCACGCGCGGCCAGCATGCGGTTGCCGACGAAGCCGTGGCAGACGCCGACGACGACGGCCACCTTGCCGATCCTGCGTGCCAGGTCGACCACGGTCGCCAGCGCATCCGACGCCGTCTTTTCGGCGCGCACGATCTCCAGCAGCTTCATGACGTTGGCCGGCGAGAAGAAATGCAGGCCGAGCACGTCCTGTGGTCGCGAGATCGAGGCGGCGATCTCGTCGATGTCGAGATAGGACGTGTTGGTGGCAAGGATGGCGCCTGGTTTCGCCACCGCGTCGAGCTTGCCGAAGATTTCCTTCTTGACCGCCATGTCCTCGAACGCCGCCTCGATGATCAGATCGCAATCGCCGAGATCGGCATGGTCGATCGAGCCTTTGAATTGACCGAGCCGCTGCTGCCTGGCGTCTTCGCTCAAGGACCCCCGCGAAACGGAGACGGCATAATTCTTCTCGATCGTCGCCAGCCCTCGCTGCAGCGCTTCCTGACTGGTTTCCAGCAAGGTGACGGGATAGCCGCCATTGGCGAAAGCCATGGCGATGCCGCCGCCCATCGTGCCGGCGCCGATGACGCCGACGCGGCTGATCCTGCGCTTGGGCGTATCCTTTCCGGGAAGCTTGGTCGCCTCGCGCTCGGCGAAGAACAGATGCCGTTGCGCGCGCGACTGGTCGCTGGCGACGAGTTTCACGAACAGCGCCCGCTCGGCCGCCAGCGCCTCGTCGAAGGGCAGCGTGACGGCATTGCGCACCGCCTGCGCACAGGCAACAGGCGCTTCGAGTCCCCGCGCTTTGCGGGCAAGATCCGCGGCCTCGGCATCGAAGGCGGCAAGGTCGGTTTCCCCCAGCCTCTCATCGCGTTCGCGCACCGGCGTGAACGGACCGCCCTTGCGGGCGATCTCGCGGGCGAAATTCACGGCATGCGTGGTCAGATCACCCTCGAAAACGGCATCGACCAGTCCGGCGCCATGCGCCTCTTGCGCGCCAATCGGGGTGCCGGAAACGATCATCCTCATCGCCTTTAAAGCGCCCACGAGACGAGGTAGCCGCACCGTGCCGCCGCCGCCGGGCAACAAGCCGAGCTTCACCTCGGGAAGGCCGAGCTTCGCGCCTTGATCGGCAACACGGAAATGGCAGCCGAGCGCCAGTTCCAGCCCGCCGCCGAGCGCGGTGCCGTGGATGGCGGCGACCGTCGGCTTGGCGATGGCTTCAAGCGTCGCCACGATGGCACGCAGGTCCGGCTGCTGCACCGGCTTGCCGAACTCGGTGATGTCGGCGCCGGCGACGAAGGTCCGACCGGCGCAGGCGATGACGATTGCCGAGACCGATGCGTCATCGCGCAGGGCGACCAGCGCCTGCAGCAGCGGCTCGCGGACGTGAAAACTCAGTGCGTTGACCGGCGGATTGTCGATGGTGACGATGGCGACCCCACCCTCGTTCGCGACACTGACAGAATTGGACAAGCGGAGGCCTCCCGAGACCGACTGAGATCGCGGACCGGTTTACTAGGCCGCGCCGCGAATGGGAACCGGATGTTGAACTGGTCCAATGGATGGCCCCACAGGCTGCGGTCGCGCCGTCGACGTTGCCGTCAGCGCACCGCCTTCTCGCCGCCCGCCGCCGTGATCACCCCTACGATGATCAGCCCGGTAAGCAGAAGCCGCACGCCGGCGCTGACGCCGAATGTGTTGAGCATGGTGAGCAGCAGCACCAGGAACAGCGCCGCGCCCCAGACGCCGGGCACATTGGCTTTGCCGCCGGCCACCGACGTGCCGCCGATGACGACGACCGCGATCGAAGCCAGCAGATATTCATTGCCGATATCGACATTGGCGCCGCGGAAATAGCCGGCGAGCAGCGCGCCGTCGATGCCGCCGAGCGCCCCCGACAGCGTGTAGGTGAGGAAGCGGATGCGGCCGACATTGACGCCGGCGAGCCAGGCGGCGCGGATGTTCTGGCCGATCGCCAGCACCGAGCGGCCATAGATCATGCGCTGCAAGGCGATGGCCGCGCCGATGGTGAACAGCACGGTGAGCATCGCCAGCACCGGAATGCCCAGCACCTGCCAGTTGGTGAAATCGGCGAAGCCCGGCGGCGGCTTGATCTGCAGCCCGCGCCCATAGCTGATGTCGACCGACTGGATGATGAAGCTCGCCGACAACGTGGCGATGATCGGCGGAATGCGCAGCGCCCAGATCAGCAGGTAGTTGATGGCGCCGATGGCGGCACCACAGGCGAGCGCCGCCAGCAATCCAACCACGATCATGGCATCGCTGCCGCCCATCACCTTCATGGCAACCGCGCTTGCCAGGCCGATATTGGCCGGCAGCGACAGGTCGACATTGCCGGGCCCGAGCGTGATGACGAACATCTGGCCGACGCCGACGATGACCGTGAACACGGCAAGCGAGAGCGCCGCCGTGACCATGCCGCCGGCGCCATAGCCACCGGTGAAGGCGATCGTCGCCAGCCACACCAGCAGCGCACCGGCAAACGACCAGATCCAGGGTTTTGTGAGCAGCGTTTTCAGCGAAGCCATCGCTCACCTTTCCCTGCGGCTGATCAGCACCCGCGCCGCCAGCACGATGATCAGGATGGCGCCGTTGGCGGCCACCTGCCAGTCGGGCGGAATGTGCATGAAGGTGAGCAACGGCGAGGCGGCCAGCGCCAGCGTCAGCGCGCCGATGACGGCGCCGATCGGCGAGACCCGGCCGCCGACGAACTCGCCGCCGCCGAGGATGACGCCGGCGATGGCCAGCAGCGTGTAGCCATTGCCGATATTGGCATCCGCCGAGGTGGTGATGCCGATCAGCGCCATGCCCGACAGCACGCCGAACAGGCCGGCCAGCGCAAACAGCACGATCTTGGTCTTGAGCAGCGACCAGCCGGCGCGCCGCAGTGCTGCCGGATTGCCGCCGGAGCCGCGCAGGATCACGCCGTAGGAAGTGCGCATCAGGCCGAAATGCACCACCGCCGCGATCAGCAGCGCGGCGATGATCGGGAACGGAATGAAGAGCGGCTTGAACGACATGATCGCCAGCAGCCAGTCCGGCGCCTTACCGCCGGGCTTTGGCAGGACGAGGATGGCCAGGCCCTGCCAGACGAAACTCATGCCCAGCGTCACCACGATGGAAGGCAGGTTGCGCAGATGGATCAGCGCGCCGAGCAGCGCATAGATGCCGATCGACCCGGCGAGGATGAGGACGCCGATGAGCGGCGCGTCCTTCAGCCATGTCGCCGTGACGCAGCCGACAAAACCGACAAAGGTGCCGATCGAGAGATCAAGCTCGTTGCCGGCTATCACGAACATCTGCGCGATCGTCGCCAGCGCGATCGGGATAGCCAGGTTCAGCATCAGGCTGAAGCCGAAATAGCTGATGGCGCGCGGGTTGAGCCAAGCGATCGCAAGCAACACCAACGCCAGCGACAGCGCCGGCAGCAGGCCGCGCAACAGCCGCGCCCGCGCCGCCGCGTTGCGCGCCGCCGATCCCTTGAAGCCATTGTCGATTGGCGTCGCCGTCATCTCAGGCCGCGTCGCCGAAGGAGGACTGGATGATCTTCTCTTCGGTCAGCTCGTCGCGCGTCAAATTGGCGACGATGCGGCCGTTCTTGAAGACATAGATGTGATCGCAATTGTCGAGCTCTTCGGTTTCGGTCGTGTACCAGAGGAAGGTGCGTCCGCGGCCAGCCTCCTCGCGCACGAGGTCGTAGACCTCCAGCTTGGTGCCGATGTCGACGCCGCGCATCGGATCGTCCATCAGCACGATTTCGGCATCGGAGCCCAGTGCGCGGGCAAACAGGGCCTTCTGCTGGTTGCCGCCCGACAGTGAAAAGATGTTGTTGTCCATGTCGGGCGTGCGGATGCCGATCTTCTTCTTCCAGGCATCGGCGAGTTCCGCCTCGCGTCGCGGCGAGATCAGCAAGCCGTTGCGCAGACGCGCCAGCGAGCGGATGCCGATATTCTGCGCAATCGACCATTGCGGGAAAATGCCGTCCGACTGGCGGTCGCCCGCCACCAGCGCCACCGGCGCCGTGACCTCGATGCCGGCTTTGGCGCGTGCGGTGGCACCAAAGATCCGCAGCAGCAAGTCGGTCTGTCCGTGACCGGCCAGCCCGGCAAGGCCGATGATCTCGCCGGCACGGGCGACAAGCTCCTTGCCGTCAGTCTGCCCGGCGGGCCGCGCCCGGACGCGCAGCGGGCTGGCGCCTGGCTTTGCGGCAGCGGCCTGCGCGGCGGTCTTCTGGCGCGCCTCAGCCCCGCCCATCACCGTCACCAGCCGGTCGCGGTCGAAGGCGCCAGCCGCGTCCGACGCCACCATCTTGCCGTCGCGCATCACCACGATCCGGTCGGCGTTGCGCAACACCTCGCCCAGCACGTGCGAGATCAGGATGCAGCTTTTCCCGCCGGCGACGAAGCGGCGCACGAAAGCCAGCAGCTGGCCTGCAGTGTGCGCGTCGAGCGAGGAGGTCGGCTCGTCGAGGATGACCAGGTCCAGCCGGTCCTGCGTCACCGTGAAGGCGCGCGCCACCTCGACCATCTGCCGCCGGCCGATCGACAGATCGCCGACAATGTCCCAGGCCGAGATGCCATGGTCCGGGAATATCTCATCTAGCTTGGCGGCGATCAGCTCGGCCGCCTTGCGCCGCCAGCCGAAGCCGGACAGCGAGGCATGGTTGATGCGGGTGTTTTCGGCGACGCTGAGATTGGGACACAGCGACAGCTCCTGGAACACGCAGCGTATGCCGAGCTGCTGCGCCCGCGAAACCGAGTAGTTCTCCTCGATGCCGCCATGCACGCCGATGGTGCCGCTGTCGGGCGTCAAGGTGCCGGCCACCATGTGCATCAGCGTCGATTTGCCGGCGCCATTATGGCCGACGAGGCCGACGCATTCGCCGGGTCCGACATGGAAATCCACCCCGCCCAGCGCTCTGACGGCGCCGAAATGCTTTTCGGCACCGTCAAGTCTGACGACGTCAACAGTGGCGGCGCCGAACTGTTTTTCGGCGCCGCCCAGCCTGATGATGCCCGTGTTGCCTGCAGCCATGCTCAACGATATCCGTTCAGTGATGCGCTAGGCAACGCGGATGCGGCTTTCACTTGATGTTGGCTTTGATGGCCGCGATGGCATCTTCCTGGGTGTATTCGTGAGTGGCGACGCCACCCTCCTTGATCTTCGGCAGGGCCGCCTCGAAATCGTCCTGGGTGAAGGCGAGATACGGCACCAGCAAATCGTGCGGAATGTCCTTGCGGCCATCGAGCACCTGCTGCGCCACCCAGAAGGCGAGCGTCGACACGCCGGGCGCGATCGACGCCGACCAGGTCTTGTAGCCGTCCTTCTCCTTCTGTTCCTTCCACCACTTCAGCTCGTCCTGCCGGTTGCCCATGATGATGGTCGGGCGCGGCTTGTTGGCGGCGGCGAAGGCTTGCGCGGCGCCATAACCGTCGCCGCCCTGGTCGACGATGCCGACGATGTCGGGCAGCGACGGCAGGATGGTCGCGACCGCCTTCTGCGCCGTGGTCTGGTCCCAGTCGCCGGTCACCGAACCGACGATCTTGAATTCGGGATGGGCAGCGACCCCTTCCAGGATACCGGCATGGATGGCGTCGTCGATCGAGGTGCCGGCCAGCCCGCGGATTTCAAGCAGATTGCCGCCCTTGGGCTGGAACTTCGCCATCTGCTCGACTTCCTGCTTGCCCATGTCCTTGAAGTCGACGACGACGCGGTAGGCACATGGCTCGGTCACCGTGCCGTCGAAGGAAACGACGGTGATGCCGGCGTCGCAGGCCTGCTTGATGGCGCCGTTGAGCGCGTCCGGCGAAGCGGCGTTGATGACGATGGCGTCATAGCCCTGCAGGATCAGGTTCTGCACCTGGGCGGCCTGCGTCGGCACCTCCTTGTCGGCGGTGGTGAAGACATCGGCCGCGCCGACGATCTTGTCGTCGACCGCCTTCTTGGTGACGATGCCATAGCTGTCGAGCATGGCCTGGCGCCACGAATTGCCGGCGTAATTGTTGGAGAACGCGATCTTCTTGCCGCTGGTGTCGGCGAAAGCCGTACCGGCTGCGAGCACCGCCGCAAGCGTGCCGAGAACCAATAATTTCTTCATAGGATACTCCTCCCGAGAGTTGTTGATCAGTTGGCTGTCGATGAATTTTCGCGATTGCGATCCTGTTTTTTATCTATTGTCAGACAAAAGTGCAGAAGGCCGCCGAGCTGTCAACTGCAATCCGATGCGCGCCGGCGATCAACTTGCAGTGCGCTGATTGAAATGGTTTCGGTTGATGGCTAGGCAGGCGGGCCAGGAGACCGAACAAGCATGGCAGTGACGCCGATTGTGCCGACGGGCGCACCGGGAATTCCCGCGCGCTGGACCTCTAGCGCCAAGAGCGGCGTCGGCTCGGCGCTTTCGCCGTCCAGTCGCGTCTGGTTCACCATCAGCCACGGCATCCTGAACGAAGTGTATTATCCGCGCGTCGACAGCGCCTGCACGCGCGACCTCGGCCTGATCGTCACCGGCAAGGATGGATATTTCTCCGAGGAGAAGCGCGATGCCGCGCACGGCATCGAGCCGTTCGGAGATGGCGTGCCCGCCTACAGGCTGGTCAACACGGCTGATGACGGCACCTACCGGATCGAGAAGCGCATCGTGGCCGATCCGGCTCGTCCGACGTTGCTGCAGGAGATCACCTTCAGCCCGCTCAAGGGCTCCGCGGCCGACTACCGCGTCTACGCGCTTCTGGCGCCGCATCTGGTCAATGCCGGCATGGGCAACACCGCCTGGGTCGGAGAGCACCGGGGAAAGCCTGTCCTGTTTGCCTCGGGGCGCGGCACCTGCCTGGCGCTGGCCTCGTCGCTGCCCTGGCGGGACTGTTCGACCGGCTATGTCGGCTTCTCCGACGGCTGGCAGCAATTGAACCACACCGGCAAGCTTGATCCGGCTTGCCGGGGCGCCGAGGACGGCAATGTCGCGCTGACCGGCGAGATCGGCTTCACCGCCACGAAGACAAAAGCCGTGCTGGCGCTGGGTTTTGGCGCGACACCGGACGAGGCCGCCGAAAACGCCTTCGCCAGCCTGAAGCGTGGTTTTGAGCCGGCAGCGAGATCCTATGTCGAAAGATGGCACGAATGGCAGGCGGGGCTGCTGCCGCTGGACCGGACGCCCGGAGTGCCCGGGGTGAACAGCTACCGCGTCTCCACCGCGGTGCTGGCAACCCACCGGTCATTGGCCAAGCCGGGCGCGGCGGTGGCCAGCCTATCGATCCCGTGGGGATTCAACAAAGGCGATGATGATCTCGGCGGCTACCATCTGGTCTGGCCGCGCGACCTGGTCGAAACGGCGGGCGGCTTCCTCGCCGCCGGCGATGCCGCCTCGGCCCTTCGGATCCTGGAATACCTCCGCTCCATCCAGCAGCCTGACGGCCATTGGCCGCAGAATGCCTGGCTCGACGGATCGGCCTATTGGCCGGGCATCCAGATGGACGAATGCGCCTTTCCCTTGCTGCTGGCAGACGCCCTGCATCGCGCCGGCCATTTGCCGCAGGCGCGACTGAAGGCCTTCCTGCCCATGATCGAGCGCGCCGCTTCCTATGTCGTGCGCAACGGCCCTGTCACCGGCGAGGACCGCTGGGAAGAAGACGCCGGCTATAGCCCGTTCACCCTGGCCGTCGAGATCGCTGCACTGCTCGCCGGCGCGGACCTGCTCGACGCCTGCGGCCGGACGGCGGAGGCGGCCTATCTGCGCGAGACCGCGGACTGCTGGAACGATCAGGTCGAGCGCTGGACCTATGTCACCGGTACCGCCACCTGCAAGGTGGCCGGCGTCGCCGGCTACTACGTCCGCATCGCGCCGCCCGACAGCGCCGATGCCGGCTCGCCGAAGGACGGCTATGTGCCCATCAAGAACCGCCCGCCCGGCGACACGGAACGACCGGCCGAAGAAATCGTCAGCCCCGACGCCCTGGCGCTGGTGCGCTTTGGCCTGAGAGCCGCCGACGATCCGCGCATCGTCGATACAGTGAAGGTGATCGATGCGCAGTTGCGCTGCGAGCTGCCGCAAGGGCCGCTCTGGTACCGCTATAACAGTGACGGCTATGGCGAACACGAGGATGGCGCGCCCTTCGACGGCACCGGCCAGGGCCGGCCGTGGCCGTTGCTCGCCGGCGAACGGGCGCATTATGAGCTGGCGGCCGGCCGCAAGGAAGAGGCGGCCAGCCTGCTCGATGCGCTGGAACGGTCGGCCGGACCCGGCGGCCTGCTGCCGGAACAGGTCTGGGATGGCGCCGATATTCCGGAGCGCGAGCTGCTGCATGGCAAACCATCGGGCAGCGCCATGCCGCTGGTCTGGGCGCACTCCGAGCATATCAAGCTGCTGCGTTCGCTGCGCGACGGCGCTGTCTTCGACATGCCTCCGCAAGGCGTGAAGCGCTACATCGAGAACAAGACCATATCGCCGTTCAGGCCATGGCGCTTCAACAACAAGATCCGCACGCTGCCGGCCGGCAAGGCGCTGCGTATTGAATTGATGGCAGCAGCCACTGTCCACTGGAGCACCGACGATTGGGCAACCGCGCATGACAGCCAGACGGTGGAAAACGCGTTCGGCATCCACCTTGTCGATCTGCCCACGGCCGGCCTCCCCGAGGGAAACACGCTCGTCTTCACTTTTTTCTGGCCCGGCACCGGCGATTGGGAGAATGTCGACTTCTCTGTCATATCTGGCGGGCAGGATAGCCAGTAGACCCTTCTCCAGGGATACCCGAGACTCTTCAGCAAACAGGGACGAAACCATGCAGATCGGAATGATGGGACTGGGCCGGATGGGCGCCAACATGGTGCGGCGTCTGATGCGCGACGACCACGAATGCGTCGTCTACGACATCAACCCGGCCAGCGTCGCGGCGCTGGTGAGCGACGGCGCGTCTGGAGCGGCCTCGATGGCGGAATTCGTCGGCAAGCTCGCCAAGCCGCGCTGCGTGTGGCTGATGCTGCCGGCGGCGATCACCGGCAAGATCATCGACCAGGTCTCGGCGCTGATGGAGCCTGGCGACATCGTCATCGACGGCGGCAATTCCTATTATCACGACGCCGTCGACCAGGCCGCGAAACTCGCCACCAAGGGCATCCACCTTGTCGATGTCGGCACCAGCGGCGGTGTCTGGGGGCTGGAGCGTGGCTACTGCCTGATGATCGGCGGCCCCGACGTGGCGGTGCAGCATCTCGATTCGGTCTTTGCCACGCTGGCGCCTGGCGCCGATGCCGGCGCACCCACCCCGGACAAGACCGTCGGCACCGCACCCTTCGGTTACTTGCATTGCGGACCGAGTGGCGCCGGCCACTTCGTCAAGATGGTGCACAACGGCATCGAATATGGCGTCATGGCCGCCTATGCCGAAGGCATGAACATCCTGAAGTCGGCCAATGCGGGCAAGCGGCAACGAACGGCGGACGCCGAGACCAGCCCGTTGGAAAACCCGCAATACTACCAGTTCGACATCGATCTTCCGCAGGTGGCCGAGGTGTGGCGGCATGGCAGCGTCATCGGCTCCTGGCTGCTCGATCTCACCGCCGGCGCGTTGAAGAGCGATCCGGGCCTGGCGCAATTCGGCGGCCGGGTTTCGGATTCCGGCGAGGGCCGCTGGACGCTGAAGGCGGCGATCGACACCGGCGTGCCGGCGCCGGTCCTGTCCTCGGCCCTGTTCGACCGCTTCTCCTCGCAAGGCGAATCCGAATTCGCCGACAAGCTGTTGTCCGCCATGCGCTACGCCTTCGGCGGCCACATCGAAAAGCCGAAGGGCGGCAAGTGACGGCGACAGGGGAGACGCAGGCATGAGCCAGGAACGGTCCGACACGCTGGTGCTCTTCGGAGCGACCGGCGACCTCGCCCACAAGAAGATATTTCCAGCCCTCTACCAGATGGTCGCCAAGGGCACGCTCACCGAACCGGTGATCGGCGTCGCCTTCGACGCCTGGGATTTGAAGCAATTGCAGGACCGTGCCCGCGACGGCATCGTCAACGCGCTCGGCACGATCGACGAGAAGGTGTTCGCCAAGCTGGCGTCGCTGCTGCGCTATGTCAGCGGCGACTACCGCGATCCGGCCACTTTCGAGAAGCTGAAGACCGCACTCGGCAGCGCCCAGCGGCCGCTGCACTACATGGCGGTGCCGCCGACCATGTTCGAGACTGTCGTGCAAGGCCTGGAGCAATCCGGCACCGCGCACGGCGCCCGGCTGATGGTCGAAAAGCCCTTCGGCCACGATCTGCAGTCGGCCCGCTGGCTGAACCGTGTGCTGCATTTGGTGTTCGACGAACAGTCGATCTTCCGCATCGACCACTATCTCGGCAAGGAAGCGATCCAGAACCTGCTCTATTTCCGCTTCGCCAACGCTTTGCTCGAGCCGATCTGGAACCGCAATTACGTCGAGAGCGTCCAGATCACCATGGCCGAGGATTTCGGCGTCGAAGGGCGGGGGCGGTTCTACGACGATGTCGGCGCTATCCGCGACGTCATCGAGAACCATCTGCTCAACATCCTGCTGCTCTTGGCCATGGAGCCGCCGGTCGGCCGCTCGGCAGACGATTTGATCGACGAGAAGGTGCAGGTGCTGCGCGCCATCCGCACCCTGACCAAGAGCGATGTCGTGCGCGGCCAGTTCACCGGCTATCTCGCCGAGCCCGGCGTGGCGCCGAACTCGCCGGTCGAGACCTTCGCGGCAGTGCGTTTTTTCGTCGACACCTGGCGCTGGCAGGACGTGCCGTTCTTCATCCGCGCCGGCAAGAACATGCCCGTGCATGTCACCGAGGTGGTGGTGCGGCTGAAGCGGCCGCCGCTCGACGTCTTCGACCCGATCAAGCCCGCCGACCAGAATTATGTCCGTTTCCGCATCGACCCGCAGGTGATGATCGCCATCGGCGCCCAGCGCAAGGCGCCCGGCGACGACATGATCGGCGAGCAGGTGGAACTGACCGCGCTCGACGACTCGAAGGGCGACATGCCGCCCTATGAACGGCTGATCGGCGACGCCATGAACGGCAATGGCCAGCTCTTCACCCGTCAGGACGCGGCGGAACTGGCCTGGCGCATCGTCGGCCCGGTGCTCGGCGACACCACGCCGCCACATCTTTACGAGCCGAAGACATGGGGACCGGCGGACGCCATGGCCGGCTTCGGGCCGCCCAATGGCTGGATCGATCCGGTGGCATGAACGGAGGGGACAAGATGGCCAAGGCGGTGAAGCAGGCTGCGTCGGACACCGGGCAGGTTGTCCTTTCGGTCGACATTGGCGGCTCGCGCGTCAAGATCCTGACCAGCGACGGCGGCACCGAGCGCCGGACGGATTCCGGACCGGACCTGACGCCGCGGCAAATGATCGACAAGGTGAAAAAGCTCGCCGAGGGCCTGTCCTATGACGTTATCTCCATGGGCTATCCAGGCCCGGTGCGCCACAACAAGCCGGTGCTTGACCCCATGAATCTCGGCAAGGGCTGGGCCGGCTTCGATTTCGCCGCGGAGTTCGGCAAGCCGGTCAAGGTGGTCAATGATGCGCTGATGCAGGCCATCGGCAGCTATGAGGGCGGGCGCATGCTGTTCCTCGGTCTCGGAACCGGCCTCGGCGCGGCGATGGTCTTCGACAATGTCGGTCAGCCGATGGAACTCGCCCATCTTCCCTACCGAAAAGGCCGGAGTTTCGAGGATTATGTCGGCGAACGCGGCCTGGAAAAGCGCGGCAAGAAGAAGTGGCGCGGCTATGTCTTCGACGTCGTCAACCGGCTACGAGCCGCCCTGCAGCCAGACTATGTCGTCATCGGCGGCGGCAATGTCGACAAGCTCGACGAATTGCCCGCCCACTCCAGACGCGGTGACAACACACGCGCCTTCGAAGGCGGATTTCGTCTATGGCGCGACAAGGCGCTGATCGTCTGATATTATTACAGTTTAGTATAGTCGTTCAAAATGACGTGTGATGCCGCGCCGATAGATTGCATTGCGCAGATTTGCCGACTAGGAGTTCGGCCCCACTACATCGCGTCGCGCGGGACGCACAAAGACGACTCACTTTAATTTTGCGCATCATCCTTTTTGAAAACGGCCCCATTTTCGAGGTCATGCGCCATGGATGGAGGAAATAGATTGACCGACGAAGACAGCCACGCCAGCAAGACCCTCGACCTTCTCGAACTGACCGCCCATATCGTATCGGCTTATGTCGAGAAGAATCGCCTGCCTGCGTCCGGCCTTCCCGAGCTGATCGCCAGCGTCAGCGCCTCGATCAGCGGGCTCGGTCAGCCGGTCGCTCCGGTGGCGGCACCGCTGGTCCCGGCCGTCAACCCGAAGAAGTCGGTGACGCCGGATTTCATCATCTGCCTCGAGGACGGCAAGAAATTCAAATCGCTGAAGCGTCACCTCGGCGTGCATTTCGGCCTGACGCCGGATGCCTACCGCGCCAAATGGGGCTTGCCGTCTGACTATCCGATGGTTGCTCCCAACTATGCGGCTTCGCGCTCCGAACTGGCGAAGTCGATCGGCCTCGGCCGCAAGGCCGTCGCCCCGGCGCCCGTCAAGGGCAAAGGCCGGAAGGCCAAGGTTTCGGCCTGAGCAATTCAGTCCTGAGCCAATATTTAGGACGACTGGAACGGAAGCCTGCCGGCGAAATCGCCTTGGCAGGCTTCATGTTTTTGTGGCTTGGATGAACCGGACAGGTGCTTTGAGGGGGAACTGCCATGAACTACACCAGGATGGTGATCGAGAAAGAAGCACCGGAGGAATACGGCTACGATCGTATCCGCCACAATCTTTCCGAAAGTTCGATCGCCGACCAGAAGCTCTCCGACATCGGCCTGTCGCTGCCCGACCTGACGCTTTTCTATGGCGAGCATCGTGGCGACAAGGACTTGCGCGCCCTGGTCGCGGCGCAGGATGCCGGCATCTCGCCCGATGATGTGCTGGTCACCGCCGGCGCCGCCGGCGCGCTGTTCATCATCTCGACATCGCTTCTGTCGGCCAGCGATCATCTCGTCGTCATCAGGCCCAACTACGCCACCAACATCGAAACGCCGCGGGCGATCGGCTGCGCCATCAGCTTCGTCGACCTCGCCTTCGACGAAGGCTTCGCCATTGATGTCGAGCGCGTCAGGGCGGCGATGCGGCCGAACACCAGGCTGATCAGCGTCACTTGCCCGCACAACCCGACCGGCACCATGATGAGCCGCGCCGAATTGGACGCACTGGTCGCGCTCGCCGAAGCCAGCGACTGCCATCTGCTGGTCGATGAGACCTATCGCGACCTCTCCTATGGACGGCGCCTGCCCTTGGCGGCCTCGCTGAGCAACAAGGCGATCAGCGTCTCGTCACTGTCGAAAGCCTTCGGCATTCCCGGCATCCGCATCGGCTGGCTGGTCACCAGGGATGCTGCCCTCCAGGAAAAATTCCTCGCCGCCAAGGAGCAGATCGGCATCTGCGGCAGCGTCATCGACGAAGGGATCGCGCGCGGCATGCTGGCGCGCCGGGACGCGTTTCTGGGAAAGCTGCTGCCCGAAATGGCCAGGCGCCGCGATATCGTCCAGGCATGGATCGACCGCGAACCTTTAGTCGACTGGGTGCGCCCCGAGGGCGGAGTGGTCGGCTTCCCGCGCCTCAATGTCGAGCCCGGCTTCGACCTCGACCGGTTCTATGTCAGGCTGCTGGAAGACCACGGCACCTATGTCGGACCCGGCCATTGGTTCGAGATGGAAAAGCGCTTCTTCCGCGTCGGCTTCGGCTGGCCGACGGAGGCCGAGTTGAAAGGCGGATTGGACGCGATTTCGGCCGCGCTGCGGCAGTAACTTCCGCGTGGGCTGGACGGTGCGGACCGAAAGTCCCTTGATCCAGGTCTGAATTTGAAGCATATCCGCCCCGAACTTTTATCCAGTTCCATTGGTCGAACAGCGCCCATCCGGGAAGTGCCCCGCGAGCCGATGCCCACCGCAACGGGGCCTCTTTCCATGATACCAGAACAAACTTTGCCGGAGCAGCGTTACGCCGCGTTCCGGCACAAAGCCTTCCTCAGCTATTGGACGGCGCGCTTTCTCACCACCTTCGCGACCATGATCGTTTCCGTCGCCGTCGGCTGGCAGGTCTATGACCTGACGCGCGATCCGTTCGACCTCGGCATTGTCGGCATCGTCCAGTTCCTGCCATCGCTGCTTCTGGTGCTGGTGACAGGTGTCGTCGCCGACCGCTTCGGCCGCCGGCTGATCATGACCCTGGCGACATTGGTCGAAGGCGCCTGCGCGCTGGCTCTGCTGTTTCTGACCCTGCGCGGCCTTACGACCCCGCTGCCGATCTTCGCCGTACTGGTCATGTTCGGCATTGCCCGAGCCTTCTATGGGCCGGCTTCGTCCTCGCTGTTCGCCAATCTCGTGCCGCAGCGGGATTTCGCCAACGCCATCGCCTGGAACTCCTCCGCCTGGCAGACGGCGACGATTGTCGGCCCTGTCGCAGGCGGCTTGCTCTATGGCGTGTCGGCGGAGGTGGCCTATGCCACGGCGGCAGTCCTGATGCTCGCTGCCGCGTTGCTCATCTTCACCATCCCCAAGCCCGCGCAACAGACGGCCACGGACAAGCCGACAATGGAGACGCTGTTTGCCGGCTTCCGCTACATCTGGAGCGAGAAGATCGTGCTCGGCGCCATCTCGCTCGACCTCTTTGCCGTGCTTCTGTCCGGCGCCTCGGCACTGCTGCCGGTCTATGCCCGCGATATTCTGCAACTCGGCCCCTGGGGCCTCGGCCTGCTGCGCTCGGCGCCGGGCATCGGTGCCATTTGCGTCGCCATCTGGCTTGCCGGCCATCCGATCCGCGATCACGCCGGCAAGATCATGCTGAGCTTCGTCGCGGCGTTCGGCGCCTGCACAGTGCTGTTCGGCCTGTCGACCCTTACCTGGCTGTCGATAGCGGCACTTGCCCTGCTCGGCGCCACCGACATGTTCAGCGTTTACATCAGGGAAACGCTGATCCAGCTGTGGACGCCCGACGCGGTGCGCGGCCGCGTCAACGCCGTCAACCAGGTCTTCGTCGGCGCCTCCAACGAGGTCGGCGAATTCCGCGCCGGCACCATGGCGGCACTGATCGGCACGGTTCCGGCGGTGGTCATCGGCGGCGTCGGCGCCGTCGCGGTTGCCGGCCTGTGGGCCTATCTGTTCCCGGCGCTGCGCAAGGTGAGGCACCTCAAGGGACGAAACTGAAGGCTTCATCGGTATCGGCGGGGCCGCGAATCTGTGCTAAGCCGCCGCCCAATCAACGAAAGGACGACACCTGTGAGCGAACCGACCGTGGCCGAGGCGACCGAAAATATCTATGCGTCGCTCCGGGCGGACAATGCCGACATCGACGCGCATATCGCGACGCTTAAGGCGGCGCTGACACGCGAGGGGATGAAACAGGCGGTCTTCGATCCTGCCAAATTGGCGCAGAACAACCGCTCGGGCCGCAAGTTGATGCAGGCTTACTTTCGGCAGCGCGGCGTGAGCGTGAGGTTTTCGGAGTAGTTTCCACACTCCGAAAACCGATGGTCGGCCACATTGGCGGCCACTGGTCTGCCCTAACGCGCCGCCGGCCCGCCAAAAATCATCCGCAAGAACTCGTCGAGCCAGCGCTTTAGGTGCATGTCCCAGATCAGCCGGCCGCCGAGATGGTCGCGGCCGGGCTGGGCGCCGGGTAGCTCGAAACGATGGGCGCCGCGCACCACCCAGCGCTGCATCATCACCCTGGTGAGTTCGCCATGGAACTGGATGCCCCAGGCATTGTCGCGATAGCGGAAGGCCTGGTTGGGATAGGTCTCGTTCGTGGCCAGCAGCGTCGCGTCGCTCGGCAGCGAAAAGCCCTCGCGGTGGAACTGGTAGACCATTTCGGGCCAGTGCATCAGCTTCCTGCCGGCCTCGGTCCCCTTCAGCGGATACCAGCCGATCTCCACCAGCCCTTCGCCGTGGCCCTCGACCTTGCCGCCGAGATGATTGGCCAGCATCTGCGCGCCCAGGCAGATGCCGAGCAACGGCCGGTTTTCCCTGAGCGGGACTTCCAGCCAGTTGGTTTCGCGGCGGACGAACTCGTCCTCGTCATTGGCGCTCATTGGCCCGCCGAACACCACCGCGCCGGCATGGCCATCCAGCGTTTCCGGCAAGGCGTCACCGAGCGGCGGGCGGCGAATGTCGAGATCGAAGCCTTCTTCCAGGAGCATGTGGCCGACGCGTCCGGGGCTCGAATTCTCCTGATGCAGCACGATCAGGATCTTTGGCTTCGGGCTCGTTGCGCGCTGCATCGTTGGGCGAAATCCCGTCTATTCGTCGCTTGACGTCCCGCGCGCGCCTGGCGCATGCGCCGCGGCCTGGCGGCGCGCCTCGACCCGGTCGTGGCGCTCGACGCCGATCAGCTCGGCAACGCGCCACACCGTATTGTCCTCGAGCTCATGCAGCTCGCCATCGGCATAGACGATCTCCCACATCAGGCCGATGAAGGCCTTGCGCCCCTCCGCGTCGAGATGGCGCTTGAGCACGCTGGTGAAGGCATAGAGGTCGATCGCTTCATTGTCGGCGCGCTCGCCGGCGGCGACGAGCGCTTCGAGTTCGGCACCACTGATCGAATAGCTCTGCGCCAGCACCGCCTTGAAGCGCTCCCACTCGACATCCTGGCGCACGCCATCGGCATTCATCACATGGTAGAGCAGCGCCGAAGCCGCGACGCGCGGATCGTCCGCGCTGGTGTGGCTGGCCGAGCCGGCCGGTAAATCCCTGAGAAACGACAGAACGCGCTCGAACATCAATTCATTCCCAAACGGCCCGATGGCCAGGTCAAATCACCCGATGGCCAAAATCAAAACAGCCGGAACCGGCGTGGCGACTTTTCCGCCTCGTCGTCCGGATCGACGCCTGGATCGTCCGGCAGGCGCGCCAGTTCTTCCGCCGGCTCGACGGCCTCGGCATCGGCCGGCACCGCGGCAAAGGCGGCGGCCGTGACCGGGGTGACATGATCCTCGCGGCTTTCGGCGTCCTTGCCCGTTGCCTCGTTGCCCGGGGCGGCATGATCGATCACCTCGACCGGCTTTTCAGGCCTGCCCGTCGCCTCGATGGCTACCACCGGGGCATCCGGTTCAACATCGCGACTGTCGATCAGTTGGCCAAGGCGTTCCATCGGCGCGCGCCATTCGAAGGCGTCGAGCCGCCCGGTGACCGGCGAGACCGGCGCCCAGCGCTCGGAGACGATGCCGTCGGCGACCCAGGCCGGATCGCGCGGCGCCCGAACCGCCTTGGAGAGCAGCTGCCGTACTTTGCCCTGGTCGCCGGTCTCGGCCTCCTCAATGTCGGCCAGGAGCAGATAGGCGCCCTCGCGGCGGTCCATGCGGATCGCGGCTTCGGCCTCGCGGCGGGCGGTCGACAAATCCTGCGCGTCGAGCGCCGCACGCGCCACCGTCATCGACGATTCGGTGTGGTTCTTCTTCATCTCCTGCAGCTTCTTTGCCCGGTTGAGCCGATCAAGCACGGCGTCGCCAGGCCTAGCATGGGTGTAAAGCTCGGCAATTTCGGGATGCGGCTCGGCCTTCCATGCAGTCTCGAGGATCTTCGAGCCCTTGCGCACGTCGTTCTGTTTGAACAGCGCGGCGGCGGCGGCAACGGCGGCAGGCGCGAAGTCGGGGGCGAGTCTGTTGGCCTCGATCGCCGCTGTCCTGGCAGCCGCGGGATCGCTGTCGGCGAGCGATTGCGCCTTGGCGGTCAACAGCACGGCGCGGCGGCGGTTGGCAGCATCGCGCTCGATCTGCCGCGTCGACTTCTGCGCCTCGACCAGTTTCAGCGCACCGTCCCAATCGCCGCGCGCGGTCAGCTCCTCCAGCGTCGATTCGGCCGCCCATGCCAGTTGCGGCGCCACCGCGGCGGCGCGGCCGGCATAGTGCCGGGCGGCGTTGCGGTCGCCCAGGCGCTCGGCTTCCAGATAAAGCCCGCGCAGGCCAAGCAGCCGCATTTCCGGATCGTCGAGCATGCTCTCGAATTTTTGCCGCGCACCTTCATGGTCGCCTTCGAGCAGCGATGCCTGCGCTTCGAGCAGATGGATCAACGGCTCCTGGTCGGAGCGGATCAGCTTGGCGGCTTCCTTGGTCTTCTTGCGGGCCAGCGCCCCATCGCCGGCGCCGGCGGCGATCATGCCGGTCGACAGCGCCTGATAGCCACGGTCGCGGCGGCGCACGCGAAAATAGCGCGAAATTGTGTAGGGGCTGTTCCACAGCGACTTGATCAGCCACCAGACGATCATCACCGCCGCGACGACGGCGACGACGGCCACCGCCGCCACCATCAGGCTGACCTGGTACTGATAGCCGTTGAAGGTGACGACCATGTCGCCCGGCCGGTCGGCCAGCCAGGCAAAGCCCAGCCCGAGCGCGAAGACGACGATGAGGAAGGCGAGCAGGCGGATCATCGTGTTGCCCTCATGCCTTCATCGCGCCGGAGATCAGCGCGTCGACCTGGGTTTCGACCTCGATGCGCGCCTTCAGTTTGCCGGCAAAGTCGGCGCCCGCGGCCTTCGCGGCTTCCGGCAGCGTGTCATATTCGCTGAGCGCCTTGGCGTAGTCACCCTGAGTGACCGCAACCTCCATGCGCGCCACGGTTTCCGGCGCACCTTTACCTTCGACGGCCCCGATCGGCCGGACCTTGACCAGTGACTCGGCGCTCGACATCAAATTCTGCAGGAAGCCGGCATTCTGGTCGACCGGCGTGGCGGCGGCGACCATGGCATTGGCGGCGACGTCCATCTGCGAGGCGATCTCGGTGCGGGTCGGCACGCCCTTTTCGGCATAGGCACGCAAGGTCGCAAGCTGCGGCGCATCAGGCGAGATCGCGGCCAGCGTATCGAGTTCGGCCGAAAACGGCGCGCCACGGTCGAGCGCGGCCTTGAGCGCGGAAGCCGCGATGGCGATCGCGATCTTCGGCTGCGACGCCTGTGCGTCGACCTTCCCGGAAAGCTGCGACACCGATTGCTCGAGCGCGGCAAGCCGGCCTTCCTGCGCCTTCGCCGCCTCGCCCGTCGACTTCACCAGCGCATCGAGACCGGCCATTTTTTCGTTGAGTGGGCCGAGATCGACGGGCGCCGCGCTGCCGGCCTTGCCGAGAGCGGCGACGGCCGTTTCGATCTGCTTGACCTTGTCGCCAAGTGCGGCGAGCCCGGCATTGTCGCCGGCGCCGCCCTTTTCGACCGCCGATTTCAGCGCCGCGACATCGCTCTTGACCTGGTCGAGCGCCGACGACAGGCCGTCGACCTTGGCCGATGCACCATTGTTGTTGCCGGCTTCCCTCATGTCTGCGATTTCGCTCTTCAACGAGGCGATCTCGCCATTGACGCCGTCGAGCGAGGCACCGGGAGCGGAACCCGGCGCGCCGAGCAGGCCGGCAAATTGCAGGCCACCGGCGCCGACCAGCGCGATGACACCGCCGATGATGCCGGCGGCGATGCCGTTGAGGCCGCCCCGCTTCGGCTGCGCTGCCATCGGCTCGCTCCTTGAGTCGGTTTTTCCGGCAGCCGCTTTGGCCTCGCCGGTCTTTGTGCTTGCGTCCTCGAAGCTGTAGTCGAACGCCCTGGCCTGGTTGGGAGGTGTATCCGAACCGGGATAAGGCATTTCCGGCTCGGCGGCTTCGGCCTCGGCATGCGGCGGCGCCTCTGTGCCGGACCGCCCGGCGGCGGCGTCGCCATGCTCCCAGGGTTCGAGATCCGCCTGATCGGCATGCACCGGCTCTTCCGGGAGCTCTGGTCGCGAGGCGTTCGCGGATTCCTCGGCCCTCGCCTCGTCGGTCTGGACGGTAACCTTGGCGGCATCCTCGTCGACGATGCGTGAGACGGCGCCCGGATCGAGGTCGATGGTCACCGGCTCGCGGCGGCTTTTCGAGTGTCGCATCTTCGGCGTCTTGACCATGCATGGGCTCCGCAAAATTCGCTTCGTCTCAACGCGCGGCGGCGCGTGATGGTTCTAAAAAGGGTCTAGCACATCACCAAGCGGTGAAAAGGGGCGGTGTGATGACGCGGGTCAGGGCCGTGCCCGCAAAAGTGCCAGCAGCGCCTCCTCGTCGGGCCGTGCGGCGACACGGATTGCTTTGCCGGCGCTGTCGCCGAAGGCGGCGGCGATGCGCGCGGAAAGGACAAAAAAACGCGTCTTTTCAAAGGCTTTTTGCAGAGCGGGTCGTCTGGCCAGGACCTGCATCGCGGCAGCGGCGTTGGCCGAATAGAGCAGCACCACATCGACGGCTTGGCCTGATAGCAGCGGAAGGATCGCTTCGTCCGAATAGCTCACCGCAAGCGTGTCATAAGTCTCTACGGCATGGACCTGGACATACGCTGCTTCCAGCTTCTGTTCGAAGGCAGCAAACCGCACGCGCCCACAGAGATAGACGATCGTTTTGCCGGAAAAGGCGGTCGCCATGCCGTCGGCCAGCGCCTCGGCATCGCCAGGCCCCTCGCTGACCGACAGAAAACCGACTTTGCGCGCGGCCTCGGCGGTCCTCTTACCGACAGCATGACAAGGCAGCCTGGAAAGCGCCGCTACCAGATCTCCAGAGGCATGGCGCACGGCATTGGCGCTGGTGATGGCGACGGCTGCGACATCGTCCGGAACCGCCTTGGCATCGACCGGCAGTGCCGTCGTCTCCGTCAATGGCAGGAGAAGAGGCTCAAAACCCATTTCTTTCAGCTTTCGCGCCGTGCGCGATGCACCGGGCTCCGGTCTGGTGACCAGGACGCGAAGCATTTTCAGAGCCAGCCGTCGAAGAACTTTTCGCCGGCCCTGGCGCGAACCGCCCGCGCGGCGTCAGCCCCCATTTCCGCCGCGTCCGTGGCCTCGCCTTCCAACCGGACGTCATGCCACTCCGTGCCGTCGGGCGAGATGATCAGCCCGGCAAAGGACAGTTTCCCGCCCGACACCGTCGCATGGCCGGCGATCGGTGTGCGGCACGAGCCGTCGAGCGTGGCGAGAAACGCGCGTTCGCAGGCCAAGGCCTGGCCCGTCGGCACGTGATGGATCGCCGCAAGCATTGTCTCGATATCACGGTCGCCGACGCGCGTTTCGATGCCGATCGCGCCTTGTCCCGGCGCCGGCGGAAAATCCTCCAGCGGCATCAGGTCGGTAATCACGCCTTCGAGCCCGAGCCGCTTCAGCCCGGCATAGGCGAGAATGGTGCCCTCGGCGATGCCTTCATCCAGCTTGCGCAGCCGCGTCTGCACATTGCCGCGGAACATCACCACCTCGAAATCCGGCCGCATCCGGCGGATCAGCGCCTGGCGACGGAGCGATGACGATCCGACCTTGGCGCCATGCGGCAGATCGGCGATCCGCCCGACCGCCTTGCCTATGAAAGCGTCGCGCGCGTCCTCGCGCGGCAGGAAAGTGGAAAGCTCTAATCCGCCCGGAAGCACCGTCGGCATGTCCTTCGACGAATGCACGGCGATGTCGATACGCCCGTCGAGCAGCGCTTCCTCGATTTCCTTGGTGAACAGGCCTTTGCCGCCGGCCTCCGACAGTGGCCGGTCCTGAATACGGTCGCCGCTGGTCGAGATGGGTACCACTTCAAACGCCTGCTCGGGAAGGTCATGCGCTTTCATCAGCCGCACACGCGTCTCATGCGCCTGGGCAAGCGCCAGCGGGCTGCCGCGCGTTCCGATTTTGCAGGTTCCGATTTTCAAAGTTTGCATGGCGCGCGGTCCGTGATAACCCCCGAGCGAAATCGAGGTCTTGCCGGCCTTTTCCTAATGGGGAATAGCCTCATAAACAATCTCTTGGGATAGCGACGAATTGATCCGCGTTCTGGGCATTGAGACGAGTTGCGACGAGACCGCCGCCAGCGTCGTGGCGCTGGAGGGCGATGCCGCGCCGAAAATCCTGTCCAATGTCGTGCTCTCTCAGATCGAGGAACATGCCGCCTTCGGCGGTGTCGTGCCCGAGATCGCCGCGCGCGCCCATGTCGAGGCGCTGGACGGCATCGTCGAGGCGGCGCTCGCCGATTCGGGCGTGGCGCTGGCCGATATCGACGCGATCGCCGCAACCGCCGGTCCAGGCCTCGTCGGCGGGCTGATCGTCGGCCTGATGACGGCCAAGGCGATCGCCGCCGCGGCGAACAAGCCGCTGATCGCCGTCAACCACCTCGAAGGCCACGCCTTGACGGCGCGGCTGACCGACGGGCTCGAATTCCCCTACCTGCTGCTGCTGGTCTCCGGCGGCCACACGCAGATCCTCGCCGTGCGCGGCGTCGGCGAGTATCAGCGCTGGGCCACCACCATCGACGACGCGCTCGGCGAAGCCTTCGACAAGACCGCCAAGATGCTCGGCCTGCCCTATCCCGGCGGTCCGAATGTCGAGAAGGCGGCGCTATCGGGCAACCCGTCGCGCTTTGCCTTCCCGCGGCCGATGAAGGGCTCGGCGCAGCCCGATTTTTCCTTTTCCGGCTTAAAGACCGCCGTGCGCCAGGCGGCAACCGCGATCGAGCCCCTGAGCGACCAGGATGTCGCCGACATCTGCGCGTCGTTCCAGGCGGCGGTCGCCGATGCATTGGCCGACCGCGTTTCTCGCGCCCTGGCACGCTTTCGCGAGACATTCCCTGGCACGAAAAGCCCGTCGCTGGTCGTCGCCGGCGGCGTCGCCGCCAACCGCGCCATCAAGGCGACGCTGGAACGGCTCTGCGCCGAGGCCGGCTTCACCTTCGTCGCGCCGCCGCTGAAATTGTGCACCGACAATGCCGCGATGATTGCCTGGGCCGGCATCGAGCGGCTGCGCGCAGGCATGGCGCAGGAGAACGGCTTCGATTTCGTGCCGCGCTCGCGCTGGCCCCTGGACAGCGTCTCGACGCCAATGGTCGGCTCCGGTCGGCGCGGAGCCAAGGCATGACAGATCGGGCCACGAAGAGCGCGGGCCGGGGCAAAAGTGGCTGGCGTGTCGCCGTGCTCGGCGGCGGCGCCTGGGGCACGGCGCTGGCGCTGGCCATGCTGCGCGCCGGCCATGCCGTGCGGCTGTTCGCGCGTGACCCTGAAACCGTGGCCTCGATCGGTCGAGGCGAGAACCCACGCTACCTGCCCGGCATCGCCATCGCGCCAGGCATCGAGGCGACGAGCGACATCGAGGCGGCGCTCACTGGCGCCGATTGCGTGCTGGCGGTGACGCCGGCGCAGGCGTTGCGCGCGACTCTGGCGGCCGCGAAGGATCATATGCCGGCCGGCATTCCGCTCGTGCTCTGCGCCAAGGGCATCGAGCGCGACACCGGCGCCTTGCTGTCGGCAATCGCTCTGGAAATCCTGCCGCGAAACCCGGTCGCCGCCTTGTCCGGGCCGAGCTTCGCCAGCGATGTCGCCCGCGGCCTGCCGACGGCGGTGGTGGTGGCCGCCGGCGACGAGGCGCTTGCCGCCGACCTTGCCGCCCGTTTCTCGGCGGAAAACCTGCGCTGCTATTCGAGCGACGACCTGATCGGCGTCGAGATCGGCGGCGCCTTGAAGAACGTCTTCGCCATCGCCGCCGGCGCCGTCACCGGGGCCGGGCTCGGCGCCAGCGCCCAGGCCGCCATGGTCACGCGCGGCTTCGTCGAGCTGCGCCGCATCGGTGCCGCCTTCGGCGCAAGGCCCGAGACCCTGATGGGGCTTTCCGGCCTCGGCGACCTGCTGCTCACCTGCTCGTCCACCCAATCGCGCAATTTCGCTTATGGGCTGGCGCTCGGGCAAGGCAAGGCGCTTTCCGGGCTGCCGCTGGCCGAGGGCGTGCCGACGGCGGCCATCGCCGCCCGCATCGCCGCCGAGCGCAACATCGATGCGCCGATCATCGCCGCCGTGGCCGCCATCCTGGACGGCACCATCACCATCGGCGAGGCCGTGACAGCCTTGATGACCCGGCCGCTGAAGACCGAGACCAACGATTGACGACCATCAGGAGAAAGACATGCTGTTTGCACTGATTTGCAAGGACAAGCCCGGAAGCCTGCAGGTGCGCGTTGATACGCGGCCCGCGCATGTCGCCTTTCTCGAGGCGCTGAATGGCGAGAAGAAGCTGGCCTTCGCCGGCCCGTTCCTCGATGCTGATGGCAAGCCGAACGGCACGCTCGCCGTGATCGAAGCGCCCGATATGGCCGGAGCGCAGGCGCTGTCGGCCGCCGACCCCTATGCCAAGGCGGGGCTGTTCGAGAGCGTCGAAATCCGCCCGTGGAACTGGGTCTTCAACAAGCCGGCGGCCGGCTAACCGGCAGGAGAACGAAAATGAACTACTGGCTGTTCAAATCCGAACCCTCGGTTTTCTCCTTCGAGGCGTTGAAGGCCAAGGGCAAGGCCGGCACCCAATGGGACGGCGTGCGCAACTACGCCGCCCGCAACAACATGAAGGCCATGCAGATCGGCGATCTCGGCTTCTTCTACCATTCCAACGAGGGGCTGAACGTGGTCGGCATCGCCGAGGTCTGCGCGCTGGCCCATCCCGACACCACATCGGATAATCCGCGCTGGGAGTGTGTCGACATCCGCGCCGTCAGGGACGTGCCGAACCCGCCGACGCTGGAAGACGTCAAGGCCAATCCAAAACTGGCCGAGATGGCGCTGGTGCGGCTCGGACGGCTTTCCGTGCAGCCGGTGACGCCGGCCGAATGGAAGGAAGTCTGCCGCATGGGCGGCCTGACGCCTGCGCCGTGACGGCGCTCACCTCCGACAGCGCCAGGCAGTTCATTCTCGACAACACGGCGCTGATGGCGCCGCCGCATGTGCCTGAGATTCTTTTACACCTCGCCGACGAAGCGCATGACCTTTGGCAGCGGACCGAGGAGGAACTGGTCGAGATCGGCCTGCCGCCACCCTTCTGGGCTTTTGCCTGGGCCGGCGGCCAGGGCCTCGCCCGCTATGTCATCGACCATCCCGATATGGTGCGAGGCAAGCGCGTGCTCGACTTCGCCTCGGGTTCCGGCATTGTTGCCATCGCCGCCGCCAGGGCCGGTGCGGCGGACGTGACCGCCGCCGACATCGACCCGTTCTGCGCCACCGCGGTTCGTCTCAACAGCGAGGCCAATGGTGTTCCGATCGAATTCCTCGGCGCGGACTGTATCGGCACCGATGCGGGCTGGGACGTGGTCCTGGCTGGCGACGTCTTCTATGACAAACCCTTCGCCGACCGGCTGATGCCGTGGTTTTCGGCGCTCAAACGGCGTGGCGCCGACATACTGGTCGGCGATCCCGGCCGGTCCTACCTGCCGCGATCGGGGCTGGCGCCGCTTGGCGTCTATCAGGTGCCGGTGACACGGGCGCTCGAGGATGCCGAGGTCAAACGTACGACCGTGTGGCGACTGCTTGACGCCATCGCCGAACAGGCGTTTCCATAAACCGCATCTGGAGGGGGAAGCTCATGGATTTTTCAGCAGTGAACTGGATGGCGGTGGTCGCCGCCGCCGTCGTCGCATGGCTGTTCGGCGCCGCCTGGTACATGGCGTTGAGCAAGCCCTGGCTGAAGGCCGCCAAGCTCGATCCGGCGACGATGAAGAAATCGCCGCTGCCCTTCGTCATCTCCTTCATCGCGGAACTGATTATGGCGCTGGTCATGGCCCTGGTCGTCGGCGCGATGACGGGTGGTGAGCCGACCTGGCTGGCGGGGCTGATCTTCGGCTTCGTGCTTTGGCTGGGTTTCGTCGCCACGACGCTGTCGGTCAACCATCGCTACGAGAATTTCGGCTGGGACCTGACCCTCATCGATGGTGGCCATTGGCTCGGCGTGCTGCTGATCATCGGTGTGGTGATCGGCTGATTCGGCGCCGTCGCGGCCTGAATGGAGCGCTAGTTTTGATGGCGGACGAAACCGGCTTTCCGCGCGACCTGGTGTTCAGCCGGATCTGTCATGTCAAGAATGGCTATGACGACCGGCGCCGGCATATCGTGCGCGAGTTCGAGCGGCGCGGCGTGCCGGTCACCTTCTACACCGACTGGGACCAGCCTGACATCACGCCCGATATCCGGGCCGAACTGGTCGCTCCAGACTTTACACACCCGGCGGCTGTCTCGCTGGCGCTGAAGCATGTCGGCATCTGGCGTGATTTCCTCGAAACCGACCAGCCCTATTGCCTGGTGTTCGAGGATGACGTCTTCCTCGCCCGCGACTTTGTCGCCAAGTTCCGGCAGGGGCTCGCCGAACTCGGCGATCCCAACCGCAAGGCCGTCATCTATCTCGGCAATGGAAGCAACTACTACACGCCGAGCTGGAAATTGCGCAAAGGCCAGAAGCTTTACCCGGCGCTCCATGCCCGCTGCGCCGATTCCTACCTGATCACCCGGCCGGTCGCCGAAGCCCGTTGCAACTGGATTGCGCAAAACAAGATATCCACGGCCATCGACCACCAGATCGAACAGATGGACGAGAAGCTCGGTGTTGAAATGCTGTGGTTCGAGCGGCCGATCGTCGAGCAGGGCAGCGAGAACGGCGCTTTCCAAACGTCCGTCGCCGGCAAGAGACAGCCGCTTCTCTACAAGAAGCTGAAATGGAACGTGAAAAAGTACCGGCGCATGATCTTCGGCCACAACGCCCGGTCCTAAGGAAGGCCGAACCTCGCGAAGCCGCCTACAGCTTGTCCGCGCTGCGCGTCCTCGCCACCTCCTCCAGAATCCATTCGCGGAAGGCGACGATACGGGGATCCTCGGCTGTCGCCTGCGGATAGACAAGGAAATAGGCGAATTCCGGCGCAACCCTGATGCTGAGCTCGAAGGGCCGCACCAGCCGGCCCTCGGACAAGTCGTTTGCCACCATGGCGAAATCGGCGAGCGCGACGGCATTGCCGTCGAGCGCTGCCTGGACAGCATCCGTGGACGTGCCGAAGACGACGGTGCGGCTGTCGTCGAAATCGTTGATGCCGGCAGCCGCCATCCACATGCGCCAGTTCGGCCATGTCACGCCCTGGCGAGCCCATTCGATATGGGCAAGCGTGTGGTTGAACAGGTCGCGCGGCTCGCGCAGGGGCGGCCCGGATGCCAGGAGGCCCGGACTGCACACGGGAATGATGATGTTGTCGAACAGGCGATGCGCGTAGAGCCCCGGATATTTGCCGGCGCCGAAGCGGATGCCGACATCGACGTCGTCGAGATCAAAATCGCGCAAGCCATAGGCGATGTCGAACCTGAGTTCGATGCCCGGCCGCAGTTTGCGGAAATTTTCGACGCGCCGCATCAGCCATTTCGCCGCGAACTGGGCATCCAGCGTCACTTTCAGGAATTCGGTGCCGCGCGCCATCTTGCGCGCGCGCATCACCGCCCGGCCAAGCAGGTCGAGCGTGTCGGTCGCTGCCTCGTACAGCACCGCGCCCGCTTCCGTCAGTCGGATGGTGCGGCTGGTGCGGGTGAACAGCACGATGCCGAGCTGATCCTCGATTTCCTTGATCTGATGGCTGACGGCGGCGGGCGTCAGGCCGAGCTCGTCGGCGGCGCGGGTGAAATTGAGGTGCCGGGCCGCAGCCTCCAGCGTTCTCAGCGCCCGCGTTCCCGGCAACAGGGCCGCCATCAGCGCCCGGCCCGATCGAAGCGATCCATGAAGCCTCAATCCTCAAATAAAACTTGATGATGAGAAAAGAACTACTCGTTTCTCGTTTGTTTTTCAATCCGGCATGATTGCAGCATCAAAACACCATCAAACCGGATTTGATGTCCGGAGTATAGGAATCCCATCATGTCTCACATCGTTCTTCACCCTGCATACATCGCCCGGCCAAGCTGGCTGTCGGCTGCCCGTGATTGGCTGCGGCAGGCCAGGGTCGCGATCAATCTTGCCCACCAGGACGTCGAGGACCTGTCCGACCGCCAGTTGCGCGATATCGGCGCCGCCCGCAAGGACATCGCGAAGGCCATGGACCGTGAGACCGGCCGGCTGGGCCTTCTCGACATCGGCTGGCAGCGGAATAGGAAGAGGTAGGGAGTAGGGAGTAGGGAGTAGGGAGTAGGGCAGATGATGCGGCCTGGGCGTGCCTGCTCCTACTGAAGACTTTCCCTATTCCCTATTCCCTATTCCCTATTCCTCACCTCACCACCCTCACCACCGTCCGGTCCGACAGCAGCGGCAAAAGCCGCGCCATCGTGCGCGCGGTCACGGCCACGCAACCTTCCGTCGGCGTAAAGCCGGGGCGCGCCAGGTGGAAGAAGATGGCGCTGCCGCGCCCGCGGCGGCGCGGCGCGATATTCCAGTCGAGCACCAGGCAGGCGTCATAGAGCCGGTCGTCGCGCCGCATGCGTTCGTGGCTGGCGCCATAGGGAATCCTGACCGGCCTGTTATAGTTGCGGTCGTCTGGCACCTCGCACCAGCCGAGATCCGGCCCGATCGGCGCCATAGCCAGCCGCGTCTTGCGGCCGGCGGCAAACTGATCCCCCCGAAAATAGCCCGCCAGGATGCGCATCGAAGCGAGCGGCGTGGCGCCGTCGCCTTCCCGCTTGCCGGACGAGATGCCGCCGCGCCCGAGCGCGCACGCAAACACCGTTTTGCCGGCCTGCAGCAGGCCTTGGCTTGGGTGGCCGGGCCTCGCCCGCACGGTCAGTACGGGCAGCCCTTTTGCCAAAATTGCGCCGGCTGCATTGCGATCGCGTTTTTTCTTGTATGATCGTGCCACGGAACAAATCACTGTGATCGGCTATTGTGCCGGCCAGCTTCCGCATAAATACGCAGCGGTCAACTGAATTCACTTTTCAAAACAACGGATTGATCCATGACCTCACGTACCATCCTGATCGTCGACGACGATGACGACCTGCGCGGCACATTGGTCGAGCAACTGTCCCTCTACGAGGAATTCGACGTGCTGCAGGAATCCACTGCGGCAAAAGGCGTCACCGCTGCGCGCGGCGGGCTCATCGATCTGCTCATCATGGATGTCGGCTTGCCCGACATGGATGGCAGGGAAGCGGTGAAGATCCTGCGCAAGGGCGGCTACAAGGCGCCCATCATCATGCTGACCGGCCACGACACCGATTCGGACACGATTCTGGGCCTCGAGGCCGGCGCCAACGACTATGTGACCAAGCCGTTCCGCTTCGCGGTGCTGCTTGCCCGTATCCGGGCGCAGTTGCGCCAGCACGAGCAGAGCGAGGACGCGACCTTCTCGGTCGGCCCCTACACCTTCAAGCCCAGCCAGAAACTGCTCATTGACCCGCGCGGCGGCAAGGTGCGGCTGACGGAAAAGGAGGCCTCGATCATCAAATATCTCTATCGCGCCGACCAGAAGGTGGTAACGCGTGACGTGCTGCTGGAGGAAGTGTGGGGATACAATTCCGGCGTCACCACGCACACGCTGGAAACCCATGTCTACCGTCTGCGCCAGAAGATCGAGCGTGATCCTTCCAATGCCGAAATTCTTGTGACAGAAAGCGGCGGCTACAAGCTGGTTCCTTAAACATTTCACTATCCAATGAGCGGTCTGGACGGGGCCGTTTTCGGGTACGATCCTGTTGGAGGGGGATTCAGGAAGCGTACCGCAGAGGAGGGATTGGACTGACCGTTCGGGGACACAGCTAGATGGCGCTGGATGACGACATCCGCATCCTGTCCGCCGTGAGGCTTTTCGAGGGCTTCACGCAGGAACAGCTGCGCCTGCTCGCCTTCGGTGCCGAGACCACTTTGGTGCAGGCGGACCACAAGCTTTATCGCGAGGACGACGTGGCCGACTCGGCCTATGTCGTGGTCAGCGGGCTTATCGTGCTCTATCGCGAGCAAGATGGCGAGCGCATCCCGATTGGAAAAGCCGGCCCCGGCACGATGCTCAGCGAACTGGCGCTGATCGCCGACACCAACCGGCTGACCAGCGCCTCGGCCGAAATCGACTCGGAAGTGATAAGGCTGAGCCGCAAGATGTTCCGGCGCATCCTCGAGGAGTATCCGGAATTGGCGGTGAAACTGCACCAGCGCATCTCCGAGGAATTCCACGACATGATCCGCCGCATCGAGGAACTGGCCCCGCGCTTTTCGGGCTGAGGCACAACCAGCGGAACCACACTACATTCGTCGCGAAACCTACGTGGCACTAATCCAGATCAAACCTGGCGATGACCGGCACATGGTCCGAAGGCCGGTCCCAGCCACGTGCCTGCCGGAGGATCTCATAGCCGGCAAAATCAGGCACCAGGTTTGGCGACGACCAGACATGGTCGAGCCGTCGGCCGCGATTGGACGCCTCCCAATCCTGCGCACGATAGCTCCACCAAGTGTAGAGCTTCTGTTCCGATGGCACGTTGAGCCGCATCAGGTCGACCCAGCCGCCGGCCAGCCGCATCGCCTCGAAGTTTTGGGTCTCGACCGGCGTGTGGCTGACCACGTTGAGCAATTGCTTGTGCGACCAGACATCATGCTCCAGCGGCGCGATATTGAGGTCTCCGACCAGCACCGAGGCCGACACCTCGTCATGCTCGGCCCGGATGGCATTCATCTCGGCGACGAAATCGAGCTTGTGCCTGAACTTCCTGTTGATCTCGGGATCCGGTTCGTCGCCGCCCGCGGGAACGTAGAAATTGTGCAGCAGGATTGTCTTGCCGCCGGCCCGCACCGTCACCGACAGATGCCGGCTGTCCTCGATATCGCAGAAGCGGCGCCTTTCGACGACCTCGATCGGCCGCCGCGCCACCGTCGCCACGCCGTGATAGCCCTTCTGGCCATGGAAGGCGATGTAGGGATAGCCGACCTTGCGAAAGGCTTTTTCGGGAAAGAGCTCGTCCGGGACCTTGGTTTCCTGCAGGCAAAGCACATCGGGCGCATACTCATCGAGCAGGCGTTCGATGATCGGCATGCGCAGGCGCACGGAGTTGATGTTCCAGGTCGCGATCGAAAAGGGCATGCGGCAAGGTCCGGCGAGAGATCGCCGAACTACTGCCAGCCGCACGCCGGAAAGACAAGCGAGGCGACGAAACCTACCTGGTTTTCGTGTTCAGCTCGCGATTGGCCGTATAGTCGATGGCGAAGGTGTCCGGCGCGAAACTGACGCCTTCCTTGGTGTTGAAGATCATCACCGTCGTGTCCTTGCCCTGCGCGTCGGTAATCGTCCACTGCCGCAGGTCGTAGGTTTTCGGGTCGAACATCATGGTGATTCGCGCATTGCCGAAAACCGACTTGTCGGAGAGCTGGATGGTGGTGAGGTCGTCTTCTTCCTTGACGCTCTTGACGCGGTCGCCGGAGAGGTCGATGCGGTCGTCGAGCAGCAGCTTCAGCGGCGTCTTTGATAGCGGATAAAGGTCCGACGTGTTCAGTTTCTTGTTGAGGATGGCAACTGATCTGCCGTCGGAAATCACCCGGAAATTCGAAGCTCCGTCATAATTGAAGCGGATCTTGCCCGGCCGTTCCAGGAAGAATTTGCCGCCGGTCTGCTCGCCTTTGGGGCCGAACTGGACGAATTCGCCGCTCATCGATTTAACCGCTGAGAAATGGTCGGCGATCTTTTGCGCCGCCGGAGGCGCGGCCGCCTGCGCCGAGGCCAGCAGCTCGAATCCGGGCACCACGTTGAGGGCGGCGGCACCGGCGAACACAAGACCGAGGCCAAGCAACTGGCGGCGTGTCGGGGCAAGATCGCTGAGCGCTGAAAGATCGTTTTTCATATCGGTCACTCTCGTTTGATTCCTGATTTGGTCGCTGTCGTGAACCCCCAGTTGGGCTGAAGTTTGGCGAGGCGATCGCTGCTCAATCGCTTGAACGCGCCAGCAGGTTCAAAGTTGCCGCGAACTCCCACCAGCTAGAATTTGTCGTCTTCGGTCGGCACCAGGATTTCGCGTTTTCCGGCATGGTTGGCCGGGCCGACAATGCCTTCCTTTTCCATCTTCTCGATGATCGAGGCGGCCCTGTTATAGCCGATGCCCAGACGCCGCTGGATGTAGCTGGTCGAGGCCTTGCCGTCGCGCAGCACCACCGAGACCGCTTGATCGTAGGGATCGTCGGAATCCTCGAAATTGCCGCCGCTTCCGCCACCGGAACCGCCCTTTCCGGACGGCTCGTCGTCGTCCTCGCCGTCATCCTCGGTGATGGCGTCGAGATATTCCGGCACGCCCTGCAGCTTCAGGTGCCCGACGATCTTCTCGACCTCGTCATCGGAGACGAACGGCCCGTGCACGCGCTGGATGCGGCCGCCGCCGGCCATGTAGAGCATGTCGCCCATGCCGAGCAGCTGCTCGGCGCCCTGCTCGCCCAAAATGGTGCGGCTGTCGATCTTCGACGTCACCTGGAAGGAGATGCGGGTCGGGAAATTGGCCTTGATGGTACCGGTGATGACGTCGACCGAGGGGCGTTGCGTCGCCATGATGACATGGATGCCGGCGGCGCGCGCCATCTGCGCCAGACGCTGGACGGCGCCTTCGATGTCCTTGCCGGCGACCATCATCAGGTCGGCCATTTCGTCGATGATGACAACGATATAGGGCATCGGCTCGAGATCGAGATTCTCGGTCTCGTAGATCGCCTCGCCGGTCTGGCGGTCGAAGCCGGTCTGCACGGTGCGCGAGATCTTTTCGCCCTTCTTCTCGGCCTGTTGGACGCGTGCGTTGAAACCATCGATGTTGCGCACGCCGACCTTGGACATCTTGCGGTAGCGGTCCTCCATCTCGCGCACGGTCCATTTCAGCGCCACCACCGCCTTCTTCGGATCGGTCACGACCGGCGTCAAAAGATGCGGAATGCCGTCATAGACGGAGAGTTCGAGCATCTTCGGATCGATCATGATCAGCCGGCATTCCTGCGGTGTGAGCCGGTAGAGCAGCGACAGGATCATGGTGTTGATGGCGACCGACTTGCCCGAACCGGTGGTGCCGGCGACCAGCACGTGCGGCATCTTGGCGATGTCGACGATGACGGCCTCGCCATTGATGGTCTTTCCCAGCGCCAGCGCCAGCTTGGCCTTGGTCGTCTCGAAGTCGCGGCTGGCCATGATCTCCCTGAGATAAACCGTCTCGCGCTTGGCGTTTGGCAGTTCGATGCCGATGGCGTTGCGGCCGGGTACGACGGCGACGCGGCAGGCAATCGCGCTCATCGAGCGAGCGATATCGTCGGAAAGGCCGATGACGCGCGACGACTTGATGCCCGGCGCGGGTTCGAGCTCATAAAGGGTGACGACCGGACCCGGGCGGACGGCGATGATCTCGCCCTTGACGCCGAAATCCTCCAGCACGCCTTCGAGCAGGCGCGCGTTCTGTTCCAGCGCATCCTTGGAAAGACTTGGGTCTCGCGCGACGTTCTTGGGTTCGGACAGGAAATGCAGCGACGGCATTTCGAACGTGTCCGAGCCGATCAGCGAGGTCTGCGCCTCGCGCTGGACGCGGGCGCCAGGCACGGGTCGCGCCGCCGGCGCCTCGACCCGGGTGGCGGCGTCGGACCGGAACTGCTGGACCTTGGGGGCACGCCGCTGGGCGACGGGCTCGTCGTCGAAATCCATGTCCTCGTCGTCGCGGCCGAAGACATCGTCGTCGGCCGGATCGACGGAAACGCCGCGGTCGTTGACCATGGCGGCGAAGAATTCCGGTTCGACACGGGCGCGGCCGTCCTGGCTCATGCGGGATTCGGCGAACTCGGCCGACTCGACCCGTTCGGCGGCACGTCGCCAAGCGCTTGCGCGTGGCTCCATCTCCGGTTCGAACTCGTCGCGCTCCTGCCTGCGGCGCACCGCGCGGCGATGCATCCACGCGCGCAACGACAGCCACCAATGGGTGATGGCGCCGAGCGCCAATATGCCCTCGTCGCCCTCGTCCTCGTCATTGTCGAAGAGAAGCTCGTCCTCGCGCGGGTCCGCCGCGGCCGGTTCTTCCATCACGGCGAAGCCGTTCTTGCGCCCGATCAGCGCCGCGCCATAGGCGAACAGCCAGAGCGCCGGTGCAGCCAGCAATATGGCGAGCACGCTGGCGACCAGTCCGGTCGGATAGCCGCCGATGAGGACGCCGGGAATCTTGAGCACCATGTCGCCGAAGACGCCGCCGAGGCCGGTAGGCAGCGGCCAGGTCTTGGGCGGAACCACGCAGCCCGCGATCGCGGCGGCGAGCAGCGCAAAACCGAACCAGAACAGCCCGCGCTTGGGCAGCCGGTCGACGCCGCGCGCCGAAAACAGCAGATAGCCCCAGACGACGGCCGGAACCAGCGCGGCAACCGCGGCAAGGCCGAAGAACTGCATCGCAAGGTCGGAGAAGACCGCGCCGGCATAGCCCATGGCGTTGGTGACGGTGTTGGCGGTGGCGTGCGAGAAGCTCGGGTCGGCGACGTTCCAGGTCGCGAGGCTTGCGACGGCGAAGGCGGTGAACGCGAACAGGCCGGCGCCGACCAGCCGGCCGACCTGGCGCCGCGCGAATGCCTGGATGCCGCCCCCGGTATCGGTCAGCGCGAGCGGTGCTGAAGCCCCTGAACGCATGCTCTTCCCCGTCTTGATTGCCTGGCCCGAGCGCATGACGCACTCCGGCAGATTCGGATGCCAGACTAGGCGTGGGAAGGTTAAGGGCGCATTAACTATAAGGCTGCGGCGATCGTCCTTTCGACATCGACACCTCCAGCGCTCGCGTCACATGAAAATGGCGGGCGCTTCGGCCCGCCATCCATTGGTCGGGTCGGCGGTGCGTTTACTTGTTGGCGCCGCCGAGCATCTTCACATTGGCGCAGAACTCGGCGTGCGGCTTGCTCATTGCCGCGTCCTGGCATTCCTTCATCATGGCGTCCTGCTTCTCCTTCGGCATGGCCATGAAAGCTGCCTTGAATTCCTCCATCGGCTTCATGGTTTTCATGCTGGAATCGGTGAAGAACGGCGCCATGTTGTCCGGCTCGTCCAGTGCGCCGGCAAATGCAAAGCCGCTGACCATGGAAAGCGCGAGTGCCCCGAGGCAGATATCCTTGAGGTTCATGAGCAAATTCCTTCCCTATGTTTCGAAACACGAGCGTCAGAACGACGGGCGCCTCCACAGTTCGGAGACAGGGCGGTCGATGTTTCCTCGAAAATCTCCTTCACGCGAACGTGATTGCGCGAAGTTGATCTCCACCAGAAAGAAGAATTGCCAAAAAAGAGGCCCGGAGCGATCCGGGCCTCAAGGCGTGAGTCCCTTTCGAGGACGTCACGACGGGATGCTTTTCAAAGCAATTCCAGGAAAAGTGCTTTTGCGGTTTTCCGTCCGGAATTGCGTAAAAACAAAGAACTCGAGCAATTCCAGGAAAAGTGCTTTCGCGGTTTTCCGTCCGGAATTGCGTAAAAACAAAGAACTCCAGCAATTCCAGGAAAAGTGCCTTTGCGATTTTCCGGAAGTGCCTGGAGGTACGGGGCCGGCGGGAGGAGGGTTCCGCCGGCCCCGTGGCAAGGATGCCTTACGGCACCACTTCGCCATGCTGGGAAATGTCGAGGCCTTCGACCTCTTCCTGGGTCGTGGGACGCAGGCCGACCAGCGCCTTGACGACGTAGAGGATGACGAAGGTGGCAACCGCCGTCCAAATAATGGTGACGGCGACACCGTAGATCTGCTTGCCGAGCGAAGCGCCCGACGAGAGGCTGTTGATCGCCGGGTCGGCGAGCACGCCGGTCAGCAAGGCGCCGATCACGCCGCCGACGCCATGCACGCCGAAGGCATCGAGCGAGTCGTCATAGCCGAACATGTGCTTCACCTTGACCGCCGAGAGGTAGCAGACGACGCCGGCGACGATGCCGACGATGAAGGCGCCGGTCGGATTGACGAAACCGGAAGCCGGCGTCACCGCGACGAGGCCGGCCACGGCGCCCGAGATGATGCCGAGCACGGAAGGCTTCTTGGCGATGATCCATTCGGCGAACATCCAGGCCAGAGCCGCGGCGGCTGTGGCGACCTGGGTGTTGAGCATGGCGGCACCGGCAAGGCCGTCGGCCGCCAGTTCCGAACCGGCGTTGAAGCCGAACCAGCCGACCCACAGCAGCGATGCGCCGATGACCGAATAGACAAGGTTGTGCGGTGCCATGTTGGTGGTGCCATAGCCTTCGCGCTTGCCGAGCACCAGCGCGCAGACGAGGCCCGCCACACCGGCATTGATGTGGACGACCGTGCCGCCGGCGAAGTCGAGAACGCCAGCCGTACCGAGGAAACCGCCACCCCAGACCCAATGCGCGATCGGCACGTAGACGACCAGCAGCCACAGCGCCATGAAGATCAGCAGCGCCGAGAACTTGAAGCGTTCGGCGAAGGCGCCGGCAATCAGCGCCGGCGTGATGATGGCGAAGGTCATCTGGAACATCGAGAAGACGAATTCAGGGATGTTGGCCACACCCGGCAGCCACAGGCTCGCGGTGGTGATGCCGTGGTGGAAGAATTTCGAGGTGCCGCCGAGATAGGCATTCATGCCGCCGCCGTCGGAGAAGGCCAGCGAATAGCCGAACATGAACCACAGCACCGTCACCAGGCAGGTGATGGCGAAGCTCTGCATGATGGTGGCAAGCACGTTCTTCTTGCGCACCATGCCGCCGTAGAACAGCGCCAGGCCCGGGATGGTCATCATCAGCACCAGCGCCGTCGAGGTCAGCATCCAGGCGGTGTTGCCGGTATCGAGCACCGGGGTCGGAGCGGCAGCCGGCGCGGCAGCCGCCGCAGCGGGTGCGGCTTCCTGCGCGAAGGCGGCGACGCTGCCCAACGCTGCGAGAGCGAGCGAGCCCAGCAGGGCCGCCCGTCCCGTCGTCTTCAAGGTGGAAGGAATATTCATTGAACTCTCCATTGGAATACGTGTTCGCCGCTCAGAGTGCGTCGGTGTCTGTTTCGCCGGTGCGGATGCGCACCGCCTGGTCGATGCCGAAAACGAAGATCTTGCCGTCGCCGATCTGACCGGTCTTGGCTGCGGCGGTGATGGCTTCGACGGCTTTGTCGACCATGTCGGCCGCGACCGCGACTTCGATCTTGATCTTCGGCAGGAAGGAGACCGCGTATTCCGCCCCGCGATAGATTTCCGTATGTCCCTTCTGACGCCCGTAGCCTTTGACTTCGGTGACGGTCAGGCCCTGGATGCCGACGGCGGTGAGCGCCTCGCGCACCTCGTCCAGCTTGAACGGCTTGATGATTGCCATCACGATTTTCATAAGGTTTCACCCTTTGCTGTTGCGGTCCCCCGCGTTTGCACACCTTCACCGATCCCGAGGAGCCGGAGAGTGCCCCCAAGGATTCAAGCTCCGTGCCAAGTGCCGAAGCAGGGTATTAACCTGTTGTAAACAAAGGGAATGGAGTGGCCGGAACCGGCGGGTGCTGGCGCCTGCGGTGCATCATATGCTCAAAAATTATGCAATTTTTCGAAATTGCCTATTTTGCCGGCTTCGGGAGTGACCCCGAAAAGGCGAGGCTGGGTTTCGGAAAAGATCATGCTCAAACAAGACCCGCAAAGTGCTCAACGCTTGAGCCGGATCAGGCCTTCCTGTGCCATCGAGGCAATCAGCGTGCCGTCACGGGCATAGAGCGTGCCGCGGCTGAAACCGCGCGATCCCGAGCTCGAGGGACTGTCCTGTGCATAGAGCAGCCAGCCATCGAGCGAATGCGGCCGGTGGAACCACATCGAATGGTCGAGGCTGGCGGCCTGGATGTCGGGATCGAACAGGCCGCGCCCATGCGCGAAGGTCGAGGTGTCGAGCAACGTCATGTCGGAAAGATAGGCGAGCAGCACCGACTGCAGCGCGCGGTCGTCGGGGACGGGACCGGCAAGGCGGATCCAGACATTCTGCCGGGGCGGCAGCTTGTCGCGGCTTTCATAGTGCTGGAGATTGACGGGTCTCAGTTCCAGCGGCCGCTCGCGCGCCCAGAAACGGCGCACCGCTTCCGGCACCCGGTCGGCAGTTTCGAGCAGCTGGCGCTGCGTCTTCAGCCCTTCCGGCGGCGGCACGTCGTCGGGCAGCGCGAACTGATGCTCGAGCCCTTTCTCGTCGACCTGGAACGAAGCCTCCAGCGAAAAGATCGCCTGTCCGTGCTGGATCGCCAGCACGCGCCGCGTGGTGAAGGAACCGCCGTCGCGGATGCGGTCGACCTCGTAGATGATCGGCACCTTGATGTCGCCCGGGCGCATGAAATAGCCGTGCAGCGAATGCACGAAACGGTCCGGCTCCACCGTGCGCTGCGCCGCCACCAGCGCCTGGGCGATGGTCTGGCCGCCGAACACGCGCTGCCACTCCACCTGGGGGCTGCGACCACGATACAGATTGTGTTCCAGCCTCTCGAGGTCGAGAATGCGCAGAAGCTCGTCGATCGCCGCCGTCATGTTTTGTGACCTCGCCGCAAAATTGCTATGGCGGTTTCCGACAGGAAGAACGAGCCGTCAAGGGCGCGAGCCCCCGGTCGGCGCGCCCAAAGGGTCGCCGAGAGAAGGAGCCAGGACAATGGAACGCAAGGCGGACGCCAAGACCAGATCCGGGCTCGATGTTCTCGTCGCCGGTGCCGGCTATGTCGGCCTGGCCGCCGCCGTCTCGCTGAAGCAGGCACGGCCGGGCCTCGCCGTGGCGCTGGTCGATGCGGCGCCCGCCGGATCCTGGCAAAGGGATGGCCGCGCCTCGGCCATCGCCGCGGCCGCGTGCCGCATGCTCGACCAGCTCGGCGTCTGGGCCGAAATCGCGCCGAGGGCGCAAGCGATCACCGAGATGATCATCACCGACTCACGCAGCGCCGATCCGGTGCGCCCGGTTTTCCTGACCTTCGGCGGCGAGGTGGCGCCGGGCGAACCCTTCGCGCACATGGTCGCCAACCGGGCGTTGAACGGCGCCTTGCGGGCCAAAGCCGAAAGGCTCGGCATCGACATCATCGAAGGCGTGGCGGTGCAAGGTTTTGAGACCAATGGCGCCGGCATCACGGTGCACCTGGCCGACGGCGCCACGTTGACGGCGCGGCTGCTGGTTGCCGCCGACGGCGTCAATTCGAAACTGCGCGACATGGCCGGCATCAAGACGGTCAAGTGGGAATACGGCCAGTCCGGCATCGTCTGCACCGTCGCTCACGAGCGGCCGCACAATGGTCGCGCCGAAGAGCATTTCCTGCCCGCCGGCCCCTTCGCCACGCTGCCGCTGAAACCCGACGAGGACGGCACCAACCGTTCGTCGATCGTCTGGGTCGAACGGACGGAAGACGCCAAAACGCTCGTGGAAGGCGACGATCTCGTCTTCGAGCATGAACTCGAACAGCGCTTCGGCCTCAAGTCGGGAGAAATCCGCGTCGCCGACAAGCCGCGCGCCTGGCCGCTCGGCCTCACCATCGCGCGCGCCTTCGTCGCGCCGCGCATCGCACTTGCCGGCGACGCCGCGCACGGCATCCATCCGATCGCCGGCCAGGGCCTCAATCTCGGCTTCAAGGATGTAGCCGCACTTGCCGAGGTGATCGTCGAGGCCGACCGGCTCGGCCAGGACATCGGCGCGCTCGACGTGCTGGAACGCTACCAGCAATGGCGCCGTTTCGACACGGTGCAGATGGGCATCACGACGGATGTGCTGAACCGGTTGTTTTCCAACGACATCACCCCGCTGCGCACCGTCCGCGACATCGGCCTCGGCCTCGTCGAACGCATGCCACGGCTGAAGGAGTTCTTCATCCGCCAGGCATCGGGCCTTTCCGCCGGCACGCCAAGGCTGCTGAAGGGCGAGGCAATCTGAACCTGCCCAGCTTCGTCATCAATCACCAAGGTCTGCGAACTGCCGATGGACCCAAGGGTCCTAGTTCACTTCAAAACCGAGCTTCTGGCGCAGTCGCAGCATGCGCTGGTCCGGTATCTTCAGGCTCCGCTCTCCGCCCTGAGCAACCCGGTTCAGCATCTGCAGCAGATCGTCCCGTTCGCTCGGGTCGAGGCGCTCGCGCAAGAAGGGTGCTAGCTTGTCGATGACAATGGTGGTGTCGTCTATTTGCGAGGCAGCCCACTTGGCATAGACAACCGCCTCGTCGGTCTTCTTCTGGCCGGCCGCGATCTGCGAAATCACCTCGCGAATGACGGCCTCGCGCTGCGGCAGAACCGGGCCATCTTCCGAAACCATCGCGGTGATCAGCGTCGCGGCGGCCACAACCGGATCGTCGATCGCCGTCAGCGGCGAGAGCGCGGCCTGCTTGCGCAGTTTCTTGCGCCTGATGTTGCCTTGCACGCGCCCGACGACGTCGGCGACCTCGCGCGCGGCGTCGTTCATCGCCTTCATCCGGTACCACCAGAACGCCGCCGCGCCGAGCACGCCAAGGACAGCAATCAGGAAAGGCATGTCCAAATCCCCCGAAAATCCCGGCGACGATAGGAGAACTGTCGCGTTGCTTCAACACGCAAGAGTTGCCTCTAACGAAGAAAAAACAATTCGTGGCTGGTGAAGCTTAGGCGGGTAAACAAGCCGGTTCGCGCCATCGAAGCCGGGGGCCGCCTATGACCCCGGTATGTCGTAGACGGCCCGAACCTCGATCGTGCCGATTTCGGCCAGCGGAATGCCGGCGGCAATGTCCAGCGCCTCGTCGAGATTTTCGGCCTCGACCATGACGAAGCCAAGCAACTGCTCCTTGGTTTCGGCGAAGGGCCCATCGATGATCAATCGCTTGCCCGTGCGACGGCGCACGGTCTTGGCTGTCGTCACCGATTGCAGTGCCTGCGCGACGATCAGCTTGCCTTGTTGATCCAATGACCTGTCGTAGGCCAGCGAGTCGGCGTCGAGTTTGGCCGACCTTTCGGCGGTAAGTGCATAAAGATCTTTTTCCTCACCATAGACCAGACAGACATATTTCATTTCAAGCTCCCTTCCTGCGCCAAACCATAGGATGCGGCGACAACCATGTCAGCCTTGCGGTCGACCGCCGCCGCATGATCGAGAAGGCATGCCGCGACCACAATGATGGCAACAGCGGCCAGCAGCCTGCCGAAGCCGGACGCCGGCGGGTCCAGCCAGAAGTCTTCCTCTCGCTCAGGCCTGCGGCCCGGCCTCTTCCACAGCGCGAAAAACAGATTGTCCATGTGAACCTCCATCCGGCCACAATTCCCGTGGCCGCCCGCAGGACGGTCGGCCCGGATGGAAGCCGACATTTTTGCATGCATATTTTTTCCCGGAAGAAGGGGGCCGTCATCGCGCCGTGGTGCAAACAGCGCAGTGGTCTTCGCGCACGCCCGCGCTATAGTTGGCCTGACGCTGGCTCACCCACGACAAAGTTCACGACAACCCAGGAGGACTCCATGGACCGCACCGCAAACGCCGTCTGGAAAGGCAATCTGAAAGAAGGCAAGGGCACGCTCGACACCCAGAGCGGAACCCTGAAGGGTACGCCCTATTCGTTCAAGGCGCGCTTCGAGGACGAAAGCGGCAAATCCGGCACCAATCCGGAAGAGTTGATCGCCGCCGCCCATGCCGGCTGCTACGCCATGCAGCTCTCGCATTTCCTGGCCGAGAACGGCACGCCGGCGGAAGAACTCGACGCCAAGGCCGTGGTGACGCTGGTTCCCGGCACCGGCATCACCGGCAGCGCGATCACGCTGGTCGGCAAGGTGCCCGGCATCGATGCGGCGAAGTTCAAGGAACTGGCCGAGAAGGCCAAGGCCGAATGCCCGGTCTCGAAGGCGCTTGGAGCCATCAAGGTTTCGCTCGACGCCAGGCTTGGCTGAGATTACGGCATCCCGTGTGAAATCCGGCGCGCATGGTCGCGCCGGGCACGTTAATCCGAGGAGAGGGCTAACCGCCCAGCGCATCAAGCCGCGCGCGTAGTGCCGCGACTTCCTGCTCAAGCGCCTCCAACCGCGCTTCCAGGTCGGAGGCAGGCATCGCCATCACACTCCGTTGCGCCGATAGCGCTGCGACATCCACCGGGCCGGCGAGCAGATGCACATAGCGATCCTCGCGCTGGCCCGGCCCGCGTGGAATTTCCTGCACCAACGGCGGCCGGCGGCCGATCAGCATGTCGAGTTCTCCGCGCAGATCCTCGATCGACGAAAACCGCGCCATGCGCTCGGCTCGCGCCAGCAGTTCATGCGCCGTCTGCGGTCCGCGCAGCAAGAGCAGGCCAAGCAAGGCGGTCTGCGGCGTGGTCAGCGAAAAGCGCTGCGCCATCTGGTGCTCGTAGCGCTCGACGCGCGAGCCGAACATCTGCCGCACCAGCCCTTTCTGCTCAAGCAGCTTCAGCGCCCGGTGCACCTCTGTCTGTTCCAGCGCCATGACAGGCTCACGCGCCGTCTTCTGGTTGGCTGCGGCAAGTGCCGCATTGAGCGTCAGCGGATAGACGTCCGGCGTCAGCTCCTTCTTCTCGATCAGGCAGCCAAGCACGCGCGCTTCGACGGGAGAGAGGATGGGAAGGTCAGTCATTGGGCTGCTATCCTTTCTGACGCTCGCGGGACAGCGCCCCCCTTTGTCCTGCCGGACATCTCCCCCCATGGGGGGATCGGCAGCTTCGCCGACGGCGCCCGATCTTTCAACCTTGAGATTGGCCAAAGCCAGGATGACGGCCAATCTCCCCATCCGTGGGGGAGATGTCCGGCAGGACAAAGGGGGGCGCGAAGGATCGCTGCGTTGGAGATTGCCCGCAAGCGAAGGCCTAAACCCGTCTCTCCACCATCATCTTCTTGATCTCGGCGATCGCCTTGGCGGGGTTCAGCCCCTTCGGGCAGGTCTGCGCGCAGTTCATGATGGTATGGCAGCGGTAGAGCCGGAACGGGTCTTCGAGATTGTCGAGCCGTTCGCCCTTGGCCTCGTCGCGGCTGTCGATCAGCCAGCGATAGGCCTGCAGCAGCGTCGCCGGGCCGAGATAGCGGTCGCCGTTCCACCAGTAGCTCGGGCAGGACGTCGAGCAGCAGGCACACAGGATGCACTCGTAAAGCCCGTCGAGCTTCTCGCGGTCCTCATGGCTCTGCAGCCATTCCTTGGCTGGCGTCGGCGACACCGTCTTCAGCCACGGCTCGATCGAGGCGTGCTGGGCATAGAAATTGGTGAGGTCCGGCACCAGGTCCTTGACCACCTGCATATGCGGCAGCGGGTAGACCTTGACGGCGCCGGAAATGTCGTCACAGCCCTTGGTGCAGGCGAGCGTGTTCGAGCCGTCGATGTTCATGGCGCAGGAGCCGCAAATGCCTTCGCGGCAGGAGCGGCGCAAGGCCAGCGTCGGGTCGATCTTGTTCTTGATGTAGAGCAGCGCGTCGAGCACCATCGGCCCGCAATCGTCCATGTCGACGAAATAGGTGTCCATGCGCGGGTTCTCGTCATCATCCGGCGACCAGCGGTAGATGCGGTATTCGCGCAGGTTGGTCGCGCCTTCCGGCTTCGGCCAGGTCTTGCCCTGCTGGACCTTGGAATTCTTGGGAAGCGTGAGTTCGACCATTACCTCAGGTCCTTTCGGATGACGAGCTTCAGCCCGGACCAGATTTCGTTCACGGCGGCGACCTTGACGTCGACAAGGTCGAGCTTGAGCGCTTCAGCGCGGACAACGCCCTCGGTGACGTCGGTGACCACCTTCGAGGCTTTCTTTGGCCAGGACACCCAGACCATGCCATCGCGCTTGATCGCCGCTTCGACGGCGCCGAGGCGATCCTCGATCTCGGCGCGCTGTCTGGTGAAGGCGTGGACGGCATCGTATTTCAAGGTTGCGCCCGAAATGTCGGACCATTCGGCCAGCCGGTCGACCTCGGCGAAATCAACGGCCCCTGTGAGGCTCTCGAGCTCCCTCGGCAACGCGATGAAGGCGGCAATCATGCCGTCCTTCAGGCCGAGCTTGGCCGGAAGGGGGGTACCGGAATATCCCGCCGCCGTAGCCATTGTCAGTACACCCTGGCCTTCGGCGCGATCTTGGCGAGACTGATGCCGCCGTCCTTTTCGGCCACCAGCGGCTCGGTGTGCACCGGCCGGTAGGTCAGCGTGACATTGCCGTCCTCGCTCAGATGGGCAAGCGTGTGCTTGCGCCAGTTGGCATCGTCACGGGCGGAAAAATCTTCCCGCGCATGCGCGCCGCGGCTCTCCTTGCGCGCTTCGGCGCCATAGACGGTGGTGATGGCGTTGGCCATCAGGTTTTCCAGCTCCAGCGTCTCGACCAGGTCCGAATTCCAGATCATCGAGCGGTCGGTGACCTTGATGTCCTTGAGCTCGCCCCAGATCTCGGAAACGCGCTTGCAGCCTTTTTCGAGCGATTCCTGCGTGCGGAACACCGCAGCGTCCTCCTGCATGGCGCGCTGCATCTTCTCGCGCAGCACCGCCGTCGGCGTTGAGCCGTTGGCATGACGCAGCCTGTCGAAGCGGTCCATGATCTTCTCGACCGAGGCCGCGTTGGGCGAAGGGATGGGCGAATGGCGGTCGATCACCTCGCCGGCGCGGATCGCCGCGGCACGGCCGAAGACGACCAGATCGATCAGCGAATTCGAGCCCAGCCGGTTGGCGCCGTGCACGGATGCGCAGGCGGCCTCGCCGACCGCCATCAGGCCGGGCGAGACCCGGTCTGGATTTTCGGCGGTCGGGTTGAGCACCTCGCCCCAATAATTGGTCGGCACGCCGCCCATATTATAATGCACCGTCGGCAGCACCGGGATCGGCTCCTTGGTCAGGTCGACGCCGGCGAAGATCTTGGCCGATTCCGAGATGCCCGGCAGCCGCTCATGCAGCACGGCCGGGTCGAGATGGTCGAGGTGCAGGAAGATGTGATCTTTCTTCGGCCCGACGCCGCGGCCTTCGCGGATCTCCATCGTCATGCAGCGTGAGACCACGTCGCGCGAGGCAAGGTCCTTGGCCGACGGCGCATAGCGCTCCATGAAGCGCTCACCCTCGGAATTGACGAGATAGCCGCCCTCGCCGCGCGCGCCCTCGGTGATCAGGCAGCCGGCGCCGTAGATGCCGGTCGGATGGAACTGCACGAACTCCATGTCCTGCAGCGCAAGCCCCGCGCGCGCCGCCATGCCGCCGCCGTCGCCGGTGCAGGTATGCGCCGAAGTGGCGGAGAAATAGGCGCGGCCATAGCCGCCGGTCGCCAGCACCACCATCTTGGCGGAGAACCGGTGGATGGTGCCGTCGTCGAGGTTCCAGGCCACCACGCCGGTGCAGGTGCCGTCCGGCTCCGTGATCAGGTCGAGCGCGAAATATTCGATGAAGAACTGCGCGTTGTTCTTCAGCGACTGGCCGTAGAGCGTGTGCAGCATGGCATGACCGGTACGGTCGGCGGCCGCGCAAGTGCGCTGCACCGGCGGCCCTTCGCCGAAATTCATCATCATGCCGCCGAAGGGCCGCTGGTAGATCTTGCCCTCTTCCGTGCGCGAGAACGGCACGCCGTAGTGCTCGAGCTCGTAGACTGCCGCAGGTGCCTCGCGCACCATGTATTCCTGCGCGTCGATGTCGCCCAGCCAGTCCGACCCCTTGACGGTGTCGAAGAGGTGCCACTGCCAGTTGTCCGGACCCATATTGGCGAGCGAGGCGGCGATGCCGCCTTGCGCGGCGACCGTATGCGAGCGCGTCGGGAACACTTTGGTGATGCAGGCCGTGCGCAGGCCCTGTTCGGCCATGCCGAGCGTGGCGCGCAGGCCGGCACCCCCGGCGCCGACGATGACCACGTCGAACTTGTGGTCGACAAAGGTGTAGCCTGCCGTGTTGGCTGATTTCGTGTCCTGGGCCAAGACTTCAGCCTCCGAATGCCAGTTTGAGCAGGGCGAAGAGCGAAGCGACGCCGACCGCTATCGAAAAGAAGGTGTTGAATGCGATCAGCGCCAGCTTCATGCCCTCGCCACGCAGATAGTCCTCGATGATCACCTGCATGCCGAGCCGCATATGATAGAGCCCGGAGATGAGCATCAGCGCCAGCACCAGGGCCACGAAGGGATTGGCGAGCGTCGCGCGCACTTCCGCGTAGCCATGGCCGTTGAGCGCGATGAGGAAGCCGACGAAGAACAGCGTCAGCGGGATGTTGGCGATCGCCGTCAGCCGCTGGCGCCAGAAATGCCCGGTGCCTTCGCGGGCCGAGCCCAGGCCGCGGACCTTGCCCAGCGGCGTACGCATGTCGGTCTTTCCGGTGCTCATGGTCAGGCTCCCCGCGCCATATAGCCGGCGATCCAGATCAGGAGTGTGAGCAGGACCGAGCCGGCAAGCGTCGCCCAGGCGATCTTCGAGGCCGTGTGTTTTTCCAGGCCGGCGCCGGTGTCCCAGACCAGATGGCGGACACCACCCAGCATGTGATGCATCAGCGCCCAGGTGTAGCCGAACAGGATGAGCCGGCCGAGCCAGGTGCCGAAAGCCCAGTTCACCCAATCGAACGTGGCTTGCGAACTCGCCGCCGCCATCAGCCAGACGGCGACCAGCAGCGTGCCGAAATAGAGCGCGCCACCCGTGATGCGATGGATGATCGACATCGTCATGGTGATCGGCGGCCGGTAGACCGTCAGGTGCGGCGAAAGCGGCCTTTCGCGTCTGGCTTGGGTGGCTGGTGATTTGCTCATGGCTGCCCCAGTTCGGCGTCTCCCGCCTCAGGTGGAAATGCGGCATTGCCGCTTCCGGTTGCGACTTCGGACAGCCGGTTTCTAATGCTCTTTTTGCACCGCGTCAAAGCCAGAAAACCGTTTCGAAAACGTAATTTAGTCTGACTAAAAGGCCGGATGCGGCTTCAATCGATTAGCGGCCGGACATCCGAAGCCGGCTCGATATCGCTGCAGTGCAGCATGTCTGGCCCGGGGCGCTGCCGTGTCGGGATTTGCGTCAGCGGGTGCAGGTCTGCGGCGTCGACCCTCTCTTCATCACCAGCGCCTCGCGTCCGTCGATCACGATTGCGTCATGTGTCACCGCCTGGTAGCGGCTGCTCTGGTTGGCCGGCGACGCCGCGAACTCCTCGGTGGCGCCTTCCTGCCCCACCACACGCAGCGACGTGCCGAGATTCTGGATGGTGATCATGCCGCCATTGCCGCATCTATAGGTGGCCGTGCCCGTGGTGAAGCGTGGCGCCGTGAGGTCCGTGGTGATCTTGGTCGCCGGCGGCGCGGGCTGTTGCTGGGCGGGGGCGGCAGGCGCCACCACGGGTGTCACCGTGCTCGCTGCCTTGGGCGCGCCGTCTTGCGGCACACAGGCACCGGCCGCGAGAAGCAGCGGAATAACGAACGACACCCGAACCGTTCGGCCAAACATCATGTGCTGCCCCTCTCATGCCCGGGCACGCTAGCCACGCGGCGCGCCAAGATCAAGTTCACCCGGGATTCCAGCGGGCCACGTCGGCCGGCTGTGGATATCGGCGGCAACTCGAACGCGACGCCTATAAATTAACCATGTTCATTAAGAAACGGCCACGGAACCGCTCCTCCCCTTAACAAAGGTTAAGAAAGGGTTAATTTCCGATTCGGACCAGATCGGGGCGCGATCTCTCTCGCGCCGACAAAGGGAGAGCGACATGCGTTCCAAATCAGTGCGGGCCAAATCAGTACGGACAAGCCTCGCGGCCGTCACGCTGACGGCACTTGCGGTTGCGGTGGCCGCGCCGGCCGAGGCCGGCTTGCGCCACCATGACCGCGTCTACGCCGATTCGTTCGGCAATCTCGTCATCGACAGCGCCGCCGGCTACAAGCGCATCATCGTCGGCGAGGGCAAGCTGGCCAAACAGCTGTCCGACTACACCAGCGCCGGCCAGCCCAAGGTGATCTACCAGAACGAATCCGACGACATATCGGGCGACGGCGACTGCTATCGCCCGCCGGTGTTCGTCAAGGGCCGCTCCTATATGTACGGCCTTTCCGATGGCGAGATGCCGCAGCTCAGCCCCTGCCGCTGAAACGGGCCTGGCCGATTTTTACAACGGCCAGCCCATCGGCCGGCCCGGTGGAGACACGCACGCAGTCGCGCCCGGCATTCTTTGCCAGATAGAGCGCTTCATCCGCACGCCGCATCAGGTCGGAGAAACCCTCGCCGATGTGAAGCTCGGCAATGCCGAAGCTCGACGTGCAGCGGCTGTCGGCCGGCAGCCCGCTGATGGGCAACGCGCCGAATGCGTGGCGGGTGCCTTCCGCGAACAGCCGGGCGGTTGCAAGATTGGCGCCTGACAGGATAACGGCAAACTCCTCGCCACCGATGCGGCCAACCACGTGATGGCTCTCGGCCGCTTCTCGCAGCAGGCCGGCGAAGGTCTCGATCACCCGATCGCCGGAGGCATGGCCGAAACTGTCGTTGATGGTCTTGAAATGATCGAGATCGGCAATGACCATCGCCACCGGCATGCCCGAACGCGTGGCGTCGTGCACGGCCAGCTCCGCCTGACGCGTGAAGCCGCCACGGTTGAGCAGGCCCGACAGCGTGTCCATCTCCGACTTCGATGTCACTTCGGCGAGTATGTCGCGGACCAGGATGGCCAGAATGAGCAGCGCCAGCGCCAGCCCGAAGACCGTGCCGAGCGACTGCGACACCAGCGCGTAGCTGCTTTGCAGATAGGCCTGCGGATTGGCGCCCCAGCCGCCCAGCGCATGCGCGATGAAAGGCTTTGAGGCAAACTGCAGGCCGCTGGCGGCAAGCACCGCCATCAGGATCAGATCGAGCCGGCCACGGCTTTGCCGCGACGACCAGACGATGCCAAGGCCGACGAACTGCATGACTGCGTAGGGAAGCTGGTAGGCCATCATGCGAGTGAGCGACTGGCGCGGCAGATCCTGCACGAAATAGACCGCGATGGTGGCGGCGGCCAGGAAGAACAGCATCGGCGTCCATGGCGGCGCCACGCCATATTTTCGCGCAAGCCCGCCATTGAAGGCAATGGTGGCGCCAAGGAAGACGGCGAAGGCGGCAGCCACCGGAAGCCGCGCGTCGCTGAAGGCGGGAATGCTGAATTCGATGGCAAAGTAGGCCATGCCCAGGACATAGCCTGACGCCAGCCAGCGCGCCGGGGCGCGGCCGGCATCATGGAACGAGACCGCCATGAAGGATGCCGCCAGCAGGCCGGCAACCGACAGGTTGATCAACAGGATGAAGTTGGCGCCGTTCATAGATCCTCAAACCCCCGCCGACAGCTAAACATCGACGGGCGAAAAAGACGTTAACGCGAAGCGCGGAGGTGGTGGTCAGCAGGCCTTGACCGGCTCCGGCACGAACACCGTCTCCGGTCGCTCGTAGGAAAGGCGCACGCTGTCGCGACCGTTTTTCTTGGCCTTGTAAAGCGCCTCGTCGGCCCGGCGCATCAAGGGTTCCAGCGTCTCGTCGCCGCTGCGGGCCGCCACGCCGAAACTGGCGGTGACCTTGGTGCCGGCGGGAAGCCCGTCGACGCCGCCGGCCGAATAGACCGTGCGCACCGCTTCGGCGAACAGCCGCGCGGCGGCGAGATCGGTCAGCGGCAGGAGCACGGCGAACTCCTCCCCGCCGATACGGCCCGCGGCACCTCGTGCTCCCGTGGCCGAGCGCAGTTTGGCGGCGAAGTCCGCGATCACCCGGTCGCCGGCGGCGTGCCCGTGCACGTCGTTGAGGGCCTTGAAATGGTCGAGGTCGGCCAGCACCAGCGCCACCGGGAATTTGGCCACGGCGCAACGCTGCAGCAGCATGGCCGCGCGCTCCCCGAAACCTCGGCGGTTGAGCAGCCCCGAAAGCGGATCGGTATGGGTTTCCGTCTTGAGTGCCTTCATCACGTCGAGCGCGGCGGCGGTGAAGAGGCAAAGCGCGATCAGCAGCGACAGCAGCGCGTGCGACAACAGCGCCGTTGTCCAATAGGACGAGCCGTAGAAGCCGTCATAACTGGCGAAGGGCCCGTGCGCGATGACCACCACCAGGGTGCGCACGAAGAAGTTGACGCTGGACAGCAGCGACAACACGAACAGGATCATTTCTGTCGGGCCATTGTTGCGCACCGGGCGCAGTTCGGCGGCGACGAGCAGGCTGACGCCACCGAAACCGAAATTCATCGCCAGGATGCGCCAAGTGAGATCCGGCGTGACGAACAGGAACCACGCGAAGGCCGCAAGGCCGCCGCCCGCCAGAACGGCGATTCCCACTGCGGGCACCTTCCTGCCATAGCGGGCGATGATGGCGCCGGACAGGCAGCAGGCGGCGATGGAGAAGCAGATGTTCGACACCAGCTTGGTCAGCACCACGCCAATGGGCAAGGTGAAATACTGGAACAGGAATCCCGGCGCCGAGACGCAGTAGCTGAGCGCCAGCACCGCCAGGTAGGGACGATGGCGCTGATGGAACCACAGGACGAGGAACGCCGCGCCGAGCGCCAGCGCGATCGTCGGATTGAGCAGCGCTATCAATAGGCCGGTGTCCAAAGGACCGTGACTTCCCTTCGTTTGACGTCGGGGAAGACCATAGGGGGCAAGCCCAAACAAGCGGTTAAGCGAAGGCGCATATGCGGCCGCGTGAATGAAGAAAGGCCCCGGACAGCGACGCGGTCCGGGGCCTGGAATGCGCTCGGGATCGGACGGCCTACTTCCAGTCGCGGATGTCGACGAAGTGGCCGGCGATCGCCGCCGCCGCCGCCATCGCCGGCGACACCAGATGGGTGCGGCCCTTGAAGCCCTGCCGGCCCTCGAAATTGCGGTTCGAGGTCGAGGCGCAGCGTTCATGCGGCTTCAGCCGGTCGTCGTTCATGGCAAGGCACATCGAGCAGCCCGGCTCGCGCCAGTCGAACCCGGCGGCGCGGAAGATCTTGTCGAGACCCTCGGCTTCCGCCTGCTCCTTGACCAGGCCGGAGCCCGGCACGATCATGGCATCGACATGCGGGCTGACCGTCTTGCCTTCGACCACCTTGGCGACGGCGCGCAGATCCTCGATGCGGCCATTGGTGCAGGAGCCGATGAAGACGCGGTCGAGCGTGATGTCGGTGATCTTCGTCCCCGGCGTCAGGCCCATATAGTCGAGCGCGCGCAGCTTGGAGGTGCGCTTGTTCTCGTCTGGAATGTCTTCCGGGTTGGGCACGATGCCTTGCACGGAGACGACGTCCTCGGGCGAGGAACCCCAGGAGACGATCGGCGGCAGCTTGGCCGCGTCGAGCACGATCACCTTGTCGAAATGCGCGCCTTCGTCGGTCCGCAGCGTCTTCCAGTATTCGAGCGCCGCGTTCCAGGCAGCGCCCTTGGGCGCGCGCGGCTTGTCCTTGACATAGGCGAAGGTGGTCTCGTCCGCCGCGATCAGGCCGGCGCGCGCACCGCCCTCGATCGACATGTTGCAGATCGTCATGCGGCCTTCCATCGACAGCGCACGGATCGCCTCGCCGGCATATTCGATGACGTAGCCGGTGCCGCCGGCGGTGCCGATCTCGCCGATGATGGCGAGGATGATGTCCTTGGCGGTGACGCCTTCGGGCAGCACGCCATCGACGCGCACAAGCATGTTCTTGGCCTTGCGCTGGATCAGCGTCTGCGTCGCCAGCACATGCTCGACCTCGGACGTGCCGATGCCATGCGCCAGCGCGCCGAAAGCACCATGGGTGGAGGTGTGGCTGTCGCCGCAGACGATGGTCATGCCGGGCAGCGTAAAGCCCTGCTCGGGGCCGATGATGTGGACGATGCCCTGGCGGATATCGTTCTCCGAATAATACTCGACGCCGAAATCCCTGGCGTTCTTGGCCAGCGCCTCGACCTGGATGCGGCTTTCCTCGTTCTTGATGCCGAACTTGCGCTCGGGCGAAGTCGAGACATTGTGATCGACCACGGCCAGCGTCTTTTCCGGATGGCGGACTTTTCGGCCGCTCATGCGCAGGCCTTCGAAGGCCTGCGGGCTGGTCACTTCATGGACGAGGTGGCGGTCGATATAGAGCAGGCAGGTGCCGTCGTCCTGGCGGTCGACGACATGGTCGTCGAAAATCTTGTCGTAGAGGGTGCGCGGTGCGCTCATGTGCGTAAATCCGTCGATATGAGAATGGGAAAGAGCTGATGCCGCAAACCCGCGGCCGGCCGTCAGGGATCAGCGAAGTCGGCTGGTCAGGGCGCCGGACACGCGCGCGGAAAAGCGCGACGGCAGGCGTTTTCTGTCCTGCAGCACGAATCCCTTGTAAGCCGGATCGCCAAAAAGCTCTTCCATGGCCGGGTAGATAGCAATGTTTTGGCTTTTCGGCAATTGCGGCGTGGGTCAGCGCTTCTTCCTTCTCCCCTTGTGGGAGAAGGTGTCGCCGCAGGCGACGGATGAGGGGTGTTCCAGCGGAGTGAGACGCTGGCTTTCCCCTGGAACACCCCTCATCCGTCTCGGCGCTATCGCGCCGATCCACCTTCCCCCACAAGGGGGGAAGGGAAGTCCGCTCAAAGCACCTCGAACACAAACGTCTTCACCAGCGCGTCCGGATCGCCGATCGCATAGCAGCGGAACCACGGGCTTGCCTCAACCGCCCGCCATTTCCCTGCCTGCTCCAATTCGTCGAAGACAGCCTGAAAACCGCCGCTCTCGAACACCTGGTCGCGCACGGTGAAGATGGCGTGGCCGCCCTTCTTCGTGATGCGCACCAGTTCGTGCAGGCTCGATGCCGGCGCATGGCTGATGGTGAACACGCCGGTCGAGAAGAAGGCTCGGAAATGCCCATCCGGCCACGGCAGCGGTCCGCCCAGCATCGCCTGCTTCAGTTCGCTGTAGGCGTTGCGGCTGCCGGCGATCTTGAGCATGTCGTTCGAGAGATCCAGCCCGGCGATGTCGCCGTAGCCGAGCGCCTTCAACGAAGGTCCCGACAGGCCGGTGCCGCAGCCGGCGTCGAGCAGCGGCCCCTCGCCCGCCGGCACGTGGCGCGCCACCCAGGCGGTGATCAGGAACGGCAGGAGATAACCGAGCGAGGCGGTCTCGCTGTCATAGGTCGCCGCCCATGCGGCATAGGCCTGCGCCAGCGTTTCGGGCGTATCGGCGGTGTAGACCGAATCCAGCGCCGCATTGGCCTTGTCGATGTTCATGGGCAAGCTCCTCCTCCGGTCAGCAGCCGAGCCTAAAGCTGTCCTTGCCGAAAAACTATTCCTCCTGCTGGCGGCGCAAACGCCGCTCCAGCGCCCTGAGCGCCAGCGAAAGGCCGACGGTGAGGATGAGGTAGATATAGGCCGTTATCGAATAGGTCTCGAAGAAGCGAAAGGAACCGGCGGCATAGACCTTGCCCATCTGGGTGATGTCGGCGACGCCGAGCACGGAGACCAGCGAGGAATCCTTGACCAGGGCGACGAAATCATTGCCGAGCGGCGGCAGGATGGTGCGGATTGCCTGCGGGAACACGATCAGTCGGAAGCGTTGCGCGCGACTCAGCCCCAAAGCCTTCGCCGCCTCGATCTGGCCTTTCTCGACCGACTGGATGCCGGCCCGGAAGACCTCCGAGATGAAGGCCGAATAGCCGATGGTCAGCGCCATGATGGCACGCCACAGCAACGACACGTCGCGCACCAGCAGTTCGCCGAGAATGCCGGCATTCTGCAGCGGTGCGGTCAGCGCGTTCCAGGCCGCGACGAACGCCGGCGCGCCGGCAAACGCGATCCAGAACAGCAGCACCAGGATCGGCACGCCACGGATGATCTCGACATAGAAGCGCGCGATCTGCCGCAGCCAGGTTGAAGCAGACAGGCCCATCAGCGCGATGCCGAGGCCAATCGCCGAGGCGAGCGCGAAGGCGACCACGGTGACGAAGACGGTGATGCCGATGCCCTTGGCGACGGTGGCGAAGACCTGGGCGTAGAGGTCGCTGGTGGCGATGAACAAGGCAGCCGCCAAAGCGAGGGCAGCGGCGACGGCGAGCCACCAGGGGAATTCGGGTTTGGAGGGGGAGGGGGCTGCCATTAGGCGACGCCGCCGGAATAGAAACCCCGAGACGGCAGCGCCCAGGCGCCCCCCTCTGTCCTGCCGGACATCTCCCCCTCAAGGGGGGAGATTGGCAGCATTGAACCCGCCGTCAGTTCTGCAGCGTTGGGAATTGGTGAAAGCCAAGACGACATCCGATCTCCGCCCTTGAGGGGGAGATGCCCGGCAGGACAGAGGGGGGCGCTCAAGCGCAAACTCAGCGCAAGTTCCTGCACAAGCACTGCTATCAACAAATAGGCCTACTGCCCCATCTTGTAATCAAGGAACCACTTCTTGTTCAGCGCATCCAGCGTGCCATCCGCCTTGAGCGCGGCGATCGCGGCGTTGACCGGCTTCACCAGGTCCGACCCCTTGGGGAAGATGAAGCCGAAATCCTCGGTGCCGAGCGGGCCGCCGATCAGCTTCAGCTTGCCCGCCGAAGCGTCGACATAGCCCTTGCCGGCGGTGCCGTCGGTCAGCACGACATCGACGTCGCCGGATTTCAGCGCCTGTACCGTGGCCCCGAACGTCTCGAACAGTTTGATGCGCGGGTTCTGCTCGTTGCCGTCGAGCACGCTGTAGACGGCGGTGTAGAACGGCGTCGTGCCTGCCTGCGCGCCGATCAGTCCGTCCTTGAAGGCGCCGAAGGTCTTGGCGTCGGTGAAGCGGCTTTCATCGCCGCGCACCAGCATGAACTGTTCCGAGCGCATGTAGGGATCGGAGAAATCCACCTTCTCCTTGCGGTCGTCCTTGATGGTGATGCCGGTCATGCCGATGTTGTACTGATTGTCGGAAACCGCCTGGATCATCGCGTCCCAGGAAGTGTTCTGGTACTCGACCTTGAAATTGAGCCGCTTGGCGATCTCGTTCATCGCGTCATATTCCCAGCCGATCTGTTTGCCGGTCTTGGCGTCGATGAACTGCAGCGGCGGATAGGCGTTTTCCGTCACCACCACCACCTTCTTGCCGCCGAGATCGGGCAGCGCCTGCGCGAAGGCGGCAACGGGCGCCAGGACCAGAGCCAACAGGCCGGCCAGCAGCAATTTTGATTTTGTCACGACACACTCCCCGAAATGATTGGCCGCGCGATGCCGGCGCGGCAGAGAAACCCGGCGCCGACTTTAGCTTTCCGCAAGCGCCTTGCAAGACGGGTCCACTGCGACGTTACGCATCAACGTGGATTCCAGTGCTTCCGGGAGGCGGTTTTGAGGGCAGTCCTTGCCGCGATCAATCTTGGTCGATCGTGGCTTCGCGCAATCCCGCGACCAGGCGGGTGAGCGTGCCATGTAGGGTTTTGAGCTCGGTCCACTCGAGCGGCATGCCGCAATCGAGCGCGGTCTGCACATCCTTCATGTTCGCGCGCAGGGCCTGGCCCTTGGCCGTCGGCTCGACCAGCACCCGGCGCTCGTCGGCGGCATCGCGCCGGCGGGTGACGAGCCCGCCCGCCTCCATGCGCTTGAGCAGCGGCGTCAGCGTCGCCGAATCCAGGCCGAGCGCCTCGCCAAGGTCGCCCACCGTGCTCGGCGCGCGTTCCCACAGCGCCAGCATCACCAGATATTGCGGATAGGTCAGGCCAAGCGGATCGAGCAGCGGCCGGTAGAGCTTAGTCATCAGCCCGCTCGCCGAATAGAGCGCGAAGCAGAGCTGCTGATCGAGCCGTGGCACGGGGATCGCCCCGGCGGCTTCCGCCGGGACTTCGCTGGCTTTCGTTTCGACCTTTGCCGTCATACCGCCTTTACCGAAAGCGCCACTTCGACATTGCCCCTGATGGCGTTCGAATAGGGGCAAATCTGATGCGCCGCCGATACAAGCGCTTCCGCGGCCGCCTGATCAAGGCCTTTCGTCTCCGCCGCCAACGCGACGCCGAGCTTGAAGCCCTCGCCATTGGGAAGCAGGCTGACCGTGGAGGTTACCGCGGCATCCGCGAGCGGCAGCTTCTGCTTGCGCGCGACGAAGCGGACGGCGCTTTCGAAGCAGGCGGCATAGCCGATGGCGAAGAGCTGCTCGGGATTGGTGGCGCCGCCCGGCCCGCCGAGCTCCTTGGGCATCGCCAGGTCGACCTTGAGCAAACCGTCAGCGGTCTCGCCATGGCCGGCGCGGCCGCCGGTGACGCGAGCCTGTGTGGTGTAGAGTGCCATATCGTAGTCTCCAATTAATTTGTACACGATTATTTAGTGTACAAGATAATTCGAGTCAAGCCTCCTGCTGCTGTGCTTTTCGCTGCCAACCCCTGAGTTCGTCATCCTAGGGTGGAGCAGTCGCGAAGCGACGTCGCGGAAACCCTAGGATCCATTCCGTGACGGTCAACCTAGCACAGCGGTTCAGATGGGGTCGCGCTCACCGGAGCCAGCTCTGCACCGTAGCGGCGCTCAGAAGTTGCGGCATGGATCCTCGGGTCTGCGCCGCGTCGCTTCGCTCCTTCCTTCGCCCGTGGATGACGACACACAGATGTCTCGGCCAATCGCCAAGGTGTCCGTAAACACGAAGAACCACGGTAGAATGCCTGGCTGTTCGCCAAAACGAAAAAGGCGGCCGAAGCCGCCTTTTGAATGGATTTCCGAAACCTTATTCGGCCGGAGTGGCTTCCGCGGCGGCCTTGGCTGCCTCGGCCTCGGCGGCCGCCTTCTTCTCGGCGGCTTCCTTGGCGGCCGTCTCGGCGGCCAGCGCCTGGGCGGCGGCGACCTTCTCGGCCTCGATGCGGGCCTTCTCGGCGTTCAGCGCATCGCGCTCCTCATCGTTGAGCTTGCGGGCGCGCACGCCGGTGTTTTCCGAAATACGGGCCGACTTGCCGCGACGGTCGCGCAGGTAATAGAGCTTGGCGCGGCGCACCTTGCCGCGGCGCACGATCTCGACGCCTTCGACCATCGGCGAGAACACCGGGAACACGCGCTCGACGCCTTCGCCATAGGAGATCTTGCGGACGGTGAAATTTTCCTGGAAGCCGGAACCGGCGCGGGCGATGACGACGCCCTCATAGGCCTGGACGCGGGTGCGGGTGCCTTCGGTCACGCGGACCTGGACGCGCACGGTGTCGCCGGGCTGGAATTCGGGAAGCTTGCGCTTGGCTTCGATCTTGGCGGCCTGTTCGGCCTCGAGCTGACGGATGAGATCCATCTTGAAATCCACTTCTTGTTCTTCCGACAGTCAGAGCGCCCTACGCTTGCCTTGCAGTTCCATTGACCGCTCGGCTATGCCCTTTGTCTCCAAGACATTTGTCTTTAAAACATCGGACAGGGGCGACTACACCGTCATTGTTGACGGGTCCGGAAGATTGTTCTTGCCGGTACGGGCGGGCACATACAGCTATTTCGGCGCTTTGTCACGCCTTGGCCATGCATTTTTTGCCGGCATGGCTCCCGGCATGGCACCATCGTAATCCTGTCGTGCCGGGTTGCGCCGGTCCGGCAAGGTTCCTAAGCCAGAAATAGCACAGTTCTTCACGGCGGCCTTCCATGTCAGTCTTCGATGCCATCCTGCTCTTCCTGGCGGGCTTTCTGTCAGGCGCCGCCAACGCGGTCGCCGGCGGCGGCACCTTCATCACCTTTGGCGCCATGACATTGATCGGCGTGCCGCCGATCGTCGCCAACGCCACCTCCTCGGTAACGCAATTTCCCGGCTACATCACGTCGACGCTCGCCTACTGGGACGACATCAGGCACTTCTGGCGCGGCGCGCTGCTGCTCTGCCTGATCTCCGCCATCGGCGCCATGGCCGGCGCGCTGATTCTGCTCGCGCTCGACAATCCATCCTTTCGGGCATTGGTGCCATGGCTGCTTTTGGGCGCGACCGCGCTGTTTGCCGCCGGACCATGGCTGAAGCCGGCGCCGAAAGCCGGACACGAAGCGGCCGTGGGCTCGCTCGCCGGTTCGCTGGCGCAGTTCATCACCGCCATCTATGGCGGCTTCTTCGGCGCCGGCATGGGCGTGATGATGCTGGCAACGCTCGGTCTGACCCAGGCCGGCGACTACCACCGGCTGAACGCGCTGAAGAACATGCTGGCCGTGGTCATCGCTGCAGTCGCCATCGTCGTCTTCGTCTCGGGCGGTGTCGTCGCCTGGCCGCAGGCGATCGTCATGATCCCGGGCGGAGCGCTGGGCGGCTATACCGGCGTCTGGATCGCCAAGCGCGTGCCGCAGAACGCGGTGCGCGGCTTCGTCGTCGCCGTCGGCCTGTTTCTGGCTTTTTACTATTTCACCAAGGGCTGAGCGCTCAAAAGATCGGGCCGCCTCTCCTTCGTCAGCCGCTCTGACTGGTCCCGCCGCCATTCGGCGATCTTCTTGTGATTTCCGGAGATCAGTACGTCCGGAATCGGCCTGCCCTCGAACTCTTGCGGCCGCGTGTAATGCGAATGTTCGAGCAGGCCGTTCTCGAAACTCTCTTCCTCGCCGGAGACCGCATTGCCCATCACGCCGGGCAACAGCCGCACCACCGCGTCGAGCAGCACGAGTGCTGCCGGTTCGCCGCCCGACAGGATGAAATCGCCGATCGAGACTTCCTCTAGGCCCCGCGCGTCGATCACCCGCTGGTCGACGCCTTCGAAGCGGCCACACAGGATGACAGCGCCCGGCCCGGCGGCGAGTTCGCGCACGCGCGCCTGCGTCAGTGGTTTGCCGCGCGGGCTCATCAGCAGGCGGGGGCGCGCATCTCCCGGCGGCGAGGCATGGTCGATCGCCTTCGCCAGCACATCGGCGCGCATCACCATGCCGGCGCCGCCGCCGGCCGGCGTGTCGTCGACGGTGCGGTGGCGGTCGGTGGCGAAGTCGCGGATATGGATCGCATCAAGCGACCAGGTGCCCGCTTCCAGCGCCCGCCCGGCCAGCGACAGGCCGAGCGCGCCCGGAAACATCTCGGGATAGAGCGTCAGCACCGACGCGGCAAAGCTCACCGGTTGCCCCCGGCGTCACGCGGTCCGCGCGGCCGGCCCTTGGGATCGAAATCGTCCTCGCGCGGCGCCTCGCCATCCTCGTCCTCGACCAGCCCGGCCGCCACCGGGTCGACGCGGACGAACCCCTCGGCGATCGACACGGCAGGCACGGCGGCCTGCGTGAACGGGATCAGCACGCCCTTGCGCCCGGCGAGCGTCACATCGAGGATGTCGCCGCCGCCGAAATTGTGCACCGCGACGACCTTGCCGATGGCAGCACCGGCATCATCCCGGATTTCCAGCCCGATCAGGTCGGCATGGTAGAATTCGTCCTCCTCGCCATCGTCCGGCAGCATCGAACGGTCGACGAACAGCTCCGTGCCGGCGAGCGCTTCGGCCGCGTTGCGGTCGCTGACGCCCTTGAAGCGCACCACGACAACGGTGTTGGCGGGCCTTATGTCGGTGATCTGGAAGGCACGGCCGTCCCTGGCGTAGAGCGGCCCGTAGTCTGCCAGCGCCATTGGATCGCCGGTGAAGGTTTTCACCCTGAGCTCGCCCTTGATGCCGTGGGCGGCACCGATCACGGCCATCTGGACGGGGTTTTGGAGCTTGCTCATGGCGAAAAATCCTTTGTCCCTGCTCTAGCGCCGCCCCGCCGTCATTTCAATGACGGGCTCTTCACCGCTTCCTAACCCGGCTGCCGGAAAATGACCGCGAACCGGAACAGACCCGATGCAGGAATTCCTCATACCGGCAAAACCCGATCTCCAGGCGGCGCGTGAAAACTGGCTGAAGATGCTGGCGCGCGAACGCCGGCTGTCGCCGCAAACCGTCGAGGCGTACGAGCGCGATTCTCGCCAGTTCCTGCACTTCCTCACCGGCCATATCGGCGGACCGCCCGGCATTTCCGATATCGCCAATCTGCGCCCGGCCGATCTGCGCGGCTTTCTCGCCGCCCGGCGCAATGCCGGCGCCGGCGCTCGCACGCTCGGCCGCGGGCTGGCAGGCATCCGCTCGCTACTGCGGTTCCTCGAACGGCGAGGCCTGGCCAATGCGGCAGGTGCCGCGGCCCTGCGGGCGCCGCGCCAGCCCAAATCGCTGCCCAAGCCGCTGACGGCGAGCGATGCCAGGCAGGTGGTCTCCGTCGAGGGTCAACTGGCCGAAGAACCCTGGATCGCCGCCCGCAACGCCGCCGTGCTGACGCTGCTCTACGGCTCGGGCCTGCGCATTTCGGAAGCGCTTGGCCTCAGCGCCGCCGATTTGGCATCTGAAGCCGACACCGTGCTGCGCGTCACCGGCAAGGGCGGCAAGACGCGGCTGGTGCCGGCGCTGCCGGTCGCGCTCAGGGCTGTCGCCGAATACCGCCGGCTCTGTCCCTACCATCTCGATCCAAAGGAGTTGCTGTTTCGGGGCGCGCGCGGCGGCCCGCTCAACCCGGCCATCATCCAGCGCGACATGGCAAAACTGCGCTCGGCGCTCAACCTGCCCGATACAGCGACGCCGCATGCCTTGCGCCATTCCTTCGCCACTCATCTGCTCGGCCGAGGCGGCGATCTGCGCACCATCCAGGAATTGCTCGGCCACGCCAGCCTGTCGACGACGCAGATCTACACCGGCGTCGACACGACGAGACTGCTGGAAATCTACGAATCGGCCCATCCCAGAGCCTGAACCCTTCAATTTTGCCGTCCCGATTAACGGTTTTGCCGCTTTTCGGTCCTAGGAATGGGATCATGAAACGCGTCATCGCCATCGCCGACCGTGCAGCTTCCATCTCGCTGAAGCTGCTTGTCGCGCTCAACGTGCTGTTTTTCCTATCCTTCCTTGCTGTCCTGCTGTTCGCGGCCGGCAGGGCGCACGCGGAAATCCCGACCTGCACTGGCGCCGACATGCTGTCGGCCTTGCAGAAGGGCAGCCCTGCCACCTACGACAAGATCGAGGCAGAGGCCGCTGCCACGCTCAACGGCAAGGGTCTGCTGTGGAAGCTGGAAAAATCAGGCGAACAGCCATCCTACCTGTTCGGCACCATGCACATGACCGATCCGCGCGTCACCACGCTGCCGGCCTATGCACAGAAGGCCTTTGACGCCGCCGGCACCCTCATCATCGAGACCACCGACGTGCTCGACAAGCAGAAGATGATGACGGCGATGCTGAAGGAGCCGGACCTGATGATGTTCACCGACTCCACGACGCTGTCGTCATTGCTGTCGCCGGACGAGGCGGCAGCCATGAACGCCGCGCTCGACGCGCGCGGCATCCCGCCGGCAACGGTCGCCAAGATGAAGCCGTGGATGCTGTCGGCCATGATGGCGCTTCCGGCTTGCGAACTCGCCCGCCAGTCCAGCGGAGCGCCGGTGCTCGACGTCAAGCTGGCCGAGAGTGCCAAGGCGGCGGGCAAGCCGGTGGAAGGATTGGAAACGGCCGAGAGCCAGTTGCGCGCCATGGCTTCCCTGCCGCTCGCCTTTCACATGAAGGGTCTGGTCGACACGCTGAAGCTGGGCGACAAGGTCAACGACATCAACGAGACCATGATCGTGCTCTACCAGCGTGGCGACACCGGCATGTTCTGGCCGCTCTTCCGCGCCGCCATGCCCGACGAGCAGAATGATCCCGCGGGCTACGCCGCCTTCGAGGAGACCATGATCACCAGCCGCAACAAGGTGATGGTCGATCATGCCGGGCCGATCCTGGCCAAGGGCAACGCCTTCATGGCGGTCGGCGCGCTGCATCTTCCCGGTCCCGAGGGACTGGTCGAGGATTTCCGCAAAGCCGGCTATACCGTCACGGCGGTGGGGCTTTAAGCCCTATTTGATCAAGACCTGAGCCAGCATCGCCGGAACGACGATGCGGTGAAACGGCATGATGATGGCGAGATAGGTCCGCCCAAGCAGATTATGCGTCTTCACGATCGTCGACGCAGCCACCTCCTGCCGGCCCGCGCCGAGATCGTTCACCTCCACCAGGATGCGGAAATCGAGATGCCGGTCGTCCAGCCCAAGGACGACCCTGCCATGTGTCTGGCTGATGAGCGGAAATATGCCGATCCTGCTTTCCGGCGGCGCGTCGGGTTCCGCCCCCGTTTTCAGCCCAAATGGCCTGACGGCGAGGTTGCGCAGCTGCGTCAGCAGGCCGACCCACCCCGGTGTCCGCCCCAGCACGCGTTCGGCCGCGCCAATGGCGGTCAGGGCAAGGCCATCGGTTATCAGCACATATCGGTCGGCGAACTGAGCGCCGGCAAGAGCACCTTCGGGATCAGGAAAAGTCCGTGCAGTGGGCGTCATACCGGCAAATCCCTCGTAACCAACGATAGCATCCGCTGGTGTGGCTGGCTGCGTGGCGAAACGCCGCCTGACCGACGCGTTCATCGCGGTCGGCGCGCCGCACTTCCCGATCCAGAGGGACTGGTCGAGGATTTTCGTAAAGCCGGCTATACTGTCGCCGCTGTCAATTGAGTCGGATGGCAACTGGCGGATCTGCCCGTCGTATTTTCGGCGTGTCCCTTCGCTAGCGTGAAACCTGTTCAACGATAGCGCGTTGATGTCTGTTGATTGATAATTTTCATCCACGGAGGACACTTTCATGGCGAACACACCAAACGACACTCCTAGGCCAAGCGGCGGCGGCGGCGGCAGCCCTTGGCTGATTGCGCTGGTCGTCGTTATTCTGGCGATTGTCGCGTATTACGTTTTCGGAAGAAGCGGCGAGCACCCGGCACCCGCCGAGCCGCCAGCGGCGAGCACCCCGGCCCCGGCGCCCGCGCCGGCTGAACCGATGAAGCCTGCCGAACCGGCCAAGCCAGCCGAACCGGCGCCCGCGCCCGCCCCGGCTCCTGCACCAGCGCCCGCGCCGGCCCCAGCGCCGGCCCCCGCGCCAGCTCCGGCACCGGCTCCGGCACCGGCCAACTGATCGGCTCGATATCAAAGACGAACGGCCCGCCGAATGGCGGGCCGTTTTGTTTTGGGCCACGAGCACGGGGTGTTTTGAGATTCAGGGCAGGCCGAACCGACCCGTCGTTCGCAGGCCGGCATCACCTGAATATCAAGACAACCCTAAATGTGGATCGGCTTGAAGAACGTGGCCAGCGCCGCTTCCTTCACCGCTTCCGACATCGTCGGATGCGCGTGGCAGGTGCGGGCCAGATCCTCCGACGAACCGCCGAACTCCATCAGCACCGCCGCCTCATGGATCATCTCGCCGGCGCCGAAGCCGACGATATGCACGCCGAGCACGCGGTCGCTCTGCTTGTCGGCGAGGATCTTCACGAAACCGTCGGTGTGCAGCATGGCGCGGGCGCGGCCGTTGGCGGTGAAGGGGAATTTGCCGACCTTGTAGTCGATGCCGGCCTTCTTCAGCTCCTCCTCGCTCTTGCCGACCGAGGCGATTTCCGGACTGGTGTAGACGACGCTCGGAATGACATCATAGTTCACGTGGCCGGCCTGGCCGGCGATGGTTTCGGCCACCGCCACGCCCTCGTCCTCGGCCTTGTGCGCCAGCATCGGCCCGGCGATGACATCGCCGATGGCATAGATGCCGGGCACGTTGGTCCTGAGATGCCCATCGGTCTTGACCCGGCCGCGCTCGTCGACCTCGACGCCCGCTTCCTTCAGCCCAAGGCTGTCTGAAAAGGCGCGGCGCCCGGTCGAGATCAGCACGACGTCGGCATCGATGGTCTCAGCCGCCCCGCCCTTCACCGGTTCGAAGGTGACGGTCGCGCCCTTCTTGGCCTTGGCGACGCCGGTGACCTTGGCGCCGAGCTTGAACTCGAAGCCCTGCTTGGAGAGCAGCCGCTGGAACTGTTTCGACACCTCGCCGTCCATGCCGCCCAAGATGGTGTCGAGGAACTCGACCACGGTGACCTTGGCGCCGAGCCGTGCCCAGACCGAGCCGAGCTCGAGCCCGATGACACCGCCGCCGACCACCACCAGATGGCCGGGAACCTTCTCCAACGACAGGGCCCCGGTCGAAGAGACAATCACCTTCTCATCGAAATCGACCTTGACGCCTGGAATACCGGCGACGTCGGAGCCCGTGGCAATGACGATGTTCCTGGTCTCGATCTCCTCGACCTTGCCGTCCTCGCCGGTCACCGAGACCTTGCCGGCTGCGACCACCTTGCCGGTGCCGCGGAAGGCATCGATCTTGTTCTTCTTGAACAGGAAGGCGACGCCGTTGACGTTGGCCGACACCGTCGCGTCCTTGTGCGCCATCATCTTCTTCAGGTTGAGCTTCGGCGCCGGTATCTCGACACCCAGCGTGTCGAAGGAATGGCCGGCCTCGGCGAACATCTCCGAGGCATGGAGCAGCGCCTTGGACGGGATGCAGCCGATGTTGAGGCAGGTGCCGCCGAAGGTAGCGTTCTTCTCGACCACCGCGACCTTCAGCCCAAGCTGTGCCGCCTTGATGGCGCAGACATAGCCGCCCGGTCCAGAGCCGATGATAACGACGTCATAAGCCATGTTTGTTTCCCTTTTGCTTGGGGCTCAGCGGCCGCCGCTGACATTCAGGATCGCGCCCGTCGTATAGGACGCGGCATCGGATAAAAGATAGAGGACCGCGCCGGCGACTTCATCCGCACTACCGGCTCTTTTCATCGGCAGCAGGTCGCGGAACCGTTCGATGCGGTCGGGCTGGCCGCCGGAGGCGTGGATTTCGGTGTCGATGATGCCAGGCCGCACCGCATTGACGCGGATGCCCTCCAGCGCCACCTCGCGGGCAAGCCCGATGGTGAAGGTGTCGATGGCGCCCTTGGAAGCGGCATAGTCGACATATTCACCCGGCGAGCCCAGCGTCGCCGCCGCCGACGAGATGTTGACGATCGCGCCGCCCGAACCGCCATGCCGCGTCGACATGCGCTTGACCGCCTCGCGGGCACACAGGAACGAGCCCACGACATTGATGCGCATCATGCGCTCCAGCCGCGAAACTTCCATCTCGTCGACGCGCGCCTTGACGTCGACGATGCCGGCGTTGTTGACGAAAGCGTCGAGCCGGCCAAAGGCGCGCTCGACGGCGCCGAACATGGCCACGATGTCGGTTTCCTTGCCGACATCGCCCCTGACGCCAACAGCGTCGCCGCCGCCGGCCTTGATCTCGGCAACCAGCGCATCGGCGGCAGCCTTGTTGGAGGCGTAGTTGACCGCGACACGATAGCCGGCCTTGGCTCCGAGCCGGCAGATAGCGGCGCCGATGCCGCGGCTGCCGCCGGTGACCAGCAGCACTTTTTGCATCGTGGTCATTCCTGGCACCCCTTCATCGAGAACACATCCGAGGGCACTTTCGAGAAGCCGGTGCCGCCGCCGTAGGCTCGGGATTGCCTGAGCACTGGCCCGAGATCGGGCAGGATCAGCGTCTTTGGCGCCTCTGCGCCCTCGGCCGGCAACAGGCCGACAGCGCCCTTGTCATCGGCCGTATAGATGACGCCGTTCCACAGCGTGCAGGCGGCAAGCTCGGCGCCGGTCACGTCACCCTCCGGGCATTTGTACATCAGCGCGCCGTTTGGCCGCGATACGTCCTGGGTCCACATGACGATGCCGTTCAGCACCACATTGTTGTCGAGGATCAAGCGAAACGTGTTGGTGACTGTGGCCGAGGTGCCTGTCGGGGTGAAGTCGATCTCGGCGCCACTTTGTGCATCGCCGTAAACGGCAAGCTCGATTGGACAGGCGGCCTGGGCATTTGCAACAGGCGCGAGAATGCCCGCCACCAGCACGACCGGTCCGGCGAGCCCAAGCAAACGGGCCGTCATTGGCCACCCCTGCCGCAACCCGCCATCCGACCGCCTCAGAGATCAAGCACCAGCCGTTCCGGATCCTCCAGGCTTTCCTTGACGCGCACCAGGAAGGTCACCGCTTCCTTGCCGTCGACGATGCGGTGATCGTAGCTGAGCGCCAGATACATCATTGGCCGGATCACGATCTGGCCGCCGACCACGACCGGCCGGTCCTGGATCTTGTGCATGCCGAGAATGCCCGACTGCGGCGCGTTGAGGATCGGCGTCGACATCAGCGAGCCATAGACGCCGCCATTGGAGATGGTGAAGGTGCCGCCCTGCATGTCGGCGACCGACAGCTTGCCGTCGCGCGCGGCGATACCCAGCCGGCCGATATCCTTCTCGATCTCGGCGATCGACATCTGGTCGGCGTCGCGCACGACCGGAACCACGAGACCCTTTTCGGTGCCCACCGCGACGCCGATATGGGCATAGTTCTTGAAGATGATGTCGGTGCCGTCGATCTCGGCATTGACCGAGGGGATTTCCTTCAGCGCGTGCGTGACGGCCTTGGTGAAGAAGCCCATGAAGCCGAGCTTCACGCCGTGCTTCTTCTCGAACACGTCCTTGTATTTGGTCCTGAGCGCCATCACCGCCGACATGTCGACCTCGTTGAAGGTGGTCAGCATGGCGGCGGTCGACTGCGCTTCCTTCAGCCGGCGCGCGATGGTCTGACGCAGCTTGGTCATGCGCACGCGCTCCTCGCGCGAAGCATCGTCGCCGGACGACGGCGCGCGCACGGCAACCGGTGCCGGCGCCGCCTTTGGCGTTTCGGCCGGCTGCGACGGCGCGCCCTTGGAGATGGCGTCCAGCACGTCGCCCTTCAGCACCTGGCCGCGCTTGCCCGAGCCGGAAAGCTGGTCGACCGACAGATTGTTCTCGGCGATCAGTTTTGCCGCCGCCGGCGCCGGCGGCATGGTGCGTGGCTCGACCGCGCCGGCATCGCCGGCAACCTTGGCGGTCTCGACCGCGGCCTGCTTGGTGGTCTGCGCCGCGTCGGGGCTGGACGCCTGCGCCACCGCTTGCGGCTTGGTCGCGGGAGCAGCCGCGCCACCGCCCGAAATCGAACCGAGCAGCGCGCCGACGCCGACCGTCTCGCCTTCTTTTACAGTGATTTCGCCGAGCGTGCCGGCGGCGGCGGCGGGCACTTCCACCGTCACCTTGTCGGTCTCGAGCTCGACCAGCGGCTCGTCGGCGGCAATGGCATCGCCGACCTTCTTGAACCATTTGCCGACGGTCGCTTCGGTGACGGATTCGCCCAGGGTGGGGACGCGGATTTCGGTAGCCATTGTGCCTGTCCGTTCTTTCGGTTCAGTTCTATTCGCCCAGTTCTGCCTATTCGCCGAGCGCGTCTTCGAGCAAGGCGGCGAGCTGGGCAAGGTGCTTCGACATCAGGCCGGTCGCCGGCGACGCGGCCGCGGGACGGCCGGTGTAGCGCACCCGCTGATGCTTGGCGTCGATATGCGCCAGCACCCATTCCAGATACGGATCGATGAACGACCAGGCGCCCATGTTCTTGGGTTCCTCCTGGCACCACACCATCTCGGCGTTCCGGAAGCGTGACAGCTCGGTGATCAGCGCCTTGGCCGGGAACGGGTAGAGCTGTTCGACGCGCAGCAGGTAGATGTCGTTGATGCCGCGCTTCTCGCGCTCCTCGTAGAGGTCGTAATAGACCTTGCCCGAGCACAGCACGACGCGGCGGATCTTGGAATCCTTGGTGAGCTTGATCGCCTGGTTGGGCAGCAGCTGGGCATCGTCCCACAGCAGCCGGTGGAACGAGCTTTCGCCCGAGATTTCCGGCAGCGTCGACACCGCCCGCTTGTGGCGCAGCAGCGACTTCGGCGTCATCAGGATCAGCGGCTTGCGGAAGTCGCGCTTCAGCTGCCGGCGCAAGATGTGGAAGTAGTTGGCCGGCGTCGTGCAGTTGGCGACCTGCATGTTGTCTTCGGCGCAAAGCTGCAGGAAGCGTTCCAGCCGGGCCGAGGAATGCTCCGGGCCCTGGCCTTCATAGCCATGCGGCAGCAGGCAGACGAGGCCCGACATTCTGAGCCACTTGCGCTCACCCGACGAAATGAACTGGTCGAACACCACCTGGGCGCCGTTGGCGAAGTCGCCGAACTGCGCCTCCCACAAGGTCAGCGCCTTCGGCTCGGCCAGGCTGTAGCCGTATTCGAAGCCTAGCACCGCCTCTTCCGACAGCATCGAGTTGATGACTTCGTAGCCGGCCTGCGCCGCCGACAGATTGTTGAGCGGGATGTAGCGGGTCTCGTCGCGCTGGTCGTAAAGCACGGAATGGCGCTGCGAGAAGGTGCCGCGCTCGGAATCCTGGCCCGAAAGCCGGATCGGGTTGCCGTCGAGCAGGATCGCGCCGAAGGCCAGCGCCTCCGCCGTCGACCAGTCGATGCCTTCGCCGGACTCGATCGCCTGACGCCGATTCTCGAGGAAGCGGATGATCGTCTTGTGCGCCTCGAAATCCTTCGGCACCTCGGTCAGCTTCTTGCCGATTTCCTTCAGCGTCTTGACCGGCACGGCGGTCTTGCCGCGCCGCTGTTCGTCCTGGTTGTCGGCCGTGCGCAGGCCCGACCAGGCGCCGTCGAGCCAGTCGGCCTTGTTGGGCTTGTAGGCCTGGCCGACTTCCCATTCGGCTTCCAGATGCGCGCGCCAATCGGCCTTGAGCTGGTCGAGTTCGGCCTGGGTGATGTGGCCTTCGGCGATCAGCCGGTCGCCATAGATCTGCACCGTCGTCTTGTGGGTGCGGATGTTGCGGTACATGAGCGGCTGCGTGAAGGCCGGCTCGTCGCCCTCATTGTGGCCGAAGCGGCGGTAGCAGAACATGTCCACGACCACCGGCTTGTGGAACTTCATGCGAAACTCGATCGCCACCTTGGTGGCGTGCACCACGGCTTCCGGGTCGTCGCCATTGACGTGGAAGATCGGCGCCTCGATCATCTTGGCGACGTCGGACGGATAAGGCGACGAGCGCGAGAAACGCGGATTGGTGGTGAAGCCGATCTGGTTGTTGATGATGAAGTGCAGCGTGCCGGCGACGCGGTGACCGCGCAGGCCCGACAAGCCGAGGATTTCGGCGATCACGCCCTGGCCGGCGAAAGCGGCGTCGCCGTGCAGCAAGAGCGGCAGCACCTTGGCGCGCTCTTCCAACGGCACGATCTCCTCGCGGCCGCGGCCGAACAGATAATCCTGCTTGGCGCGCGCCTTGCCCATCACCACGGGATCGACGATTTCAAGATGCGAGGGGTTGGCGGTCAGCGACAGGTGCACCTTGTTGCCGTCGAACTCACGGTCGGAGGAGGCGCCGAGATGGTACTTCACGTCGCCCGAGCCTTCGACCTCGTCGGGAGCGGCCGAGCCGCCCTTGAACTCGTGGAAGATGGCACGGTGCGGCTTGGCCATCACCTGGGAAAGCACGTTCAGCCGGCCGCGATGGGCCATGCCGAGCACGATTTCCTTCATGCCGAGCTGGCCGCCGCGCTTGACGATCTGCTCCAGCGCCGGGATCAGCGACTCGCCGCCATCGAGGCCGAAGCGCTTGGTGCCCTTGTACTTGACGTCGATGAACTGCTCGAAGCCTTCCGCCTCGACCAGCTTCTGCAGGATCGCCTTCTTGCCGGTGGCGGTGAAGGAAATTTCCTTGTCGGCGCCTTCGATCCGCGCCTGGATCCAGGCCTTCTCCTCGGGATCGGAAATATGCATGAACTCGACGCCGAGCGTCGAGCAATAGGTGCGGGTGAGAATTTCCAGCATCTGCCGGATGCTGCCGAATTCGAGCCCGAGCACATTGTCGAGGAAGATCGGCCGGTCGTAGTCGGCTTCGGTGAAGCCGTAATTCTCCGGCGACAGCTCGTTATAGTCTTCGAGCTTGGCAATGCCGAGCGGGTCGAGATTGGCGTGCAGATGGCCGCGCATGCGGAAGGCGCGGATCATCATGATGGCACGCACCGAATCGCGCGTCGCCTGGTGCACGTCGGCGTCGGACAGCACGACCCCGTTGGTGACCGCCTTGTCCTTGACCTTCTTTTCCAGGTGCTTCTCGACAATGCCCCAATTGCCGTCGAGCGCGGACACCAGTTCGCCATTGGCCTGCAGCGGCCAGGAGGGTTTTGCCCAGGAAGCGCCCTTGGCGTTCCTGCGCACATCACCGGCATCGTCCTTCAGACCCGCGAAGAACTCCTGCCACTCGGGATTGACCGAAGCGGGATCGTCCTCATAGGCGGCGTAGAGCGCGTCGATGTAATCGGCGTTGCCGCCATAGAGGAAAGAGGTGAGCGAAAACTGGTCGTTGGCCTGATCTTGTCGTGCCATTTTTGTCCGCGGAGCCTGGCTCCGTCTCCTTTTGAAGGGAATGGTGAGCAGTCAGCTGCTACTCACCGTTAGTCCCTATTCACTACTGCCTACTCACTTAACCCTTGATCGCCTCGACCAAGGTCGTGCCCAGCCGCGCCGGCGAGGGCGAAACCTTGATGCCTGCCGATTCCATCGCCGCGATCTTGTCTTCGGCACCGCCCTTGCCGCCGGAGATGACCGCGCCCGCATGACCCATGGTACGGCCGGCCGGCGCGGTGCGCCCGGCGATGAAGCCCGCCATCGGTTTCCTGCGGCCGCGCTTGGCCTCGTCCTTGAGGAACTGCGCGGCGTCTTCCTCAGCCGAGCCGCCGATCTCGCCGATCATGATGATCGACTTCGTCTCGTCGTCGGCAAGGAACATCTCGAGCATGTCGATGAACTCGGTGCCCTTGACGGGATCGCCGCCGATGCCGACGGCGGTGGTCTGGCCGAGGCCGACATTGGTGGTCTGGAACACAGCCTCATAGGTAAGCGTTCCCGAGCGCGAAACAACGCCGACCGAGCCCTTGCGGAAGATGTTGCCGGGCATGATGCCGATCTTGCATTCGTCGGGGGTGAGCACGCCCGGGCAGTTCGGCCCGATCAGCCGCGACTTGGAGCGGTCGAGCCGCGCCTTGACCTTGACCATGTCCATTACCGGAATGCCTTCGGTGATGCAGACGATGAGCGGGATTTCAGCCTCGATCGCCTCGATGATGGCTTCGCCCGCGCCAGCCGGCGGCACGTAGATGACGGAGGCGTTGGCGCCCGTCCTTTCCTTGCCTTCGGCGACAGTGGCGAAGATCGGCAGGCGCTCGCCCTTCGAGCCGTTCCAGGTCTCGCCGCCCTTCTTGGGATGGATGCCGCCGACCATCTTTGTCCCGTGATAGGCCAGCGCCTGTTCGGTATGGAACGTGCCGGTCTTGCCGGTCAGGCCCTGCACCAGCACCTTGGTGTTCTTGTCGACGAGAATGGACATCGGAGCCCTTTTCTAAAAACCGTTGATCGAGGAAGGCGAGACGCGCCGGTAGACGCCGCTCACCATGTCTTGCCAGCCTTCGCTGCCGGCGGGTTTGAATTGCAATCGCATGCGATAGGTGTCGGGATCTTCGAAACTATACGTCACGCGCGCGGCGCCGCGCGGCGACGACCGTTCCAGATTGAGTTCACTGCCGTTCCATATGCCGGTGGCAGGCGACACGGGCACGAAGCCCGTCGAATCGAACTGGTGCATGGTCACGACGCCATTTTGCTGGTCGAAACCAAACACGGTGTGCGAACCAAACGAAATCGTGCCGTCGCGGCGCTGGCGATAACGCTGCACCACGAACTGGCCGCCGAACTGTGCCTCAGCCAGCACTTCGCTGGTCGCCGCACCGCCATCGGCCCATTGTGTATCCGCCACCTCTTCTTCGCCGCGCCACGCACCGACCAGCGCCTGCAGGCGCTGGTGATCGGCCGAGAGCGAAGAGAAGGACGCCGCGTTCATGGTCAGAGCCGCTTCAGATCGGTGACGGTCAGATCGCTCTTGGCATTGCCGGTATTGAGCGTCGTCGCCGGCTCGAACATCAGCACCACCGGCTCCGGGGTCAGCGAACGCGGCCGGTGCTCGACGCCACGTGGCACGACGATGAAATCGCCCTCGCCAAGCTCGACCGGACCGTCGCGGAAATCGATGGCGATGCGCCCGCGCAGCACCAGAAAGGCTTCGTCCTCATGCTCATGCGCATGCCAGTCGAAAGTCTCGCCGAACTTGGCGACCTTCGCCTGGCTGTCATTGACGTCGCCGGCGATATGCGGATCGAAGACTTTTTTAATCGTCCGATCCGCCGCCTCGACGAGGTTTATCTTGCGCGGAGGCATTCTATGATTTCCGCCCTTGAAGTTCCGACTTCAGGTCACGCAGCACCGCTACAATCTCTCGATTTGTCTCGACGAGTTCACGAATAGCAGCAGCATTGTCATGGCCGGCGCGTTCTCGAGCCCGCACATATTGCTTCAGTGTCACGAGGCCCCAGACCCAGATCACCACGAAAACCGCCATCGGCAACCAGGCGATGATGTATCCAAGCAAGCTTTCGGTGGCGTCTTGTTCCACAGCCGTGTCAGCCCTTCACCGCCGCCACGATCTTCTTGGCCGCGTCGTCGAGATCGTCGGCCGACACGACATTGAGGCCGCTGTCGTTGATGATCTTCTTGCCGAGCTCGGCATTGGTGCCTTCCAGGCGCACCACCAGCGGCACTTTCAGGCCGACTTCCTTGACCGCGGCGATCACGCCCTCGGCGATGATGTCGCACTTCATGATGCCGCCGAAGATATTGATCAGGATGCCCTTCACCGCCGGGTCCTTGGTGATGATCTTGAACGCCGCCGTCACCTTCTCCTTGGACGCGCCGCCACCGACATCGAGGAAGTTGGCGGGTTCGGCGCCATAGAGCTTGATGATGTCCATCGTCGCCATGGCAAGGCCGGCGCCGTTGACCATGCAGCCGATATTGCCGTCGAGCGCGACATAGGCGAGGTCGTATTTCGACGCCTCGATCTCCTTCTCGTCCTCTTCGGTGGTGTCGCGCAGTTCCATCAGGTCGGGGTGGCGAAACAGCGCGTTGTTGTCGAACGAAACCTTGGCGTCGAGCACGCGCAGCCGGCCGTTCTTCATGACGATCAGCGGGTTGACCTCGAGCAGGCTCGTATCCTTCTCGACAAAGGCCTTGTAGAGGATCGGGAACAGCGTGCCGCCATCCTTGGCCGCGTCGCCGTCGAGCTTCAGCGCGCCATTGAGCGCCCTGACGTCATCCGCCGTCACGCCCTTTTCCGGATCGATGGCGACGGTGATGATCTTTTCCGGCGTATCATGCGCCACCGCTTCGATGTCCATGCCGCCTTCGGTCGAGACGACGAAAGCGATGCGGCCGACCGAACGGTCGACCAGGATCGACAGATAAAGCTCGCGCTCGATATCGGCGCCGTCCTCGATATAGAGACGGTTGACCTGCTTGCCGGCCGGGCCGGTCTGCTTGGTCACCAGCGTGTGGCCGAGCATCTCATTGGCGTTGGCCACCACCTCGGCAACCGACTTCGCCAGCCGCACACCGCCCTTGGCGTCGGGGCCTAACTCCTTGAATTTGCCCTTGCCGCGGCCGCCGGCATGGATCTGACTCTTCACCACATAAAGCGGGCCGGGCAGCGCTTGCGCGGCGGCTTCCGCCTCGCTTGCCTTGAACACCGGCACGCCTTCGGCCACCGGCGCGCCAAAGCTCTTCAGCAGCGCCTTGCCTTGATATTCATGGATGTTCATGGGGAACTATCTCCAGGTCGTTTGCCGGGGGTGATGTTGGGGAGGTCACTTCGAGGCGAGTTGCGGCGCGATCTTGACGCAGGCCTCGGTCAAGCCCTGCACGGTCGCCACCGAGGTGTCGAACATCTTCTGCTCGGCCTTGTTGAGGTCGATCTCGATGACGCGCTCGACACCGCCGGCACCGATCACCACGGGAACGCCGACATAGGTGCCCTTGACGCCATACTGGCCGGAGAGGTGCGCCGCGCACGGCAGCACGCGCTTCTTGTCCTTGAGATAGGATTCGGCCATCTGGATCGCCGAGGCCGCCGGTGCGTAATAGGCCGAGCCGGTCTTCAAGAGGCCGACGATCTCGGCGCCGCCGTCGCGGGTGCGCTGCACGATCTGGTCGAGCTTTTCCTTCGAAGTCCAGCCCATCTTGATCAGGTCTGGAAGCGGAATGCCCGACACCGTCGAATAGCGGATCATCGGCACCATGGAATCGCCGTGGCCGCCGAGCACGAAGGCGGTGACGTCCTCGACCGAGACCTTGAACTCCTCGGCCAGGAAATAGCGGAAACGCGCGCTGTCCAGCACGCCGGCCATGCCGACGACATGGGTCTTGGGCAGGCCCGAAAACTTCTGCAGCGCCCACACCATGGCGTCCAGCGGATTAGTGATGCAGATGACGAAGGCCTTCGGCGCGTACTTCTTCAGCCCGGCGCCGACCTGCTCCATGACCTTCAGGTTGATGCCCAGCAGGTCGTCGCGGCTCATGCCCGGCTTGCGCGGCACGCCGGCGGTGACGATGCAGACATCAGCGCCCTCGATGCCGGCATAGTCGTTGACGCCGGTCAGCCGGGAATCGAAACCATCGACCGGCGATGACTGCGCGATATCGAGCCCCTTGCCCTGCGGAATACCCTCGGCAATATCGAACAGGACCACGTCGCCGAGATCCTTGAGGCCGATCATATGCGCGAGCGTGCCGCCGATCATGCCAGAGCCGATAAGCGCTATCTTGTTGCGTGCCATGTGAGGATGATTTCCCTTTGTCTGTGGCGACGCCAACACGGCGTCGAGGAAGAGGCCGGAATGCTGCGGGGAACCGCGAATTTCGCCGCACCCAATAGCTCTGGTGCGAAATAAATTCAAACGATTATTTCAACCCCTGCATTTTCAATCGGTTAGAGTGCTTGGGATTTACGTAAACGTCAAAATTTGTAAGCCGACTTGGGAGAATTTACACAATGACGGTCGAGATCAGAAGGCTCTATCCCGGCGATGACGCCCTTGTGATGCGAGTGGCCGACGACGTGTTCGACGAGCCGGTCCGGCCCGATCGCCTGGCCAGTTATCTCGCGCAATCGGGCCATTTCATGATCGTCGCCCTCGTCGAGGGCCTGGTCGTCGGCCAATGCGCGGCGGTCATCCACCGCCATCCGGACAAGCCGACCGAACTTTATATCGACGAGGTCGGCGTCTCGCCGGCCTTCCGGCGCCAGGGCATTGCGCGCAAAATGCTCGACGCCATGTTCGCGCTCGGCAGGGAGCATGGTTGCGAGGAGGCCTGGGTCGGCACCGAACCTGACAATCTGCCGGCCCGAGCGGTTTACGAGGCGCGCAAGCCGCATGCCGAGGCGGAGAGCTTTGTGATGTATGTGTATCGACTTTAGCGGGACGATCGAAGCCCCGCTACCGCCGTCATCCCTAGGGTCCGCGCTCCGCTTGCGTCGCTTCGCTCTAGGATGACGAAGGCATGGTGGCCTGCGCCCGTGACGCGTCAGCCGGGGCAGCCTTCGCCTTCCGCCGCACGGCCCAATCGTCCAGCCAGTCGCGGCTCTGCATCTCGATCAGACGCGAGGCCGTGCGCTCGAATTCGAACACCTCGACGCCGCGCCTAGCCACATAAAGCTCGTGCGGCGGCGCATCCGCGCTCACCACCAGGCGCACATGATGGTCGTAGAGCGTATCGATCAACAGGATGAAGCGCTTGGCCTCGTTGCGCTTGCCTTCGCCCAGCACCGGGACATGGTCGATGAAGACGGTCGAAAACCGGCCGGCGATCGCCAGGTAATCGCGCGCGCCGAGCGGCTTTTCGCACAGGTCGGCAAAGGAGAAGCGCGCCGCATCGCCGGCGGCGGCCGGCACGGCCACCTTGCGGCCCTTCAGCGTCAGCGACGTCTCGGCCGTCGGCGCCCCGTGCGTCATCGCCTGCCAGGCCTCGTCGAGCGCCTCGTCGGCAGCCGCATCCGCCGGCATGAGGTAGACAGGCGTGCGGGCAAGCTTTTCCAGCCGGTAGTCCTTGTCGCTGTCCAGCGACAGCACCTCAGCATGGCGTTTCAGTATGGCGATGAACGGCAGGAAGAGCTGGCGGTTCAACCCGTCACGGTAGAGGTCTTCAGGCGCCACGTTCGAGGTGGCGACGAGCACGACCCCACTGGCGAACAGTGCCGAGAACAGCCTGGACAGGATCATGGCGTCGGCGATGTCGGTGACCGAAAATTCATCGAAGCACAGCACCCAGGCCTGCTCGGCGAGCGCCTTGGCCACCGGCGGGATCGGATCGTCTTCCCTGACCGTGCCTTCCTTGCGCGCCTGCCGGTGCTTCTGGATGCGGTCCTGCACGTTGGCCATGAAGTCGTTGAAATGGACGCGGCGCTTGCGCCTGACCGGCAAGAGTTCGAAGAACATGTCCATCAGCATGGTCTTTCCGCGCCCGACGCCGCCATGGATGTAGAGGCCCTTGACCGCCTCCTGCGTCTCGCGCTTGCGGGCAAACAGCCAGCCCAGCGCGCTGGACTTTTGCGCAAGCCGCTTGGCCGAGATCTCGTCGGTCAGCCGGTCGAGCGCGGCGGCGATCTCCTCCTGCGCGGGGTCGCGTCCGATCGCGCCTGATACCACCAGATGGTCGTAGCGCTGCCGGACGGTCGCATGGGTCTGGAGGCCGTCACGCAGATGCATCGGTCACGTCGTTGTTCGGAGCGGTATGCTCAAGAGAGAAGGTATGTTGAGATTCAGGCCAGGCCGAGCCGAAACGGCAGGAAGCCGCGATTCGCAGGCAGGCATCACCTGAATACCGGCATACCCAGCCTATCTTGTAAGCGAAATCGGTTGCCCGTTGGAAGTCTGGCCGTCGAATTTCGAGCCGCCCGACGAATAGAGACGTGCCAGCGAACCGCCATTCTCGTCATAAAGCGTCAGCTGCTTGCCGGCGACGTTCCACGATTTGATGCCGTCGATCGGCGCCGGGCAGTGCAGCGGACCGGCGCGGAAGCCGGCGCCGAACTTGGTCTGTGGCGTCGCCACCTTGCAGCTCTGGCCGGAAACGCTGACGTTCCAGACACCGGCGACGCTTGCCGCGTTGAGATCCGCGGCACCCGCAGGCGCCGCGCCATCCGGCGGCAGCGAGGCAACCTGCGTGTTTGCCGGCGCGGTCGGGAATTGAGACGGGTCGGTGGTGCCGGGGGACGCCGGCGGCGGCAGCTGATTCGAGCTCACCTGGCCGGCAGGCGCCGGCTGCAGCGGGGCGGGCTGCTGGTCGTCCATCGACGAGAAGCGTGAGGTTGAGCAGCCGCTCGCAACGAGCGCCGCCAGGGATACGGCCACCAGGCCGCCTTTCGCAAAATTCATTACAACCTCCGTCGGATTCGGCTGGGGGTGCCGTCCGCGCAATCTCACCTCCACCAAGATGGAGAAGGTGGCGAAATTTCAACCCGATATGGTTAAAATAGGGTTTGCAGCAAGATTGTTGCAAATTTATCGCAATCATTACGCAAGGGCAGCACTTGGGACGAACACATATCCGTCCGGCCCGACGATATAGCACTCGCGCAAACCATGCGGCTTGTCGACGGCGCCGGCCAGCACGATGTGGCCATGATCCAGCGCCGCCGCCTCGATCGCGTCGGGATCGGCGCCATAGAGGCGCAATTCGATGCCAGCACCGCGTGTCTCGGCGCCCGTGATGGAGCCCGTCATCGGGTTGTCGAGATAGGAATGGTCGGCATGCAGCATGAATACCGACCCCAGAAGCTCGATCGCCGCGAAATCTTCGTCGGCATAGATGACCCGGGCGCCAAGCACGTCGCGGCAGAAGGCTTCCATCGCCGGCATGTCGGTCACCAGCAAATTGACGCCGACGCCGCGCGGCAGCGAGCGGCCAAAATCCTCGGCCTTCATCCAGGGCGTCTTCGTTCGCTTCATCGCCATGGCGTCTTCCTCCTGATCCGCGATCCTAGCCGAGGCCGCTTCGTCCCCCTTGGCCTTCGGCCGGCAAACGCTTGCACCAGCCGCGGCAAGGCTTATGTCTAGAATAGTCCCAGGAAAAGTGTGCAGCGGTTTTCCCGGGAAAACGCGTAGCGCTTCCCCCCAGGGAATTGCGTGAAAACAAAGAGTTCACCGAAACCCGCTGGAGCGCAGACCTTGGCCGCGAGACACAAAGCCGCCAACTGCTACTACAGCGGCCCGCCCAGCGATCATTTCGACGGCACCCTGTTCTTCAACCCCGACGGCCGGATGCCTGGCCCCTTCACGGACCTGCTGAAATGGCAGTTCAGCGGCCAGCGTTCGAAATGGCCGCCTGCGAGTCCGAGCCCCTTCGCACAGGCAAAGCCGGCCGCGATGGTCGAAGGTACCGAACTGACCGTGACCATGGTCGGCCATTCCACCTTGCTGATCCAGACCGCCGGGCTCAACATCCTCACCGATCCGGTGTGGTCGGCGCGCACCTCGCCGTTCTCCTTTGCCGGACCCCGGCGCGTCAATCCGCCGGGCATCGCTTTTGACGATCTGCCGGCGATCGACGTCGTGCTGGTCAGCCACAACCACTATGACCATCTCGACCTTGCCACGCTGAGGCAGCTGAAGGAGACGCACGATCCGCTGGTAGTGACGCCGCTCGGCAACGATGCCATCATCGCCGCCGCGGTGCCCGGCATGCGGCTTTCCGCGCATGACTGGGGCGACAGGGTCGACGTCTCCGACGGCACCGCCATCCACATCGAGCCCGCGCATCATTGGTCGGCGCGGGGTGCCCGCGACCGGCGCATGGCGCTGTGGGCCGGCTTCGTCATCGAAACAGCGGGCGGGAAGACCTACTTCGCCGGCGATACCGGCTTCCACGACGGCATCAACTACCGGCTGATGGCGGAAAAACATGGCGGCTTCCGCTTCGCCATCCTGCCGATCGGCGCCTACGAGCCACGCTGGTTCATGGCCCCGCAGCACCAGAATCCCGAGGAAGCGGTGCAAGGCATGAAGCTGTGCAACGCAAGCTTTGCCGCCGGCTGCCACTGGGGTACCTTCCAGCTCACCGACGAGCCGATCGACGAACCGGTCCGAAAACTGGCCGAGGCGCTCGGGGCTGAGGGTGTACCGCAAGAGCATTTTCGCGCCTTGCGGGCCGGCGAAGTCTGGGACGTGCCGGAAACGACGGCGGCCTGAGCCGACCAGGCTTCGAAACGAGCGGGAACCCAAGCACGACAGCCGCGTTTTTCCTGCGGTTTCAAATCTGTCGGCTTACGAGGCATTCCCATGCTCAAATGGATCATCATTCTTCTCATCGTCGCCGCCGCGGCGAGCCTGCTCGGCATGCCGGCGCTGGCCGGCGCCGCCGCCACCGGCGCGCGCATTCTCATCGGCATCGTGCTCGTGATCTTCCTGTTGATCTTGCTGGGGGTCTTCGCGGTGACGTAAGTCCGGCGCCGTCGCGTGAAAGCGGCTGCGCACTGGTAATTCCTGCCCGTTTCCGCCATATAGCGCCGAACGGACATGGAATTTCGGAGCAATGGCAGGCACGGCCCCTTTCGCCAAGATGAACGGCATCGGCAACGAGATCATCGTTGCCGACATGCGTGGCCGTGCGGATCGGGTGACGGCCGCGGCCGCCATCGCGCTCAATGGCGACGTCGCGACGCGGTTCGACCAGATCATGGCGATCCACGACGCCAGGACACCAGGCACCGGCTATTTCGTCGACATCCTGAATTCCGATGGCTCCGGAGCGCAGGCCTGCGGCAACGGCATGCGCTGCGTCGTCCAGGCCCTGGCCGCCGAGACCGGCGAGAAGACCTTCACCTTCGAGACCGTGGCCGGCATCCTCAATGCCCGCGAACACGCCGACGGCTCGATCTCTGTCGACATGGGCACGCCGCGCTTCGGCTGGCGCGACATTCCGCTGGCCGAGGAGTTCCGCGACACCCGCATGATCGAGTTGCAGGTCGGCCCGATCGACGCGCCTGTGCTGCATTCGCCTTCCGCCGTTTCGATGGGCAACCCGCACGCCATCTTCTGGGTCGATGACGACGTCTGGACTTATGAACTCGACCGTTTCGGCCCGCTTCTGGAAAACCATCCGATCTTTCCCGAACGCGCCAACATAACCATCGCGCAGGTGACCTCGCCCGACAGCATGATCATCCGCACCTGGGAGCGCGGCGCCGGCCTGACCAAGGCCTGCGGCACCGCGTCCTGCGCGGCTGTCGTCGCAGCGGCCCGCACCCGGCGCACGGGCCGCAGCGTCAACCTGCTGACGCCTGGCGGCGGCACGCTGCATGTCGAATGGCGCGATGACGACCACGTCATCCTGACCGGGGCGGCCGAATGGGAATTTTCCGGCAGCTTCGATCCGTCGACCGGACAATGGGCCCGCGACACCGAAAGCGCGGCCTGATGTCCGCTCTTGCCAAAGGCGTCGACGTGGCGAAGCAGCCCGGCCGCATCGACGTGGTGACCTTCGGCTGCCGTCTCAATACCTATGAGTCCGAGGTGATGCGGCGCGAGGCCGAAAGCGCGGGCCTCGGCGCGCTCGACGGCGGCGCCGTCATCGTCAACACCTGTGCCGTCACCGGCGAAGCGGTGCGCCAGGCCAGGCAGGCGATCCGCAAGGCGCGCCGCGACAACCCGGCCGCGCGCATCATCGTCACCGGCTGCGCCGCGCAGACCGAGCCCGAAAAATTCGCCGCCATGGACGAGGTCGATCTCGTGCTTGGCAATGAGGAAAAGCTCAAGGCGAATTCCTATCGCGCGCTGCCCGATTTCGGCGTCAACGACACCGAGAAGGCGCGCGTCAACGACATCTTCTCGGTGCGCGAAACCGCCGGCCACATGGTCGACGCCATCGAGGGCCGGGCACGTGCCTTCGTGCAGGTGCAGAACGGCTGCGACCACCGCTGCACCTTCTGCATCATCCCCTATGGCCGCGGCAATTCGCGCTCGGTGCCGATGGGCGCCGTGGTCGAGCAGGTCAAGCGCTTGGCCGGCAACGGCTATGCCGAGATCGTGCTGACCGGCGTCGACATGACGTCTTTCGGCGCCGACCTGCCTGGTGTGCCGAAGCTCGGCAAGCTTGTGAAGACCATCCTCAGGCAGGTGCCCGACGTAAAGCGGCTCAGGCTGTCCTCGATCGACTCGATCGAGGCCGACGAGGACTTGCTCGACGCCATCGCCACCGAGCCGCGGCTGATGCCGCATCTGCATCTGTCGCTGCAGTCTGGCGACGACATGATCCTGAAGCGCATGAAGCGAAGGCATCTGCGCGACCAGTCGATCCGCTTTTGCGAGGATGTGCGCAAGCTGCGTCCCGGCATTGTTTTCGGCGCCGACATCATCGCCGGCTTCCCGACCGAGACCGACGCCATGTTCGAGAATTCCGAAAAAATCGTCGAGGAATGCGGCCTGACCCATCTCCACGTCTTCCCGTTTTCACCGCGCGAAGGCACTCCCGCCGCGCGCATGCCGCAGGTTCGCCGCGAGCTGGTCAAGCAGCGCGCCGCCCGGCTGCGCGCAGCCGGCGAAGCGGCCTACCAGCGCCATCTGTCTTCGCTCGCCGGCAGCCGCCAGTCGATCCTGATCGAGCGCGACGGCCTTGGCCGCACCGAAGGGTTCACGCTTGCCGCACTCGCCACCGGTGCGCCGGGAGAGATCGTCGAAGCTGAAATAACCGGCCACGATGGCGCGCGGCTGACAGCCGCTCCCCTTGCCGCCCGCGCCGCCTGAGAAACGCAAAAGCATGGCTGGTTTTTTCAAGAAGATATTCTCGTTCGGCAAGAAGGAGGTCGTCGAGGAGCGCATCGACGAGACCGCCCCCCTCCCGCCGATCAAATGGGATCAGCTCGACGCGCTGAAGCCGGCGGCCGAGCAGGCCGTGCCGGAGTTTTTGAAGCGGAAGGAGGCTGTGGCGGAAGCCGCGCCGGCGGCCGCGCCTGGACCGGAGCCCGAGGAGCCCAAGCCCGAACCTGTCCCCACCATTCCGCCCCCGCCGGAGCCTACCGTTCCGTCAGAACCGGAACGGCAGCCGGAGCCTGCGCCGGAAGAGAAACCGGCAGCCCCGCCCCAGACGCCTGAACCACTGGCGCCCGAAGAGGTGCCGCAGCCACCCGTCGTTCCGCAGCCCACGCCCGAACCGCGGCCGCGGGAGATTCCGCCCGCACCATCAGAGCCCGAGATCGTTCCATCGCGTCCGGAGAGGCAACCGGAACCCGCGCCCGTCGAAGTGCCGACACCTCCGGTCGAAGTGCCGGTCGACATGCCCGCACCGGTCGAAGTGCCGCCGGCGTCGCCGGTTGAGGCCCCTCAGTCGACGGCCGCCTCCGAGCAGCCGACTTCTGAGGCCGGCGCAGCCCCTCATCCGCCTGCCGGCCCCTTCTCCCCGTATAGGGACGGGGAGAAGGGGGCTGACATCGGGGCCGGCGCCCCTCCTGGCGACATCAAACAAAAAAGCTCGACGCTGACGCCCCCCTCTCCCCGTCCTTCACGCGGAGAGGGTAAGGGTGAGGGGCAGCGCCAGCCTGCGGAAATTATCCCATCCCCGATCGAGACCGCTCCACCAGCGGAAATCGCCCCTCCCATTCGCCAGCCGGCACCCGTCGAGACCCAGCCGGTCATTGCCGAGGTCGCGCCAGAACCGCAACCCATTCCACAGCCTGCCCCCGCTCCCGGCAAGGTGACGGTTGCCAAGAAGGTCGAACAGAAAGCCGAGCAGCAGAAGGCGCCGGAGCCGGCGCCGAGGCGGTCCTGGTTCCAGCGCATGCGGGACGGGCTTGCCCGGTCTTCGCGCGAGCTGACCGGCAACATTGCCGGCGTCTTCACCAAGCGCAAGCTGGACGAGGAGACGCTGCAGGACCTGGAGGACGTGCTGATCCGCGCCGATCTTGGCGTGGAAACGGCGCTGCGCGTCACCGATTCACTGGCCTCAAGCCGCTACGGCAAGGATGTTTCCGATACCGAAGTGCGCGCCGTAATGGCGGCCGAGGTGGAGAAGGTGCTCGCCCCGGTCGCAAAATCGCTCGAGCTCGATCTCTCGCACAAGCCGCATGTCATCCTGGTGGTCGGCGTCAACGGCACCGGCAAGACCACGACCATCGGCAAGCTCGCCGCCAAGCTGACCGATGGCGGCCTGTCGGTGATGCTGGCCGCCGGCGACACGTTCCGCGCCGCCGCCATCGAACAGTTGAAGATCTGGGGCGAACGCACGAAATCGCCGGTCATTGCCTCCAAGCTCGGCGCTGATGCCGCCGGCCTCGCCTACGACGCCTTCGAGAAGGCGAAGGAGGCGGGTTCCGACGTGCTGATCATCGACACTGCCGGCCGGCTGCAGAACAAGACCGAACTGATGGCCGAGCTGGAAAAGATCGTTCGCGTGCTTGGCAAGCTCGACCCGGAAGCGCCTCACACCGTGCTGCAGACGGTCGACGCCACCACCGGCCAGAACGCGCTCAACCAGGTCGAGATCTTCCGCAATGTCGCGGGCGTCAACGGCCTGGTGATGACCAAGCTGGACGGGACCGCGCGCGGCGGTATTCTGGTGGCGATCGCGGCAAAGCATAAATTGCCGGTCTATTTCATCGGCGTCGGCGAGCAAGTCGACGACCTCGAACCGTTTTCCGCAAGCGAATTCGCCAGGGCGATCGCTGGAGTGGCTTGAACAGGCACGATGCCGGAAGTGAGGCTTCCGGATTGGATCGTGCGTAAGAAGGAAACCATGAACCCACCCATTCTCGAACGCGATCCGTCCGACCCGCAGAAAGAGAAGAAGGAAGGCATCAACCCCCTGCTCAAGCTGGCGCTGGAGCTGGGGCCGCTGCTCGTCTTTTTCTTCGCCAATGCGCGCGGCGAGTGGCTGACGCAGAAATTTCCCGTGCTGGCCGAATTCGGCGGTCCGATCTTCGTCGCCACCGGCCTGTTCATGGCCGCGACCGCGATCGCGTTGATCGCCTCATGGCTGCTGACCCGCACCTTGCCGATCATGCCGATGGTGTCGGGCGTCGTCGTTTTCATCTTCGGCGCGCTGACGCTCTATCTGCAGGACGACATCTTCATCAAGATGAAGCCGACCATCGTCAACACGCTGTTCGGCGGCGTGCTGCTCGGCGGCCTGTATTTCGGCCGCTCGCTGCTCGGCTATGTCTTCGAGTCCGCCTTCAAACTCGATGCCGAAGGCTGGCGCAAGCTCACCTTCCGCTGGGGCCTGTTCTTCCTGTTCCTGGCCATCGTCAACGAAGTGGTCTGGCGCAATTTTTCCACCGACGCCTGGGTTACCTTCAAGGTCTGGGGCATCATGCCGATCACGCTTCTGTTCACCTTCAGCCAGATGCCGCTCATCCTGCGCCATTCGCTCGACGACAAAGCCGGCGGGGAAGAGAAAGCCGGCAAATAAGGCAGGGAATAAAGGGGAGAGCCATGGAATTCGTCACCACCCAGGAAGAGCTGCGGACGATCTACAAGACGCCGCGCCCGACCGATGGTTCGATCCGCAAGGAATTGAAGGCGCTCGACGGCCATTGCCGCTCCTTCATCGGCAAGAGCCCGTTCGTGCTGATCGGCTCGTCCGATGGCGAAGGCAATGCCGACGTTACCCCGAAAGGCGACAAGCCCGGCTTCACCGCCATTCTCGACGAGAATACGATCGCCATTCCCGACCGGCCCGGCAACAACCGGCTGGATACGCTGGAGAACATCCTGCGCAATCCCTCGGTCGGGCTGCTCTTCCTCATCCCGGGCATGAACGAGACGCTGCGCGTCAATGGCGAAGCCCGCATCACCGTGGATGCCACTTTGCGCGAGCGCCTCGCGGTCGACGGCAAGGAGCCGCAAAGCGTCATCGTCGTCGCCGTCAAGGCCGCCTACATGCATTGCGCCAAGGCCTTCATGCGCTCCGATCTGTGGAAGCCCGAGAGCTGGTACGACCGTGCCACGCTGCCGACGCTCGGCCAGATCCTGCGCGATCAACTGGCATTGGCCGATTCGGCCGAGGCGACCGACCGCTGGCTGGACGACGAGTACAAGCAGACGATGTGGTAGGGTTTTCGGCCACGATTCGCCCGGACCTATCCATCTTGCTCCATCTTCTTGCCATCTCAGGCAGCCTGCGGGCGGCCTCCACCAATTCGGCCCTGGTCGCGGCACTGGCGCTGAACGCGCCCGAGGGCTGTCGTATCACCGTCTATGACGGACTTCGCGGCCTGCCGATCTTCAACCCCGACGACGAGGGCGAGCGAACACCGGGCGAAGCCTCCGACCTGATCGACGCCGTCACCCGCGCCGACGGCGTCATCGTCTCCTGCCCCGAATATGCGCATGGCGTGCCGGGCGGACTGAAGAACGCGCTCGACTGGCTGGTCTCGCGCGACGCCGCCGTCGACAAGCCGGCCATGCTGGCCCACGCCTCGCCGCGCTCGATCTATGCCCGAGCGGCGCTCGCGGAGATCATGCGGACCATGTCGTTCGCGCTGCATGATGGTGGGTTGGAGATCGCCCTGCTCGGGAAGAAGCCAGCGGAGATGGAGGCCATTTTGGCTGAGCCGGAAAAGGTGCTGGCAATGCGCAATGCGCTGTCCGGTTTCGCAGATTTCATACGCTCGCCTTGATCCTTTAGCGGCCAACCATGCGACTTCGTCATTCTAGGGCGGAGCAAGGAGCGCAGCGACGCGGCGCAGACCCTATAATCCATGCCGTGACATTTGCCAAAGAATGCAGCGGTTCAGAACAGGCACCCCAACGTGGCTAGTACACTGACCGTATCACAGACGGAAACTGCACCGCCGCGACGTTCGAAAGGCCCGGCATGGATCCTAGGGTCTCCGCGACGTCGCTTCGCGACTGCTTCGCCCTAGGATGACGAAGTGGAAAGGACTTCGCCTTCCTTCGATCTACCCCTTCCGCAAGGTCTCGACATCGGTCTTGCCGACATACCAGTCGCGCGCGTTGACCTCCTCGAACACCACCCAGACATCGTCATTGCCGAGTCCGGTGGCGTCCATGATGGCCGCCGTGACTTTCCTGGCGATGTCAGCCTTCTTGCCTGCCGGATCGGCGGCGATCACTTCCTTGACGATGCGGATGTTGACGAATGGCATGACGTCCTCCCATTGATTTGTGCCTGATACCATCGGCGGACTGCTTCGAACTCCGCTCCGGCGGAGCAAATAATGGCGGCTGCGGAAGCCGCGGCGAAGCGGGTGCCGCGGCTATCCGCAGAAGCGCCAACAAGGGCCGCCAGAGAAAAGTTGCGAGCAGCCTCAAAAAGTCTTGGCCCCATTCACCATCAGCCGCACCGAATAGAGCGAGGTGGTGCCGGCGATGTAGAGGCAGTTCAGCTTGGTGCCGCCGAACACGCAATTGGCGGTCACCTCCGGCACCTTGACCTTGCCGATCAGCGTGCCGTCCGGATCGTAGCAGTGGATGCCGTCGGCAGCGCTGGTCCAGATGCGTCCGTCGGCGTCGAGCCGGAACCCGTCGAACAGGCCTGATGTGCAGTCGGCGAAGACCTTGCCGCCGGAAACCTTCTTGCCGTGCTTGCCGACGTTGAACACCCGCATATGCGCCGGGTTCTCAGCGCCATGCGTGCGGCCGGTGTCGACGACATAGAGCAGGCTTTCGTCGAGCGAGAAGGCAAGCCCGTTCGGCCTGACCATGTCGGTGATCACGGCCTCGACCTCGCCCGTGTCGGGATCCACCCGGTAGACGTTGCAGGCGCCGATCTCGCTCTCGGCCTTGTCGCCCTCATAGTCGGTGTCGATGCCGTAGCTGGGGTCGGTGAACCAGACCGAGCCGTCGGATTTCACCACCGCGTCGTTGGGCGAGTTCAGCCGCTTGCCCTTCCATTTGGCGGCGATGGTGGTGACCGAGCCATCATGCTCGGTGCGGCTGACGCGGCGGCCCGAATGCTCGCAGGTGACGAGCCGGCCCTGCCGGTCGACGGTGTTGCCGTTGGAATTGCCCGAGGGCTGGCGGAACACGCTGACGCTGCCGTCGGTTTCGTCATAACGCAGCATGCGGTTGTTCGGAATGTCCGACCACACGACATAGCGGCCGGCGGCGAACCAGGCCGGCCCTTCGGCCCAGCGGCAGCCGGTGAACAGTTTCTCCACTTGCGCGCTGCCATTGAACAGGCGCGCGAAACGCGGATCGAGAATTTCGTAATAGTCTGCGGCCGCCATGCATTTCCTCCCGGCATCACGTGACGCCGGATCAAGCCAGCCCGCGATCGATCTGGCAAGACGGGGTATCAGCAATTTGTAAGACAAAACGGCGGGACGTTCCTTAGGACGCCATTAACCGGCTATGCGCGCAGTGCAATGGTGCATTGCAACATCTTCTTTTTGCAATGCACCATTACTATGTCATGCTCCGTATCGATCAAGGGAGGAAGAACCCGCCGCGAGAATGCGGCACAGAAGGAACCTTGCTATGATCTTGAATGACCTGATGACCCGCGCTCGCAGCAGCATCGCCAAGCGCAAGCACTACAACCGCCTCGTCGCCGAAATCGACAGCTTCTCCAGCCGCGACCTCGCCGACATGCGCGCCGACCGCTCGGAAATGCTCTACCAGATCCACAAGCAGATCTACGGCTGAGCCCCACCGCGTTTCGTCATCCTCGGGCTTGACCCGAGGATCCATGCCGCGACTTCAAACGAAGCATGCAGCGGCTCGGAATAGCGGTTCTATCAGCGGCGAAGAGTCCCTTATCCTGATCCGCCTTGCCTGTCACTAATATCACGGCATGGATCCTAGGGTCTGCGCCGCGTCGCTTCGCTCCTTGCTTCGCCCTAGGATGACGAAGGCGAGTTGGAGTTGTCAGTTCGGTACGGCCAGCGCTTTTTCAATCTGTGGCAGCAAGAGATCCCTCGCCGACTCCGCCGTCAGCGGGCCGACATGCTTGTAGGCTATCTTGCCATCCTTGCCGATGACGAAGGTTTCCGGCACGCCATAGACGCCCCAGTCGATCGCCGTGCGGCCGGCTTCGTCGACGCCGATCGCCTGGAACGGATTGCCGAGGTCGCCGAGGAAGCGGCGGGCGTTTTCCGGCCGGTCCTTGTAATTCAGCGCCGCCATCGTGAACCGCTTGTCCTGCGCCAGCGCCAACAGAACCGGGTGCTCTTCCCGGCACGGCGCGCACCACGACGCAAAGACGTTGACCAGAGTGACCTTGCCGGCGAAGGCTTTCGAATCGAGCCCCGGCAGGTTTGACCCCTCCAGCGCCGGCAGACTGGTCTGCGGCGCCGGCAGGCCGATGAGCGCCGATGGCACTTCCGAGACATCGCGTCCCGACAGAAGCTGCGACAGGAACAGGCCGGCCAGGCCGAGGAAAACCAGCAGCGGCAAGAACACGAACAGGCGGCGACGCGTCGGCGTTTCGATTTCGCTGCTCACGGCTTTCCCGCCCCGGTCTTGTCGGAGCGCCGCCGCACCCCGGCCGCCTCGAGTTCGGCGAGTTCGCGCTTGCGTGCCCGCTGGTCAAGCAGGATCCAGCCGATCAGCCCGGCCAGCACGATCGCGGTGATGGCATAGGCGGCGGTGACGTAGAGTGCGTGCGGGCTCATGCCGGCCGCCTCCCTGGCATGCCGCTCGCCAACCCGGTCCGTTCGCTGCGCTCGCTCATGCCTTCCCTTAACCTCGCGCCACGGGCCGCGCAATCTGCCGCCGCGCCGCAGCCTCTGCCGCTCGCGGCCGACTCAATCCGTGCCATGGCGCAGCGCCAGCGCCGCGGCCACGGGGCCCAGCACCGCAAGAAACAACGTCAGCGCGGCAAGAATGAGGAAAGGCTGCAGGAACGGATCGGGATTCGCCGTCGCCCCGTAGCTTGCCGAAACACCGAAGATCAACACCGGAATGGTCAGCGGCAGCACCAACACCGAGATCAACAGCCCGCCGCGCGGCAGCGCCACCGCCACCGCGGCGCCGACGGCGCCGATGAAGGTGATGGCCGGCGTGCCGACCAGAAGCGTCAGTGCCGTGGCGCCGATGGCGACCGGTTCCATGTTCATGAACAGGCCGAGCAGGGGCGCGGCGACCACCAGCGGCAAGACGCTTCCCGCCCAATGCGCGACGCATTTCACCAGCACCGTCAGCGCCAGCATGTGCCGGTCGTGGCCGAGCACCAGCAGATCGAGCGCGCCGTCCTCGCGGTCGGCCTGGAACAGCCGGTCGAGGCCGAGCAGGCAGGCAAGCAAGGCGCCGATCCACAGGATCGCAGGGCCGATGCGGGCCAAGAGCTTGAGGTCCGGCCCGACGCCGAAGGGGATGGTGGCGATGACGGCAAGGAAGAAGATGACGCCGGTCAGCGCGCCACCGCCGGCACGGATATTGAGGCGGATGTCGCGGGCTAAGAGGGACCACATTACGATGTGGTCCCCGGTTGAAGAAGGCGTTCCGTCACGCCCCCCTCTGTCCTGCCGGACATCTCCCCCACGAGGGGGGAGATCAGCCGTCGGTTCGGCTTTCGCCAATCACTAGCGTCGCCAAGATGAGCGAGGCGCCGAAGCCACCAATCTCCCCCCTCGTGGGGGAGATGGCCGGCAGGCCAGAGGGGGGCGCCGTAGAGCACGGAAATCAATGGCCTACCCTCATTTGCAGCTCGCGCGCCCCTTCCAACCCCAGCGGCAGATGCGTCGCCGCGACAATCATCCCGCCTTCCGCGCAATGCCCGCTCATCAACCGCGCGAACCTTCCCTCCGAAGCCTTGTCCAGGCCCGCCGTCGGCTCGTCCAGCAGCCACAGCGGCCTATGGCTGACCAAAAGCTTGGCGATCGCCGCGCGGCGCCTTTGCCCGGTCGAGAGATAGCCGAACGGCAAATGACCGATGCCGCCCAGCCCGACCGTTTCCAGCGCCTCCTCGACACCGAGCCGGCCTTCGCCATGGAACTCCCGCCAGAAGCGCAAGTTCTCCGCCACGCTCAGCGCCGTCTTCATTGCATTCTGATGGCCGAGATAATGGCAGGCCGACGCGATCGACGGGAATTCGTCGCCGCCGCCTTCGAGCAGCAGGCGGCCTGCGGCTTTCGGCAGCAGCGCGGCGACCACCCTGAGCAAGGTCGATTTGCCCGAGCCGTTCGGCCCGGTGACGACCAGCGCCTGCCCCGTCTCCAGGGCAAACCCGATGCCGGAAAACACCGCCTCGCCGCCGCGCTCGCCGCCCAGATTTTCGGCGATCAGCCGCATCCCTTGCCTGTCCCTCGAACGAAGCGGCACGGCCGCTGCCGCATCGCACAAATTTGCTTTGCAACTGTCTAGAACTATTCCAGAAAATTCTCTATATGCGGGTCATCCGTGCCAGCGGTCGGCACGGGAACAGAATTAGCGCCGAACCAGCGCACGCGCCGCCTTGAACGGCTCGGGTTGCTTGGGAGCGGACAGCGGAAATGGCCGTACCCGCACCTTTGCGCGTGATTGCATGCCATCGGCGTCCGTTCCCTTTCAGGCTGAACAGACAAGGATCGCACGTGTCAAAATCCCTCGACAGTTTCAATTGCCGCCGCACGCTGAAAGCGGGCGACGCCGAGTATGTCTATTTCGACCTCGTCGAGGCCGAGAAGAACGGCCTCACCGGCATTGCCCAGCTGCCCTATTCGATGAAGGTGCTGCTGGAAAACCTGCTGCGCAACGAGGATGGCCGCTCCGTCACCAAGGAATCGATCCAGGCGGTGGCCGGCTGGCTGACCGACAAGGGCACCGCCGGCGTCGAGATCGCCTACCGCCCGGCCCGCGTCTTGATGCAGGATTTCACCGGCGTCCCGGCCGTGGTCGATCTCGCCGCCATGCGCGACGCCATGGCCTCGCTCGGCGGCGATCCGCAGAAGATCAACCCGCTGGTTCCGGTCGACCTCGTCATCGACCATTCCGTCATCGTCGACGAGTTCGGCACGCCGATGGCCTTCGCCCGCAATGTCGAACTCGAATATGAGCGCAACGAAGAGCGCTACAAATTCCTGAAATGGGGCCAGCAGGCGTTCCGCAACTTCCGCGTCGTGCCGCCCGGCACCGGCATCTGCCACCAGGTCAACCTCGAATATCTCGGCCAGGTCGTGTGGACCAGCACCGAGGACGGCGAAACCACAGCCTATCCCGACACCTGCGTCGGCACCGATTCTCACACCACCATGATCAACGGCCTTGGCGTGCTCGGCTGGGGCGTCGGCGGCATCGAGGCCGAGGCGGCCATGCTCGGCCAGCCGGTTTCCATGCTGTTGCCCGAAGTCATCGGCTTCCGCCTCACCGGCAAGCTCAAGGAGGGCGTCACCGCCACCGACCTCGTGCTCACCGTCACCCAGATGCTGCGCAAGAAGGGCGTCGTCGGCAAGTTCGTCGAGTTCTTCGGGCCGGGCCTCTCCAACATGACGCTGGCCGACCGCGCCACCATCGGCAACATGGCGCCCGAATACGGCGCCACCTGCGGTTTCTTCCCCGTGGACTCGGAAACCATCCGCTACCTCACAATGTCGGGCCGCAGCGAGGACCGCATCGCCTTGGTCGAGGCCTATTCCAAGGCGCAAGGCATGTGGCGCGAGGCCGGTTCCGCCGATCCGGTCTTCACCGACCTGCTCGAACTGGAACTCGACAGCGTCGTGCCGTCCATGGCCGGCCCCAAGCGCCCGGAAGGCCGTGTCGCGCTCGAGGGCATTCCGGCCGGCTTCGCCAAGGCGATGGACACCGAGTACAAGAAGGCCGCGGAAATCTCCAAGCGCTACGCCGTTGAAGGCACCGACCATGACCTCGGCCATGGCGACGTCGTCATCGCCGCCATCACGTCCTGCACCAACACCTCGAACCCGAGCGTGCTGATCGGCGCCGGCTTGCTTGCCCGCAACGCCAACCGCCTCGGCTTGAAGCAGAAGCCGTGGGTAAAAACCTCGCTGGCACCCGGCAGTCAGGTGGTGGCCGAATATCTGGAAAAGTCGGGCCTGCAGAAGGAGCTCGACCAGATCGGCTTCAACCTGGTGGGCTTCGGCTGCACCACCTGTATCGGCAATTCCGGCCCGCTGCCGGCGCCGATCTCCAAGACCATCAACGACAAAGGCCTGATCGCTGCCGCCGTGCTCTCCGGCAACCGCAACTTCGAAGGTCGCGTCTCGCCCGACGTGCAGGCGAACTACCTCGCCTCGCCACCGCTGGTCGTGGCCCACGCGCTCGCCGGCACCGTCACCAAGGACCTGACATCAGAGCCGCTCGGCGACGACAAGAACGGCAATCCGGTTTATCTCAAGGATATCTGGCCAAGCTCGGCCGAGATCCAGGAGTTCATCGAGAAGAACGTCACCCGCGAGCTGTTCGCCCGCAAATATGCCGACGTCTTCAAGGGCGACGAGTACTGGCAGAACGTCAAGGCGCCGGAAGGCCAGACCTATGCCTGGGACAACAATTCGACCTATGTGCAGAACCCGCCCTACTTCGCCGGCATGACATCAGGTTTCGGCAAGATCGGCGACATCAAGGGCGCCCGCGTGCTCGGCCTGTTCGGCGACAAGATCACCACCGATCACATCTCGCCCGCCGGGTCGATCAAGGCCGCCTCGCCGGCCGGCAAATACCTCACCGACCATGGCGTCGGCGTCGCCGACTTCAACCAGTACGGCACGCGGCGCGGCAACCATGAGGTGATGATGCGCGGCACCTTCGCCAACATCCGCATCCGCAACCACATGCTGGGCGAGAATGGCCGCGAGGGCGGTTACACCATCCACTATCCCACGAAGGAAGAGGAATCGATCTACGACGCGGCGATGGAATACAAGAAGGAAGGCGTGCCGCTGGTCATCTTCGCCGGCGTCGAATACGGCAACGGCTCGTCGCGCGACTGGGCGGCCAAGGGCACCAACCTGCTTGGTGTCCGCGCCGTCATCGCCCAGTCCTTCGAGCGCATCCACCGCTCGAACCTGGTCGGCATGGGCGTCATCCCCTTCGTCTTCGAGGAAGGCACCTCCTGGGCCTCGCTCAACCTCAAGGGCGACGAGCTGGTCGAGATCGATGGGTTGAGCGCCATCAAGCCGCGCCAGACGATGACCGCCAAGATCACCTATGGCGACGGCACGGTGAAGAACGTGCCGATCATCTGCCGCATCGATACGCTGGATGAGCTCGACTACTTCAAGAACGGCGGCATCCTGCAATACGTGCTGCGCGATCTGGCAGCGTAGAAAGCAGGGGAGTAGGGAACTAGCCGGGGACGGGTAACCTACTCCCCTACTCCCCTACTCCCCTACTCCCCTACTCCCCTACTCCCCTACTCCCCTACTCCCCTACTCCCCTACTCCCCTGCTCCCCACAGTCCTGCGGCGATGAAGGCAAGGTCCGTCAAAGCATTGACCGGCTCGGACCAAAGTCCACGGCTGGTTCGCTCGCAATAGAAATCGACGGGGGTGAGGAGAACCTGCCACATGGGGATGATGCCACCGCCGAATCGAACCACGCCCTGAAATGCCGTGGCTTCTCCTATTGCGGCCTTACCTCACGGTTGCGGCGGTAAAATTTCACCGCAACGTGACTTCCCGTTGACTTCCCGTTCTGCCACATATTTCGGCAAAGCAGAACAAAGCCGGCATCACCGGCGGGAATTGGAATGGTCATGGCCTCGCGACGATCTTTGTGGCTGGCAGCCTTCGCGCTGGCCTTCTCGGCTTTTGCCGGCGCTGGCCATGCCGGCGAGACCGAGAGGGCCCAGGCAGACAAGCCCCAGCTGGAGAAGCCGCTCGGCGTGGTTGAGCTTTTCACCAGCCAGGGCTGCAGTTCCTGTCCGCCGGCCGATGCATTCTTCGCCGAACTTGCCGTCCAGGAAGACCTCGTCGCGCTCTCCTATCACGTCGACTATTGGGACTATCTCGGCTGGCGGGACACGCTGAGCCATAAAGAGAATACCGAGCGCCAGAACGACTATATGCGCGCCTTCGGCAGCCGCTCCGTGTACACGCCGCAAGCGGTCATCAACGGCCGTGTCCACGTCAACGGCGCCAACCGCGGCGAAGTCGACGGCGCGCTTGCCCGTATGGCCCGGGGCGGCGAAGGCATGCGCGTCGCCATCAAGGTCAGCCGGACCAGCGACCGCGTGATCATAGACGCCGGCGATGCCGGGGCGGGCCCCAGCGACGCCCATGTCGTCATCGTCTATTTCGAGCCTCCGCAGACGGTCAAGATCGCCGAGGGTGAGAACTCCGGCCGCAAGATGACCTACTGGAACGCGGTGACCGGGATCCAGACCGCCGGCATGTGGCACGGCAAGGCGCAGCGCTACGAATTGCCGCTGAGCGAGATCACCAAGAAGGGCGGTTGCGCCGTGCTTCTGCAGTCGGTCGGCAAGGATGGCCTGCCAGGTCCCATCCTGGGTGCGGCTTTCATCCACAAGCCCGGATCCGAGACCTCTCTCGATCGAAAACTGTAACGTCACGCGGTTCGGCGCGGTTCCAGACGGAAACCGCTGCACATCGTCAGTGCCCGGTCAGGCGATCGGCAAAGGCCGCAAGGCGTGAGGTCCGGCCCAGGCCGTTTGCTTCACGCCGGTCGGCGATGCGATAGAGCTGGTACATGGTGTGCACACCGAGCCAGCGCAGCGGTTCCGGCTCCCATTTCTTGACCGTGCGGTTGACCCAGGGCAGCCGGGTCAGCTCGGTGTCGTGGCCGAGCACCAGGTCGCGCAAGGTGCGGCCCGACAGGTTGGAGCTCGACACACCGAGCCCGACATAGCCCCCGGCCCAGCCAATGCCGCTTTCCCTATCGAAACCCGAAGTCGTGCACCAGTCGCGCGGCACGCCGAGCGTGCCGCACCAGGCATGGTCGAGATGCGCGCCCTTGGTCTGCGGCAACAACCTGGTCAGCACCTCGTGCAACTGGTCGATGGTCGCCTGCTGGGTCTGGCCTCGCACATCCGTGCGTGAACCGAAGCGGTAGGGCACGCCGCGGCCACCCATGGCGATGCGGCCTTCGCGCGTGCGTTGCGCGTAGCAATAGGTGTGCGCGGCATCGCCCAGCACCTCGTAGCCGTTCCAGCCGATCGCGTCCCAGAGCTTCTGCGGCAGCTTCTCCGTCACCACGATGGCGCTGTTCAACGGCAGCCAGAGACGCTCATAGCCGGGAATGCCCGCCGTGAAGCCTTCGGTGGCGCGGACGATCTTCTGCGCCCGCACGATGCCCCTGGTGGTGGTGACCTTGCCCTTCTCGATCGCCAGCACTTGCGTCTGCTCGTAGATCGGCACGCCGAGCCGCACGACCGCCGCCGCCAGACCCTGGACCAGCTTGGCCGGCTGCACGCGCGCGACGTTGCGCACGACGAAAGCACCCAGCACCTTGTCGATGGCGATGCGCTGGCGCGCCTCCCGCGCGTCGAGGAAGGCCAGCCGCTCCGGCGGCATCTCCCAGCTCAGCAGCTCCTCGTATTCGGCCCTGGCGCGCTGCAATTGCGCGGCGTTGGTGGCGACGGTGATGTTGTCGACACGGCGGATATCGGCGTCGATGCCCTCGGCTTCCGTCACCGCGATCACCTCGTCGACCGTGCCGAACATGGCGCGCTGCATGTCGATCACGGCGCCACGCGACGAGGTTTTTGCGTATTTCTCGCGCGACCAGCTGAAGCCGCCCGACAGCCAGCCGCCATTGCGGCCCGAAGCGCCGAAGCCCGCGAATTCCTTCTCGACGATGGCGATGCGCAGCGCGGGCTGCGCCTTCTTCAGATAATAGGCGGTCCACAAGCCGGTGTAGCCGGCGCCGACGATACAGACATCGGCCTCGATGTCGCCGGGCAAGGATGGCCGATAGGCCGGCACGCCGCCGATATCGGCATACCAGAACGACACGTCGCCATTGTGCTTGGCTTGCATTTTTGAAATCCGTTCCGAAATCAGGTGAGCGTCAGGTCGGCCTGTCGTCATCGGCGAGCAGCTTCACGTCGCTGCCGGCGAACAGCACCTCGACCTCGTCTCCGATGGAAAAACTGTCTGCTTCCAGCGTCGAGCGCACGATGGCTTTCGAGCCGTCGGCCAGATCGACCTCGTATTTGGAGCCCGAACCGAGGTAGATCGCTTCGCCGATGCGCCCCGTGAGCCGGTTGCGGCCGTCACCGGCAACGCCGCGACGGGCGAGCGCCAGTTTTTCCATTGCAGAACTCGCATGTGTTTTCATTCACCCGGACGCGAGCGGTTTCCGGGCCTGTATTGATCGAGTTCGAACGCGCCGGCGGTCGGCGGGGCGATGATCCACAGCACCTCCGCCGGCGTGTCGCCGATATTGACCGTGCGATGCGGCACCGAGGTTGCGTATTCGACGCTGTCGCCTTCGTGCATGACGTGGAGCTCATCGGCGAGTGTCAGTTCAACGGTGCCCTTGAGCACCATGAACATTTCATGCTCGCCGCTATGGACATAGGTCTCGTCGCCGGTCGAGCCGCCCACCTCGAAATGGCCGGCATAGACCTCGAACTGGTGGATCGGCCGCCGCGACAGGAGCATCTTGCGGCCGTACCTGCCGACCGGGACGACCGGCCGTTCCTCACGCCGCAGCACCTTGTGCAAGGGGCGGGCATTGTCCTCGAACAGATCGTTGATGCCAAGGTCTAGAGCGCCGGCGATCTTGAGCAGCGTGCCGGTGTTGGCGCCGCACAGATTGCGCTCGAGCTGGCTGATGAAGCTCGCCGTCGTGCCGGTCATGTCGGCGAGCTGCCGCAGCGAGACGCGCCGTGCCGTGCGCAACGCCTTGATGCGAGGGCCGACGCCGCCGGCCTCCGGCGCGGCCGCTACACCATCCAACTGCTTTGCCGTGGAGTCCGATGCGCGTGGCATTGCTGTCTCCGTTCCACTTAACACCCTATTAAGTGAGACGGCAGATGGCAAGCAGGGTCGGCGGAATTGAGTCGCGATGTGAGGGCTGGCCGCCTCGAGCCTGCGCCGGCTTCCCACGCTCGCCACGATCCGGGTTAAAAAAAGGTCCAAAAACGAAAAAACCGACGTCAGCTTGCTTCTGACGCCGGTCATTTAGGTTTTGGGATCGTCGCACCTGGTTTTTCCGAGGAAAAGACCGAGGTTGGTTCGATCCGACGCAGACCCGTGGGCGGGGGGCTTGGGGTTTACGAGCCGGTGCCGGACCGAACCGTCTCAGGCAACGCCGGTAAATTCGTCGGACATTGGGGCATGAGCGCGGATAAAAAAAGGCAGAAATGTGGCGAAGCATCACCAATTCCAACATGCGTTTCACAAACGTGACTGGACGCGACGGAAACGGCGCACCGCCGCCTCCGCTTCGCCGGCTCTTGCAATTGCGGTGCGAAGGGGCCAACTTTGGTTGGCAAAGATTCATTTCGAGGGATCGAGGCATGACTGATGACGGCGGCGGGATGGGGGATGGAGATGCATCCGCAATATTGATCCCGCTACACGAGGCGCGACGTGAACGCCTCGACCAGCCGGTCCGCTTCGACCGGCGTGAACTGGATCTGATCCTGAGGCTCTACGGACGCATGGTCGCCGCCAATGAATGGCGCGACTACGCCATCGATCATCTCACCGACCGCGCCGTCTTTTCCGTCTTTCGCCGCGCCAGCGAAGTGCCGCTGTTCCAGATCGTCAAGGATCCGAAACTGGCACGCAAACAGGGCGCCTTCGCCGTCATCGCGGCGGGCGGCCGTATCCTCAAACGCGGCCAGGAGCTTGGCCGCGTGCTTGGCGTCTTCGATCCGAAGCTGAAGGTGGTCGAGGCGTGAAGGGGAACTGAGGAATCGAAGAAATGAGGAATTGGAGAAAAGAGCGCTAAGCGCCTGACATTTCTCCAGTTCTTCAATTCCTCAATTCTTCAATTTCCCATTCTTCTCATTTCCCTCCGAGCCTGAACCTCCGCTCCGGCAGCGAATCCGGGTCGGGCGCGACCAATGCCCCGCCGTTCAGCGATAGCTGCATGAACACCGTGTCCAGCCAGCGCCCATGCTTATAGCCGGAGCCTTCGAGGCGGCCGGAATGGCGAAAGCCGAGCTTCTCGTGCAACCTGACCGAGGCGCTGTCGGCGCGGCCGTCGCCGATCACCGCGACGATCTGGCGAAAGCCCGCCCCCTCGACCGCGGCGACCAGGCTTTGCATCAGCTTGAGACCGACGCCCTGGCCCTTGGCGTCAGGCGCGACATAGACCGAATCCTCGACGATGAAGCGATAGGCCGGGCGCGGCCGGAAGGGGCCGGCATAGGCATAGCCGAGCACGGCGCCGTCCTTCTCCGCCACCAGATAGGGAAAGCCGCCGGCCGCGAGCGTGGCGAATCGCGTCCCCATCTCGGCACGGCTGGGCGGCTCCAGTTCATAGCTCGCCGTGCCGTTGGCGACCGCGTCGGCATAGATTTCGGTGATGGTGTCGAGGTCGGCCGGGGTCGCCGGCCTGATCACGATGTTGCTCATTCTTTATGCAAACCTCTTTTGTGCCTTCAACAACAGCAGAGGCCCGCACAAAAGAAAAGGGCGGCCATTGGGCCGCCCTTGCGAAAGTTGATGGTCCAATACCCTTAGCGGCGGTCGCCCATGAACTGGAGCAGGAACATGAACAGGTTGATGAAGTCGAGGTAGAGCGACAGCGCGCCCATGATCGCCTTGCGGCCGGCGACATCGGAAGCGTCACCCTCGAAATACATCTCCTTGATCTTCTGCGTGTCGTAGGCGGTGAGGCCGGCGAACACCAGCACGCCGATCGCCGAGACGGCGAAGGTGAGCGCCGACGACTGCAGGAAGATGTTGATCACCGAGGCGATGATGATGCCGAACACGCCCATGATCAGGAACGAGCCCATCGCCGACAGGTCGCGCTTGGTGGTGTAGCCGAACAGCGACAGCGCCCCGAAAGCGGCGGCGGTGGCGAAGAAGGTCTGCGAGATGCTTGCCGTGGTGTATACCAGGAAGATCGAAGACAGCGACAGGCCGACCAGGCCGGCATAGACCCAGAAGGTCGTCTGCGCGGCGGCGACGCTCATCGACCGGATCCTGAACGACAGGAAGAACACGGCGGCCAGCGGGGCCAGCATGACAACCCAGCGCAGCGGCGAACCGAAGATCGCGTAGCCGAAGGAGGTCAGCATCTCGCCGCTCGGCAGCGTCGCGACGGCCGAGGCCGGGTCGGTGGTGGTGGCCAGCATGATCGTGCCGATGGCGGCAAGGCCGGTGATGAGCAGACCGAGCCCCATCAGATTGTAGACCTTGATCATATACGCGCGCAGACCCTGGTCGATGTCGGCACGGACGCCGGGCACCGCCGACGTCTGATAATTGCGAATGGGATCAGCCATTGGAAATCCTCTGTTGCTTCTGCCCCGTCCGGTGTCGGGCCTCTTGCGGACCCAGGCGCCGCTGGCGGGGCTCCAGCATGCCTGCGCGGAATATGATGGTTCTTGGCGTCAAGAACAAGTCCGTAACCTGTTGTAACGGTTCGTGACAGGCTAAAATGCCGCTTCGCCGGCCGTTTCGGACGGTATTCTTACCAAGATTTAACCCGGGGCAGGCGCGCCGGACCGGCGAATCAGAGGTTGCGCAGCACGGGCGCCGCCTTGTGGCCGAGCACCCGCCAGGTGCCGGCAAGGCCGATGCCGACCGTGATCACCAGCGAAAAGGCGATTGTGGCGACCGCGACCTCCGGCATGAAATGCGACGGCAAGGCCATGATGCGCGCGACGATGTACCAGGCGGCTGCACCGCCGGCGGCGAGCGCGAAGATGGCGGTGGCGAGCCCGATCAGCATGTATTCCAGCGAGAAGGCCGATATCAGCGTCGTGCGCGTCGCGCCGAGCGTTTTCAGCACCACTGCGTCGTGGATGCGCGCCCGGTTGCCGGCGGCAAGCGCGCCGGCAAGCACCAGAACCGAGGCGATCAGCGCCACGCCGGCCGCCGCCCGGATCGCCGTGCCGAGCTGGCCGACCAGCCGGTTGACGATGTCGAGCGCGTCCTTGACCCGCACCGTCGTCACGGCCGGAAAAGCGCGGGTGACGGCGTTGAGGACGCGCGCGTCATCGGCCGTCGACGCGCTCTTTTCTGTGAGCGTCGCTATCCAGCCATGTGGGGCGCCCGCGAATGTGTTGGGCGAAAACACCATGACGAAGTTGATGCCCATCGTCTCCCATTCGACCTGGCGGAAATTGGCGATCCGGGCCGTGACGTTGCGGCCAAGCACATTGACGGTGACGGTGTCGCCGAGCTTCAGCCCGATTTCCTTGCCTTCCTTGTCGGAAAACGAAACCAGCGGCTCGCCGGCATAATTGTCCGGCCACCATTTGCCCTCGGTCAGCGTCGTGTTTTCCGGCTGCCTGGTGTCATAGGTCAAGCCGCGATCGCCCTTCAGCACCCAGGCGCCCTCGGCCGGCACCTTGACCTTGTCGACATCGACGCCGTTGAGCGCCATCACCCCGGCCACGCAGCATCGGCACCCTGGCCAGCGCTCCCCGCGGCGCCTCCTTTGCGATCAGCGCGGAGAAGGCATCGACCTCGCTGCCCTGGATGTCGACGAAGAAGAAGTTGGGCGCCCGCGCCGGCAGGTTGCCGGAGATCTGGCGCCTGAGATTCCCGTCGATCAGCGCCAGCGTCACCAGGAGTGTCAGTCCAAGCCCCAGCGACAGCACCACGGACGGCGTCAGCGCACCGGGCCGGTGGATGTTGCCGATGGCGAGCCTGAGCGCGACAAAGCTCACGCGCGGACTTTTCCTGGCTGCCCATTGCACCAGCGCGCCGACGAGACGCAGCACCAGGAAAGCAAAAATCGTGGCGCCGACGAAGATCGAGGCGATGCGCTGGTCGCCCGAAAACAGGATCGCCAGCGCCGCCAGGAAAAGCGCGATGCCGAGCGCGCAGACGACATAGACGGCGCGCGGCAGGCCACGGCCTTCCAGCCCCATCTCCCGGAACAGCGCGGTCGCCGGCACATCACGGGCGCGGCCGAGCGGCAGCAGCGCGAAAGCGAGCGTCACCAGCAGGCCGAACAGGGCCGCCATGGCGAGCGCGCCGGGATAGAAGCCGCCTTGCGCCGGCACCGGAATGACGGACTGCAGGGCCGCACTTGCGGCAAAGGGCATCAGCGCGCCCAGCACCAGGCCGGCGCCGATGCCGATCAGGGCGATGATCAGGATCTGCACGAGGTAGACGGCAAAGACGAAGCCGCCGGATGCCCCCAGGCTCTTGAAAGTGGCGATGACGCCGCGCTTGCCGTCGAGATAGGCACGCACCGCGTTGGCGACGCCGACGCCGCCGACCACCAGCGCGGTGAGCCCGACCAGCGTCAGGAACTGCGAGAAGCGTTCGATGTTGGAAGACAACGCCGGGGCGGCATTGCCGCGCGTGCGGATCGACCAGCCGGCCTCCGGAAAATCCCTGGCCGCCTGGTCCTGGATGGCCTTGAGCCGCGCCTCGTCGGCATCGGCGGGCAGCCGGACCTTGTAGGCATTCTCGACCAGGCTGCCCGGCTGGATCAGCCCTGTGGCGGTCAGGCCCTCTGCCGAGATCATCAGCCTTGGCGCGAAGCCGAAGCCGTCGGAGACCGCGTCGGGCTCGGTCACCAGCCTGGCGCGCAGTTCGAAGATGGCGGTGCCGAGCTTCAGCCGGTCGCCGATCTTGAGATGCAGCCGTTCGAACAGAAGGTCGGGTGCCGCAGCGCCGAAAACGCCGAACTGCCCGCCGAACAGTTCCTGCTTCGTCAGCGCCGGTTCGGTTTCCAGCGCGCCATAGAGCGGATAGGCATCGTCGACCGCCTTGGCCTCGACCAGCGCCTGGTCGGATCCGTCGGCCAGGCGCGCCATCGAGCGCATGCCGGCGGTGTGCGAAACGACGCCCAGCCCGTCGAGAAAGCCAAGTTCGGCCTGGCTGGCGTCGCGCTGGTTGATCTGGAAGCGAAGGTCGCCGCCAAGCAGCGTCTGGCCCTGATCGGCGACACCGGCGGTGATGGAGCGGGCCACCGAATTGACGCCGCCGATGGCCGCGACGCCGAGTGCTATGCATGCGAGGAAGATGAGAAACCCGGACAGGCCGCCGCGCATCTCGCGCAGCGAGAAACGGATGGCGAGCTTCAATGTCCGCGCCAGCGGCATCAGGCAATGACCTTGATCGGCGCCGGCGCTTCGATCCTGCCGGAGCGCATCGACACCTGGCGCGAACAGCGCGCCGCGAGCGCCGGATCATGGGTGACCAACACCAGCGTCATGCCGCGCTCGGCCGCCTTGGCAAACAGCAGGTCGGCGACCTGCCGCCCCGTCGCCTGGTCGAGATTGCCGGTCGGCTCGTCGGCGATCAGGATGCGCGGCGATGGCGCCAGCGCCCGCGCGATCGCCACGCGCTGCTGCTCGCCACCGGAGAGCTCGCCGGGGTAGTGGGTGACGCGGTCGCTGAGGCCCACGGCCGCCAGTTCCCGCTCCGCCACCGAAAACGGATCCGCGTGGCCGGCCAATTCCAGCGGCACCGCGACATTTTCGAGTGCCGTCATGTTCGGGATAAGGTGGAAGGACTGAAACACGATGCCAATGTTTCGGCCCCGAAACGAAGCGATTTGATCCTCGGTCTTGCCGTTGAGCAGTTCGCCGGCGATTCGTACCGTACCCGAATCGACCCGCTCCAGCCCTGCCAGAACCATCAGCAATGTGGACTTGCCGGACCCCGACGGGCCGACGATACCAGTCGCCTCGCCGCGCGCCACCTCGAGGCTGACGCCCTTCAGCACATGGACGGACGAAGCGCCTTCGCCGAGTGTCAGGGATACATCTTTCAGCGCGATGACGGCTTCTGTCAAAATGAAAGCGTCCTATATGGGGAGGGAGGCTCTGCCTGTCGCAGCCATCGCCGGAAGAATTCTCTGTCATATGGGGCTTGCCGCATGTCTTTCAAACGCCGCTTTGCCGCAGGCCTGATCGTTTTCCTCGCCATTTGCGGCGCCATTTCGTCGGCGCGCGCCGAGCCATTCAAGATCGTCGGCTTCGGTGACAGCCTGATGGCGGGGTTCGGTCTTGGCCCGGGCCAGGGTTTTACAGACAAATTGCAGGCCGCCCTTCGCGCCAGGGGCCATGACGTCACCGTCGCCGATGCCGGCGTCTCCGGCGACACCTCCAGCGGCGGCCTGGCGCGGCTCGACTGGTCGGTGCCCGACGGCACGCAACTGGTGATCCTCGAACTCGGTGCCAACGACATGCTGCGCGGCGTTTCGCCCGACATCACCCGGAAGAACCTTGACGCCATGCTGGGCAAGCTCAAGGAGCGCAAGATCGCCGTGCTCCTGGCCGGCATGCGCGCCGCGCCCAATCTCGGCGCCGACTACCAGAACGCCTTCGACGCCATCTTTCCGGACCTGGCCGGCAAATACGCTGTGCCGCTCTACCCGTTCTTCCTCGAGGGCGTCGCCGGCCAGCCCACCCTGCAACTCGAGGATGGGCTACATCCGAACGCCGGGGGTGTCGACCTGATGGTCGAGCGCATCCTGCCGACGGTCGAGAAGGCCATCGCCACGGCCCCGGGAGGGTCGTGAGGCCGCCAGGAATCGCTTTCCGTTAGGGAAGTTTTTAGCAATGACTGTGACCAATAAACCTCTTGCTCGATCAGGCTATCGATGATTCGCTACAGGTGACAGTTCGATTCGAGGAAGGGAGGCTCTTCATGCCGCGTCTTTTCACCGCCCTCGAAATTCCGCGTGACGCTGCCCTTTCGCTGTCCCTGCTCCGGGGCGGCCTGCCCGGGGCCCGCTGGATCGACGTTGAAAACTACCATCTGACGCTGCGCTTCATCGGCGATGTCGAGGGTCATGTCGCCGACGAGATCGCCAACGCGCTGGACCGGGTGCACCGCCCGTCCTTCTCGCTGACGCTGTCGGGTGTCGGCGCTTTCGGCCAGAAGAAGCCACACGCCGTGTGGGCCGGCGTCGCCCCATCACCGGATCTGAGCGCCCTGCAGGGCGAGATCGACCGCATCTGCCAGCGGCTCGGCTTGGCCGCCGATCCGCGCAAGTTCACGCCGCACATCACCCTGGCGAGGCTGCGCAATTCGAGCCCGCTCGACGTCGCCCAATATCTGTCGGCGCGCGGCAATTTCTCGACGCTGCCCTTCCGCATCGGCCGCTTCGTGCTGATGTCGTCGCGCGATTCGGTCGGCGGCGGCCCCTATATCGTCGAGGAAGCCTGGCCGCTGTCAGGCGTCGATACCCGCGCCGCCAGCCGTGTCGCCAGCGCCTCGGACGCCTCGCGGATCATGCGGTAGACCGAAGCAAACGCTTCCTGGTCCTCATAATAGGGATCCGGCACATCGCGCGGCTCTCCCTCGGCGAATTCCAGAAACAGGTGGACGCGGTCGCGCACCGCCGCCGGCGCCAGCGCCTTCAGATCGGCGACGTTGGACCGGTCCATGCCGAGGATCAGGTCGAAGCGGTGAAAATCCGCCGGTGTGATCCTGCGCGCCCGCTGCCCTGAAAGGTCGATGCCGTGGCTCGTCGCGACCGCGATCGAGCGCGGATCCGGGGCGGAGCCGACCTCCCAGCCGCTGGTGGCGGCCGAGTCGAGCACCATATCCCCGCCGTACCCGCGCTCCGCCAGCACGGCGCGAAGGACGCCCTCGGCCAGAGGCGACCGGCAGATGTTGCCGAGGCAGACGAAAAGAATGGAATTTATCGGCTTTATGCTCATTCGATATGCGCCGTTTGTGCATCTGGAGCCACAAAACCGCAAAACACTTTTGGGCGACTTGCACTATGGTGAGGGTCGAAATTCGAGATAGCACGGGAAATCATCATGACGAGAGAAAAACTCAGCAAGGACGCCATCACAATTGCCCTTGCCGAACTCGGCGGCTGGTCGCTGGCCACCGACGGCGCCTCGATCAAGCGCAGCTTCGTCTTCAACAATTTCTCCGAGGCCTTCGCCTTCATGACCCGCGTCGCGCTCGCCGCCGAGAAGATGGACCATCATCCCAACTGGTCGAATGTCTACAAGACGGTCGACGTGACCTTGAACACGCATGACGCCGGCGGCGTGACGGCGCTCGATATCGAGCTGGCCAAGAAGATGAACCGCTATTTCGGCGGCTGAACACCGGCTGTCCATGCTCTGGACCGGGCGCGGACCCGCCAAATCGGCGCCCGCATCTTGCAGCCGGGTTCGGCTTTCACCACATTTTGATCCGCGAGCATGCGCCAGTCCGCGCATGGGACCCGCAAGGAGAGATTGATGGCGCAACAACCCGGTTTTGACTTTTTCGGCTTTGGCGACAGGCTGGGCGGCGAGGGCGAAGTGCGCGAAAAGTTCTGGCGCACGGCCAAGAAGGCCGCGCGGCAGATACCGTTCATGGAAGACGTCGTCGCCGCCTATTACTGCGCCATGGACAAGAACACGCCGCTTCGCGCCAAGGGCATATTGGTGGCCGCGCTCGGCTATTTCGTCCTGCCGGTCGACCTCATCCCCGACTTCATCTTCGGTCTCGGCTTCACCGACGACATCGCCGTGCTGACCGCCGCGATCACCGCCGTCAGCGCCCATATCACGCCCGCGCACCGGCAGGCCGCCAAGGACGCCATCGCCGACAAGGGCTAAAGTCCCGCCGCGTCGGCCCGGCTTCTGGATCGGGCGTTCAGCGGCGCGTCAAAAGTCAAACTCTTGCCGTTTTCGTGGCCTCCAAGTCACCAAAGGGACGCCGTGCCGGCCGCTGACAAGGCGGCGGCGCGGAAATGGCGGCGGTTTCCTGGGGTGAGGGTCCTTTTCTCTTGGGAACTTCACCGTTTGGTAACCCAGATTAAATCAAAATGAACCGACGGCAGGACGCCATGCGTCCCGCCTCCGCACCATTTGGAATACGGGAAAAACGATGCGCGGATTGATTGCACTAGTTTCGAGCCTGGTCCTGGCCGCCTCGGCAGCGCCGGCGCTGGCGCAGCAGGCGACCAAGATCGGCCAGCACAATGCCTGGGGCACCTACAGTTACCAGGCGTCGGGCGGCAAGGTCTGCTACGTGCTGACCGTGCCGACCGACAAGCAGCCGCCGACGCTCGACCATGGCGACATGTTCTTCTTCGTCAGCCAGCGGCCCGGCCAGCAGGTATCCTATGAGCCGCAGTTCATCGCCGGCTACAATTTCCAGGAAGGCTCCAAGGCCACCGTCACCATCGACAAGAAGACCTTCTCGATGTTCACGCGCGGAAAATCGGCCTGGGTCGAGAACGCCGCCGAGGAGCCGGTGCTGATCGCGGCGATGAAGACCGGCACCGACATGAAGGTGTCGGCGAAATCGGGCCGCGGCAATCCCACGAACTATGTCTTCTCGCTGAAGGGTATTTCTGCGGCGCTGTCCTCGATCGCCAAGTGCAAATAGGCTATCTTCGTTTTTGAACCAAGGCCTGGCCGCAACGCCAGGCTTTTTGCTTTTTCAGCCCAGGCCTGATTCCGGTGCGGCCTCCGCCCGCCGCCGCCGGATTGCCTCGGCGATGAAGACCCGCGACAGCGCGTGATAGAGCGGCTCGTGCGAAATCAGGCGCGCCGTGCCGTAGCCCAGCATCGAGGCCAGCATCAGGCCGATGACATTGTCGTGATTGCCGGTCATTTCGAGGATGATGACGAAGGCCGTCATCGGCGCCTGCACGACCCCGGCGAAATAGCCGGCCATGCCGAGCAGCGCCGCGACGCCGGCGCTGCTGCCGAACACCAGGCCGAGCGAACTGCCGATGCCGGCGCCGACCGCCAGCGAGGGCGCGAAGATACCGCCAGGAATTCCTGAAATCATCGATAGCAGGCCGGCTGCGAATTTCTCGGCAAAGAAGAACCAGGGCAGGGGCGTGCCTTCGACGGCGCTGCGCGCCTGCACGTAGCCGGTGCCGAAGGTCAGCCCGCCCGAGACGATGCCGATCACCGCCACGGCCAGCCCGCAGACGGCCGCCACCAGCAGCGCGCGCCACAGCGGCTGCAGCGCGTTCCAGCGCCGGATGCGCCGCGTCGCCTTCAGCGCCAGCAACGAGAACAGGGCGCCAAAGCCGCCGCCGATGACGCCGCAGACGATCACCAGCGGCCAGTCGGCGGCAAACGAGATCGTGTCCTTGGACACGCCGAAATAGGTGTAGTTGCCGAGCACGCCAAGCGAGGCGAGGCCGGCCAGGATGACCGCCGTCAGCACCAGCCCGTTGGTGCGCGCCTCATAGGTGCGGCCCATCTCCTCGATGGCGAAGACGATGCCGGCAAGCGGCGTGTTGAACGCGGCGGCGATGCCGGCGGCCGATCCGGCCAGGATCAGGCCGCGCGCCTGCGCCATGCCGCCCCAGCGTGCCGCCTGCAGCATCAGCGACGCGCCGACCTGCACGGTCGGCCCTTCGCGGCCGATGGAAGCGCCGCAGAACAGGCCGACAAGCGTGAGGGCTATCTTGCCCGCCACCAGCCGCAGCGACAGGATATGGCTGCGGTCGTCATCGTCGCGCAGATGCCGGGCGGCGATCGCCTGCGGAATGCCGCTGCCTTGCGAGCCCGGAAAGAAGGCGTGCGCCAGCCATGCGCACAGGACAAAGCCGAGCGGCGTGATCGCCAGCGGCAGATACGAACGCCAGCCGCCATCATTGCCGATCACCACATGGAACAGCGCCTGTGCCTTGTCGGCCAGCACGGCAAACAACACGCTGATCAGGCCGATCGAGATCGCACCCGCCCAGAACACCAGGCGCGGCTGCCAGACACGCCGCGATGCCCACATGGCGCGCGAACGCCGCAGCATGGGATGTCTTCGCGATTGGCCGGCCATGTCTGTCCTCGTGGGGAAACCCCAGCCGTAACACAGGCACGATGCCAATCAAGCAATAGTCTGATGATCGGACCGGGGACCAAAAGGCCGCGATGTTGGGCGTCCGCTCGCGGGCATGATCCGGAAAGCGCATAAGCCGCGTTCAATCGAAGTGAAACCTGCCCCGTCCCGCCGGCCTCCAAGCCGGCGGGCAAGCGCTCGCGAGATCGTCACATGGCCATCTTTTCACATTCGGCCTGGGCCTTCTTGGTCGACGTATCGATCATATAGGCCTTACCCTTGGCGTCGGTCATCATCATCATGCAGTGCTTGATGGGCTTGGCCATTTTCATCATGTCGGCGCTCATCTTCGCGTCCGGCATCATGGTGCCCATGTGCCCGTCCGGCATGATCGCCGTCACCTGGCCACCTTTCATCATGGTCATGGTGCCCATCGTATCCTCGGCAAGCGCCTGCGAGGCGCAAAGAGCGGCGACGCCGGCAATGACGGCGAATTTGATCGATTTCATTCTGCATACTCCCATTGTGCGGGGGCACAGTTGCCCCGTTTCAGGGTTCGCCGATGGCTCGCCAGCCGTTACGCCGACACGAATATGTGATCGATCGCGCGCCGGCAAACAGCACCAGCCAGGCGCGGCTTGTCCACCGCCACCCGGCGGCGGGACAGGCTGCCCGATCGCCCGCGGCATGACTCTGCCGCCAAGCTGTGCTATGCGCCGCGCTTGACATCGGCCCGATGGATGAAATCGGCCGTAAACCGCTTATATCAGTGGAACCATGACCCTTTCACTCGACCTTACCGCCGAAGGCGCCCGCGACGCCTTGCGCGCTCGCCCCGTGCAGACAGAAAAGCCCTCGCTGATTGGCCTGACACGAGCCGAACTCGGCGAGGCTCTCGTCGCTTCAGGCATCGTGCCGGAGCGTCAGGCAAAAATGCGCGCCCAGCAGCTCTGGCACTGGATGTATGTGCGCGGCGTTTCAGACTTTGCCGGCATGTTCAACATCTCCAAGGACCTGCGCGCCGAGCTCGACAGGCATTTCACCGTTGCCCGGCCAGAAATCGTCGAGGAGCAGATTTCCGCCGACGGCACCAGAAAGTGGCTGTTCCGCTTCCCGCCGCGCGGCGCCGGCCGGCCGGTCGAGATCGAAACCGTCTATATCCCCGAGGAAGGCCGAGGCACGCTCTGCATCTCCTCGCAGGTCGGCTGTACCTTGACCTGCTCGTTCTGCCACACCGGCACGCAGAAGCTGGTGCGCAACCTGACCACGGAAGAAATCCTGGCGCAGTTGCTTACCGCGCGCGACCGGCTCGGCGACTTCCCCGACCGCGACACGCCCGACGGCGCCATCGTGCCGGCCGAAGGCCGCAAAGTCTCCAACATCGTCATGATGGGCATGGGCGAGCCGCTCTACAATTTCGAGGCGGTGAAGAAGGCGCTGCTGATCGCCTCCGACGGCGACGGCCTGTCCCTGTCGAAGCGCCGCATCACGCTGTCGACCTCCGGCGTCGTGCCGGAAATTTTGCGCACCGGCGAGGAGATCGGCGTCATGCTGGCAATCTCGCTGCATGCCACCAATGACGATCTGCGCGACTTGCTGGTGCCGATCAACAAGAAGTATCCGCTGAAGGAGCTGATCGCCGCCTGTCGTGCCTATCCCGGCCTGTCGAACGCCAGGCGCATCACTTTCGAATATGTGATGCTGAAGGACGTCAACGATTCCATCGAGGACGCCAAGGGCCTGATCAAGCTGCTCAAGGGCATTCCGGCCAAGATCAACCTGATCCCCTTCAACCCGTGGCCGGGCACCAATTACCAGTGCTCGGACTGGGAGACGATCGAGAAATTCGCCGACTACATCAACAATGCCGGCTATGCCTCGCCGATCCGCACGCCGCGCGGCCGCGACATCCTGGCCGCCTGCGGCCAGCTGAAGTCGGAATCGGAGCGCATGCGCAAGGTCGACCGGCTGGCGCTGGAGGCCATGATGATCGCGGGGCACGGCGAGGTGTGAGCCGTCTCGTCGCCGGCCTCACGCGCCTCGCCATAATAGCAGTCGGCTACGTCGCCGCCGTGCTGACCTCTATCCTGGTGCCCGTGCTGCTGATCGTTCTTCTGGCCGGGATCGAGGACGGCAACTGGTCGATCATTTTCACATTCGACTGGCTGGCCTCCTTCCCGCTCGCCGTGCTGACCGTGGCGATCTGCGCGCTGCTGATCGTCGGTCCCGCGATCTTCCTCGCCGAACGGCTGGCGCTGCGAGGATGGTTCTACTTCGCCGTCACGGGTGCGGTCACGTCGATCGCCTTCGGTGTTTTTGTCCCTGGCTCGGCAGGAGGCTTCGTTTTCAACCCGGGCTTCCTCGGTTTTCTGGCCGCGGCCGGTGTTGCCGCCGGCTGGGTCTACTGGCTTCTGGCTGGACACAAGTCCGGGCATCTCACGGGACGCGACCCCCCATGACCCGTCTCGTCGCCTATATCGTGCGCTTCGCCGTCATCCTGTTCGGCTACGCCGTCGCCGCGCTGGCGGCGAGCGCCTTCCTCAACGTCCTGTTCCTGGCCTCGCTCGGCTACGCGCCGGCGCAAGCCCATCCGGCGGCGACGGCATCGCTCTATTTTTCCATTCCTTTCGTCGCCCTGTTCGTTGCTTATTTTGGCTTCATGCCGGCCGCCGTCGTCATCCTGATTGCCGAAATCCTGGGCCGGCGCGACTGGCTGTTCTACGCGCTGGCGGGCGCGCTGGTGGCGGGGGTTTTCCTCGGCCTCGTCGACAATGTCCGCGAATCCGCTTTCGCGGTCACCGAGACCAGCGCCATCATGGCCGTCATTGGCGGCGGCATGGTCGGCGGCATCTTCTACTGGCTCAGCGCCGGGCGCTGGGCGGGAAGCTGGTGGGTCGAGAAAGCCCCTACTTCGCCTGGGCAGTCAGGATCTTGAGCGCGAAGGCCGAGAACACGCCGGCGAAGAGATAGTCGACGACCCGCGTCATGCGCGGGCTGGCCTTCATCGCCGCCGAGAATTTTTCCGCCGCCAGCACCATCGGCACCGTCACCGGGATCGACAGGACGATGAACATGGCGCCGAGGAAGAACAGCTTCCCGGGCGCGTTCGGATCGTGCGCGGAGACGAATTGCGGCAGGAAGGTCATGAAGAACAGAATGACCTTCGGGTTGAGCAGGTTGACGCCGATCCCCGCCGCCCAACTGCGCAGCAGCGAAATCCGCGGGCCTGTCTTCTTCTCCGGCGAGAAGGCCGAGCCCTTGGCGATCGCCTGCCAGGCCAGGAAGACGAGATAGCCGGCGCCAAAGATCTTCAGCACGAAGAAAGCCATCGGCGAGGCGACGATCAGCGCCGAGACGCCGACCACCACCAGCGTGGTGTGGATCAGCGTGCCGCACAACGCGCCGGCCATCGAGGCAAAGCCGGTGGCGCGGCCCTGGCTCAGCGTGCGCGAGACGAACAGCGTCATGTCGGGGCCCGGCGTGATCGCCAGGATCACGGTGGCGATCGCGAACTGGATCAGCGTGGTCGTATCGGGAATGAAGGACATGCAAGGCCTCGGGAAGGTCCCGAGCCTATACAAGATACGCCGCGCCGACGCCAGATGCGCAGGCGGGAGTATCCTCCCGCGGCGGGGTTTTCTAAGCCGCCGACAGATCGATCTCGGCCAGCGAATGGGCGGCCGCTCCGGTCAGCAAAATCTGGTCGATCGGCTTGAGGCGGCCGAGGAAGTAGCCTTGCGCCTCGTTGCAGCCTTCCACTTGCAGGATGGTGAGCTGGACATGCGTCTCGACACCTTCGGCAAGCACCGGAATGTCAAGGCTGCGCCCCAGTGTCAGCACCGCGCGGATGATCGCCTTGGCCTGCGGGCTGCGCTCGACATCGGCCATGAAGGAACGGTCGAGCTTGATCTTGTCGAACGGAAACGAGCGCAGCGTGTCGAGCGACGAATAGCCGGTGCCGAAATCGTCGATCGCGATCGTCACGCCCAGCGCCTTGATCTGGCGCAGCACGTGCAGCGTGCGGACCTTGTCGGCGACGATCGTCGATTCGGTCAGCTCCAGTTCGAGGCGCCTCGGCGACAGGCCGGTTTCGACCAGGATCTGGTGGACGAGCTTGGCGAGATCGGCATGGGCGAGCTGCACCGGCGACAGGTTGACCGCGATCTTGTGACCCTTGTCCCAGGACGCTGCCTGGCGGCACGCGGTGCGCAGCACCCATTCGCCGATCGCCAGGATCGAGCCGTTCTCCTCGGCGATCGGAATGAATTCGGCGGGCGGGATCATGCCATGCACCGGATGGGTCCAGCGCAGCAGCGCCTCGTAGCCGCAGGTGGCGCCGGTCGAAACCGAAGTCTGCACTTGGTAGTGGAGCGTGAGCTCGCCACGTTCGATGGCCTGGCGAAGGTCGGTGGCCAGGGCGCGCCGTGCCCGCGCCGTCTCGTCCATGGCCGATTCGTAGAAACAGACGGCCCGCGCCACGTCGTTCTTGGCGCGGTACATGGCCAGATCCGCATTGCTGACCAGCCTCTCCCGGTCGGCCCCGTCACGCGGATAGACGGCGACGCCGATGCTGGCGCCGGTAACGGTCTCGAAATCGTCGAGCAGCAGCGGCTCGAACAGGGACTTCTCCAGGCGTGAAACCAGGCCGAGCAGCTCGTTCTGGTCCTTGAATTGCTTGATGGCGGCGAATTCGTCGCCGCCGAGCCTGGCGACGAACTCGCCGTCGCCGGTCAGTTTCGCCAGCCTGCGGGCGATGATCTTGAGTGCCTGGTCGCCGGCCGCATGGCCCCTGAGATCGTTGATCTCCTTGAAGCGGTCGAGATCGATGACGATGACGGCCGTCATCGCGCCTCCCTCGCGTGCCCGCTCGATCTCATGGTCGAGGCGGTCGTTGAAGGAGACCCGGTTGGCGAGACCTGTCAGCGCATCGTTGAGGGCAAGGTGCTGCAGTCGCTCGAAGCTCTCGAGCCGGCCGCGTTCGTCGATCAGGTAGCTGGCAAAGCCTGTGGCCGCGACGATCAGGCCGACCACGGCGACGGCGACGGCCATCGCTTCGAGGATATCGGGATTGGTGCCCGTGGTGATGAAGGAGAGCGGCGTCACCGCCACCGCGGCCATGGCCGTGAAATGCAGGCCGACGATCGCCAGCACCAGCAATCCGATGCCGAGATAGTGCGACCAGCGATATGGCCGGCGCTGGGCCTGGCCGATCGCCACGGCGGAGAACGCCATCGCGATCAGCAGCGAAGCGACCACATAGCGGGCGTCCCATTCGACGATGCCGGCCACGTGATAGGCGATCATGCCGGTATAGTGCATGGCACAGATTGCCAGCCCAACAAGGCATCCGCCCCATTCCGGCGCCAGGCCGCGGCTTTTGTCGAGGGCAAGACCGAAACCCGCCCCGGTTCCAACCATGGCGATGACCAGGGATATCATGGTGAGCGCCGGATCGAAGGTGATCGGCGCGCCGGGCTGATAGGCCAGCATGGCGATGAAATGCGTACACCAGATCGAAGAGCCGGCCGCGACCGCGGTCAGGAACAGCCAGCCCCGCATCTGCATGCCGACGGTCTTCCTGGCGCGATCCAGGAGACCGATCGTCACCCAGCAGCCGGTGACGCACATCAGCGCGGCCAGCAGGACAAGCCACAGATTATGCTCCGTGACGATGCAGGATATAACGCGCATCGAGGATGACCCAAGCCCGAGGATACCCGCGACGAACGGGCAAAAGCCGCTTCGGCGCCAACATGCGGCCAGGCGGCTCTGTCTTGGTTGTTTAGCGGCTGGGGGTGAAAACTTGATTAAATACGGCATATAAATGCAGCCACTGATTGTAGCAGGTTGTTTCCCCAACCCGTTCGGCTGCCCCGCCATTGGCTGGATCAGAAGGCTGGCGCCGCCTGCGCTTGCTCGCTTTGCGGTTCCTGCTAAAAGGCGCTCCGACAATCCGTGACGCCATTGCCTCAAGCGTCCGCTTTTCGACGGAGCAGAAATGTCCAAGACCAAAGACGTCAAGAAGGTCGTGCTCGCCTATTCGGGCGGCCTCGACACATCCATCATCCTGAAATGGCTGCAGACCGAACTCGGCGCCGAAGTCGTCACCTTCACCGCCGATCTCGGCCAGGGCGGCGAATTGGAGCCGGCGCGCAAGAAGGCCGAGATGATGGGCATCAAGGACATCCGCATCGTCGACGTGCGCGAGGAATTCGTCGCCGACTTCGTCTTCCCGATGTTCCGCGCCAACACCGTCTACGAAGGCACCTATCTCTTGGGAACCTCGATCGCGCGGCCGCTGATCTCCAAGCACCTGGTCGACATCGCCAGGGAGACCGGCGCCGATGCGATCGCGCATGGCGCCACCGGCAAGGGCAACGACCAGGTCCGCTTCGAGCTTTCGGCCTATGCGCTCAACCCCGACATCAAGGTGATCGCGCCATGGCGCGACTGGTCGTTCAAGTCGCGCACCGACCTGATCAACTTCGCCGAACAGCATCAGATTCCCGTGGCCAAGGACAAGCGCGGCGACGCGCCGTTCTCGGTCGACGCCAATCTTCTGCACTCCTCTTCCGAGGGCAAGGTGCTGGAAGATCCATGGAGCGAGCCGCCGGAATTCGTCCACCAGCGCACCGTGTCGCCGATGGACGCCCCGGACGCCGTCACCGAGATCGAAATCGAGTTCCTCAAGGGCGATCCGGTCGCGCTCAACGGCAAGAAGCTGTCGCCGGCCACCATGCTGGCCGCCCTCAACGATCTCGGCCGCGACAATGGCATCGGCCGACTCGACCTGGTCGAGAACCGTTTCGTCGGCATGAAATCGCGGGGCGTGTATGAAACGCCCGGCGGCGCCATCCTGATCGTGGCCCACCGAGCCATCGAATCGATCACCCTCGACCGCGGCGCCGCGCACCTCAAGGACGAGTTCATGCCGCGCTACGCGGAACTCATCTACAACGGCTTCTGGTTCTCGCCCGAGCGCCTGATGCTGCAGGCGATGATCGACAAGAGCCAGGAAGACGTCGAAGGCACGGTGCGGCTGAAGCTGTACAAGGGCAACGTCATGGTCACCGGCCGCAAGTCGAAGAAGACGCTCTATTCCGACGCGCTGGTCACCTTCGAGGACGACCGTGGCGCCTACGACCAGAAGGACGCCGCCGGCTTCATCCGCCTCAACGCGCTGAGGCTGCGGACTTTGGCCGCGCGCAACCGCAACAGCTAGACGGAATGCGCTGTCCCGGCCGATGCCTGGTGCCGCTGGTCCTTCTGGCGGCCCCAGCCATGGCTGGGGATTTCGACCCTGGCCCGCTCGACCTTGCCGCGCTGATCGAGTGCCGGGTCGACGTGCCCAGCTACAACGGCTTTGCCCTTTGGCTGGCAGGCGAGCCCAGCGTGGCGGACACGCTCGGCTGGAAAGAAGTTCCGTCAGGCAATCCGTTCCTGCGCCAATACAGCTTGCCCGCCCCGGTCCACGTCTTCGGGCGCGAGACCGGAGCGATCGTCTTTACCGCGACGGGCCCGATGGCGGTGCTTGACGGCATCGCCGCGCCCGACCTCGCCCGCCAGCTCGACGTCCCGGCGACGGTCTCGACGCCTGGCAAATTCCTCGGCGAGAAGGTCGTGGCCGAAAACACAGAGGAAGCCGGCGGCGTGAGCCTTGTCACGCGCGTCACGCTCAACGTCTCGACGGTCGAGTCCCATCCCGGCAAGGCGCTGGCCGGCTGCTCCTATGCGCTCGACGTGAAATGAAAAACCCGGCGCGGAGGCCGGGTTCTTCGTTCAATACCGTATGTTCGATCAGTTGGCATCGATCGCGTCGGCGATGCGGGCGATGGCTTGCTGATAGACGTTTGCCGAATTCCAGCCGGCAATCGCGCCCATATTGGCGCTCGCGCTCGCGCCGGCCCGCCAGCCATGACCCTTGAGGTAGTTGGCGGTGGAAGCCAGCGCGGTGGCCTTGTCGCGCAGGTTTCCGTTGCCGACCGCATATTTCAAGACATTTCCGGGCAGGAACTGCGTGTGGCCGACCTCGCCATGCATGGCGCCGACCGACGACGAGGTCAACGCGCCGCGGTCAACCAGCTTCAGGGCCGCGATGGCATGCGGGTGGAAATAGTCCGGACGGCGGCAATCATAGGCAAGCGTCAAAATCGCTGAGACCGTGTTCTGGTTGCCCATCGAGGCACCGAAGCCGGTTTCCATGCCCCAGATGGCGAGCAACACGCCCGGCGACACGCCGTAATTGGCTTCGATCTGGTTGAACAGCGCCGCGTTCGACTTCTTCAGCGAACGGCCCTTGGAAATGATCGCCGACCCGCCACGGCGTTTCATGAAATCGTCCACCGAGCCGCTGAAAGCCTTGTGGATGGCGCGGTCCGCGGAGATCGTCCTCGTTGCGTAGGTCGCGCCCGCCAGAGCGGCCAGGCCCCTCGACCCGACACCCTCGGACTTGGCCTCGGCGGCGAAATCCTGCTTCCAGGCGTCGAAGCCGGCGCCGGTCTTGCCGCAACTGGCCGCCGCCTGCGCGCCCGTTGCCAGCCCCAGCACCGCCACCATTGCGGCCGCTAAAATCCTACCCTTGGCAAGAAATGCCATGTTGTTCTCCTGATTGCCTGATTCACGTCCCGATTGCGAATTTGCCAGCGAAACGCGCATTTGTCACCGTCTGTGGCGCGATGCTGGCGAATGCCGGGGAATTTGCCTACGATCAAGTGATTATTATGGCGAGGCCAGGCATGAGAGACGTTGATGCCGGCCGTGGACAGCATCGGCGGGGCGGCCGGACCGGCGAAGCGAAATAGTCTCGATGGAGTGCGGAACGCCGGCCGGTGGTTCGCGTTTGGGCACGGGCCGCCATGCATCCTATGCCTTCCTGATGAATTGAGACCGACATGAAACTTTTCGACTGCCCGCATTGCGGGCACCGTCTCTATTTCGAGAACGCCCAATGCCTGAACTGCCGCAGTCTCGTGCTCTACGATCCCGAGGGCGCGCACTTTGTCTTGTCCGGCGTCGATGGCGCCATCCAGTGCACCAACGCCGACGAATGCGCCTGCAACTGGATGGCCGAGCCGGGGCAGGTCTTCTGCCGTGCCTGCGTGCTGAACCAGCTGATCCCCGACCTCTCCGTCGACGGCAACCGCCGCCGCTGGATCCGTGTCGAGGCGGCGAAGAAGCGCGCCATCTATTCGCTGCTCGCCTTCGGCCTGCCGGTCGCGCCCAAGCAGAGCCCGACGGACGAAATCGGGCTGGCCTTCGACTTCCTCGCCGATCCGATCGGTGGCGGCCCGGGCGGCGAACGGATTCTCACCGGCCACGACAACGGCCTGATCACGCTGAACGTCGCGGAGGCCGATTCAGCCGAGCGTGAAAAACGTCGCATCGAGATGGGCGAGAACTACCGCACCCTGCTCGGCCATTTCCGCCACGAGCTCGGCCATTATTACTGGGACCGCCTGATCCGCGACGATCCGCAAGGGCTGGAGGCCTTTCGCGCTTTGTTCGGCGACGAACGCGCCGACTACGAACAGGCGCTGAAGGCTTACTACGCCAACGGCGCCGCGCCCGACTGGCAGCAAAACCACATCTCGGCCTACGCCACCTCGCACCCATGGGAGGACTGGGCCGAGACCTGGGCCCACCACCTGCATATCACCGACACGCTGGAGATGGTCCATGCCCTGAACTTCCCGCTCGGCCGGCTGGAAACGGTGGAGGCGAACGAACTGTCACGGGGCGACACCGGCGGTGAACTGCAGCCAGCGCCTTCGGAGCCTGCAAACACGCCCGAGCCTTTCGACAGGATCCTTGTCCGCTGGCTGGTGCTGTCGGAAGCCTCCAATTCGATCAACCGCTGCATGGGCCTGCCCGATCTCTACCCCTTCGTCATTTCGGACGTGACGGCGCAAAAACTGGCCTTTGTTCACGACCTTGTGACCGATTTGCCGAAAGGCGCGGGAACAAATCGTGAGTTGGCTCGCGCACTTTAGCCGGAACGCATGCGCCGCTGCCCCGTTTTCACAGCCGAGGGGTCACGAAAACGGAGAGTACCCATGAAATCCTTATTGTTTCCCGCAATAGCCGGGATGCTGACCGCAATGTCTGGCGCCGCATTGGCCGATACCGCTGTCTCGGCGGTCACCGATCTCAATGTGCGCGCCGGTCCGGGTCCGCAATATCCGGTGATCGGCGTGCTCGCCGCGGGCCAGTCGGCGACGCTCAACGGCTGCATCGAAAACAGCAAATGGTGCACCATCGCCGAAGCCGGCGGCCAGGGCTGGGTTTATTCCGACTACGTCACCGCCGATTTCGGCGGCAGCCGTGTGGTACTAACGCAGCGCCGCTCCGCTGTCGCCGTCGTCTCGCCGCCGGAGGACATCGGCAACTACTCCACCGACTATACCGGCGCGATCATTTCCAGTGATCCTGTCGTAGGCGAGTTCCCCGCGCCGCCGGCCGCGGTGCGGACCTATGTCGACACCCACCGGCTGGACCCCGTCTATCTCGACGGCGAGGTGGTCACCGGCGCGACCCTGCCAGACACGGTCGAGCTGCGCGAAATTCCTGACTACAACTACCGTTATGTCTATGTGAACGGCCAGCGCGCGCTGATCGATCCGCAGACACGGCGCATCATGTACGTGGTGCGTTGATAGACGCCGGCGGTCGCCGTCGCGGCCGCTGGCGACACCTGGGTTGGCGATCGGGGCAAGCCGGCCAGCGCCGGGTGCCGCGGCCGGTTTGCGCCTGTCCCTGCTGATATCGATTCCGATTCCCGAGGCCATCGGCTAGATCAAGCAGCTATGGATTGGGATCGAGGACAAGCGTGACAATCGACGACACTGCCTTCGAGCGCTATCGCAACAGCCCGAACGCTAGGACGACCTTGCCGCGCCTGTTGCTGGGAACGCTGATCGTCGTCCTGTTCTGGGGCGCCACCACCGCGGCGGTGCTGTTCGGCGGCAGCCATGTTTACTTCGCCTGGCAGGCGGCGGCTTCGCCATACGGCATGGAGGGCTTCCTTGCCTCGCCGATCGGCATCCTCAGCGCGCTCACCTCTTTCGGCGGGATCTGGATCGGCCTGTGGATCGCCATGCGCTGGGTGCATGGCGAGCCGCTGTCGGCCCTCCTCGGCACTGGCCGCCGCGTATCGCGACCGGACTTCCTCAAGGGGCTGATCGCGGTGCTGATCACCTCGGCTTTGTCCGAAATCCTGCTCTATCTGCTGGAGCCGGGGATCGCTCGCGGCACGATCAGCCTGTCGTCCTGGCTGTTGTTCGCGATCCCGATCGTCGCGCTCGTCTTGCTGCAGACCTCGTCGGAAGAGGTGCTGTTTCGTGGCTACCTGCTGCGCGGCCTGGCCAACCGGTTCCGCAACCCTTTCATCTGGGGGCTGCTGCCCGGCCTGCTGTTCACCTCGCTGCACTGGAGCGGAGGCACCTCGGCCGCCATCAACGCCTGCGTCCTGGTCTCGATCGCCGCTTTCGCGCTGCTTCTGACGCTCGTGGTCTATGCCACCGGCAATCTCGGCGCGGCACTTGGCGTTCATCTCGGCAACAACCTGACCGGCTTCCTGCTGATCTCGCATCAGGAGAGCTACAATTCCTTCGCCTTGTTCACCGCCAAGCCGCTCGAAGGGCCGGGCTGGATGATGTCGGATGCCATTCTCATTGCCCTCATCGGCATCGCCTGCAGCCTGCTGACGATTGTCTTGCTGCTGCATCCGCGCTCGCCGCTGAGGGTTACGGCCGAGGTTACGGACGGCGCGGGTGCGGCCTGATCGCGGCCCGGGAACGGCGTGACGCGGGCCTTGCCTTGACTCTCGCGCCGATTTCCTGTCTACAGCCCCCGAATTCCGCGACGAGTATCCCTCCGAGCAAGCCGACCAGGACGCCGAAGCCTCTTTGAGGCCAAGTGCTGTAAACAGATCCTGGAGGCCAACACCCGGCAGCGCTGTGCGCCCCCGGGTGCTTTTTGGTTTTGGGCTTTTGCTTGGACTGGCTTTTGCTTGGAGACTGGGCGCGAACGCATTACCTCTCGGATCGAATGAACCGGGATCGAAGGAAGCAAGATGTTTGAATCGCTGCAGGAGCGCCTTGGCTCCATCCTGAACGGCCTGACTGGCCGCGGCGCGCTGTCGGAGGCTGATGTCTCGGCGGCGTTGCGCGAGGTGCGCCGTGCGCTGCTCGAGGCCGACGTGGCGCTGGAAGTGGTGCGCTCCTTCACCGACAAGGTGCGCGAGAAGGCCGTCGGCGCGGCGGTGCTCAAGTCGATCAAGCCGGGACAGATGGTCGTCAAGATCGTCCATGACGAGCTGGTCGACATGCTCGGCGCCGAGGGCGTCGCCATCGACCTCAACGCGCCGGCCCCGGTCGTCGTCATGATGGTCGGCCTGCAGGGCTCCGGCAAGACGACGACTTCGGCCAAGATCGCCAAGCGCCTGACCGAGCGGCAGAACAAGAAGGTCCTGATGGCCTCGCTCGACACGCGGCGTCCCGCCGCGCAGGAGCAGCTGCGCCAGCTCGGCGAGCAGGTCAAGGTCGCGACGCTGCCTGTGATATCAGGCCAGAACCCGGTCGATATCGCCAAGCGCGCCGTTCAGGCGGCCAAGCTCGGCGGCCATGACGTCGTCATCCTCGACACCGCCGGCCGCACCCATATCGACGAGCCGCTGATGGTCGAGATGGCCGACATCAAGAAGGTGTCGAGCCCGCACGAAATCCTGCTGGTCGCCGACTCCCTGACCGGCCAGGACGCCGTCAACCTGGCGAAAAGCTTCGACGAGCGCGTCGGCATCACCGGCCTGGTGCTGACCCGTATGGACGGCGACGGCCGTGGCGGCGCCGCGCTTTCGATGCGCGCCGTCACCGGCAAGCCGATCAAGCTGATCGGCACCGGCGAGAAGATGGACGGGCTGGAGGAATTCCACCCCAAGCGCATCGCCGACCGCATCCTGGGCATGGGCGACATCGTCTCGCTCGTCGAGAAGGCGGCGGAAAACATCGACGCCGAGCAGGCGGCGGCGATGGCCAAGAAGATGCAGTCGGGCAAGTTCGACCTGAACGACCTTGCCCAGCAGCTTCAGCAGATGTCGAAAATGGGCGGCATGGGCGGCATCATGGGCATGATGCCCGGCATGGGCAAGATGAAGGACCAGATGGCCGCCGCCGGTCTCGACGACAAGATGTTCGGCCGCCAGCTCGCCATCATCTCCTCGATGACCAAGGCCGAGCGCGCCAATCCCGACATGCTGAAACACTCGCGCAAGAAGCGCATCGCCGCCGGCTCCGGCACCGATGCCGCCGAGATCAACAAGCTGCTCAAGATGCATCGCGGCATGGCCGACATGATGAAGGCGATGGGCGGCAAGGGCAAAGGCGGCGGCTTGATGCGCGGCATGATGGGCGGTCTTGCCTCCAAGATGGGCCTCGGCGGCATGATGCCTGGTGGCATGGGCGGCATGATGGGCGGCGGCATGCCCGATCTGTCGAAGATGGACCCCAAGCAGCTCGAAGCCTTGCAGAAGCAGGCGCAGGCCGCCGGTCTCGGCGGCGCAAAGGGCTTGCCCGCCCCGGGCGGCGCTGGCCTGCCGGGCTTGCCCGGCGGCATGAAACTTCCGGGGCTTCCCGGCCTTGGCGGCGGTGGCGGCCTGCCCGGTCTCGGCAAGAAGAAGTGAGGACGCTATGAACGAAGAAAAGGACATGGCCGACGCCCGCATCATCCTGGCCGGCTACCGCGCCTCGATCGACAACATTGATGCAGCCCTCATCCATATGCTGGCCGAGCGCTTCCGCTGCACCAAGGCGGTCGGCGTGCTCAAGGCCGAGCATGGCCTGCCGCCGGCCGACCCGGCGCGCGAGCAGCAGCAGATCGCGCGTCTCCGCCAGCTGGCGCATGACGCGCATCTCGACCCCGATTTCGCGGAGAAGTTCCTCAACTTCGTCGTCCGCGAAGTGATCCGCCACCACGAACAGATCGCCGCTTCGAGCAGCGGCGGGTCAAAAAACGCGCTGCCGACGGCGTGACGAAAACCGGCTGATGACCAGCCTCGATTAATCAACGAAATCAATGCTTTTAGGAGAAAAGAAATGGCACTGAAGATCAGACTGGCCCGTGCGGGCTCGAAGAAGCGTCCTTATTACCACGTCGTCGTCGCCGACGCCCGTTCGCCCCGCGACGGCCGTTTCATCGAGTCGCTCGGTTCGTGGAACCCGCTGCTGCCGAAGGACGGCGAGCGCATCAAGGTCGACGCCGACCGCGTCAAGCATTGGCTGTCGCACGGCGCCCAGCCTACCGACCGCGTGCTGCGCTTCCTCGATGAAGCCGGCCTTGCCAAGCGCCAAGCCCGCTCCAACCCGAAGAAGGCCGAGCCCGGCAAGAAGGCGCAGGAACGCGCCGCCCTGCTGAAGAAGGCCCAGGAAGACGCCGCTGCCGCCGTCGCCGCGGCCACTGCCGCACCGGCCGAAGCGGAAGCCGCCACGGCGGAGTAATCGCTTCCTATTCCTTGCGGAAACAGAACGGCGGGCCTGTGCCCGCCGTTTTGCTGTGTTCAATCTTGGTCGCCGATCAATAGCCGCTTGGGCAGCGATCGACATAGGTGCGACCGTAGCGGTCGCGGTACCGGCATTGGCCGCTTTCGCTGGCATGGCCGATCAGCGCCCCGGCCACCGCGCCGACAGCGCCGCCGACGACTGCGCCCTGCACCGGGTCACCAGCCACCGCTGCGCCGACCGCTGCACCGCCAAGGCCGCCGACGGCCGCGCCTTTCTCCGTTTGCGAACAGGCGCCGAGCGCCGTCGTCAGCACCAGAATGGTCAGGATTTTCTTCATTTGTCGTTCCTCTCACATGCGGGTCGCCGTCTCGCCGCCAAGGGCTTAACTCTCAGACGGCTAATTTGATCCCGAGAGAATCAAGATCGCCACGGCAGCCAGCAGCGGTTGGCGCGGAACTGCTATCGGCTGAGCGGGATCAGAGCGCGCACCCTGGGGTCGCGCAGATAGAGGCCGCCCCACAGGACGATGCCGAGATAAACGCCGAACAGCGTGTGCGAAAACAGCGGATTGCCGATACGCGCATTGGTGGCGATGGCGCCGCCCATATAGGCGGTGAGCAGGATGGCGCCGAGCACGGAGGTGCGCGGCAGTGCGTAGAGCGCGGTCGAGACCAGGCCGATAGCACCCAGCATGCGCGCGACGTTGGCGCCGGCCGGCCAGCCGAGCGGCACCATCGTCTGGGTGACGATATCGAGCGGCGGCAGCTTGATGGCGCCGTCGAAGATCATGAACAGGACGATGAGGCCGCTGAGCACGCGGCCGGTCCACAAGGCGCCGGACGAGACGGGCGCGATTTCGGAAATGCTCATTGGTTTCCCTCCGGTTGGTTAGCCCCTTTTCAGCGGGGTCGAACCAAGGACGTGCCGTGAGGCGTCGGTCCGACAAGTGTCCGGATTCTTTGACGCTGCGGCCTTACGAAAAATAGAACTTTTCGGCCGGCAGCATCTTTGGCGGCGTTTCGCCCAGGGCCTCGAACACAGAGATTTCACAGACCCGGCACAGGCCGTCGAGCGCGAGGTCGTTGGCTTCGGTGCCGAACGGATCCTCGAGTTCTTCCGAAAGCGCGTCGAGGCCGAAGAAGGTGTAGGCGATCAGCGCGGTGAACAATGGCGTCGCCCAGCCGGTGGTCGAGATCAGGCCGATCGGCAACAGCAGGCACACGATGTAGGCCGTGCGGTGCACCAGCAGCGTGTAGGCGAAGGGCAAGGGCGTGCCGGCGATCCGCTCGCAGCCGGCCTGGATGGCGGTGATTGATGCCAGCCTCTCATCCAGGATGCGGAAACCAATCGTGTCGAACTCGCCAATTTGGCGCTGCGCGTTGGCACGGCGGCCCATGCGCCTGACCATCTCGTCCGCCGGATTGGCGAAACGCGCCGCCGTCTCGGCTTCTGCCTCGATGAAGGCACGGACGTCCTTGACGCTGTCGATCCTGCGCAACTGGCCGCGCAGGAAATGACAGAAGGCCAACGCCTCCATCAGCAGGGCGCGTTGCTCGGTCCGATCGGGGATGAGGCTGGTCGTGGCGCGGGCCAGATTGCGGATTTCGAAGACCAGCGCGCCCCACAGCTTGCGCGCCTCCCACCAGCGGTCATAGGCGGCGTTGTTGCGAAACGACAGATAGATCGACAAAGTCACGCCGACCAGGCCGAAGGGTGTGATGTTGAAGACGCCGAGATCGAGCTGGAACCAGCGCGCCAGGACAAGGATGACCGCCGAATAGATCGCGAAGCCGAAAATCTGCGGCAGGATGCGTGGCACCACCGAGCCGCGCATGATGAAGAACAACTGCAGGAAGGTGGGGCGCGGGCGAACGATCATTCGGAGCCTTTCACGGGCCGGCGTCGGCCCTCAGATCCTCTATTGTGCGATGCGCCAGATGCGCAAGCGCAGCCGCCAACGACATCGCCATGTCGTCCACACGGTGTGCGGACTACCGGTGTGTGCTGGTTGCGGATATTGAGAAGCCCGCGGCCGTCCCGATACAGGCGAGAAAAATGACCGGCGAGACCGATCTGAGGACTCTGTTGGCGTCGATGACGCCGGAATTGCTTGATGGCACCTATGTCTTTGCCACGCTGAAGCCCGGCATTCCGCGGCCCGAAGGCCTGGAGCCGGTGATGGTGTTTCGCGAGCGCGAAGGCACGACCCTGATCGTGACCGAGGAAGCCGCGCAGACCATGGGGCTGGCGGCCTCGTTCCGCTGCCGGATGATCACACTGAACATCCACTCTTCGCTGGAAGCGGTCGGCTTCCTTGCCGCCATCACCGCGCGCCTCGCCGCCGCCGGCATTGGGCGTCAATCCGGTCTCGGCTTTTTATCACGACCATCTGTTCGTGCCGGCCGAGCGGGCGGAAGAGGCGATGGCATTGTTGCTAAGGCTGGCGGAGGACAGCGCGACCTGAAATCAGCGCCTGCGGACATAAAGAATGTCCGGCAGCCCTTCCTCGTTGGTCGTGCCGTCGCCGAACGCCTCCGCCTGGAACCCATGGCGCTCATAGAACCGCCGGGCGCCGGTATTGGCCTGGAAGCAACGGAGTTTGACTTGAGGCAGCGCGGCGGTCGCGTCCATCAGCAGCCGGCTGCCGATGCCTTGCCCGGTCGATGCCGGGTCGAGATAGAGCTGTTCCACCCAATCGCCGATGACGGCGATGAAGCCGACAATGTCGGCGCCGTCCTCGGCGACCGTGACCTGCTGGTTGGGCAACACGATATCGCGGATGAAGGCGAGGTCCTCGACCGGCGTGTGAATGACCGGCATCCAATCGAAGGAGTTGAGCGCCGCCCGCAATATTCTGGCGATGGCGGCTGCATCGGAAGCGACGGCCGGGCGCAGAGCAATTTTGGCGCTATCAATCATACCAAGCCCCGCGACGAAAGCGGATTTCGCGGCCGGCGCCGCCCTTCATCCGCCTGCCGGCACCTTCTCCCCGTATAGTGACGGGGAGAAGGGAGCTAACGGCCGAACGCTGAGCCCGCGACCGCGGGCCGCCGGTTGTCCGGCGCCCCCGCGGAGGGCCAGCCGCGGCAGCGGCGGTGCGGCCAGTGAGCGAAAAATTATGCCGCCTTCTTCTTCGGCTGGATGAGGCCGCGCTCGACCAGCAGCTCGGCGATCTGCACCGCGTTCAGGGCCGCGCCCTTGCGCAGATTGTCGGAGACGATCCACATCGACAGGCCGTTGTCGATGGTCGAATCCTCGCGGATGCGCGAGATGAAGGTGGCGTCCTCGCCGGCCGATTCCAGCGGCGTGATGTAGCCGCCGTCCTCGCGCTTGTCCAAGACCTGGCAGCCCGGCGCCTCGCGCAGGATGTCGCGCGCCTCGTCGGCGGTGATCGGCTTTTCGAACTCGATGTTGACCGCTTCCGAGTGGCCGATGAACACCGGCACGCGCACGCAGGTCGCCGTCAGCTTGATCTTGGGGTCGAGCATCTTCTTGGTCTCGGCGACCATCTTCCATTCTTCCTTGGTGGAACCGTCGTCGAGGAAGACGTCGATATGCGGAATGACATTGAAGGCGATGCGCTTGGTGAACTTCTTGACGTCGACCTGGTCGGCGACGAACACCGCGCGTGTCTGCGTGAACAGTTCGTCCATGCCTTCCTTGCCGGCGCCCGACACCGACTGGTAGGTGGCGACGACGACGCGCTTGATGGTGGCGGCGTCATGCAGCGGCTTCAGCGCCACGACGAGCTGCGCCGTCGAGCAGTTCGGGTTGGCGATGATGTTCTTGCGCGTGAACAGCGAGATCGCGTCCGGATTCACTTCAGGCACGATCAGCGGCACGTCCTGGTCGTAGCGGAAGGCCGACGAATTATCGATGACGACGCAGCCCTGCTTGCCGATCTTCGGCGACCATTCCTTGGAGACGTTGCCGCCGGCCGACATGATACAGATGTCGGTGTCGGAAAAATCATACTGGTCGAGCGGCCTGACCTTCAGCGTGCGGTCACCGAACGACACTTCCGTGCCCATGCTTCGCCGCGAGGCCAGCGCCACGACTTCGCTGACCGGAAAGCCGCGCTCTTCCAGTATGTTGAGCATTTCCCGGCCCACATTGCCCGTGGCGCCGACGACTGCAACCTTGAAACTCATAGAAATCTCCTGTCCCTCTCCGCTTGGTTTTTGGAGAAAACCCGCCGGCCAAGTGCGGGTTCCGTCCCCCGGGCCGGACCCGGGAGAGGGTGGTTAGGCCAAGGGAATCACACCGTTTTGGTGATGGTTTTTTTGGCCATGGTTTTGCTGGAACGAGCGGACGCGCCGACACGCCCGGCCCAATGGTTCGCATTGAGGCTGGGGGCATCGAATGCAAGATGAGCCATCAAAAGGCCGCGCATCGAAAAACGATCCCGTTCGAAGCGGGCTTTTACGCGGTTTCGATAAAGAGTCAATTGGCGCGCCCTTCCTTCTCCCCGTCACTATACGGGGTGAAGGTGCCCGAAGGGCGGATGAGGGGCGGCGCTGACGTTGGCAGATAGCTCGTCCGGAGTGAGCCTCCTCGCCTTACCTATCAGCATTCGCGCCGCCCCTCACCTGCCTGCCGGCACCCTCTCCCCGTATAGTGACGGGGAGAGGGGCGCTCCCGCCAGCGGTTTCGCCAATCGCCGTGCTACGCAGCACCCTGTACAAGAAGGGCGGCAGGAAGTACGAACGGCCAAGATTGTTCGGCTGGCGCGGCGCCAGCCCCGGCATGTGCTCCATGATGAGCGCAGAACCCTGAATTCCGAAAGAACGAGATGTCCAACTTCGATGGTATTGTTCCCGCGCTGGCCCAAGCGCTGGAAAAACGCGGCTATTCCGACCTGACGCCGGTGCAGAAGGCGGTACTGGAACTCGGCCAGGCCGACGCGCTGGTGTCGGCCCAGACCGGCTCGGGCAAGACCGTGGCCTTCGGCCTTGCCATGGCGCCGACGCTGCTCGACGGCGCGGAACGTTTCGGCCCGGCCGCGGCGCCGCTGGCATTGGCGGTGGCGCCGACGCGCGAGCTGGCGCTGCAGGTGACGCGCGAGCTCGAATGGCTCTACGAGCCGACCGGCGCCACGGTGGCGTCCTGCGTCGGCGGCATGGACATGCGCACCGAACGGCGCGCGCTGGAGCGCGGCGCCCATATCGTCGTCGGTACGCCCGGCAGGCTGCGCGACCACATCACCCGCAATTCGCTCGACATGTCGACGCTCAAGGCCGTGGTTCTCGACGAGGCCGACGAGATGCTCGATCTTGGCTTTCGCGAAGACCTCGAATTCATCCTCGACGCCGCGCCGGCCGACCGTCGCACGCTGATGTTCTCGGCCACCGTGCCGCGCTCCATCGCCACGCTCGCCCAGGGCTATCAGCGCGATGCCGTACGCATCTCGGCCGCCGGCGAGGAAAAGCAGCATCTCGACATCGAGTACCGGGCGCTGAATGTCGCCCAGGCCGATCGCGAGAACGCCATCATCAACGTTCTGCGCTTCTACGAGGCCAAGAACGCGCTGGTGTTCTGCAACACCCGCGCCGCCGTCAACCATCTCACCGCACGCTTCAACAACCGCAATTTTTCGGTCGTGGCACTTTCGGGCGAGCTCAGCCAGAACGAACGCAGCCACGCGCTGCAGGCGATGCGCGACGGCCGCGCCAAAGTCTGCATCGCCACTGATGTCGCGGCGCGCGGCATCGACCTGCCCAACCTCGAGCTGGTGATTCACGCCGACCTGCCGACCAATCCGGAAACGCTCCTGCACCGCAGCGGCCGCACCGGGCGTGCCGGGCGCAAGGGCGTCAGCGCACTGATTGTGCCGGGCAGCGCCCGCAGGCGCACCGAGCGGCTGCTGCAAAGCGCCAAGCTGACGGCGACATGGGCGAGCCCGCCCTCGGCCGACGACGTGATGCGGCGCGACGACGAGCGCATCCTTGCCGATCCGGCTTTCGACGAACCGGTGAAGGATGACGAGCGTGCATTCATCGACGCGCTGCTCGCCAGGCACGGCGCCGAACAGGTCGCGGCCGCCTTCGTGCGCCAGTGCCGCTCCAGCCGCTCGGCGCCCGAGGACCTCATGGACGTCGCGCCGTTCACACCTTCGCGCGAAAGACTGGCGGGCGAGAAGTTCGCGCACCGCGACGAGGCGCCCAGCCGCCGGGACGATTTCGGCGCCAGCGTCTGGTTCTCGCTCTCGGTGGGGCGCCGGCAGAATGCCGAGCCGCGCTGGCTGATCCCGATGCTGTGCCGTGCCGGCAGCATCTCGAAGCGCGAGATCGGCGCCATCAAGATGCAGCCGGAAGAGACGTTCGTGCAGATCGCCGCCGACTGGGCGGACCGGTTCGTGGCGGCAATCGGCCCCGACCGCAAATTGCAGGGCACCATCCTGGTGAAGCGGCTGGACGGCACGCCGGACCTGTCGCGGGCCGGCTATCAGCCGCCGAGCCCGGACAAGAAGCCGCATCGCGGCAAGGCGCCGTTCGATCCGAACGCGCCGAAGCGCAAATTCGACAAGCGTGCTCCGGCCTCGGTCGACCAGCGCCCGGCCGCCGCGCATGAGGCAAAGCCGTGGGCGAAAAAACCCAACAAGCCGAAATTCGAAAATACCGGCGCGCCGAAGCACAAGAAGACGAAGAAGCGTCCGTCGTAAGACCGACGCGAAAGCCGCGGATTTTGCGTCAGGCCGTCTCGGAATGTTGGCGGGCCGCGCTCTCCTTCAGGCCGGCCTTGATGGCGGCCCAGCTTGCCGATGCCGGCGTCGGCCGGTGGTTTTGGGCGATGCGCCCCGCCAGCGCGGATCGCCAGGCATGGTCTTCCGCCATTTTGCGGATCGCAGCGTACCAGCCGGCCTGGTCGTCGGGGTCGATCGCCGGCATCATTCCGCCGGTCGCCTCGATCAGTGACGGCGCGGTCGAGACGATGACCGGAACGCCGAAATCGAGACATTCCGAAGCGCCGTAGCCCCAGCCCTCTATATGCGAGGGAAAGACGCCGAAAGCGGCCCTGCGATAATAGCCGATGAGCTCCTCGTCGCTGACCAGCCCGGTGAACGTGACCGACTGGAGCAGCTCGGGATGCACCGCGAGATAGGCGCGCAGCGGCTCGATCATCCAGCCCCAGCGCCCGGCGCAGACAAGCCGCGGCAGTTTTACGCCTTCTTCCAGCGCCTGCTGCCAGATCCGGGCCAGCAATATGTGGTTCTTGCGCACTTCGATGGTCGAACAATAGATGACGAACGGTTCGCCGGTCTCGATGCGCGAGGTCGCGCCCATGCGCGAAGCGGTTTGGTGCAGGATCGAAGGCATCGGAAAGCGGTACACCACAGGCGCGGAGACGCCGGCCTTGCGCATGTGATCGGTCAGAGTCGCGCCAACCTCGTCGGAAGCGCAGAACGCCGGCGCGCCGCTGCGCACCAGCTGTTCGAGATAAGAGCCGAAACGGGTTTCGCCGATGCCCGAACCGACCAGGTCCGGGCGCAGCGCCGGGATGAGATCATGGCAAAGCAAGGCAAGCTTGCCGGCGGCGCTTGAAACCGCGGAGCGGTCTTGCTGGGTCAGGACGTGATGGCTGATCAGCACGAGGCCCGGCTCCGCCTCGGTGCTCCGGCCCGGAGCATCGGGCTCCACGCACAGCCGGATCCGCGCCCGCTGGTACAGGCGATAGGCGCGGATCAGCAGCCGCGTCGCCTGGTAGGCAGCCCCTTTGCGGCCGCTTGTCACCGTCTTGGCAAGATGGCGGTCCGTCTCGCGCTTGTGCCATGGCTGTTGCCTCACCGCAGCCAAAGCCTGCGACAGGGCCGTGCGATTTCCCGGCCACCGTTTGGCGCGGTGCGGTGAAATCCGGCCCGTCGCGACGTGATCCAGTTCATAGGGGGCAAGCGGCCGAAACTTGCCCTCGTTCGGCCTGAACGCCACCACCTCCACGCAAGGATCGGGATCCGCCAGCGCCGCGTTGACGAGAAAGCTCTCCACGCGCGGAATGCCCGCAAGGCCCTTGCCGGCCGGCCACAACATCAGTCCGGTGGCGTCGATGGCCAGAGAGCCCCGTCCCGGTGGCATGGTCACCTCGCCATCCGTAGTCACCGCGCCGGCATCGGAACGTTCGACTGTCATTGTCTGCCTTGGCCAAAACGGTTGCACTCGATGTCTTATGCTTCATTTGCCGCGAAGGCGGTAGCTATCGGCGGCTTGCCCATCGGCTCGGCCCTGTGCCACATCTTGGCAGGGACGTGGCGACAAGGGGTGGGCGATGCGCGGTGAAGTGCTCCACTATGACGAGGACCAGGGCTTCGGCTTCATCATCGGAGCCGACGGCAACCGCTACACCTTCACCCGCGAGAACCTGCGCCGGCAATCCGCTATGTCCAAGGGCACGGTGGTCGAGTTCCAGGCCGGCGGCGGTCAGGCGCGCGACGTCTTCTCCATCGCCGCCCAGGCCGCAAGCCCTGCCACCGACGCCGCCACAGGCACCGCACCGGCCCAAGGTGGCCCCGCACCCGCGGCCGCCGCATCGCACGCGCAGCATTTCGGCCGGATGTCCGAGCCAACCGAACCCAGTGATCTCTGGGGCTATTTCTGGCGTGGACTGACTCAGAACTACTTCAACTTCGCCGGCCGCGCCCGCCGTAAGGAATATTGGGGCTACTGCCTGTTCTGGGTGGTCTGCCTGCTGATCATCTTCGGCATCGGCATCTTCACCGATATCGAAATGGGCAATTTCGACTCCGACGTCTCGGCGGCGGTCACGGTCGGCCTGTGCGGCACCTTCCTGCTGGCGACGTTCCTGCCCGGCCTCGGCATGACCGTACGCCGGCTGCACGACATCGGCCTGTCGGGCTGGCTCTATCTGCTGATCCTCATTCCGAGCATCGGCAGCCTGATCATCCTGGTCTTCGCGCTGATCCCGACCCAGGCGCGGGAAAACCAGTGGGGACCGGTGCCGGCGGGGGTCAGAATCTAGCCCAGCGTGCATATTGCGGAGGATTAGGTCACTCCCAGGATTCCACCGTGGGGCCGGAGGTCATCACGGCGGAAGATTCTTCTTGCCATTTAGTCTGCGCACAGATAATCTGTGCACGGATCGAATGATCGATCAGGCAAAACGGATGGAGCAAGACGATGTGGACCAACGAATACACCGCGACTTCCCCGCTTCCGGCGCAAGCCATCTGGAACGCGCTCAAGGCATTACATGAAGGCCGCCTGACCTATGAGGGCTCCGACACCTTCGTGCTGCACGGGCCGTTCGCCAAGGGCACCCGCGTCTCGGTGACACCGGTCGGTCAGGACACGTTCGAATCGGTCATCGTCGATCTCGTCGACAACGTGACCTATGCCGACGAAACCTCGTTCGGCGACACGACGCTGCTGTTCCGGCACACGCTGGTGCCGGTCGAAGGCGGCACGCAGGTGACGCACCGGCTCGATATCTCGGGCCCTTCGGCCGCCGAGGTCGGCCCGGAACTCGGGCCGCAGATCAGCGGCGATTTCGACGTCTCGATGGCCAAGCTGTTCGAGCAAGCGGAGGGGTTGGCGAAGAATGGCTGACGATCAGGATTTGAACACCCGCTTCAGCGGACCTTCGGAGAGCCCCGGCTTGTTGCTCTGGCGAACCACCATGCGCTGGCAGCGCGTCATGACGGCGGCGCTGGCGCCGCTCGACCTGACGCATGTCCAGTTCGTGCTGCTCGCATCGGCGATGTGGCTCGGCCGCGATGGCGAGCCGCCCAACCAGGTGCAGCTCGCCGCCCAGGCCGGCACTGAGGTGAAGATGACCTCGGATGTCGTCGCCCGGCTGGAAGCCAAGGGATTGATCGCACGCGAGGCTGATCCCCGGGATTCCCGGGCCAAGGTGATCCGCGTCACATCAGCCGGGGCGGCGGCGGCGCAGCGCGCCATTGTCGCCGTCGAGGCCGCCGACGCGGCCTTCTTCGAACCGGTGGACGAGGCGAGGCTCGTCGGCCTGCTGCGTCAGCTTGCCGGCGAGATCCGCTGAGGCCGAACGAGCGTTACGCCAGGAATTTGGCGATGATCGCGTCACCCATCTCGACAGTACCGACCTCGGTCATGCCCGGCGAGAAAATATCCTTGGTGCGCAGGCCCTGGTCGAGCACGGCGGCGATTGAAGCTTCGAGCTTGTCGGCTTCATCGACCATGCCGAAGGAATAGCGCAGGCACATGGCGAAGGAGGCGATCATGGCGATCGGGTTGGCGATGCCCTTGCCGGCAATATCGGGCGCCGAGCCGTGCACCGGCTCGTACAGCGCCTTGCGCTTCTTGGTCTTCACGTCGGGCGCGCCGAGCGAGGCCGACGGCAGCATGCCGATCGAGCCGGTCAGCATGGCGGCGATGTCGGACAGCATGTCGCCGAACAGATTGTCGGTGACGATGACGTCGAACTGCTTTGGCCAGCGCACCAGCTGCATGCCGCCGGCATCGGCTAGCATGTGGTCGAGCTTGACGTCGGAATAGCGCGCCTTGTGGGTTTGGGTGACGACCTCGTTCCACAGCACGCCAGACTTCATGACGTTGCGCTTTTCCATCGAGGTGACGTGGTTCTTGCGGGTCCGCGCCAGCTCGAAGGCGACGCCCGAAATGCGCTCGATCTCGAACGTGTCGTAGACCTGCGTGTCGATGCCGCGCTTCTGGCCGTTGCCGAGATCGATGATCTGCTTGGGCTCGCCGAAATAGACGCCGCCGGTCAGCTCGCGCACGATGAGGATGTCGAGGCCTTCGACCACTTCCTGCTTCAACGAGGAAGATGCCGCCAGCGCCGGATAGCAGATTGCGGGCCTGAGATTGGCGAACAGCTCCATGTCCTTGCGCAGGCGCAAGAGCCCGGCCTCGGGGCGCACCTCGTAAGGCACCGCATCCCACTTCGGCCCGCCGACGGCGCCGAACAGCACCGCGTCCGCCGCCATCGCCTTTTCCATGTCGGCATCGGAGATCGCCGCGCCATGCGCATCGTAGGCACAGCCGCCGACAAGGCCCTCTTCGGTGACGAAGCCGCTGCCGAGCTTTTCGTTCATCGCCGCGATCAGCTTCTTGACCTCGGCCATGGCCTCGGGGCCGATGCCGTCGCCGGGGAGCAGGAAAAGATGCTTCGTTGCCATGGAGAAAACCGTCCCAGAAAGATTTGAACCGCGGCCTTGCTAAACGCCAAGTGGTTGCAGCGCAAGCCGTAACGGGAGGGAGAACGCCGCGATGCGAACAAGGGCACCATCGGCGATCCTTCGCGCTGCCCCGCTGACATGTCACGGAATCCAAGCCATAGCCCCATGGGAGATGCCATCACCGGTGCGAGAGAATGTTGACCAGCCGTCCGAGGGGATCGCGCACATAGAAGCGCCGCACGCCCCAGGGTTCGTCGGCAGGCCCATATTCGATGGCGAAACCGGCGGCCTGCATCGCTTCGAGCGCCGCATCGACATCGTCGACTTCGATCGACAGGTCCGGCACCGGCGTGCCGGACCCGCCTTGCGCCATGAAGCTGACCTGCACCTGCATCGTCTCCCCGGAGCCGTAGGTTGCGATCCAGCCCTGGTCCATGAGCAGATCGAGGCCGAGCACATCGTGGTAGAAACGGCTGGCCGCCGCCGCGTCCCGTGTCTCGATATTGGCCACGATGCGCCGGACCTTCATCGCCTTGGTCTCTCAGGCGGTACGCCGCAGCGCCGTCACCTCGATCTCGATCTTCATTTCCGGTTTGTTCAGCTGGCACACGATCATCGTCGCCGCCGGCCTGATGTCGCCGAACGTCTCGCCGAGTATCGGGAAGACGACATCCACGAAGGCCTGATCGGTGATGTAGTAATGCGCCCGCACCACATCCGCCATTTCGAAGCCGCCATCCCCGAGCGCCTTGCCGATCGTCGCCAGGCAGTTGCGCGTCTGCGCCTCGACCGTCTCCGGCATCGTCATGGTCGCATAATCATAGCCGGTCGTCCCGGACACGAAGCACCAGTCGCCCTGCACCACGGCACGCGAATAGCCGGCGGTCTTTTCGAAGGGTGAGCCGGTGGAGATGAGTTTGCGCATGAGGAGCCTCGCCATGATTGCAACCATTCTGTGGCGAAAACGCCGATCCTGCCATGGGCCAATACGAATGGATCGGCAGTGCAGAATCGGCGCCACCGACGGGCCCGCCCTGTCCGCCTCCGCGCCCTGTTGGCCTCCGCGAGGACGGGAATCCGTGAAGTATGCCGCCATTGCAATTTCTGCCGCGGCAGCTCCGGGGGGAGGATCAGAGCCATGTCAGGCGGCACCGACGCGCTTGCGCGCGCATTCGTTGGTTCTTTGCGCGTCTGGCTGTCGTTGGCTGGGATGGGAGCCATTATCGTTCTCGCCACGCCGGCGTTCGCGGCCGGCGCCGACCATGCAACCTGTTTCAGCCGTGGCAAGGTCGACCCCGACCAGCGGATCGCTGCCTGTACCCGCGCGATCGCGCTAACGCCGGACGACGCCGGCCTCTATGTCAATCGCGCCAAGGCTTTCAGCAGGAAAGGCGAGCACGACCGCGCCATCGTCGACTGCGACGAAGCGATCGAGATCGACCCCGCCAACGCAAGGGCTTACGGCGTGCGCGGCATTGCCTGGCAGGACAAGGGCGACCACACCCGCGCCATTGCTTCGTTCGACGAGGCGATCCGGCTGGACCCGGCAAATTCGGCTTTCCGCTTTAACCGCGCCAAGAGCTGGGGCTTGAAGGGCGACTATGCCCGGACTCTCGCCGATCTGGATGAAGCGATCCGCCTCGACCCGGCCGACGCCCAGGCTTACCGGGTACGCGGCATGACGATGGCCCGGATCGGCAAGGCAAAAGAAGCATTTGCCGATCTCGACAAAGCCATCTCCTTGAAGCCGACCGATCCAGGGTCTTACTTTATCCGGGCATTGGTCTGGAAGACGATCGATCCCGACAAGGCCATCGCCGATCTGGACAAGGCCATCGCGCTCGATCCGGCCAACCCTAAATACGCCGAGGAAAGGCTGAGCCTCCAAGCCACCCGACGGCCCCCCGACCCCGCGCCCAGTCCGGCTTATGAAGCAGCCGAAGAGCCTGCCGCGCCACGCGTATACGCGCCGCTTCAACTCTACCCCAGGAAAGAGGACCATTCCGAGCGCGTTGCCTGGGAACTGAAGCGGGGATTGGAGCAGCAGGTACAGGGCTACGTCGCCGGCGCAATCGAAAGTTTCAGCTCTGCCATTCAGCTCGATCCCTACAATGCCGAGGCCTTTTACGATCGGTCGCTCGCCGAGGCATCGCAGGGCAACTACGCCGCTGCCGCCAATGATTGCCGACGCGCCGTTGAGCTGGACCCCGGGCGCGCGGGCTCGTGCAACGAGCATGCGCCCGGCGCACCGGACCAGTCGGCAGCCGGGAATGTGAGGGATCCGGCCGCCGCAAAAGTCCTGGTCGAACGCGCTGAGGCGCGGCTGGCGGATTATAGCGTCGGTGGCGCGCTTCTCGATCTTTCCAAGGCGATCAGCCTCGACCCTAACAATGCCGAGGCCTATCTCGTACGCGGCCGCGCGAGGACATTGAGTGGCGACAAGGCCGGCGCCGCGGCGGATTGCCGGCGCGCCGTCGAACTCGATCCGCGGCGGGCTGGAATCTGCGACAAGCAGGTCACGGGCGACAGCGTCGAATTGGCGCCACCGCCGGACGCACCAGCGGCGGAGCCCGAGAAGCCGCCATCGGCCATTCCGGAGATGACGGCCGCGCAAGGCAAGGCGCTGACAGAGAGGGCGCTGGCCGCAAAGGATCCGCGCGCCCTGGAGGCCGTCCTTGGTGGCGACGCCTTTCTCGACATGGGCAAGTATGACCAGGCGATCAGCGCCTACGACAAGGCGATCGAGCTCGATCCCGAAAACCGCTTTGCCCATTTCGGCCGCGGCCGGGCCTGGGCCGCCAAACGCGATTACGGCAAGGCGATCGCGGACTACGACAAGGCCATAAGGACCAGTCCCGACTTTGGCGCGGCGCTTTCGCATCGGGGTCTGGCCAAGGCCACCTCGGGCGATGCCGATGGCGCGCTTGCCGACTGCGGCCGCGCCGCCGACCTCGACCCGAAGGCGCGCGACGCCTTCTACTGCAAGGGCGTGGCCTGGCACGCCAAGGGCGACGCCGGGCGTGCGATCGCCGCCTATTCCGTCGCGATCGGGATCGATACGAAGGATGACGCCAGCTATTATGCGCGCGGCATGGCGCGGGCCGACCGGAAGGACTATGCCGGCGCCGTCGTCGACTTCGACGAGGCACTGCAGCTCGACCCCGGCAATCCCGACTATGCCATCGCCCGCAAGGCAGCGGCCAACGCCGGCGGGGAGCCAGCGGCGAAAGCCAAGGCCGCTGCAACCAAGCCCGCCGGCCGGGCGCGGAACAAGATCGTCGAGGACGCTATCGAGCAGGGAACGATCTGGCGCGCCCAAAATCAGTTCGACCGGGCGATCGAGCAGTACGACATAGCGGTCGCCGCCGACCCATCCAATGCCGGCGCCCACACCTTGCGCGGCTTCACCTATGCTTTGAAAGGCGACCCCGACCGGGCCATGGCCGACTACGACAAGGCGACAAAGCTCGATCCAAAGTCGACCGACGCCTATTTCTACCGTTCCGCCATCTGGCTGCAGAGAGGCAAGATCGACCGCGCCATCGCCGATCTGAGCACCATCATTTCGTTGCAGCCGGCCAATGCCGACGCTTATGTGCTGCGCAGCCGGGCCCGCGCCGTGAAACACGATTGCGATGGCATCATCGCCGATTCGACGGAGGTGATCCGACTGCGGCCAACGGATGCCGAAGCATGGTTCAATCGCGGATTCTGCTGGAACAGGGAGCAGCAATACGACCGCGCCATCGCCGACCTGGATGAGGCTTTACGCCTCGATCCAAACCACGCCAATGCCAGCAAGGAGCGCGACGATGCGGCCATGGCGAGAGCGGCAAACAAGCAGGCGCCAACGACACGGGGCGCGGCGGCAACGCTGCGCGACATCACGAAGAGTGGCATAGCCCTCTACAACAAGGGTCGCTACGACCTTGCGATCGCCAAATTCGATCAGGCGTTGGCGCTCGATTCCAACGATGCCGAGGCTTTCGGATATCGCGGTCTCGCCTGGGGGCAGAAGGGCAATTACGATCGCGCCATAACGGACTACGGCAGCGCGATTGCGCTCGAGCCAAAGAACGGCAGCTATTATTCCGCCCGTGGCTTTGCCTGGACCGCCAAGAACGACCACAAACGTGCCATCGACGATTTCAGCAAGGCGATCGAGTTCGATCCCACCTACCCCCTGCATTTCCACGCTCGCGGGATCAGCCGGATGACCATAGGCGATTACGACGGCGCCATAGCAGACTATGACGAAGCCATCGGCCTTAGTCCGGGCGTCGCCAAAATGCGTGTCGATCGCGGTATCGTCTGGATGGCCAAGGGCGATGCGAAGCGCGCCCTGGCGGATTTCGACATGGCGATCCAGATCGATCGGAACAGTCCGGGCGGCTACTTCGGCAGAGGCCTGGTGCAGGCACGCGCGGGCGATCACGACGGCGCGATCGCCAACTTCACTCACGCCATCAAGCTCTACCCCAACTATGCCGATGCCTACACTTTCCGGGGCCGTTCCTGGGAGGCAAAAGGCAACACCAAGCGCGCCAAGGCCGACCGCAGGAAGGCGCTGAGCCTGGGAGGGAATTGAGACTTGTCCGGCTGGTGTCGCGCGCTACTTCCCGGCCGGCCCAATGCCGGCTTCGCCTGAGCATCCCTCCCGTCGTCATCCCATGGCGGAGCAAAGGAGCGGAGTGACGCAGCGCAGACCCCTGGACTGCTCCCCGTGGTAACGAAGGCGCGATGCCAGCAACCCTAGTTCGCCGACCCCAGCGCCTTGTCCAGCGCTTCCTTCACATCGGCCGGCCATGTCGCCACCGCCGGCCAGGCGTTCGGTTGGCCATTGTCGCCGCGGCGGGCGAAGTAGAGCTGGTGCTTGGCCGGGTCAACCGCCATGAAGCCGTCATTGCCGCCGCAATCATGCGGTACGCAGCCGCTGGCGTAGAAGGCGCCGGACGCGGTCTTTTCCGTGCCGCCGCCGACCAGCAGGCTGGTCGCCATGTCGGACATGTCCTTGCCGAGCAGTTTCTGGGCTTCCTTGTAGACGGCCTCATTGTGGAAGGCGTCGATGATGTTGTCGTATTTCGTCGGGTCGATATCCTTCCAGTCCGTGCCGGGCTCCGGCATGTAGGCCAGATTGCCCGAAATGGTCAGTCCGCTCGCTGGCGACCATTGCAAAGCCGGCTTTTCATCGCCGGGCAAAAGATACGGCACGAAATAGATGGCGTTGTCGGACACCGCCGAGGGCGGCGCGCCGCACTCGTCCTGCTCGACCGTGATGCTCTGGATGGCGCCACCCTCCGGCTTCCAGACGATCACCTTGGCCGGGCCGCACTGGTTGCCGCCATCGCCGACATCGACCAGCGCCACATTGACGTCGCCGATCTTGACGATCTTATCGAAAAAGACGTCATAGTTGCTGGCCAGCTGTTTGCCGTCATAGGACAGCACCTTCTCGCCGTCCTGCTCCGGCTGCGTGATGGTGAGTTGGCCGCCTTCGAACGGGATCGGCGCCTGCTTGTCGTCCTCGGAAGCGTCGGCAGCGTTCGTTCCCGTGTCGTCGTCGGTGGCTGGCTTTTCGGCCGCCGGCGCCTGCTCCGCGGCGGGCGTCTGGGTCTGGGTTTGCGCAAACGCGGTGGGTGCCAACAACAAGGCCACCCCGCAGGCGCCGGCCAGAAGCTGGTGTCTCATGACTGTCCCTCCCTCAGTCGCCGCCCGGCAGGAAAGGCCGGGCCTATCGGCCGCTCAGGCCCAGGGGCGCAGTTCGGCGTTCTTCTTCTCGAACGAGGCGATGGCGCCGGCCTTTTCCATGGTCAGGCCGATGTCGTCGAGCCCGTTGAGCATGCAATGCCGCTTGAAGTCGTCGAGATCGAAGGTCACGACGCCGCCGTCCGGGCCACGGATTTCCTTGGCTTCGAGATCGACCGACAGAGTTGCGTTGGAGCCGCGCGAGGCGTCGTCCATCAGCTTCTCCAGGTCCTCGGGGCTGACGGTGATCGGCAGCACGCCGTTCTTGAAGCAGTTGTTGTAGAAGATGTCGGCGAACGAGGTCGAGATGACGCAGCGTATGCCGAAATCGAGCAGCGCCCATGGCGCGTGCTCCCGGCTCGAGCCGCAGCCGAAATTGTCGCCGGCGACCAGGATCTGCGCCTTGCGGTAGGCCGGCTTGTTGAGCACGAAGTCCGGATTTTCCGAACCGTCGTCCTTGTAGCGCATCTCGGCAAACAGGCCGGTGCCAAGCCCGGTGCGCTTGATCGTCTTGAGATAATCCTTCGGGATGATCATGTCGGTGTCGACATTGACGATCGGCATGGGGGCGGCGACGCCGGTGAGCTTGGTGAATTTTTCCATGGCTTTGGCCCGTGTTTTCGTTGCGGGGGATTTTCTGGAGCCCGGTTTACACAAAGCCGCGGGCAAATAAAAGGCAGCTGTTCGTGCGCGCCGGCGCCAGGGTGCCGACGAAACGGCTTCGAATTCACCGCCCGATGGTGCACTCTGGCTGTGATGGCAGAAAATTCCCACGTCCTCTACGCCCGCGAGGCGTCGCTCGATACCGCGCAGTTCCGCCGCGTGCTGGCCGAATCCGGCCTCGGCGAAGTCAGGCCCGTCGATGACGAGGCCAGGCTGAAGGCGATGCTGGAGGGCGCCGACCTGATCGTGACCGCTCGTCTCGACATGGAAGGCAAGCCGCTGATTGGCGTTGCCCGCTGCCTGACCGACTTTTCCTGGGTCTGCTACATCTCCGACCTCGCCGTCTCGGCCAAGGCGCAGGGACTTGGCATCGGCAAGGGGCTGATGGACGAGGTGGCCCGGCAGCTCGGACCGTCGGTCGCCATCAGCCTGATTTCGATGCCCGATGCCGTCGGCTTCTACGAACGCATCGGCATGAAGCGCATGCCGGACGCCTTCTGGATCTCCCGCAAGCGCTGATTCTTTATCTGCCGCGATCTATCCGGTCGCCAACGGCGTGCGATCTTGCCGCTTGACATGCAACCAAATGGTTGCATATTAGAGCAATGAGCATGGATGCAGTCTTTCGCGCCCTGGCGGACCCGACACGCCGGCAATTGCTGGACAGCCTCCATGCCAGGAATGGGCAGACGCTGAATGCGCTGTGCGCCGAGATGGCCATGACCCGCCAGGCGGTGACCAAGCACCTGGCGATCCTGGAGGAAGCAAACCTCGTCACCACCATCCGCCGGGGTCGAGAGAAGGAGCACTACCTCAATCCGGTTCCGATCAACGAGATCGCCGACCGCTGGATTGGCAAATTCGAGCGGGGGCGGCTGACCGCCCTCAGCGACCTGAAGAAACGCCTCGAAAGGGAAGACCGATGAGCAACAGCTTCGTTTATGTGACCTATATTCGCACCACGGCCGAAAAGCTCTGGGAAGCGTTGACCGACCCGGAGTTCAACCGGCAGTTCTTCCTCTGCTCCTATCAGGAGAGCGAATGGAAGGTGGGCTCCAGCTGGAAGCTGATCTTCCCCGACGGGCGGGTCGCCGACAGCGGCGAGATCCTCGAGATCGATCCGCCGCGGCGCCTGGTCATCAAATGGCGCAATGAATGGATGCCCGAGCTCAGGGAAGACGGCTACACGCGCTGCACCTTCACCATCGAGCCGGACGGCGAGCTGATGAAGCTTGCCGTAACCCATGAAGCGGACGGGCCGCACAGGCTGATCGGCAACGTCGCCAAGGGCTGGCCGCTGGTGCTGGCCAGCCTGAAGAGCCTGCTTGAGACCGGCAAGGGCTTCGAGCGTCCGCCATCAAAGGGCTAAAGGCTCGTTTCGTCAACGAAACAAATTTGATGTGGAGGCATCCATGATCCACGCTCCCAGGGTACGGAGCATGACCAATGGCGACACCGTCATGGCATCGGCCGAGATCGAAGCGCCTCCGGAACGCATCTTCGAGGCACTGGTCGGCGAGGAAATCGGGCAATGGTGGGGGTCGGCCGACACCGAACGGATGGTCGACTGGTCGGCCGACCTGCGAGTCGGCGGCCATTGGACCGCTATTGTCCGAACGGCCGACGGCACGGACCTGCCGGCCAGCGGCGAATTCCTCGAGATCGAGGTGCCGCGCCGGATCGTGCAGACGCGGGCCTATGCATGGGACCATCCCACGCTTGGCCGGCGGCAAACCACGGTAGCCTGGCTGCTGCAGCCGACTGCCAGGGGCACGCGCCTTACCATCTGCCATGGCGGTTTTGCCGGGCTGCACGAAGCGGCGGCGGAACATGCAGAGGGCTGGGCGCGGGTGCTTGCCTGGCTGCAGGCACATGTCGAGGCTGGAAGACTGGCCGCGGCCTGAGCGGCGGGCCGTTGCTTTGCGCAGCCTCTCTCCGCCTTGACCCACACCTCATCCGGCCCACATCCCATGCATGGGAAAACAGGCATGTTTCATAGGCACGGCCGGTTGGGGCGTTCCGACACGATACAGCCAAGACTTCCCGCAACCCGGATCGCATCTCGAACGCTATTCCAGGCACTTTCCGATCGTCGAGATCGACACATCCTTCTACAAGCCGCACCGCCGCGAGACCTATGAGCGCTGGGCACGCGCCGTGCCGGAGCACTTCCGCTTCGCCGTCAAGCTGCCGAAGGCCATCACCCATGAGCACCGCCTCGCCGGCTGCGACGACCTCCTTGAGAGCTTTCTCCTGCAGGCCGAAGGTCTCGGCGCAAAGCTGAGCGTGCTTCTGGTGCAGCTGCCTCCGAGCCTATCCTTCGAGCCGGATGTCGCGAGCGGTTTCTTCGACATGGTCGGCAAGCGAACCCAAGCAAGGCTGGTTTGCGAACCGCGCCATCCCAGCTGGTTCGAAGCCGACGCTGAAGCGCTTCTGGCCGATCGCCGGATCGCGCATGTCGCCGCCGACCCCGCTCCGGTGCCATCTGCTGCGGCGCCGGCAGGCTGGCCCGGCCTCGCCTATTTCCGCTGGCACGGCGCGCCGCGCGCCTATTACTCCGACTACGATGCCGATAGCCTCGCCAGATTTGGCCGGCAAATGGAGGCGGCGGCGGCCTCCGGTGCCGAGGTCTGGGGCATCTTCGACAACACGGCCGCCGGCCATGCGCTGGGCAACGCGCTTGCCGTCGAATCGATGATCGCCCAGACGCTTCTTCCTTCTCCCCTTGTGGGAGAAGGTGTCGCCGAAGGCGACGGATGAGGGGTGTTCCAGCTTGGCAAGGACGGAGATCTGTCACGCACCCCTCAACCGTCTCGGCGCTGCGCGCCGATCCACCTTCTCCCACAAGGGGAGAAGGGAGAGGCAGGCCCAGGCCAGGCGCCTCAAATCACATTCAATTCCCGGAACGCCCGGCCCTCGGCCACCCGTTCGTAGCCAAACGCCGAGCAATCGATCGTCCGGTAGCCGCCATGCACGATCAGTTCCGCCAGCGCCTTGCCGACCGCCGGCGCTTGCTGCAGGCCGTGGCCGGAAAATCCGTTGGCGAAGAGGAAATTCATCACTTCGGGATGCGGGCCGATCACCGCGTTCTGGTCGAGGGTGTTATAGTCATAATGCCCGGCCCAGGCACGCGTCGGCTTGATCGCCTCGAAGGCCGGGATGCGGGTTGCCAGCACCGGCCAGATCACCTCTTCGAACAGCGGCCAGTCGACGTCGAAATCGCCGGGATCGGCCGGGCCGTCGCCCTCTTCCGGTTCGGCGCCGCCGGTGAGGTAGACCGAGCCTTCCGGCCTGACATAGATGCCCGAGGGATCGACCAGCAGCGGCATGTCGGCATATTTCTCGCGCGCCTCGAAGACGAAGACGTTGCGCTTGCGCGGCTCGACCGGCAGCGCCAGCCCGGCAAGGGCGGCGACCTTGCCGGCATTCGGCCCGGCGGCGTTGATGACGGTGCCGGCCTCGATCCGGTCGCCATTATCGAGGCTGACGCCGGTGACGCGGTCGCCCTGCCGCTCGATACCGGTGACCGAAGCGCTGATGAAGTCGATCTTCTTCTGCCGCAGCGCCTTGCGGAACAGCGTCAGCATCGCATGCGCGTCGAACCAGCCTTCGCCGGTGCGGCCATAGGCGCCGGCGGTGATGCCTTCCGCCGACAGCCAAGGGAAGCGGCGCGTCAGCTGGTCAGCGTCCTCGAGCAGTATGTCGGCGCCCTCGGCGACCTGCGCCTCGTGGTTGGCCCTGAGGATCGGCAGCCCGGCCTCGCCGGCAAGGATGAGATAGCCGCCCTCGCGAAAACCGATATCGGCGTCAGTGCCGAATTCTTCCTTCAGCCGCCGGAACAGTTTCAGCGTGAATTGCGACAGGCGGATGTTTTCCGGAATCGAGAATTGCTGGCGGATCGAGGCCATGGATAGCGTCGTCGCCGCATGGGCGAATTGCGGATCGCGCTCGATCAGCGCGATCGAGCCGGAAAACCCTTCCTCGCGCAGATAGTAGGCGACCGAGGAGCCGACGATGGCTCCGCCGATGATGACGATGTCGTAGCGCACTTTTTTCTCCGATCCGCCGTCCACACTCTACGCGACCGGCAAAGTGATCTCGAAGCGCGTGCCGCGCTCGGAGTCAACCAACCTGATCGTACCATCATGCGCTTTCAGGAGGGCCAGCACGATGCCGAGGCCCATGCCGGTGCCGCCGGTAGCGCGCCGCGTGGTGAAGAACGGCTCGAAGATGCGCGCCTGGTTGCTTGGCGAAATGCCGGCGCCGTCGTCGCTGACCAGCACGGTTGCCTTGCCGCCGGCGCTTGCGGCAGTGATCGAAACTTGCGTCGCGCCGTGCCTGGCCGAATTGTCGATGAGATTGCCAAGCACGATTGCTCCGTTCTCGGCCGAGATGCGCAAGGCCAGATCGCCGCCGGCCTCGACGCCAACCGCCAGCCTGGTGTCTGCGGGAAGCAGCGCCAGCGCCGACCTGACCGAGGTGCTTTCGCCGCTGGGCGCGAGGTTTTCGGCCCGCGCCAGGTCGAGCAGCCGCCGGACCAGCAGGTTGAGCCGTCCGGCATCGGTGACGATATTGTTGGAGAAGCGCCGCCGCTCGTCATCATCCATCGCCGAGCCGGAATCGCGCAGCAGTTCGGCCGCGCCCTGGATCGCCGTCAGCGGCGATTTGAGCTCATGCGAGACGTGGGTGGCGAAGGTCTGGATCGAATCCGAGCGCGCCTGCAGTTTCTCCGCCATGTCGAGAAACGCGGCGGACAGTTCGGCCATTTCGCGCGTGCCGTGATGATCGAGCGGCCGGATCGCGTCGCGGTCGCCGGCGGCGATGCGCTGGGTGCGGTCGATCAGCGCATAGATCGGCCGGCTGACAGTGCGCAGGAAGACGAGGCCGATGAGCAGCGTGCCGCCGAGGATGGCGATCGCCGCCGCCGTCACCTTGCCGCGTTCGCCATAGAGATGTTTTATGATGTTGTTGGGCGTCCGCGAGACATAGACCACGCCGGCGACCTTGCCGTTGACGGCAACCGGCAGGGCGACGAAGACGCGCACCTTGGTGCCGCGGCTGACCGAATAGAGCGGCGGCGCCGGCTGGTTGGGGATGCGCAGCCGGAGCGCGCTGGCATAGCGCCCGGCAAGTGCGGCACGCACCTCCTCGACCCCGGCAAGCGACTGCCCGATTTCGTCGCGCCCGGCAATGACGACACCTGCGGGATCAAGCAGCCGGAAACCGGCCAGCGTGGTCTTCTGCGTCGCATCGAGAATGCCGGTCAGGCGCGCGCCGATCGCGGCGAAAGCGGGATCGGCCGTGGCGGGCATCCCGGCAGGCCGGGTCGCAAGCACGTAATCCGAGGCGAGATCGAGCCGCGGCTCGATCGGCCGATAGGGCGATTCGGGATTGGCGCTTCGGCTCGCGCCGCCATTGGCCCCAGGCATCGGCGCGCCGAGCTTTTCCGGCAAAATGCCGGCGTCGCGCACCTCCTGCGCATAGATGGCGGCGATGGCGGCACCCTGCGCGATCAGCTCCGCCTCGGTCTGGCGGATCAGCTGGTTCTCATAGAGGCGGAAGAAGAACAGGCCGACCAGCGGCAGCGCCATCACCAGGATCAGGATGGCGACGACGACCGTGGCGAGACGAGGCCGCCATTTGCGGCCGATCCACTTGCTGCCAATCCATTTGCTTGACGTCGTCAGCCGCATCGGCCGAGCCGGAAGCCGACGCCATGCACCGTCTCGATGACCTCCGGGCAACCCACCGCCGCCAACTTGGCGCGGATGTTGCGGATATGGCTGTCGACGGTGCGGTCGGCGACATGGATCTTGCCCGCATAGGCACTGGCCATCACCGCCTCGCGGTCGAGCACATGGGTGGGCCGCGCCAGAAACCCTTTCAGGATCGAGAACTCGATCCCCGTCAGGGCCAGCGGCTTGCCGTCGAAGGCGGCCGCGTGGCTTGCCGGCGCCAAGGTGAGCTTGCCCTGCGCGAACTGCCTGTCGTCGGCGGGTTCGGGCGCGACGGGGCGGGCGCGCCGCAGGATGACGTTGACGCGGGCGACCAGCTCGCGCGGGCTGAACGGTTTGGTGACATAATCGTCGCCACCCATTTCGAGCCCAAGGATGCGGTCGATCTCCTCATCTCGCGCGGACAGGAACAGCACCGGCACGTCTGATGTGTGGCGCAGCCGCCGGCAGACCTCCAGCCCGTCCATCTCAGGCATGCCGATGTCGAGCACGACAAGGTCGGGCGTGCGCCGTTCGATCGCCTGCAGGGCGGCGGCGCCATCGGCCACGGCAGCCGTTTTCATGCCGGCCTTTTCCAGCGCGAAGCAGATCACTTCGCGGATATGCGGGTCGTCGTCGGCGACGAGGATGTGATGCGGCATGGCTCAGCGATCCGGCACGGGTTCTGCGACACCAGGAACAATGATCGGCCGCCTGCTGTCGAGATAGCGAAGCAGGCGCCAGTCGCGAAAGCTCCAGCTGCGCCAGTTTTCCTGCAGGCTGCGATACCAGCCTTCATCGACACCGCGCAACCTTGCCAGTTCGCCGACGGCGCCGGCATCGGCCGTCTTACGCTGACGATCGAAGAAGCGGTCGAGCGCCGGAAAGGCGCCCGGGCCGAGCGAGCGCAGATACCAGGCGTCGAGGGGAATGCCCTGGCCGGTCATTTCAAGGGAATGGTCGACATTGTAATTGGCGATCAGCGCGGCGAAGTTGATGAAACAGCAGGCATAAAGGGCCAGGGATAACGTCAGAAGATTGGCGGAGAGCAGCCATTCATTGGATTTTCCGAGCGCGATGCGGGCGATGATCAGCGCAAGCCCGGCCGCCACCAGCCCCATCCAGGCGAAAGCAGCGACGCGCCAGTAGGTCAGCGCATAGATGCCGACATAGAGGTCGAGTCGCAGGATCGACGAGACGACCAGCATGATGTTCTGCGCCACCCAGGCATAGACCAGCCGGCGGATGAGCGGATCGGCCGATGCCTCACTGCCAGGCCTCAGCGCCGCAAGGACAAAACCAGCGGCTAGCAGTGCGGTGACAAGAAGCGGATAGGCGCCGCGATGCGCGTAGGCAGCGTAGCTCAAGCCATCGGGAAGCGCGACCCCGCCCCACAGATAGGTGGCGTCGAGCCCGCTCTGCATCGCGAACAGCATGTTGAAGACGATCAATGCGCGCAGGATGGCGGCCTTGCCGAAGACGATGTCCTCGACGACGTGCCTGTCGGGTTTGGTCGCCGGCTGGGCATCGGCAAGGAGATGGTTTGGCCTGGAGATACGCCGCCGGAATCGCGGCAGGCGCGGCCGCAGAAAGGCCCAGACGCCGGCAAGCACGAACAGCCAGAAGGCGATCCGCGTCAGCTGGATCAGGTCGAGCAGCCTGATGAGATCGATCAGCGACAGCCAGTATTCGATGACCGGGTTGGCGGCGCCGAACAGGGCGACGAAGACGGCGCCCAGCGTCAGCGGCATGACCCAGACCGCGATCGCCGCCAGCCTTATGCGATGCCCGCCGAACCGCCGCGCCGCCCTTCGCCACTGGAGAAAATCGCCGAGGAACCGGACCGGCGCCGCCAGCCCGAACAGCGCGATCTGGCCGGCAATGCGCGCCATGCGGTGCCGCAGCCGGCCGCTCAGCGAAAGCGCGAACGCCACCAGGGCCGCGAGCGCGATAGAGACCGACAAAGGGCTGGCAGCCTCGGCCAGCGGCAGCAGCGCGACAAGCAAGGCGGCTGACTTGAGCCACACCTTGCCATCGTTGAAGGCGGCGGGATGCACGGCCACCACCGCCGCGGCAATCAGGATGGCGAACAGGAGAACCGTGATGCCGGCGGGCTGGCCGTAGAACAGGAAATCGGCGATCGCGACCAACAGCAGGGCAACGCCGAAGCGGCTGCAATAGCTTGGCGCCGAAGTGAGCAACACTGTCATGACCTGATCGTCCCCATGGCTTCCAGTCGGGCCGTCGGAGAGCGTCTGCGGACGAAAAGGATGAGGGTTGCCGTCGCACGTGGTGGATCGGCCAGCCACCAGCCTTCGCTGCGCAGCCTGTGGGGCAGGGACCAACGGGGTTTTGCTCGCTTTTGCATGCCGCCTTGTGGCGGGCCGGCATGAAGTTGGCGGGGCAGATACGAGGAGGTTTTCGGCATGCGCGTGCAGTTTTCGTGCAGGGCTGGTGCACTGCCCGCCATTCTTTGCGGACGCGTTGGCGTACCCTAGCCAGGCTCCTTTCCTCTCCCTCCGGAGGGGGGAGAGCGACTATCTGGGGTGTCAAGTTGCATTTGCGAATTCGCTTCTCGCGTCGCGTGCTTTTGCGTTGAGGATGACGAGAAGTTTTCTGGCGAGTGCGATGCGGATGAGCATTTTGGGCTTTC
>NZ_SRUS01000119.1:0-418 GCF_004794715.1 Mesorhizobium sp. M8A.F.Ca.ET.207.01.1.1 | reverse complement strand
GGTCCCGACATCTTCATCGAGGCCCTGGCGCTCGCCGCCAACCAACTCGGCCGTCGCCCGAGCGCGGTGATGGTGGGCGACGGCGACGACCTGCCGCGCTACCACGCGCAGGTCAAACGTCTCGGGCTTTCGGATGATGTCAGCTTCCTGGCGCCGATGCCGGCGAGGCAGGCCTTCGCGCTGGCGCAGCTGATCGTGGTGCCCTCGCGCGCCGAGGCGATGCCCTATATCGTGCTGGAGGCGCTGGCCGCCGGTAGGCCGATGATCGCCACCGCGGTGGGCGGCATCCCGGAAATATTCGGCGAAGGGTCCCCTGCCCTGATCCGGCCCGATGCCGTTCAACTCGCGGACAGGATGAAAGCAGCCCTCGAAGACGTCGCCGCCTTTCGGCAGTTGATGCCGCAGACAGTCGAACTCA
>NZ_SRUS01000118.1:0-419 GCF_004794715.1 Mesorhizobium sp. M8A.F.Ca.ET.207.01.1.1 | reverse complement strand
GCTTCCTGGCCGCCTGCGCGCAGCACGACCAGGCCGCCCGCGGCCTGGAACAGCTGGCGCTGGAACTGCTGGAACGTGGCGCGGACCCGTTCGCAGCCTCGCCGGCCGGTGACCCACCGCTGTCGCTGGCGGTACGCCTGGGCTGGCTGCGCCTGCAGCAGGCCCTGCTCAAGGCGGGCGTCGATCGCGAGGCGCGCGACAGTCATGGCATGACCGCACTGCACCTGGCCACCGCGCTGGCCCGCGAAGGCGCACTGAAGCTGCTGGTGCAGCACGGTGCCTCGCCGGAAGCGCGTGCTGCCGACGGCCAGACACCGCTGGGCGTGGCGCTGTCGATCGGCCGCCGCGATCTGGCCGACTGGCTGGACTGGCGGGTGTGGCCGCTGCCGCGCCGTACCCTGCGCGAAGCGGATCTGCCG
>NZ_SRUS01000117.1:0-421 GCF_004794715.1 Mesorhizobium sp. M8A.F.Ca.ET.207.01.1.1 | reverse complement strand
CAGAGCGTCGGATGCCGACGGTCAGCGCGGCGACCACGCCCCCGATCAGGCTCAGCAACGGCGTTCCCAGCAGCAACGATGCCAGCAACATCGGCAGCTGGTCATGCGGCAGATGCAGCATTTCGGCCAGCAGCGGGCTGACCACGATCAGCGGCAGCGCGGTGGTGGCCCAGTGCAGCAGCACGCGCACCAGCACCAGCCAGGCCAGCGGCACCGGCGCCAGCACCGGCATCGGGCTCGGCGAAGAGACCATAACGGAGTTGTTCGGCCAATGACGCTCGTCCATACCGAAGGCGAATCCAACAAGGCGGCGGCACGACAGGAATGGAGCGTCAAGCAGAGCCATGCGCCGTCGCAGGAACTTCTGCGGCGCGACGCCGATGCCTTCCTCCACCAGAGCCTGTCCAGCCCCTGCGTCTCG
>NZ_SRUS01000116.1:0-421 GCF_004794715.1 Mesorhizobium sp. M8A.F.Ca.ET.207.01.1.1 | reverse complement strand
TGCGGATTGCGGCAGCGCTGTCGTCGTCGGTCAGATTGCCCGAGGCGGATGACAATACGGCTGCATCGTTGGTGCCGAGGATGTCGATATGCACCGTGGTCGGAGTGCCGTCGGCGCTGACCACGTTGAAGGTCTCGGTGTAATGCTGGCCGGCGACGAACTCGTCATGCGCCGAGGAGGCCGTGTAGCTCCAGTTGCCGTCGGCGTCGATCGAGAAGCTGCCATAGGTCCCGGGGGTGCCGACCTGGGCGACGAAGTGCGGATCGCTGTCGACATCGGAGATCGTCAATGCACCACTGGTGCTGATCGCGGCAGCCGTGTCGGCTTCGGTCAGATTGACCGAGGCGGATGACAATACGGCCGCATCGTTGGTGCCGAGGATGTCGATATGCACCGTGGTCGGAGTGCCGTCGGCGCTGAC
>NZ_SRUS01000115.1:0-421 GCF_004794715.1 Mesorhizobium sp. M8A.F.Ca.ET.207.01.1.1 | reverse complement strand
GGCGCAGGGCCTGACCCGTGAGATCGGCATCTCCAACTTCACCATCGCGCAGACCCGCAAGGCGATCAGCATCCTCGGCGCCGGTGCCATCGCCACCAACCAGATCGAACTGAGCCCATACCTGCAGAACCCGGCACTGACCGCCTTCCTGCAGGAACAGGGCATCGCCGTCACCTCCTACATGACCCTGGCCTACGGCAAGGTGCTGAAGGACCCGGTGCTGGCCGGCATCGCCGACAAGCACCAGGCCACCGTGGCCCAGGTCGCGCTGGCGTGGGCGCTGCAACTGGGTTACTCGGTCATCCCGTCCTCGACCAAGCGCGAGAACCTGGCCAGCAACCTGCTCGCCCAGGACCTGCACCTGGATGCCGACGACATGGCCGCGATCGCTGCGCTTGACCGCAACGGCCGCGAAGTCGAT
>NZ_SRUS01000114.1:0-422 GCF_004794715.1 Mesorhizobium sp. M8A.F.Ca.ET.207.01.1.1 | reverse complement strand
AATGTTTCTGTTTCACCGCGCAGACGCTGCAGGCCGGCGAGAAGCGCGACATGCCGGTGCGTTTCATCGTCGATCCGGACCTCCCGCCAGAGATCAAGACGATCACCTTGTCCTACACCTTCTACCGCAACGACGCGTTGTCCGATCGGCTGGCCCCGGCCGCCACCTCGGACGGCGCGCACGCCGCACCCTGACCCGGATACCGACATGGCCCAGACACCGACCGACGCCAACGTGTACTTCGTCCCGGGCCAGAGCAAATGGCCTTTCGTGGGGTCCATCGCGATGATGGTGACCATGGTGGGCGTGGCCAGCTGGCTCAACGATGCCGGCTGGGGGCGCTGGACGTTCTACGTCGGCATCGCGATGCTGGTGCTGACCCTGTTCTGGTGGTTCAGCGACGTGGTGCGCGAGTCACAGGC
>NZ_SRUS01000113.1:0-423 GCF_004794715.1 Mesorhizobium sp. M8A.F.Ca.ET.207.01.1.1 | reverse complement strand
ACGGCGCGATGATCGGCTTCATCGTCGGCGCGGCTGCCGTGCTGATCTTCCAGGACATCTTGCGGACGGTGATGTCGTGAGCCGCCGCCTCGCGTACATCCTCGCGCCGGTCCTGGTGTGGGGCCTGATCTGCGGCTTCGCTGCCGCCGGCGCGGTCTTGGCTGTCGTCCACGGCAACTACCTCTCACTGCTGATGGCCCGCGCGATGCTGGCCGGCGCTGCCTATCCCACCGCCCTGGAGTGGTTCCGCGCCGAGGAGGCGCTGGCCGAGCGCCGCAGCAGCATCCAGTCCCTGACCTCCGCCATGCCGGTACCGGCGGAAGACCTGCAGTAACCCACTGCCGGCCCGGCCGGCTCAACCGACGAGGTCCACATGTTCCACCTGAAGAACAACCCGGCAGCCGTCTCCAACGTGAACCTGCG
>NZ_SRUS01000112.1:0-423 GCF_004794715.1 Mesorhizobium sp. M8A.F.Ca.ET.207.01.1.1 | reverse complement strand
ATGCTGTTGCTGTTGTGGTTGCCGTTCCTTGCTGTCAACCTCGGCAGCAACGGCAACCACAACAGCAACAGCATGGATTCCGTGGGATGGCGGTTGGTAGGTGTCGACCTTGGTCAACACGGTAGATCCACGCCATGCGTGGATGAATCTCTGTCAGATATCGAAATACATCTGGGGTCAGATCCGCTTTCCTCCGAAAAGCGGATCTGACCCCGAGAGCGGTTCCAACAGACCGCAGGTGCAGCGCTGCAGGCCCTGCCAATCACCCCTACTTCAAACGCAGCAGCAGGCTGCTGCCCGCACACACCACCGCCAACCAGGCCACGCCGCGCCACCCCCATTGCGCCAGCGCCAGGCTGCCCAGCGCGCCACCGGCCGCCATGCCGATGAACATGCCCGTGAACAGCAGCGCATTGAGCCGGC
>NZ_SRUS01000111.1:0-423 GCF_004794715.1 Mesorhizobium sp. M8A.F.Ca.ET.207.01.1.1 | reverse complement strand
CGGTGCGCTCCTTCTGGGTCGTGGACGCGGCGATCTTGTTCTCGATGTCGAGCAGCAGGGGGTTCAATTCCTCGATGCGCTTCTGCACCGTTTCCAGATTGGTCATGGTCGTCTTGCGGCGCTCGATCACCTGCGACAGGCTGGTCTCGGCGCTGCCGTACAGCAGATCGGCGACGATCGCGTCGATATCATCGTTGTCAGGACGGTAGTCCTGCACGTCGATGCGCTGCAGGGTGAGCGGATAGGAGGCAATCACCTGGCGCTCGCGGAAGTCGAAGAACAGCGCCTGCAGCGCCACTTCCACCAGCACCTTGTACTGGTCGCCGATCGGCTCGACCGACACCAGTTCGCGGTCCAGCGCGGCGGCCAGCACGGTCGCGCTGGTGGTGCCGTCCAGCATCGCCACCGGCTGGTCGATCAGCT
>NZ_SRUS01000110.1:0-423 GCF_004794715.1 Mesorhizobium sp. M8A.F.Ca.ET.207.01.1.1 | reverse complement strand
TCTCGTGCAGTCGTCGACGACGGCCAGGATGCGGAAGCGGCGCCCGTCGGTGAGCTGGTCCGATACGAAGTCGAGCGACCAGCGCTCGTCGGGCCTCAGCGGCACCAGCATCGGCGCCCTGGTCCCGATCGCCCGCTTGCGGCCGCCACGGCGGCGAACGGCGAGCTTCTCCTCCCGATAGAGCCGGAACAGCTTCTTGTGGTTCACGACCAGGCCCTCCCGCCTCAGCATCACGAGAAGACGCCGGTAGCCGAACCGGCGACGCTCCTGCGCGATCGCCTTCATCCGCTCGCGAACCTCCCGGTCGTCCGGCCTGCTGGTCTGGTAGCGAACCGTCATGCGGCAACAGCCGATGGCTTTACACGCCCGCCGTTCGCTCATCCCGAAGCCTTCCTTCAGGCGAGCGACAGCTTTCCGCTTGGC
>NZ_SRUS01000010.1:0-236554 GCF_004794715.1 Mesorhizobium sp. M8A.F.Ca.ET.207.01.1.1 | reverse complement strand
GGTATCAACGGCCGCAGCCGTTTGGAACACAGCCGCTCCGATGCCTCCCACAAACACCACGAGCGCTTCGCGAACATCGCCGCCGTAGCGAAGGCTGTGCCTCTTGTTGCCAGGTATCTTCGACGCGCGTTGACGGAGCACTCGGATCGCATGCTTGCGCAATGAGATCGAAGCGCAGGCCGACGAGCTGTTGCGGCACAGCCAGGATTATCAGCTCCTGCGACAAATCCCGGGCATTGGACCGATCAACGCATTGACCATCATTGCCGAAGCCGGCGATCTTCGCCGTTTCGCTCATCGTCGCCAGTTTCTAAAGTTCTGCAGGCTGGACCTCTCGACACAGCAGTCAGGCCAATATCGGGGCCAGACCCGCCTTTTCAATTCGGCAATGCTCGGCTGCGCCCTACCCTGTGGATCGCCGGACAAGTCGCGATCCGCCAGCGGGAGAATGGCTTCCGTCATAAGTTCGAAGGCTACATTGCGAGCGATCGCGACAATCCCGATCTACGCCGCAAGGCAATGACCGCTATCACCGCCAAGATGGCCCGCGTCGTGCACGCTGTCGTCAAAGGTGGTTCCGACTTCCGGCCCTTCGTCGTTGAAGGGCGGGTGCCAGGTGGAAGAACCTCTGTCAGCTAGCCGTAAGGGCATCGCTTCGATGACCCTGTAGATAATCTCGGGTCTTCCGCCTGGATCAGAAGCTCGTATCGAGGACGGTGAGGGCCGCTTTCCTGCGGCATCACGAGAAGACGCCGGTAGCCGAACCGGCGACGCTCCTGCGCGATCGCCTTCATCCGCTCGCGAAGCTCGCGGTCGTCCGGCCTGCTGGTCTCGTAGCGAACCGTCATGCGGCAACAGCCGATGGCTTTACACGCCCGCCGTTCGCTCATTGCCCGCTGAAGCGACGGCGCGCTTCGCAGCTGAGACATGCTCAGAGGGGCCTATCTTTGTGTCGGCTCACCGCAAGACCAGAGTGTTCGCGAAGAAGGCGGTAAATCCGCGTCGATTATTCTCCGAATGAATAATTCCAATTAGAGCAAAATTTCGGGAAATCGTTCTGCAGAAAGCGTTGTAATGAATTCTGCGCCGTTCTTTGTCACCACGGCAACCTCCTCCAACTGGAATACTCCACCGCACATTTCGTATTTCGGCTCGACGTGGATGATCATCCCCTCATGAATCACCTCCTTCGAGGTAGCCGCGATCGAGGGTGGCTCCGTCAGGTTGCGTCCGGACCCATGGCCGATCCGGGACGCAGTTGCGCTCGGCAACCCCAACTCAGTTTGCTTGGCAAACGCTTCGAACGCGCCGTAGACATCGGCACCGGTCATGCCCGGCCTAATTGCAGACAAGGTCGCGGTTGTTATGTTTCGAACCTGAGTGTAAATGCTTTGCTCTTCGTCGGTGACGCGGCCGGCCTTCGCAATCCGATTGACGTCTGAAGTCGAAGCCAACATGCAGCAACCGATATCAACCCAAATGAAATCATCTTTTGCCAGCGCCCGATCGCTCGGCGGCAGGCTATAAGCGAAATCCTCTCGTCCAAAACGCACCGGGAGCCACGGAACCGAATCGGCGCCACGTTCGATCAGCTCGAGGGTCAAGGCCTTGGCGAATCGTTTTTCCGTCGTGCCCAGCGTCAAATTGTTCAAGCAATGGTGGAACGCGCCATGCGCGATCCCGAGCGTAAGCCGCTTCTGGGCAATTTCCGCCGGCGTCTTGATCATTCGGATGGGCCAAATGAAATCTGCACCTTCCAAGAGCTGTGCTGCACGAAATTGGGCGTTTAGCTTGTCAAGCAAACTGAGGGAACCGAGGCCGAAACTCTCGAATCCATAATCAAGCGCAATTCTGCGAAGGTCGGCCTGCCCGAGAACTTCGACCACTTTATCAACCGCACCCTCGATGAAGCCGGAATACTGCCGGTGCATCACACCTGCAGGCAGCTCGGGCGTTTGAGAAAATGTCTTCGCTTCGGCAGCGGCTGCCACGACCATCACCGTGTCGCTCTCTTTCAGAACGACCAGAAAGTACGGCCGAGCTTTAGAGATCCAGAACAGGGACTTGTAGCCTGTAAAATATTCAAAGTGGTCTTGGTCTGAGATCACAAACGCATCAAGAGATTGTTCTGCCATGCACTTCCGGAGTGCGTCGATGCGTCTCGCGTACTCATCACTGCGCACGAGTAGTCTATCGGACATGTGTCTCACCTCAATTAAAGGGGCCGGCATTTATACCCGTCTTTGCGCCGCAGCTTGGCGGCCGCCGCTTCCGCCTTGTCAGCAAGCGCTACGCCATACGCCTGCCCAAGGGCAGCAAACCGAAATGGCCCGGCCATTTCCTCCAGATCGACGCCGTCTAGCCGTGTGTTGTCCGCTTCCTCCACTCCGTTCGTCAGCTCAGGGATAGCTTGGCGACCACTTGGCCAGCCATGCTGCGAGATCGCGTCGGTCATAGACCCAGCGCACACTTCCTACATGCAATGCGCCATGCTCCCTACACAGGTGATCGAGCCCTTTTCGGTTGTGTGCGTCAAGTTCTGCAAAAAGGGGCGGCCATGAAGCTGGTCATGCGGCTTGGCGCAAAGCGAGCTTCTTGTGCTCGCGCAGTCGTCCATGTTGATGTAGCGGTTGGCCTCCATCCAGTTTTCGTTGGTTTCGACGGCCAGCGACCTGACCAGGCGCAGGCAGCTTTCGGCGTTCGGGAAGATGCGCACGACATAGGTGCGCCGGCGGATTTCCTCGTTGAGGCGTTCCAGCATTTTGGTGGACTTCAGGTGCTTGTGGTGCTGGCGCGGCAGGCAAAGAAGGTCAACGTGCATTCGATGGTCTCCTCTACCCAGCTCGTCAGGCGCGGATAGCGGCCCGACCATGTGGCAAGCCATGCGGCGAGATCGGCCTTGGCCTCGGCGAGATCGCGCCGGTCGTAGAGCCAGCGCAACTCCTGCAGGCAGTCGTCGCCGTGCTTTCTCGGCAGGTGATCGAGCGCGTTCCTGAGGAAGTGCACGTAGCAGCGCTGCCAGGCGGCTTCGGGGATCACCCCGCCGATCGCCGCGACCAGGCCGGCATGGTCGTCAGAGACAACCAGCTCGACGCCCTTGAGGCCGCGCGTCTTCAGCGCGACGAGGAAATCCCTCCAGGCCGAGCGGCTTTCGCGATTGGCCATTTCCACTGCCAGGATCTGGCGCCGCCCGTCCCAGTCGATGCCGACCGCGATCAGCACCGCCTGGCTCGTGACGATGCCGGCCTCGCGCACCTTCTCGTAGCGGGCATCGAGGATGAGATAGGCAAAGGGCTCCTGAAGCGGGCGCTCGGCAAAGGCCTTCAGGCTCTCGTCCAGCCGCTTGTTGATGGCCGAGATCGATGAGGCCGAGAACGCATGGCCGCACAGCTCTTCGGTGATCGCCTTGACCTTCCGGGTCGACACGCCCTGCACATACATCTCCGCAAGCGTGGCCACCAAGGCCCGCTCGGAACGCTGGTAACGCTCGAAAAGTTCGGTCGAGAAGCGGCCCGCCCGGTCCTGCGGAACCCGCAGCTCAAGCTTGCCGACACGCGTGACAAGGGTACGGCCATAGTAACCCGAGCGATAGCCGAGACGCTCCGGCGTGCGCTCGCTCTTCGAAGCACCCAGCGCCTCGTCCATCTCGGCCTCGAGCACCTCCTGCATCACCGCGCGGATCACCTCGTGCAATCCATCCGGGTTCGAAAGCAGAATGTCTTTGACGGCAGCGCTGGCGGTCTTACTTTCTGTCTTGGTCATGGTGGCGTTCCTTCGCGGGAATCGGTGACGTGAACAATCACCAGCCTGCCATGACCGCCCTCTCTCAGCCGAACCCTCAGCACGCTACCCCTTTCTCCGTTGAAGAGGTCCCTGCCTACCGTTTCAATTAGGAAGTGTTCTATCTTTGCCCACTCGGGTCACCGCCGTGAAGGACAGCTTGGCAGTTCGCATTGAGGAAATGCACCTAAGGGTTCGTTGGTTCTCCGGAGCGCTTCGAGATGCTGAGACGGCGAACCTTTGCTGCACCGGGTCAGCGCGCTGGGGCGACACACGGTTCCACGGATCTCTGGGCGCACAAGGCGGGCCTGGGCGAATGCTTCGCTTAGCCGAGCCGACGTAAGCTAGATCCAGATCAGGAAAGCCGTTGCCCCCAAGCAGCCGTGCTCGGAAATGAGTTCGAACCGGACCCGCTATCATCATAAACGGCCTCTGAAAATGCCAGGCACGAAGGCCTTTATCAGAGCCACGCGACTACGCCCTCATTGCCTCAGATACTTCTTGTATCAGAGGCAGCAATCACAGAAGGCACAACTTACTATTCAGGAGCAATTCAGACGAACGATGCGACAATTGTCGGGTTTGTCGCGGCTGTGACAGGCTTGTTTGGCCGATGGCTCATTTTTCATCCGCAGGTAGACGGCGCAAACTGGTCGAAAATTCTTCGCACCAGTTCGATAGACAAGTTGGCACGATTTTTGAAGCCTTTCTTCCAAGGCAGCGCGCCGGCTGGGCTGCCGGGGCTCATAGCGAATGGCCCGATGTAAGAAGTCAACAACGCAGTGGAGTAGAAGATGGAAGTTACGAGTAGGCGGTCTTTTGGAAGCTTTTCCGAAATAGCGAAGTTTTATCCTGCGTTCCCTCCGTTTTCCCGGCGAGTCCTTCAATCTCTTCTCGATGAAGTAAAGCACTCCGCCGAGCGTCCGATCTTCGGGGATATCGGCGCAGGTACTGGCCAAATTGCCTATGCCTTAGCTGACATGGGACTTTCAGGGTATGCTGTGGAACCTGATAGTCAGATGGTTGAGGTGGGGCGAAAGCTAGGCCCAACTTATCCTGCCGTTTCCTGGATCAATGCACCGGGAGAAAGCACGGGCCTCGCCGACGCATCGCTAGATTGGGTTTGCTACAGCCTGTCGTTCCATTTGACGAACGCGCGCGAAGCACTTCGCGAAAGCATGCGAATCTTGCGGCCTCGCGGGTTTTTCACCATTGTGACCCTTCTTGCAGATCTTGAGAGGGATCCCTTTCAACTTGAAATCGAAAATAGGATACGCGATATGGCACCCGCTTTGCGACGGGCGGTTACTACACTCGTCGGTCAAATGGGAACCTACGAACCGCTCCTCAATCAATATCCCAATCTGGGCAACTGCATCTCTCTCGCTAGCACCGAAGCTGTATCCATGAGCGAAGAGCGGTTTGTCAAGTTTTGGGCTGGGAGACATGATATCCCGAGTCAAGTCTCACCTGAGCATTGGAATTCCATACTGCAAATGATTGCGGAGACGTTTCGAAGGTGGCAGCCGGCCAGCCTGCGATTTCGCTCTATCGCATGGCATGCTCAACGCGGGTGAGGTGATCACATAAAGCTAATCGATTTCGTCATGGAGCCTGGGCTTAGTCAAGAGGTAGAGATGACAAGCTGTATGAACCGCGCCAGGTTTCGGAGGCTGTTTGCTTTGAGACGCGCCGCCATGGCTAGCTTTTCGAGTATGGCCTAGTAGCGTTCCCCTAAGGGCCGGCGGGATGTTGCTGATAAGCTCCAGCAGCCGGCGATTACTGGACCAGTCGATCCATTCCAGCGTCGCGAACGCCACGGCCTCGACGTAACGCCATGGTCCGCATGGAGGGATCACCTCGGCCTTGTGTAGAGCGGTAGTCGTTACGACAGAGCGTTGTCAAGGAAATTGCCGACGCTCCCAACCGAGGTCTCGACGCTGGTCTCCGCCGAGCTCTCAGTGAATTCGATCAAGGCGTATTGGCGAGTTCGAGCGATGGTTCGCAATATCGATTGTGTTCACCCAAAGAAACCGTCCGAGGCGAGAAAAAAGGCATGATCGCATACAAATTGACTTCTCTGATCCTATCGCGGGCCTGATCGCAAAGGACATCACAATGTCCTTAATCCGCCAATAGCTGGGGTATATCTTGCGCCTTGCGGGACAGTTTGGCTCTGCCCTCTAGTGGCTTAAGAAAATGAATGTAAAACAGCTACGTAGCAGTAGGAGTTCTAGATTGGCGCGACCCTTGCTTCGTTAGCACGTATACATAAATTAAAAAATGAAGAGGAAAGCAGAATGTCACGACAAATGAAGTTCGTAGCGTTTCTCATGGCCGGGCCAACTTTCCATCATCACGGCATGTGGCGTCATCCAGAAACAGAAAACAGGTTTCTCGACCCGGCATTCTGGGAAACGCTGGCTCGAACCCTTGAGGTCGGCAGATTTGACGGATTATTCTTTGCCGATACCCTGTGCTTCCACAGCGAAAACGCTATGGCTCGGGGAGGGCAGATGTCGCTACTTGATCCTGTCCCTCTTATCGCGATGATGGCGCGAGCGACGTCGCGCATTGGACTCGGCGTGACCATTTCCACAAGCTTCCAAGAGCCCTATGCGATAGCCCGAGTGCTTTCATCGCTCGATGTGCTGAGCGGCGGCCGCATCGCTTGGAATATCGTGACTTCCTCATACCACCGGGCGGCGCAGAATTTCGGCAAGGATGCGCTCCCGGGGCGCGACGAACGCTACGACCGCGCCGAGGAGGTCCTAAATGTCTGTCTTGACATGTGGACGGGTTGGTCCGATCACGCCCTCGTCATCGATAAGGAAAGCGGCGACTTCATTGACGAAGCGAAGATGCGCCGCACCGAGATCGCCGGGAAGTTCGTCGGTGCGAGTGGCATGTTCACCGTTCCACCGAGCCCTCAGCGGCATCCGGTCATCATGCAGGCCGGATCGTCACTGCGCGGACGCAAATTTGCCGCCACCTACGCCGAGCTCGTCTTTACGCTCCAGCATTCGTTGCCGGACATGCAGGAGTTCTATGCTGACATGAAGCATCGCCTCGACAGCGGGGGGCGGAATCCGGACGATTGCTCTATCTTGGTCTCGGTGGACCCGATCGTCGGCGAAACGGAATCGATTGCGCGCGAGAAGCAGGCTTACATCAATGAACTTGTCGAACCTCGCATCGGGATCCCCTTAATGTCAGCCCATACCGGACTCGACTTGTCACAATGGCCGATAGACAAGCCGATTAGCGACATTCCGGCAGAGGCCGGCTCTCGTGGCTCCTTCGATGTCATCCTGCAGGGGACCAAGGCCGGCAATCTCACGCTCGGAGAGGCGGCGAAGCGCTTCGCCACAAGCGAGCTCTGTCCTCAACTCGTCGGCACGCCCGAGAGCGTGGCCGACCAACTCCAGGAATTTTTCGAGAAGAAGGGCTGCGATGGGTTCATCGTCACGCCCACTGAAATGCCCGGCTCTTTTGAGGCCTTCACTCGATCAGTCGTGCCCATCCTCCAAAAGCGTGGACTCTTCCGCAGGGAGTATCCGGGCTCGACACTCAGAGAAACGCTTAAGGTGTAAGGCCTCCCAAGGGCACCGCAACGTTAACTGAAAACTGAGGGAAATCTGCGGTGTAAAGCGATTCCTCTGACTCTCTGATCCCTGAAAACTGGATCGTTCAAAGTGGAGTTTCCGCGGTAACATCCCTTGGCTGGGAGGAGCTGAAGGCGATGGAGGCATCGAAGTTCTCGGACGCGCAGTAGGCGTTCATTCTGAAGCAGGGGCCGGACGGAATCCCCGTCGCGGAGATCTGTCGTAGGGCGGGATCAGCCAGGCGACGTACTTCAACTGGAAGAGGAAATACGACGGACTGCTGCCCACCAAGATGAAGCGGCTGAAGCAGCTTGAGGACGAGAACTGCAACCTCAGGAAGCTGGTGGCCGATCTGTCCTTGGACAAGGAGATGCTGCAGGACGTCAATCGAACACTGTGAGGCCTGGTCGCAAACGCGAGCTGGTGGCCGAGACGTGTGATGAGTGGAACGTGTCGATCCGGCGAGCATGCCGGGTTCTGGAGTTCGACACGTCAACCTATCACTACAAGTCCCGCCGCCGCGATGTCAGGCCGGCATCGAAGCTCGGATCAAGGACATCTGCGCCACACGGGTCCGCTAGGGATACCGGCGCGTGCACGTGATGCTCACGCGCGAGGGCTGGGACATCAACATGAAGCGAACCTATCGAACTTGCAGGGACTTGGGTCTGCAGCTCAGGAACAAGACGCCGAGCCGGCGTGTGAAGGCGAAGCTGCGGGAAGGCCGGGAGGAAGCCGTCGGGCCGAACGACGTCTGGGGATGGACTTCGTCCAGCTCGCGACGGGCAAGAAGATCCGTGTGCTGACGGTCGTCAACACGTTCTCCCGCCATGTGCCTGTGCTCGACCCGCGGTTCGGCTATCGGGCGGAGGATGTGGTCAGGGCACTGGAACAGGTCTGTCCGAAGATCGGCTATCCGAAGACGATCCGCGTCGACCAAGGCTCTGAGTTCGTCTCCCGCGACCTCGACCTATGGGCTAGGCGAAAGGCGTGACGCTCCACTTCAGCAGGCCGGGAAAGCCCACCGACAACGCCTACATCGAAGCCTTCAACGGCCGCTTCAGGGCGGAGTGCCTGAACGCCCACTGGTTCCTGACCCTTGCCGACGCGACCGAAGGATTGGCGCAGATACTACAACGAGGTGCGCCCGCATGTGGCGATCGGGCACAAGGCCCCGATCTCGTTGCTTCATGCCAATGGCGCCGCCAGCCCGCCATCGTGAGAAAGCCGGGAAACTCTACCTTAAAGGGCTTTCTCGGCGCTTCTGGTGCAGGCATGTATTCGGCCTTTGAGTGCGGCTCGTTCATGTCGCTGGCCCTGATGTAGTCCGCTGATCGGATCCCAGACAGGTTAACGCGCTTTCAAGCGGCACCCACTGAGCGGGTTAGTCCGACCCCGGCTCGACGGTTCGCCATCACACCATCAGCACCTCACCAATCTCTGAATCCTTCGCGACCGGGAGCCTCAAAGCGTTGGCCGGTCGCCATCAACGCCCTGACGGTCCTCGCCATCTTGTTCGCTAAGGCGACGGCGACGACGTTATATGGTTTCTTCGCCAGCAGTTCGGTAGCCCAGCGGGTAGACGCCACTTTGCTTTTTGCGCTGAATCGGAGCACGGCGTGGGCACCGACCACGAGTAGACGACGGAGATATGGATCGCCCTGCTTGCTGATCCTGCCGAGGCGGTCTTTACCACCCGATGAGTTTCGCCGCTACGGTCGCAGCGATCGCTTGCAGTGATTGGACCTATTCGAGGAGTTGTATCGAGCAGACGGCTCAACCGCTTCGCAGATCGCCTCGGGATCCATCGCCTCATTCTTCTGCCTCTTCACATTGACGTACGACGCCGGCATGAGCCGAACCTCGTGACCCAGCGCCATTAGGACCCGAGCCCAGTAGTGTGCGGTCGCGCACGCCTCGATTCCGATCAGGCACGGCGGCAACACCTTGAAGGAACCAGCGACATCGTCACGACGCAGCTTTCGGCGGAGGACTGCCACGCCCAACGCTTCTACGCCGCGGATCTGAAAGACGTGCTTGGCTATATCCAAACCGACTGTGCTAACCTTCTCCATGGACGGCTCTCCCTTATGTGACTTTCGACAGCCACACTTTGGCACATTGCGATGCCGGGAGCGGAGGCCGTCCACCGCATCAGGTCACGATGTTGAAGATTGTTCGAGATCCGCTCTATCGCCGCCATCGTTTTCCTGGCGAGATCATTGCGCATGCAGTTTGGCTGCTACTTCCCTTCTCCAACTGAGCCTTCAGTTAATGATGTCACGGTTCCCGATTGAGATCACTCGCGCGTTTTTGCTCTCCAGTTCATCCAGATAATCGGCCCACCATTGCATCATCTTGACCCGCTCTTCCCAGTGCTCTGCCCGGGCATACGCACGACGAACGTCGTTGTTCTCAATATGGGCCAGCTGACGCTCTATGGCGTCCGGATGCCATTTCCCGCATTCGTTTAGCAGAGTTGATGCCGTTGCTCGAAAACCGTGCGCCGTAGCTTCTTCCTTGCCAATGCCCATACGGCGCAGGGCGGCGTTAAGCGTATTGTCGGAAATCGGACGCGAAACCGATCGAACACTAGGAAACAGCAGCGATCCACCACCAGAGATTTCTTTAAGTGAGGTCAGGACGCTGACGGCCTGCCTTGAAAGGGATACGCGGTGCGGCCGTCGCATCTTCATCCGTCCTTCAGGGATGGTCCACACCGAGCTTTCGAAATCGAACTCGTCCCATCCACTCGCGCGCAACTCGCCGGGCCGGGGAAACAGCAGCGCCATCAGCTTCAGGGCGGCTCGGGTTGTAGCCTGTCCGTCAAATGTATCGATCGCCCTCAGCAAGCCTCCCAAGGCCTTAGGATCGGTAATTGCGGCACGCGACGTGACTGTCGGGCTGATGAGTGCGCCCCTCAAAGCGATAGTCGGATCTGCCTCGGCGCGTGCGGTCGCGATTGCGTACCGCAACACGCTCCCGACGGTGGAGCGCAGTCGCCTGGCCGACTCGTATCGACCGCGAGCTTCCACGCTCCTTAGAGCGGTAAGAATTGTGGCCGAATCGATCTCCCGGACGCCTTTGTCGCCAAAGGATGGATAGGCAAAATCGAGCAACCATTTGACTTTGGTGATGGTCCGATCGGCACGTCCTTCCATCTTCAGCTTGTCGACATATTCCTCCGCGATTGAGCGAAACGTGTCCTTTGCCGAATGGAACTTTTGCAACTTACGCTCCTGTGCCGGGTCGATGCCACGAAGGAGTAGGCGTTTGGCCGTATCGCGCGCCTCGCGTGCCTCAGCGAGGGAGATTAGGGGATAGCTGCCCAACGCCAGAAGTTTCTGCTTGCCGCCAAAACGATAGGCGAGGCGCCAAAGGCGAGATCCGGTAGGCTGCACCCAAAGCTGGAGCCCACCACCGTCAGACAATTTCATGAGCTTGGAAGTGGGTCGGGCATTTCGGCATTTCACATCGGAAAGGGCCATTTTCGGGGCTCCATTTGGCTGGACGATACCATCAGAATGTCCAATACCAGCAGAAATACCAGCCCTCCGCCTCGTTGGACCAACTACCCCGAAATTCTACAAGACCCGACCAACTGCACCTTGTGTGCCAAAATCGGCAACGATTTCCGCTGCTTGCAGAAACAGAAGCGTAGAAGCTTCGGCGAAGGAGATTATCGGGAGAACAGGGGATGGTGCCCAGAGGCGGATTCGAACCACCGACACGCGGATTTTCAGTCCGCTGCTCTACCAACTGAGCTATCTGGGCCTGCTCCGGCTAACGAAAAGTCGTGTTCCGGATTTCATGAAGACACCGTGGGCGCCCCCTTGAAAGCGCGTGGGTTATAGCACGGGAATTCGGCCTGTCCAGCGCCCAGGTGTGGATTTCCCGCAGGAAAAGAAATGCCGCCCGATGGGCCGGTTTGCATGCCGTGCGCCCGCCTATCTGGCGCCTGCCAGGCCTTTGCGGAAGTCGGATGGGGTCATGCCGGCCAGCTTGCGGAAGGATTTGTTGAAGGCGCTGAGCGAGCCGAAGCCGGAGTCCATGGCGACGCGCAGCACGTTGGCGTCCTGGTGCATCAACAGTGCCTGCGCATAGCTCAGCCGCAACAGGTTGACATATTCGTTGAGCGTCATGCCGGTCGATTTCTTGAACAGGCTCATGGCGTATTTGGGGTGGATGTCGGCGGCCGCCGCTATGTTCACGCAATCGATGTCGTAGAGGAAATTCTCGGCGATGAAATCGCACATGCGCCCGACATTGCGCGACGATTGCTGGTCGAAGGGGTTGCCCGCTTCCTGTCCGGCGGTGTTTACCGGCACCAGCCGGTAGGGCTCGAACCTTACCCGTTCCAGCCGCAGCAGAAGTTCGTTGACGGCATGCTCGGCCTTGGCCGGATCGCCCGAGCGGGCATAGCGGTTCCAGCGGGCGAAATTGTCGTTGTCGGATTGATCGGTGGCGCTGGTCACCAGCGTCGCACCCGTCATCAGCCGGTGGCGTATGTCCGCGGGCAGGTGCAGCCGAAAGAAATGCACCAGCGGCAGATGCGCGCCGGCATAGACGGCGTCGTCGCTCAAATCGTCCATCTGGTGCGGCAGGCCACCCCAGAACAGGCACATCTCGCCGGCCGAAAGCGATATTTCGTGCTCGTTCATGCGGTAGTGGACGGAGCCGCGGACGATGAAATTCACCTCGACCTGGGCATGCCAATGCGGCTTCAGCATCACCAGGGGGCTGGTGTGGAACATCTGCAGCAGCAACGGCAGGCCTTCCACGCTGCTGGCACCAGGCTGGTAAAACGGCCGTTCGGGCATCTTACTTTCCGCCAATTTCGTATTCCCTTTGTCGGGGACAGGCCCTTGCCGGTGCCTAGTCTAGCCAGGCTCGCAGAGAGAGCAAATGAAATGGGAGGATTTCAATGCGCATCACACTGTCCTGCGCCGTGCTCGCGCTTGCCTTGGGCTCAGCCCCGGCCTTCGCGCAATCCGGCGAAATCACGATCTGGAGCTGGAATGTCGCCGCCTCGTCGCTGAAGGCAACGGTTGCCGGTTTCAACAAGCTGCATCCCGACATCAAGGTCACCGTCCAGGATCTCGGCAACCAGCCGACCTATGACAAGTCGATCGCCGGATGCGCGGCCGGCGGCGTTGGCCTGCCCGACGTCGTCACCATCGAGAACGGCGAGGCCGAGAATTACTGGAGCCAGTTCCCCGACTGTTTCGTCGACCTGCACACGCTGGGCTACACAGCCGAGGACCAGAAGAAATTCCCCGATTTCAAGCGCACCGAACTCGAAGTCGGCGACAAGGCCTATGCCATGCCGTGGGATTCCGGTCCGGTCGCCGCCTTCTATCGTCGCGACTTCTACGAGAAGGCCGGCGTCGATCCGGCATCGATCAAGACCTGGGACGATTTCATCGCCGCCGGCAAGAAGATCCAGGCCGCCAATCCGGGCGTCTCGATGACCAATGCCGATTTCAACGGCGACAGTGAATTCTTCCGCATGATCGCCAACGAACAGGGCTGCGCCTATTTCGCCGAGGACGGCCAGTCGATCACGGTCAACCAGCCCAAATGCGTCGACGCCATGACCAAGCTCAAGGAGATGAAGGACGCCGGCATCGTCTCGTCTGCCGACTGGGGCACCAAGATCACCAACAACACCGCCGGAACCGTCGCCACCCAGGTCTATGGCGGCTGGTACGAGGGCACCATCCGCACCGAATCGGCGGGCGAAAACGGCAAATGGGGCGTCTATCTGATGCCGAGCCTGACCGCGGACGGCCCGCGCGCCGCCAATCTCGGTGGCTCCTCGCTCGCCATCACCTCGGCGTCGAAGAACAAGGAAGCTGCCTACGAGTATTTGAAATACACCCTCGGCACCAATGAAGGCCAGATCACCATGCTGAAGGAGTTCGGCCTCGTCCCCTCGCTGGTCTCGGCGCTGAACGACCCCTATGTCGGCCAGGGCCTGCCCTACTGGGGTGGCCAGGCGGTGTGGAAGGATATTCTCGGCACCTTGCCCAAGGTTGTTCCGAGCCGCGGCACCCAGTTCCAGAGCGATGCGGAGATCATCGTGCGCGCGGTACAGACCAAATATCTCGCCGGCGGCTATCCCGACGCCAAGGCGGCACTCGACGATGCCGCCAGCCAGATCGCCTCGGCGACCGGGCTGCCGGTCAAGTCCTGAGGTGCTGACAGCTTTCAAGTCCTGAGGTGCTGACAGCTTCCTTCTCCCCGTCACTATACGGGGAGAAGGTGCCGGCAGGCGGATGAGGGGCGGCGCCTACTTCGGCAATTGCTGCCTCACAAACCGGAAAAACAGAAAGGAGGAGGAGAAAAGATGCGCAACCGCAATGCGACGGCCTATCGCTTTCTCACGCCCTATCTCCTGATCTTCGCCATCTTCTGGGTGTGGCCGATCATCTCCTCTTTCCTGATCTCGTTCCAGGCGACGCGCACCGTGCCCTGGCGCTTCGCGCCCGGCTTCAACTGGGGCCGGCTGATCGGCGACCCCGCCTTCTTCAACGCGCTGAAGAATACGCTGCTCATCCTGGTCATCCAGGTTCCGGTGATGATCGCGCTGGCCATGGTGATGGCGGTGCTTCTGAATTCGCCGCTGCTCAAGGCGCGCGGCCTCTACCGCTTCGCCTTCTTCGCCCCGGTGGTGGTCGGCGAGGTCGCCTATTCCGCTGTGTTCCGGCTGATGTTCAGCCTCGATTTCGGCATCGTCAACAAGCTCCTGAACAGCATCGGCCTGCCCAAGGTCGACTGGTTCTCCAACGTCACGCCGGCCATGGCGCTGATCATGATCGCGGTCACCTGGCGCTGGGCCGGCTACAACGCCATCATCCTGCTGGCCGGCATGCAATCCATTCCCGAGGATGTCTATGAGGCGGCGACGCTCGACCGGGTGAGCAAGCTCAAGCAATTCTTCCACATCACCCTGCCGCTGTTGAAGCCGGTCATCGTCTTCTGCGCCGTGCTGTCGATCATCGGCACCATGCAATTGTTCACCGAGCCGTTCCTGATCACCGAGCGCGGCGGGCCGGGCGGCGGCACCGAGACGCTCGGCCTGCTGCTCTACCGCCAGGGCTTCCGCTCGCTCAATTTCGGCTATGCCTCGGCCGTGGCCTACACCATGGCGGGGCTGGCGATCGCCATCACGCTGGTGCAGCTGTGGCTGACGAGGGAACCGAAATGAGCTCGCTCTCATCGGCAAGACTGAAACGAAGCATCGCGCTGCACCTCTTCCTGACGCCGCTGGCGCTGATCTGGCTGTTTCCGCTGTGGATGATGGTGGTGTTCTCGACCATGCCCGACAATGGCATCTTCAGCCCCGGCATCGAACTGTTGCCGCACGGCAATTTCATCGACAATTTCAACAATCTGCAGCATGACACCGACTTCGTCGGCGCCATCGTCATCTCCGTTTGCGTGGCGGTGACCTACACCGTCCTGTCGGTGCTTTTGACCTCGATGGCCGGCTGGGCGCTGGCCCGCTACCAGTTCTTCGGCAAAAGCGTGGTCGTCGCCATCATCCTGGGCACCATCACGCTGCCCTATGCGGTGGTGCTGATCCCGCAATTCATCATGGTGGCGCGCGACTTCAAGCTCGCCAACACATGGGTGGCGCTGATCGTGCCGCCGCTGTTCAATTCGCTTGGCGTGCTGTTCATGCGCCAGAGTTTTTCCATGATGCCCGACGACCTGTTCGATGCCGCCCGCGTCGAGGGCGTCAAGGAGTGGCGTATCTTCGTCTTCATCGCCTTGCCGTTGGCGCGGCCGATGCTGGCCGCGCTCTGCATCATCCTGTTCCTTGCCTCCTGGAACAACTATCTCTGGCCGTTGCTCATCAACAGCCAGCCGGGTTCGATGACAGCACCCGTGGCGCTCGGCACGCTGATCGGCCTGACCAAAGTCTCTTGGGGCGGCATCATGGCGGGCGCGGTGATGCTGACCATGCCGATGCTTGTCGTCTTCGTGCTCCTGCAGCGTCATTTCATCGCCGGCATCGCCGCGGGCGCGGTCAAATAGGGAGCAGAATGGCAACCGTCACGCTCACAAACGTCGCCAAGCGCTTCGGCGCCTTCGAGGTCGTCCACGGCGCCAACATCGACATCGCCGATGGCGAGTTCGTCGTCTTCGTCGGCCCGTCAGGCTGCGGCAAGTCCACGCTGCTCAGGATGATCGCCGGGCTCGAGGACATCAGCGGCGGCGAGATCGCCATCGGCGGCAAGGTGGTCAACGATGTCGAGCCGGCCGATCGCGGCATCGCTATGGTCTTCCAGTCCTACGCGCTCTATCCGCATATGAGCGTCGAACAGAACCTCTCCTTCGGGCTGCGCATGACCGGCAACCCCAAGGCCGACACCGAGCGGCGGGTGAAGCGCGCGGCCGAGATCCTGCGCATCAGCGAATTGATGGACCGCCGTCCCAAGAAACTCTCCGGCGGCCAGCGCCAGCGTGTCGCCATCGGCCGCGCCATCGTGCGCGAGCCGCAAGTGTTCCTGTTCGACGAGCCGCTCTCCAATCTCGACGCCGAACTGCGCGTGCAGATGCGGGTCGAGATCTCAAGACTGCACAAGGAGCTCGGCGCCACCATGGTCTATGTCACCCACGACCAGACCGAGGCGATGACGCTCGCCGATCGGATCGTCGTGCTGCGCGGCGGCCATGTCGAGCAGATCGGCCGGCCGCTCGATCTCTATGACAATCCCGACAATATTTTCGTGGCTGGCTTTGTCGGTTCGCCGAAGATGAACTTCATCAAGGCCCACATTGTCGGGCGTGATGCAAAAGGCGTCGTGGTCGAGCTGGCGGGCGAGGAGCAAACCCGCATCACACAGCCCCTGACGGTTGCCGCGCCGGAACCTGGGAGCAAGGTCATCGTCGGCGTGCGGCCCGAACATTTTGGCAGCGCCGGTGAAGGCGACGCCGACCTCACCGCCACCATCGACGTGGTCGAGCACCTCGGCGGCACGAGCTTCCTTTACGCCAGGACGAGCCATGGCGAGGACATCGTGATCCAGCGCGCCGCGGCAAAGGTCCCCCAGACATCGAAGGTCACCGTTTCCATCCGCAAGTCCTACCTGTTCGACGAAAAGGGGCTGCGGCTGCGCTGACCGGCCGCCCCTTTCCAAGCCCGCAAGGAGAATGACATGACTGTATCAACGCCCATTCGCTGGGGCATCCTCGGGCCGGGGGGCATTGCCAAGGCCTTTGCCGGCGGCGTCGCCGGGTCGCGCACAGGGACACTGGTCGCCATCGGCGCCCGCAACCCCGGCAAGCCGGGCCTGGCCGAGAGCTTCCCCGGCGCCCGCATCCTCGAAGGCTATGAAGCGCTGCTTGCCGATCCGGAAATCGACGCCATCTACATCGCGGTACCGCATCCCGGACACGCGCAATGGGCGATCAGGGCTGCGGAAGCGGGAAAGCATGTGCTTTGCGAAAAGCCGCTCGCGCTAACGGCCTTCGAGGCCGACGCCATGATGCATGCGGCGCGAAAGGCCGGCACCTTCCTCGGCGAGGCCTTCATGTACCGGCTCCACCCGCAGACGCTGCAACTGGTGGACCTGGTCAAGTCGGGCGTCATCGGCGAGATCAGGATGATCAAGTCGAGCTTTGGCTTCGCCATGCCTGATTTCATGCCGGAACATCGGCTCTACGCCAACGATCTTGCCGGCGGCGGCATCCTCGATGTCGGCGGCTATCCCGTTTCGATGGTGCGCCTCATTGCCGGCGCCGCCGCGGGAGAGCCATTCGCCGAACCCGACAACGTCGCCGGCACCGCCCATCTTGGTCAATCCGGCGTCGACGAATGGGCCTCCGCTGTCCTGCATTTTCCAGGCGGTATCGTCGCGGAAGTTTCCTGCAGCATCTCGCTCAACCAGGACAATGTGCTGCGTATCTTCGGCACAAAGGGGCGTATTGAGGTTCCCGACTTCTGGTTCGCCGGCGGCGACCGCGATGTCGGCCTCGGCCGGATCGACGTGATCGGCGCCGACGGTACGCGCGAGACCATCAGCGTCAACGAGAAGCGCCACGTCTATTCCTTCGAGGTCGATGCCGCCGGCGAGGCGATCCGCGCCGGGCGGCAGGAATTCGCCTGGCCGGGCATGGGCTGGGCCGACAGCCTCGGCACCTTGCGCGTGCTCGACAGATGGCGTGCGGCCGTGGGACTGGAATATGAGATCGAGAAGGCCTCGCTGCGCACCAACACCATCTCAGGCCGGCCCTTGCGTTCGGGCGGCACGGCGATCGGCAAGCGCACCATTCCGGGCGTGGCGAAGCCGGCTTCGGTGGTGGCGCTCGGTTTCGAGGATTTCCGCACCTTCTCCTCCGGGTCGATCCTGCTCGACGCCTTCTTCGAAGCCGGCGGCAATCTGTTCGACACCGGCTATGTCTATGGGGGCGGCTACACCGAGACGCTGCTCGGCCAATGGCTGAGGAACCGTGGCGTGCGTGAGCAATCGGTCGTTATCGCCAAGGGCGCGCATTCGCCGCTCTGCTATCCCGACGTGATCGGCAAGCAGCTTGCCCAGTCGCTCGACCGCCTGCAGACCGACCATGTCGATATCTATTTCATGCACCGCGACAATCCGGACGTGCCGGTCGGTGAGTTCGTCGACGCGATGGATCGCGAGGTGAGGGCCGGCCGCATCCGGGGACCGTTCGGCGGCTCGAACTGGACGATGCAGCGCATGGACGAGGCGATTGCCTATGCCGAGCGCACGGGCAAGCAGAAGCCGGGCGTGCTCTCCAACAATTTCTCGCTGGCCGAGATGCTGGAACCGATCTGGGCCGGCTGCATCACCTCTTCTACCGATGACTGGAAGGCCTGGCTGACATCCAGGCAGATGCCCAACTTCGCCTGGTCGAGCCAGGGACGCGGCTTCTTCACCGATCGCGCCGGGCGCGACAGGCTGGACAGCGAGGAACTGGTGCGGGTCTGGTACTCCGAGCGCAATTTCGGCCGCCGCGACCGCGCGATCGAACTCGCCGCCCGGCTGCGCAAGAGCCCGATCCACATTGCGCTGGCCTATGTGCTCAATCAGCCTTTCCCGTCGGTTCCCTTGATTGGGCCGCGCACGCTGGGCGAACTGGACGACAGCCTGCGGGCGCTGGACATCGCGCTTTCGCCCGCCCAACGCGAGTGGCTGGACGGCGGCAGCCTGCACGCGGCCTGATGGCACGAGGCTCGAAGCGGCGTCAGATCTCGTCGTCCGACAGTCTGGCGCCGCGCCTGGCCGGGGTTTGCAAGCTGGCATACATGCCGGTGGTGCGGAACTGGCTGGGCGTCGTCCCGTAGAGCCGGCGGAAGACCTTCGAAAAATAATTCGCGTCCTCGAAACCGCACAGGATGGCCACTTCCTTCACCGGCAGGAAGTCCGCTTTCGTCAAAAGCTTCGCCGCCCGTTGCAGCCGCTGCTGCAGCACGAACTCGGCGGGCGGCAGGCCTTCGCTCTCGGCGAAGCAGCGCGAGAAATGAGCCCGGCTGAGCCCGCTGATCTGGACGAGGTCCGCCACCGGCAGGGCTTTGTCGAGATTGGCGTTGATGTGATCGATGACAGGTTGCATGGCGCTCTGTTTTTCGGCAAAGGCGTGCGAGCCGAACACATCGTCATAAAGCGCCATCGCGGCCTCGTAGGCGATGGCCGAAGCAGCACCTGGCGAAGCGGCCCCCTTGATGAGACGCAGGCTGCAATCGGCGAGATGGTCGATCGTCGCCGGCTGCAGCCGAAAGACCGGCCCCGACACGTCGAGGATCGATTTGTGGATGCGCAACGCCTCCTCGCCGTTCATCGAGATCCAGAAATATTCCCAGCGCTCGTCCTTGGCCAGCCAGTAGCGGTGGTTGTGCGGCACCAGCACCAGAAGCGTGTCGTTCGTCTGCAGGCGGTAGTCGCGGTTCTCGTAGCGCAGCCGGCCGGTGCCGCTGATCGTGTGCTGGAGCACGGTGAACGGCGTCTGGCCGCGCTTGCGCCCATCCCAGTCATAGGTCACGTCCTCGCGTAACTCATAGCCTGTGCTCGTCGGCATGGCATGCAGGCGCTGGCGGCCGCGCGGCAGCGAGACCGTCCGCATCGATTGTCCGTTGGCGATCAAATCACGCAGCACAAAATTACCCCTGAAAGCATAATCCTTCTCTGGCCGTGACCGCGAATAAGCGCATAATCCCGCCTCGAAGAACGCGAACAACCCGCGATCGAGGAGCGGGCGGGAGGAAAGAAAGCCGGATTCCGGCTTGAATGGCATGCACACCAAGGCGTGTGGCCATTTTCCTCCCTTGCTGCTCCTTGCCTAGCATTCGATTGGATCGAGGTGAAGGTGATGAGTTTCAAAATCGCTATTATCGGCGCCGGCAGCGTCGGTTTCACCAAGAAGCTGTTCACCGACATTCTGTGTGTGCCTGAATTCAAGGACATTGAATTCGCCCTGACCGACGTCAGCGAGCACAATCTGGGGATGATCAAGGCGATCCTCGACAGGATCGTCGAGGCGAACGGATTGCCGACCAGGGTGACCGCGACAACAGACCGCCGCAAGGCAATCGAGGGCGCGCGCTATATCATCAGCTGCGTGCGGGTCGGCGGCCTCGAAGCTTATGCCGACGATATCCGCATTCCCCTGAAATACGGCATCGACCAGTGCGTCGGCGACACGATCTGCGCCGGCGGCATCCTCTACGGCCAGCGCAACATTCCGGTGATCCTGGATTTCTGCCGGGATATTCGCGAGGTTGCCGAGACGAACGCGAAATTCCTCAACTACGCCAACCCGATGGCGATGAACACCTGGGCGGCGATCGAATACGGCAAGGTCGACACGGTTGGGCTCTGCCACGGCGTCCAGCACGGCGCCGAACAGATCGCCGAGGTGCTGGGCGCGAAATCGCCTGGGGAACTCGACTATGTCTGTTCCGGCATCAACCACCAGACCTGGTTCATCGAGCTCAGGCTGAACGGCCGCGAAATCGGCAAGGACGAACTGGTCGCCGCCTTCGAGGCGCACCCGGTCTATTCCCGGCAGGAAAAGCTGCGCATCGATGTGCTGAAGCGCTTCGGCGTCTATTCCACCGAAAGCAACGGACATCTCTCCGAATATCTGCCCTGGTACCGCAAGCGTCCCGACGAGATCACCCGCTGGATCGACATGTCGGACTGGATCCACGGCGAGACCGGCGGCTACCTCCGCTATTCCACGGAAACCCGCAACTGGTTCGAGACCGAATATCCGCAATTCCTCGAAGCGGCGTCGAAGCCAATCGATCCGCAAAAGCGCTCCAACGAGCATGCCAGCCACATATTGGAGGCGCTGGAGACCAACCGCGTCTATCGTGGCCACTTCAACGTCAAGAATGACGGCGTGATCACCAATCTGCCACGCGACGCCATCATCGAGTCGCCCGGCTTCGTCGACCGCTTCGGCATCAACATGGCTGCCGGCATCACGTTGCCGGAAGCCTGCGCCGCCACCTGCATAGCCTCGATCAACGTCCAGCGCATGTCGGTCCATGCCGCCATATCTGGCGACATCGATCTTCTGAAGCTTGCCGTGCTGCACGATCCGCTGGTCGGCGCCGTGTCGACGCCCGAGGAGGTTTGGCAGATGGTGGACGAAATGGTCGTCGCCCAGGCGCAATGGCTGCCGCAATATGCCCATGCGGTTCCGGCGGCCAAGGAACGACTGTCGAAATCCGCAGTCAAGACCCGCGAATGGGCGGGTGCCGCGCGCCGAAGCGTACGCTCGATCGAGGAATTGCGCGCCGAAAAGGCCGCGCTGAAACAGGCCGGCTGAAAACCGGGCGCGCCAGTGGATCCAGGGAGGCAGGTCCACCGCAGTCAGGCGTGCCGGAGCAATTCCAGGAGAAGGGTGAATCTCCGTCCGGAATTGCGTCGAGGCCTAACAGGACAAGCAGCAGCAGACGTCTGAACACGAGGGAGGAGACCATGAGGAACCTACGCAGCATTGGCATTGCCGCTGGACTGGCGCTGAGCGTCTCCGTTCCGGCGCTCAGCGCTTTCGCTTCCGAACCGACCGTGCCGCCGGTCCCGGCGACGTTTCCGGCCGAGGGCAAGATCAAATACGTGGCGCGCGACTCGGTCCTGGAGTTCAAGGCGCTGCCCGAGTATCACGAGCCCGGCTGGGTGACGGAAAAATACGTCAAGATCGGCAAGCTGCCGCCGGTGAAAGACCGGCTGCCGAAAGAGCCGCTGGTCTTCAAGACCGCCAACATGCCGGACGGTATCGGCGTCTACGGCGATACGATGCGCCACGTCATCGGCGGCCGGCCGGAAGGCTGGAACTACGGCGCCGGCCAGACCCAGGGCTGGGGCGGCATCGACATCGGCCTTTCCGAGTGCCTGACGCGCACCGCGCCGCTGTTCCAGGTCGAGGCGAAGGACACCGAGCCGCTGCCCAACCTCGCCAAAAGCTGGGACTGGTCGGCCGATGGTCACAAGCTGACCATGCATCTCGTCGAAGGCGCCAAATGGTCCGACGGCGTGCCATTCAACGCCGACGACGTCATGTTCTACTGGGACGACGAGGTCATGGATCCCAACGTCTCGCCGCTCAATGGCGCCACCCAGGAAACCTTCGGCGTCGGCACGACGCTCAAGAAGATCGACGACTACACCGTCGAGTGGACCTTCAAGGACGCCTTCCCGAAGCAGCACCTCTACGCAATGGCCTATGGCACGTTCTGCCCCGGTCCCGCGCACATCTTGAAGCCGCAGCACCCGAAATATTCGAAGAACACCTACGACCAGTTCAAGAACGCCTTCCCGCCAGAATATATGAACATGCCTGTCATGGGCGCCTGGGTGCCGGTCGAATATCGGGCCGACGACATCATCGTCATGCGGCGCAATCCCTACTATTGGAAGGTGGACGAGAAGGGCAACCAGCTGCCCTATCTCAACGAGCTGCATTACAAACTGTCGACCTGGGCCGACCGCGACGTTCAGGCGGTCGCCGGCGCAGGCGATTTCTCCAATCTCGAGCAGCCGGAAAATTTCGTTGCCTCCCTGAAGCGCGCGGCCGAGCCGAATGCGCCGGCGCGTCTGGCCTTCGGCCCACGGCTGATCGGCTACAATCTGCGCCTGAACTTTTCCGCCAACGGCTGGGGCAACCCCGATGAGCGCGGCCAAGCGATCCGCGAACTGAACCGCAACGAGGATTTCCGCAAGGCGGTCACCATGGCGCTTGACCGCAAGGCGCTGGGCGATTCCCTCGTCAAGGGGCCGTTCACCGCGATCTATCCAGGCGGCCTCTCCTCGGGCACCAGCTTCTACGACCGCAAATCCACCGTCTACTATGCTTTCGACCTCGAGGGCGCCAAGGCCGAACTCGCCAAGGCCGGTCTGAAGGACACAGACGGCGACGGCTTCGTCAACTTTCCAGCCGGCACCGCCGGCGGCAAGAACGTCGAAATCGTGATGCTGGTCAACAACGACTACACGACCGACAAGAGCCTCGCCGAAGGCGTGGTGGCGCAGATGGAGAAGCTTGGTCTCCGGATCGTGCTCAACGGGCTTAACGGCACGCAGCGCGATGCCACCCAATATTCAGGCCGCTTCGACTGGCTGATCCGGCGCAATGAGCAGGAGCTGACCTCCGTGGTGCAGAACACCGTGCAGCTCGCTCCAGTCGGCCCCAAGACCAGCTGGGATCATCGCGCGCCGGAAAGCGGCGAGGTCGATCTGATGCCTTTCGAGAAGGACCTCGTCGACATCGTCAACAAATTCGTCTCGTCGGCGGATAACAACCAGCGCGCCAGTCTGATGCGGGACTTCCAGAAGATCTCGACCGAGCACGTCTACAATATCGGCCTGACGGAATATCCCGGCGCCTTGATCGTCAACAAGCGCTTCTCGAACATTCCGCAGGGCACGCCGATCTTCATGTTCAACTGGGCCGAGGATTCCATCATCCGCGAACGGGTCTTCGTCGCGGCCGACAAGCAGGCGAAATATGAATTGTTCCCGGAAGAGCTTCCCGGCAAGCCTGGAGACAAGGGTCCGATGTAAGATTAAAGGCCCGATGTAAGTTTACCTCCCTGACTGAGAGAAACCCGGCCGCGCCGCTGGCGCGGCCGGGACAAACCAACCCTCCGAGCGCCCCTCCAGGGGAGCGTCCGGCGAGATGAGGAAGCGGACCGTCGATGTTGCGATTCCTGCTCACGCGCATAGCGTCGGCAATACCGGTTCTCGCTATTCTGAGCCTCGTCACCTTTGCCATCATCCAGGCGCCGCCTGGCGACTACGCCGATTACATTCGCTCGCAGCTGATCAACCAGGGCGGGGCCTCCTTCGCCGAGGCCGACGCTCAAGCCCAGGCCTATCGCGTCGAACACGGCCTCGATAAGCCGCTGCCCGTCCAGTATCTCAACTGGATCGGCGGCATCGTCACCCGCGGCGATTTCGGCTACAGCCTCTATTACAACAAGCCAGTGGCCGAGGTCGTCGGCGAGCGCTTGCCGCGCACGCTGCTGCTGGCGCTGGTCTGCCATCTGCTCGCCTCGGTGCTGGGCATCACCTTCGGCATATGGGCGGCGACCCGGCAATACACCTGGATCGACTCGACGCTTTCGGCCATCTCTTTCCTCGGTATGACGGTGCCGCGCTTCCTGATGGCGCTGATCATCGTCTATCTCCTCGTCTTCCAGTTCAACGTCTCGGAGATCGGTTCATTCTTCTCGCCGCAATATGGCGGCGCGCCATGGTCGTGGGCCAAGTTCGTCGACCTGGTCAAGCATGTCTGGCCGGTGGTGGCGATCGCCACCTTCGGCGGCCTCGCCTACAATATGCGCGTCATGCGCGGCAATCTGCTCGACACGCTCAACGCGCAATATGTCGAGACAGCCAAGGCCAAGGGCCTGACCGGCAGCGCCGTCGTCATGCGCCACGCCGTGCCCAACGCTCTGCATCCGCTGGTCATGTATCAGGGCGTGGTGCTGCCCTATATGCTAACCGGCGAGATCGAGACGGCGATCATCTTCGCGCTGCCGACCGTCGGTCCGGCGATCGTCGGCTCGATGGCGGTCGGCGATGTCTATGTCACCGCCACCTTCATGATGGTGCTGTCGGCGACGCTGATCGTCGGCAACATCATCGCCGACATGCTGCTGGTCCTGCTTGATCCGCGCGTGCGCCAGTTCGGGGAGGGCTAGATGCTGGCGCGCGACCCTTCACCACCACCCTTGCCGGCCGAGCGAGCCACAGTGGCACCCGCGCGCGGCAATGAGAGCTACATGGCGCTTGTCTGGCGCCGGCTGAAGCGCTCCTGGACCGGTATGGCCGGGCTTTGGCTGGTCGTGCTGCTCCTGGTCATGGCCGTTTTCGCCGAATTCCTGGCGCCGATGGATCCGAAGGCGACCGATGTCGGCTTCGCCCCGCCGCAGCTGCCTTCCTTCCACGACAAGGACGGCAATTTCGTCGCGCGGCCGAGGGTCTATGCGCTGGCCGATTCGGCCGATCTCGATCCGGTCACCTTTCAGCCCATCGTCGGTCCCGACTACGACCACCCAAGGCTGCTTGGCTTCTTCGTAGAGGGCGCGCCTTACAGGCTCTTCGGGCTGATCCCGGCGAACCGGCATTTCTTTGCCTCGACGGACGGCCAGCCGGTGCATTTCCTCGGCACCGATAAATTCGGCCGCGATGTGCTGTCGCGCGCCATCCACGGCTCGCGCGTTTCGCTGATGATCGCGCTGACGGTCGTCTTCATCATCACCGTCATCGGCACCACAGTCGGCATGGTGTCAGGCTATTTCGGCGGCCGGTTCGATGTCTGGATGCAGCGCTTCGTCGAATTGGTGCTGGCCTTCCCGCAACTGCCGCTCTATCTCGCGCTGACGACGCTGATCCCGGTCACCGCGCCGACCAATGTGTTCCTCGCCTTCGTCATCATCGTCATGTCGGCGCTCGGCTGGGCACAGATGTCGCGCGAGGTGCGCGGCAAGACACTGGCGCTGGCGCGCATCGAATATGTGCGCGCCGCCATGGCGGTCGGGGCCACCGACCAGCGCATCATCCTGCAGCACATCTTCCCCAATGTGATGAGCCATGTGATCGTCGCCGTGACGCTGGCGATCCCGACGGTAGTGCTGCTGGAATCCTTCCTCGGTTTCCTCGGCTTCGCCGTCAAGCCGCCGCTGATCTCCTGGGGCCTGATGCTGCAGGACACCGCGACCTATTCGGTCATCGGCACCTATCCCTGGATCCTGTCACCGGTCGGTTTCGTGCTCGTCACCGTGTTCGCCTTCAACGCGCTGGGCGACGGCCTGCGCGACGCCGTCGATCCGTATTGAGGGGACCGGGATGACCATCGTACTCGCCGAGCCCTTCGCACCAGCCTTCCGCCTCGACCATGATGGGCGCCAGGGAGAGCCCGTCATCGACGCCCGCAACATCGAGGTCGCCTTCAAGGTCGAACACGGCGTGGTCGAAGCGGTCAAGGACATCTCGTTCCAGCTCTATCGCGGCGAGACGATCGCGATCGTCGGCGAATCCGGTTCCGGCAAGTCGGTGACGGCGCGCACCGTCATGGGCCTGCTGTCGCGGCGGGCCACCGTGTCGCCGAAATCGAGCATCTGTTACGACGGACAGGACATCCTGAAATTCCCCGAGAGCGCCCGGCGCAAGCTGCGCGGCAACCGCATCTCGATGATCTTCCAGGAGCCGATGAGCTCGCTCAACCCGATCTATACGGTCGGCAGCCAGATCGTCGAGGCGATCAGGGTGCATCGCAAGGTGAGCCGCAAGCAAGCCTGGGCGCGGGCGCTCGAACTTTTGCGGCATGTGCAGATCCCCGAACCCGAAGCGCGGCTCAAGCAATATCCCCACCAGCTCTCGGGCGGGCAGCGCCAGCGCGTGATGATCGCCATGGCGCTCGCCAACAATCCCGACGTGCTGATCGCCGACGAGCCGACGACCGCGCTCGACGTCACGGTGCAGGCCCAAATCCTCAACCTGATCCGCAATCTGCAGAAAGAGCTGCGGATGGCGGTGATCCTGATCACCCATGATCTCACCGTGGTGCGCAAGTTTTCCGACTATGTCTATGTGATGCAGCATGGCGAAATGTGCGAGCACAACGTCACCGAACGGCTGTTCGCCGATCCGCGACATCCCTATACCCAGCGGCTGCTTGCCTCGGAGCCAAGGGGACGCCCGCAACCGTTGCCGGAGGGCTCAGGCACCATCCTCGAGGCGGATGGCGTGCGCGTCTGCTTCATGCTGCGCCATGGCACGTTTCTCAAACCGGTCTGGCGTGAACTGGTCGCGGTCGACGATCTCGATCTCAAGCTTTGCCGCCACGAGACGCTGGGACTGGTCGGCGAATCCGGTTCCGGCAAGACCACCTTCGGCCAGGCGTTGCTGCGGCTGACCGACGCCAAACGCGGCGAGATCCGTTTCGACGGCCAGCCGATCCACGGCCTGTCGCGGACGCAGATGCGGCCGCTGCGCTCGCGCATGCAGATCGTCTTCCAGGACCCGTTCTCCTCGCTCAACCCGCGCATGACGATCGGCCAGATCATCGAGGAAGGGCTGATCGTCAACAGCATCGGCGCGACGCGGCGCGAGCGGGTAGAGCGGGTGCGCGAGGCGCTGGTCAGCGCCGGCATGCCGGGCGATATCCTGTCGCGGTTTCCGCATGAATTCTCCGGTGGCCAGCGCCAGCGTATCGCGATTGCGCGGGCCATCGCGCTCGAACCCGAATTCATCCTGCTCGACGAGCCGACATCGGCGCTCGACCTGTCCGTCCAGGCGCAGATCATCGATCTCTTGCGCAAGTTGCAGGACGAGCGCGGCTTGAGCTACCTGTTCATCTCGCACGACCTGAAGGTGGTGCGCGCGCTGTGCCACCGCGTCATCGTCATGCAGCACGGCAAGATCGTCGAGCAGGGACCCGTCGACGAGGTCCTCACCAATCCCAAGACCGCCTACACCGAACGGCTCGTCAGGGCCGCTTTCGACGTGGCCTGAACACATGCCGGAGGTTAACGTGGCAAGACATCCCAGGATCACTTTCATCGGCGCCGGTTCGACGGTGTTCATGAAGAACATCGTCGGCGACGTGCTGCAGCGGCCGGCGCTTTCGGGCGCCACGATCGCGCTGATGGACATCAACCCGCAGCGGCTGGAAGAAAGCGCGGTCGTCGTCAACAAGCTGATCGCCACGCTTGGCGTCAAGGCGAAGGCCGAGACCTACACGGACCAGCGCAAGGCGCTGGCGGGCGCCGATTTCGTCGTCGTCGCCTTCCAGATCGGCGGCTATGAGCCCTGCACCGTCACCGATTTCGAGGTGCCGAAGACGTACGGCCTGCGCCAGACCATCGCTGATACGCTCGGCGTTGGCGGCATCATGCGCGGCCTCAGGACCGTGCCGCATCTGTGGAAGATCTGCGAGGACATGCTCGCCGTCTGCCCGCAGGCGATCATGCTGCAATATGTCAACCCGATGGCGATCAACACCTGGGCGATATCGGAGAAATATCCCGAGATCCGGCAGGTCGGGCTTTGCCACTCGGTGCAAGGCACGGCCATGGAACTGGCGCACGACCTCGACCTTCCCTACGACGAGATTCGTTACCGCTCGGCCGGTATCAACCACATGGCCTTCTATCTGAAGTTCGAGCATCGCCAGCCGGACGGATCCTACCGCGATCTTTATCCCGACCTGGTGCGCGCCTATCGCGAGGGCCGCGCGCCGAAGCCCGGCTGGAACCCGCGCTGCCCCAACAAGGTACGCTACGAGATGCTGACCCGGCTCGGCTATTTCGTCACCGAAAGCTCGGAGCATTTCGCCGAATACACGCCCTATTTCATCAAGGACGGCCGCCCCGATCTGATCGAGAAATACGGCATTCCGCTCGATGAATATCCCAAGCGCTGCGTCGAGCAGATCGAGCGCTGGAAGGACCAGGCGCAGGCCTACCGCTCGGCCCAGCGCATCGAGGTCGAGGAGTCCAGGGAGTATGCCTCCTCGATCATGAATTCAGTCTGGACCGGCGAGCCGTCGGTGATCTACGGCAATGTCCGCAACAATGGCTGCATCACCTCGCTGCCCCGCGATTGCGCCGCCGAAGTGCCGTGCCTGGTCGACGCGTCCGGCATTCAGCCGACCTATATAGGCGACCTGCCGCCACAACTGACGGCGCTGATCCGTACCAACATCAATGTCCAGGAACTGACGGTGCGGGCGCTGATGACGGAAAACCGCGAACACTTCTACCACGCGGCGATGATGGATCCGCACACGGCGGCCGAACTCGACCTCGACCAGATCTGGTCGCTGGTCGATGATCTCTTGGCCGCCCACGGCGACTGGCTGCCGGCCTGGGCGCGGACAAGCCGCAAGACCCACGCGGCCTGAGCAGGGCAACTCCGGGAAGACCTCACCGGCGGCGCTTGTACAGACGTTCCCTGCGCATGTGATCAACCGCCACTGCGCAGATAAGGATCGCGCCGATGATGATGCTGTTGTATTGGGGCGGCACGCTGGCAACGATGAGGGCGTTATCGATCGCCGATAGCAAGAGGGCCCCGACCGCAACGCCGGTGATTGTGCCCAAGCCTCCGAGCAAGCTTATACCCCCTATGAGCACGGCCGTGACGACCGAGAGTGTGACCGAGGGTCCGCCGGCGGCAACTTGGCCACTTCCAACGCGCGCCGCGTAGATGACACCGGCAAGGCCGGCGGTGGCGCCGGCGGTGACGTAGAGGATCGTATCGAGCCTGTTGACCTTGAGGCCGTTGGCGATCGCGGCCTTGCGATTGCCACCCAGCGCGCGTGTCTCGACACCGAACGGCGTCTGCTCGAGCAGGAACCAGAAAAGCAGTCCCAGCGCGATGGCATAGAGAACGATGTAGGGGACGCCGAGCACGGCTCCCTGACCCAGGGCCTGAAACGTTTCGGGCAGCGGGACAATGTCTTCTCCGCCAGTGAATTGGACACATAGCCCGCCGACGATGAAGAATGTGCCGAGCGTCGCTATGATCGGAGGCACGTGCAGCCGCTCGATGATCACGCTGTTGACGTATCCGACGGCGGCACCAGCCGCCACGCCCGCTAGGACGGCGAGCGGCCAGGGCGCTCCCCACACCAACAACCACGCGCAGATGATGCCGCCAAGCGTAAAGACGGCGCCCACGGAGAAATCGAGCCCGCCTCCGATCATGAGCAGTGAAGCGCCGCAGCCCATGACGAAATAGATCACCGCCGCGCGGGCGATGTCGGTGAGATTTGCCGGGTTGAGGAATGCGGGGTTGCGAAGCGTGGCAACGATCCCAACCGCCACGATGACCGCCAGCAATGTCGTTTCCTGACGCAACATCAATGTCGAAAGGACACCTTGAGAGGCTGTCGAAGATTGGTGTTCTGCCTGTTCGCTGGCCACGGTCTGGTTCCCTCGTTCAGGCAAAAGTTGGATCGGAACTGGCAGTGTCGCCCTGGATCGCACCTGTAATCAGTCCGATGATTTCATCACGGCTGGTATCCTTGGTGCGTCGCGTCGCGACCGAGCGCCCCAGCCGCATGACAGTGATGCTGTCGCTGTTGCGGAACACGAAATCCATGTCGTGGCTGATGCAGATGACGGCTTTCCCCTGCTGCCGGAGTTCGCCGAGGATTTCTCCCACATGGGCCGTCTCCCGGACTCCCAGTGCCGCGGTCGGCTCGTCGAGAAGCATGATCGGAAGATCCATCCGAACCGCACGGGCTATGGCGACGATTTGACGTTCGCCACCAGAAAGGAGCCCAATCTGCGTGCGGACCGAGCCGACCCTTATCTTCAGGTCGTCCAGCACCTTGGCGGCTTCCGTCTCCATGCGGCGACGGTCCAGCCGGAAGCGCCCCCTGCGCGGAATGGCTCCCAAAGCCATGTTCGTGGCGATGTCCAGGCATTCGACAAGGGCGAGGTCCTGATGAACAACCGAGATGCCGAGGTGATGGGCCGCCGACGCGTCCCGTATCTCAACCGACTTTCCGCCCAGTCGCAGTTGCCCCTGATCCGGACGGAAAATCCCGCACATGATCTTGAGCGTGGTCGACTTGCCCGCGCCATTGTCGCCGACAATGGCATGGATTTCGGCCACCCCGGCGGTGATATCGACATTCGACAACGCCTTGACGTTGCCGAACGACTTGCCCACCCCGCGCATCTCCAGCGCGGGTGCCGGAATGTCCGGCTGGGCGATTGCCATCACTGCCATCCCTTGGCGAGATACGCCTTGTAGTCGCTCGCGTCGAACATGCGTACGCCAACATCGATCTGCGGCTGAACCGCCTCGCCGCGAGCGATGGCCGCGACGGAATCGACCATTTTGGAACCCGCCGTGCAGAGATCCTGCAGCATCAACTTGTAGACGGTGCCGTCGGCAAGTCCTTGCTCGCCCCCACCTGCCGTCCCGTTGGCGACGAATACGACCTTGCCGGTCAGGCCTTTTGACTTGATGGCAGCGGTCCCGCCCTGCGTGGCGGTTCCCATATGCGAGGCGATGACGTTGACCTCGGGATGCGCCGTCAAAAGGGCATTGGCCTGGTCAAGCGCCTTGCTGGCATCGTCGTTGGTGTAGACCACAGCGGACACGGTGACGTTCTGGGTCTTCGCGGCCGCCGCGGTGAACCCGTCGACGAAGGCTTTGGCCGCGCCGCTTGGTCCCTGCGCCATCAGCCCGACATGCTGCGGCCCCTCGCGCTTTGCTATCGCTTCGACAAAGATTTCGCCGACCCGTGTGAAGTTCGCACCGATGTTCACGTTCGAACCGGATTCCGTTCCGGAAGCACCATAGAACGTGCCGACCATGATGCCGGCCTTCCCCGCCTGCTGGAGCACGGGAACAAATCCCGCCGTCGCCGGAAAAGTCAGTATCGCTCCCGCCTTGTTGGCGATGCCCTGCTGAATTTGCTGAATCATGACGGTGGCATCGAGATTGCCGGTGGTCGGACCGGATTCGGTCGTGGGAATGTTCAGCTCCTTCGCCCGATTGGCGACGCAGTCGCCGATCAGCCGCCACGCCGGATATTTGGGCAGCGGGTTGACGAAAAGGATCGAGGAAAGGTCCGCCGCTCCAGCAGCCGCTGGTCCGAAGGCGGTGAAGGCACTCAATGTGCATGCCAGCGCTATGCGCGACAACCGCAGACTATTGGTTCGCATGAAATCCTGCCATTGACGCTTGCAGTCACGGCTCGCCAGCGTTCGAGGACGTTATGCAACAAACAATGGCGGGTGTCAATAATAAGTCATAATGACTTACTAATTGTCCGCCTATTCGAACAGGGCCATGTCGATGGCTTGCGCCATGGCCCTGTAGCCTGCGTCGCTCGGGTGGATGCGATCGCCGCAATCATAGGCTGGGAGAAGCCTGGTTGGCCGGCCGGGATCGCGAACGGCGGCATCAAAGTCGACAAAGCCGTAGACGCCCTCGGCCTTTCGGATCCATGCATTGACGGCGCCGCGAACCTTCTCTTTCTCGGGCGTGTAGAAATCGCCGACCGGCGATTCCGATGTTGTTCCTTCGAATGGGGTCAGGGTCCCCAGTATGACGCGAATGCCGGCAGTCTCGGCGCGCACGGCAAGCTGCCGGATCGCCGATATGATTTGTTTTGCCGTTACGGCCTCATCGGCGCCCGCAAGCGCGGTGTTGGGCCAGCCTATGTCGTTGACGCCCTCCAGAATGACGAGATGCGACACCCTGGGCAGGCTGAGCACATCGCGGTCGAACCGCTCCAAAGCCTTCGTGCCGCGGCGATTGCTCAGAAGCCGGTTGCCGCCGATACCAAGATTGAGCACGGCCAGGTCCTGCGTCGCGGTGCCGGCGCTGAGCCGCTCGCTCAGAATGTCCGGCCACCGCCTGTCGCCGTCTATCTGCGAGCCGTAGCCGTCGGTGATGGAGTCGCCGAAGCAGGCAATCGCGCGCGATCCTTCCTTTGCGTCGACATAGATGGCTGAAGCGAAGTAGCGGCTGGTGGTGGTTTGCTGAAGCGGCAGGAGTTCGGAGGCGGCGAAATTCCCCGGTATGGATATGAATGCCGTCTGCTGCGCCTCGTAATGATGGGTTTCCACCGGAAGATGGCCGCTCACATAGAAACTCAAGGCAAGCCGGGACAGCGCGGGCGTTGCCAGTTCCACGGGATCGCTGAACAGTGGAGCGCCGGGCGCAATCGAGGCGGTCGCCTCGCCGCCAAAGGTGAGGGGGCGGCTTGTCAGGGGCTGGATGGCTCCGTCCTCGCCCGCAAGTGCGACGTGCGCCGCGTTGATGACGATCGGTGCGCTGCCGAACTCGTTCGACACCCGTATCCTTAACCGCCGGCCTCCGACGCTGATGCGGGCAATCTCGCGAACCGTCTGGTTGTAGAACCCTGGGATCACCATGTCGGCGGCCCAGACATTCATAGGGCTGGCAGTCCATGTTGCGATCCAGTCGCCGCGTATCATCTTCGCTTCCCTCGTCTTTGGTCCATGCCAGCTACTTTCAGGTCGCAGACCAAGTCAATAGGTAATTTCGATTGACTTATTTACCCTCCTCCTGCAAATCCTTGCCAAGGGTCGTATCTGCGTCCGCCAACACCAAGGTCGGCGGGCGCGTCCTTATTGGGGTATCACTGTGACCGGACGTATAGGTGGCGCAAGCTCTGCCCGAACGAGCCCGAACGGTATTTATTCAGGTTACAGGGGCGCGAACCAGGTCGGCCTCCGCGCGTCGAATGAACGTCTTGCCCTGTCGCTGATCAGGATACACGGTCAACTGTCCAAAGCTCAGATCGCCGAGATCACCGGGCTCACCAAGCAGACCGCGTCCGTCATCGTCCGCTCCCTCGAGGCGGAAGGACTGCTGGTGGCGGGAAGGCCCATCAAAGGCAAGGTCGGACAGCCGTCGGTCCCGATGTCGATCAATCCCGAGGGAGCGCTGTTTCTAGGCCTGCGGCTGGGGCTGCGCCATGCGGACATCGCACTGGTCGATTTTGTCGGCGGGGTCCTGGAGCAGCGAAGGCTGTCGTACGGCGCGGGCGAAATGGGTGAAATAGCACGCATCGCATATACAGCGATTGCCGAGATGCGCTCGCGCCTGACCTCAGCCCAGCACGCGAGGCTGGAGGACATCGGCATAGCGGTAGCTTCTGATATTCTTGCGGCGGTTGCCAACGGCAAGGGCACGGACGGTCCGGAGAGCGCGTGGGCCGAGTTTGAGGACCTGGCCCTGCAGATGGGCAAGGAAACACATCTATCGATCTATCTCGACCGGGATGCGGTGGCGGCATGCAGCGCGGAACTGGCCTATGGGCTGGCCGGAGGCGCGCCCGACTTCCTCTATATCTTCATCGGGCATTCGCTTGACGGAGGCATTGTCCAACATGGTCGGCTCGGCTTCTCGCGCCGCGATGCAAGGCCTGGGATCGGACGTATCCTGGTGCCATCTGCGACCGGCGGCGTGGCACCGCTCGGCACATCGGTTTCGGTTGACGATGTCGGCCTGGCGCCAGGGTCTCGCGCCCCTGACCCGCAACTCAGGAAATGGATTGAGGCAACCTCGTCCAGCATATCGCTGGCGGTCCATTCGGCGTCGGCGCTTGCCACATTCAGGGGCATCGTTCTGGACGGCCTCATGCCGCAATGGGTGAGAGCCGAGCTGGTGAGGGAGATCAGGGAAAAGCTCACGGCCATCGGCGCCAGCGATCTTGCGTCTCTCTTCGTCAGGGAGGGCACGTCGGACCGGCAGGCAGCCGGCCTTGGGGCGGCCTGCATTCCCCTCCTCGACAGATTCTTTTTGCAGTCGGACTCCAATGGCCCTGCGGGCTCGCCAGAAGCCTGATCGAAAGTCTGGCCCGCGCTGATGGCCTGGCCTTATTTTGGCTCGTCGGCGTCGGGTTCTTCCTCGTCGTCGCGGGCCGAGATGACATAGGCGCCCTTCAGCCAGCGGTTGAGGTCGATGTCCTTGCAACGCTTCGAGCAGAACGGATAGGTCTCGCGCGCCGACGGCTTGCCGCATTCGGGGCACGGGCGCTTGGGCCGCAGCGGCGTGACTTTGTCGTCCAGGCTCATGGTCGCGCGGACGACCAGTTTTGATGGGTCCTGAAACCTTCGCCCGACAGCAGCGCCGCCGTCTCATAGAGCGGCAGGCCGACGATGTTGGTGTAGGAGCCGACGAGCTTGACGACGAAGGAGCCGGCGAGGCCTTGCACGGCATAGCCGCCGGCCTTGCCGCGCCATTCGCCCGAGGCGACATAGGCGTCGATCTCCTCGCGCGGAAGCCGCTTGAAACGCACCCGCGTCTCGACCAGCCGCTGGCGCAATTTGCCGCCCGGCGTGATCAGGCAGATGCCTGAATAGACCCGGTGAGAACGGCCGGACAAGAGCCCGAGGCAGTTGGCGGCATCGTCCAGCGTTTCGGCCTTGGGCAGGATGCGCCGCCCAACGGCAACCACCGTGTCGGCGGCCAGCACGAAACTCGGCGCATAGTCGGTCTCGGTCTTCAGCGACGCGAACGCCTTCTCGGCCTTTTCCTTCGACAAGCGCTTGGCCAGCGAGCGCGGATGCTCGGCACGCAGCGGCGTTTCGTCGATATCGGCTGGCAGGATACGGTCAGGCTCGATGCCGGCCTGCTGCAAGAGTTCGATGCGGCGCGGCGAACCCGAGGCAAGCACCAGCTTCTGCAAAATGCTCATCGCGCTCGGGTCTTGATCTTACTTGAAACGGTAGGTGATGCGGCCCTTGGTCAGGTCGTAGGGTGTCATTTCGACCAGAACCTTGTCGCCGGTCAGCACGCGGATGCGGTTCTTGCGCATGCGGCCGGCCGTATGGGCGATGATCTCGTGTTCGTTTTCGAGCTTCACCCTGAACATCGCGTTGGGCAACAATTCCGTGACGATACCTGGAAACTCGAGGACTTCTTCCTTCGGCATTCGATACCTTTGCTTGGATGGCAGTTTCGGCGCTAGAGCATGATGCCGAGAAAGTGTGACGCGGTTTTCGGATCATGCTCTACTTCCGACTCTGGCCGGAATTTCGGCGGAACCTATATGATAATCGTTCGCTTGTGAACACGCTTAATCCGTCGCGTTTTTTGCTCCTGGAAGCAAAAAACGTCGGCCTATGCGCAACTTCAGCCGCTCGCGGACGTCGCGATAGCTAGCCATGATGTGTTCGCGCGTGCCGCCGGCGTCGGTGGGGTCCGGCGTCGGCCAGTATTCCACCTCGACGGCAAGCGAGCGGGTGAGTTCGAGCGCGGCATGGTGCGCCTCCGGCGCCAGTGTGACGATCAGGTCGAAATAGTCATCCTCGAGATCCTCCAGCGTCCGTGGATGACGTTCGCCAAGCGTCAGGCCGTCCTCGGCAAGCACGGCATCGACGAACGGGTCTCGCTCGCCGGCGCGCACACCGGCCGAGGCGACGAAAATGGTGGGGGGCAGCATCCGGCGCGCCAGCTGCTCGGCCATCGGCGAGCGCACGGCATTCATGCCGCACAGGAACAGGACCGAGCGGGGCAGGGCGCCGGGGGCCAGGGTCAGCCCCGCCAGTGCAGCACGCAGACCAGCGTGAACAGCCGTCGCGCCGTGTCGAAGTCGATGTCGATCTTGCCGGAGAGCCGATCCATCAGCGTCTGCGAGCCCTCATTGTGCAGGCCACGGCGGCCCATGTCGATCGCCTCGATATGGCTCGGCGTCGAGGAGCGGATGGCGTCGTAATAGCTCTCGCAGATCATGTAGTAGTCCTTGACGATGCGCCTGAGCGGCGTCAGCGACAGGATGTGGGTGACGACGGCGGCGCCGTCCTCGCGCGCCACGGCAAAGACCAGGCGGGACTCGGCCAGCGACAGCTTCAGCCGGTAAGGACCCGTGCCGCTGTCGTTGACGGGCTGAAAACGGTTCTCCTCGATCAGGTCGAAGATCGCCACCGCCCGCTCATGCTCGACATCGGGCGTCGAACGGCCGATCGATTCATCGAGTTCGACATCGATCAGTTTTGCGCGGGTTTGACCGGAGCCCGTCATGCCGGCCTACATGTTCAGCCGGATAGTGACGGAGCGGCCATGCGCGTCGAGCCCCTCCGCCCGCGCGAGTGCGATCGCCGCCGGTGCCAGCATGCGCAACTGTTCCGGCCCGAGTTTCAGGACCGAGGTGCGCTTGACGAAGTCGAGGACCGACAGGCCCGACGAGAAGCGCGCCGAGCGCGCCGTCGGCAGCACATGGTTGGAGCCGCCGACATAGTCGCCGATGGCTTCCGGCGTGTGGCGGCCGAGGAAGACGGCACCGGCATTGCGCATCTTCGCGAGAAAGCCTTCGGCATCGTCGATGGCCAGTTCGACATGCTCGGCCGCGATGCGGTCGACCAGCGGCAGCGACGCTTCGATCGTCGGAACCAGGATGACGGCGCCGAAATCGCGCCAGCTCTGCGCCGCCGTATCGCCGCGCGAGAGGCTTTGCAACTGACGCTCGACCGCCCGTTCGACCGCCTCGCCGAACGCCGGATCGTCGGTGATCAGGATCGACTGCGCCGACACATCATGTTCGGCCTGGGCAAGCAGGTCCGCCGCGATCCACTCCGGATCATTGCCGCCGTCGGCCACCACAAGCACTTCCGACGGCCCCGCGATCATGTCGATGCCGACGGTGCCAAACACCCGCCGCTTGGCCGCGGCGACATAGGCATTGCCGGGGCCGACGATCTTGGCCACCGGCTTGATCGTCTGCGTGCCATAGGCAAGTGCGGCGATCGCCTGCGCGCCGCCGACGCGGTAGATTTCGGAGACGCCTGATATATCCGCCGCCACCAGCACCAGCGGGTTGACGACACCGTGCGGTGCCGGCACGACCATGACGATGCGCTCGACGCCTGCTACCTTGGCCGGCACGGCGTTCATCAGCACCGAACTCGGATAGCTTGCCGTGCCGCCCGGCACATAGAGTCCGACCGCCTCGATCGCGGTCCAGCGCGAGCCGAGCTCGACGCCGGCGGCATCCGTGTAGCGTTCGTCCTGCGGCTTTTGCCGCTGGTGATGGGACCGGATGCGGTCACGTGCGAATTTCAGCGCCTCGACCGTGGCCGGATCGGCCTCGGCATAGGCGCGGGCGATGTCTTCCGCCGAGACGGCAATGCCTAGCGCGGCGAGGTCGCCTCCGCCGAATTTCTGCGTGTAGTCGATCAGTGCCGTGTCGCCCTCGGCGCGCACGCGCGCGATGATGTCGCGCACCACGGCGTCGACATCGGCCGATACCTCGCGCTTGGTCATGAGGAAGGCGGCGAAACGCTGCTCGAAATCGGCGTCGGACTGGCGAAGCGTGATGGCCATTGTATGCTCAAGCTCTGTGGATGGGGCGCGACGTGGCTTCCCACGCACCGCCGATATCGGCAAGGCGGGCCTCGATGCATTCGACGTCGAGCATGATGGTACCGCCACCCGAGAAGATCAGTTCGACGATGCCGGCCGGCTTGCTGATCTCGATGAAGCTGATCGCCAGCAGGGAGAGGATTTCGGCCGGCTTGTCGCGGGCAATGCCGTTGGTCTTGGCGCCCAGCACCCGGTCGAAATGCAGCACCGCCTGCCGCCGCTCATTGTGCTGGCGAAACAGGCCGGATTTGGCCTCCCACACGAAACGGTTCATGGTCAGCACGAACCGTTTGGCCTTGGGCAGGAATTCGAGGTCCGAGACCTTCATCACGGCGTCCTGGAGGTGGGCCGAGACGATGCCCAGATCCTGATCGTCGAGCGCAATGAGTTTTAAGGCCATGCGGATTTCACACCCAGAGGTTGGCAATCAGCCTTTCTGTTAGGCGGTCTTTCCGATCGGTGCAACCGCGACAGGAATACCGCCAGAGGCATTTGCCGCAGGTTTTGCGCACTCCTCATCGTCCCTGCCGGGCACTTCTCCCCGTATGGTGACGGGAGAAGGAACGCTTTGCAGATGATTTCGCCAAGCGACCGCGGATCGTCAGGCAGAAATCCGCTCGATCACCGCGCCGCAATTGGAAAGCTTTTCCTCCAGCCGCTCGAAGCCGCGATCGAGATGGTAGACGCGGTTGACCGTGGTCTCGCCTTCGGCGGCCAGACCGGCGATGACCAGCGAGACCGAAGCGCGAAGATCGGTCGCCATGACCGGCGCGCCCTTCAGCTTCGCCACGCCGTCGACGATCGCCGTCTGGCCCGAAAGCGTGATGTGGGCGCCGAGCCGCGCCAGTTCCTGGACGTGCATGAAGCGGTTTTCGAAGATCGTCTCGGTGATGCGCGACTTGCCCTTGGCCATGGTCATCAGGCCCATGAACTGTGCCTGCAGATCGGTCGGGAAGGCCGGGAAGGGCGCCGTCGTCACGTCGACCGGCGAAATCCCGGCGCCATTTCGCTTCACGCGGATGCCGGAATTGGTCTGCGTGATCTCCGCGCCCGTCTGCGAAATCACGTCGAGCGCGGTCTGCAGCAACTCCGGCCGTGCGCCTTCCAACACGACGTCGCCGCCGGTCATCGCCACGGCCATGGCATAGGTGCCAGTCTCGATGCGGTCGGGGATGACGCGCACGCGCGCCCCCGACAGCGCTTCGACGCCGTCGATGGTGATGGTCGGCGTGCCGGCGCCGGAAATCCTGGCGCCCATGGCGTTGAGGCATTCGGCGAGATTGACGATCTCGGGCTCGCAGGCGGCGTTTTCCAGCACCGTCTCGCCCTTGGCGAGCGATGCCGCCATCATCAGCACATGGGTTGCTCCGACCGAGACCTTGGGGAAGATGTAACGGTTGCCGACGAGGCGGCCATTGCGGGTCTTGGCGATGACATAGCCGGTGTCGACATCGATATCGGCGCCCAGCGCCTGCAGGCCTTCGAGGAACAGGTCGACCGGGCGCGTGCCGATGGCGCAGCCGCCGGGCAGCGACACCTTGGCCTCGCCCATCCGGGCCAGCAGCGGCCCGATCACCCAGAACGAGGCGCGCATCTTGGACACCAGCTCGTAAGGAGCTGTCGTGTCGACGATGTTGCGGGCGGAAAAGTTGATGGTGCGCGAATAGCCCTCATTCTGCTTCTCGCGGCGGCCATTGACCGAATAGTCGACGCCATGATTGCCGAGGATGCGGATCAGTTGCTCGACATCGGCCAGATGCGGCACGTTTTCGAGTGTCAGCGTGTCGTCGGTCAGAAGCGAGGCGATCATCAGCGGCAGGGCGGCATTTTTCGCGCCCGAGATCGGAATGCTTCCGGCAAGCTTGTTGCCGCCGACGATTCTGATGCGATCCATTGGAGAATGTCCCTCTCGGCCAGAAAAGGCCGGTTCAATCGTTTGAGTGTCGGCCCGTCTAGACCATTGGCCAATCTGGTTCAAGAAATAGGATTTCGCCCACCCCGGTCCAAGAGTGGCCGATTTGAGTTAATCTTTCTGCATTTCCTTTGCCGCGCCAAGCCCGTCGGGCCGCTGGTCGGCCTCCCCGGCGCGCCGCTTGTCGGCGTCGCCACTACGGCGCGAGCGCGACTGCACCTTGCGCTTCTGCAGATTGGCGCGCAACTGCTCGGCGAGCCGGTCCTTGCGGGTCGTTCCGCTGCTTTTCGGTGGATTTGTCGTGTCGTTCATCGTCCTGCCCCGGCTGGCAGCCAGCCAACCCGCCATTCAGGGATAGCCAACATTGTGGCACCGCCATGTCATCGAAAGCTATCCGGCAAAGGCTTTCACAGAAGCGTTGTTCTTGGCCTTGCGCTTGCCGGTTCGATATGGCAGAAGCCCCGCCATCAGCGGCTGCGGTAGCTCAGTGGTAGAGCACTCCCTTGGTAAGGGAGAGGTCGAGAGTTCAATCCTCTCTCGCAGCACCAGTCTATCCCATTGATTGGGCACACCTACCTGACGTCCTTGGTCTTTTTGCCGCCTGTCTGGTACGCCGGGTGGTACACATGAGCTTGACATTGTCAGCACGGTGAAGGCGATCAAGCCAGCCGCCGCCATCAGCTTTAAATCAGGCTCAATCCTTCTTGAACTCGAATAGCTCGATGACGTTGCCGGAGGGATCTTCGAGCAAGATGGCGCGGCCGGCACCGCCGTCGCTGATCTTGCCGCGGAATCTTGCGTCAGTGCGGCGCAACCGCTCGATGAGGACATCGATCTCGGTCGTAATGATCATAAATCGGTTCCACCCGCCCGGCTTTGGATCGCCGCCCGCCTGACCACCGCTCCCAGCACCAGGCGCGCTGAGATACAGCGTCAAGTCGTCGCGCAACAGCGCGGCGAACTTGCCCGGATTGTGCTTGTCGATCTTGAAATCGAGATTGTCTCGATAGAACGCGACCGCCTTGTCGACGTTCGAAACGATGTACCGGACGGATGCCATTCAACTTCTCCTCTCTTCCAGCTACAACGGCCAACTTGCATGAAAGGTTTCCTGTCGGTCGGCCTGCCTGTGTTGGCGCGTTCAGCCGGAAGACAACGTGGCTTTCCCCAAAGGCGGGGGGCGGCAACCTCCAGTCGAAAAGCCGCATGACACGATTCGTTAACCAAGATGCTGTTCTTCGACATGACGTGTTGTGGAATGGCTGGCCTGTCCGCCTGGTCAAGTCTGGCCTGTCCGCCTGGTCAGCAGCGCCGGGAAGGGTGCTGAAAAGAAGGCTCCGCCTCCGGCGAGGACGTCAAATCGCCCGAAACAGGAACGATGTGCAAGGCATGAACGTGATTGAAAGCCAACAGAACGCGCCCGGCGGTTACCGCTTCTGGACCCGGTTGCCGGCTTTCATGGTCGCTTTCTTTTGCATGTGCATCACCGATGCGTTCGCCGAGACGCGCGCCCTGCGAATTCAGCATCTCCATACGGGCGAGAAGGCCGAGATCGTCTTCAAGCGCGACGGGCGTTACGATCAGGCGGGCCTGAAGAAGATCAACTTCATGCTGCGCGACTGGCGCCGCAACGAGCCGACCAGGATGGATCCGCGCCTGCTCGACCTCGTCTGGCAGGCCTACCGCGCCAGCGGCTCGACCAGCTATATCCATGTGGTCAGCGCCTATCGCTCGCCGGCGACCAACGCCATGCTGCGCGGCCGCTCGAAAGGGGTGGCCCGCGAAAGCCAGCACATGGTTGGCCGCGCCATGGATTTCTTCCTGCCGGATGTGCCGCTGAAGAAGCTGCGCGACATCGGCCTGAAGATGCAGGGCGGCGGCGTCGGCTATTATCCGACTTCCGGTTCGCCCTTCATCCACATGGACGTCGGCAATGTGCGGCATTGGCCGGGCATCAGCCGCCAGGAACTGGCCAGGGTCTTCCCCAACGGCAATACGCTGCATGTGCCGAGCGACGGCAAACCGCTGCCTGGCTACGAGCAGGCGTTTGCCGCCTACAAATCGCGCAAGGCCGCCGGCACGCCCAACATCGAACTGGCAAGCGCCGACGGCGGCCAGCGCAGGCCGGCGCGTGGCCTGCTGGCGTCGCTGTTAGGTGGGCGCGGCACGGACGAAGCCGACGATGCCGCGGAAGTGGCGCCTGCGCCACGCAAGCCGGCGAAGCCGGTTGACTCCAAGACAGCCGGTGACCCCAAGACGGCCGATGAACCGAAGATGGCCGGACTGGGCATCGCTATCGTGGCGCCGGAGGCAGCCCAGCGGGCGGACATTCAGATGGTTTCCCCCGAAGAAACGCCCGCGAGGACGCCTGAAGCGATCGTCATGGCGATGGCGCCCGGCACGGTGCCGGTACCCGCTTTCGCACCGCGCACCGGGCTCGCTGCCAGCATTCCAACCCCGCAAACCGTGCCGCTCGGCGTAGCCAGCGCATCTCCGGCGCGGGCTGAACCGGCGGCCGGCGCCGAAACTGCCTCGGGCAAGGCTGGCGCCGCTCTCGCGATTGCCGGTCCGGACATGGTGGCGCTCAACATCCCTGTCCCGACATGGCGGCCCGAAGGCCAGACGGGGCCTGCGCGACAGCCGGAGGCGGCCAAACCCGCCGATGCAATCGGCGCCTTGCTCGCCACGCATCACGCCGATGACAATCTCGATCCGCTGGCTGGCCAGCCGATTGCGGTCCCGGCGTCGAAACCCGAACATCGTGCCAGGACAAACCCCAAGGCCGACCGTGTCCAGCCACGTCTCGACCCCAAGGGCACCGCCGTCATTGTACCTGCGGCATTGACTGGCCGTCCGCGTGAAAGCGGTCGCGGCAGCGCAGGAGCCGGCTCGATGGCGGCGCCCATCGTTGCCGCCAATTTCATCCGCACGGCGCCGGAGCAGGTTTATCTCGATGGATTCCAGCCACGAGGAAAGACGTCCGATCACCGCCGCTTCACCGGCTCCGCGGTGAAATTCCTGCCCATCGCCAGTTTCAAATAGCTCGACCGCGCAAGGCTGTAAGATATTTTCCAAATTTGACAATCAGGCATGAAATTGTAAGATAATCCTCTTTCCCCGGCGAGAGGCGATGACCATGTCGATCCGCGAAGAACTGGCCAACGCCACCTTGGCGTTCACGTCGGCGGAAGAAAAGATCGTTCAGGTCCTGCTTGCCGATTATCCGATGTCGGGGTTGGGAACAGCGACCCGGCTGGCGCGTCGCGCCGGCGTCAGCGACCCGAGCGTGACGCGGCTGATGACCAAGCTCGGCTATGTCGGCTTTGCCGATTTCCAGGCGCGGTTGCTCACGGAAGTGGAATCCCGGCTGCATTCGCCGCTGCTGATGATGGAGGCCAAGCGCCCGGGCGGCTCCAGCGAAGGCACGGCACTGGCCTATTTCCATTCGGTTTCCGACAGTCTGGAGCGTACGCGCACGGCGGTGCCCCTGCAGGCCTATACGCGCGCCGTCAACCTGCTGCTCGAGACCAAGGGCCAGGTCGTGCTGCTCGGCGGCCGTTTCAGCCGCCACATCGCCTCCATGCTTGCCGGTTACCTCCTGCAGTTCCGCTCCGGCGTGCGCGACATCGGTTCGCTGAGCCCCGCCGATTTCGACCTGTTGATCGACCTTGGCAAGCGCGACCTTCTCGTCGTGTTCGACTACCGGCGCTACCAGTCGGACGTGGTGAGTTTTGCACAGCAGGCGAAAGAACGCGGCGTCTCCGTCCTGCTGTTCACCGATGTGTGGCTGTCGCCGATCGCTGACGTAGCCGACCTGACCATGGTCGCGGCGATCGACGCCAACTCGCCCTTCGACACGCTGGCGACCGCCGTCGCGCAGATGGAAACCGTTTTTGCCCATGCGTTGGAAGGCCATGGCGCCGGGGTACGCAAGCGCATCGAGGACATCGAGAAGATCCGCAGCGCCAATGCCGTTACCCTCGATGCCGGCCTGTCGCCCTTCGACACCGAAACCACCAAACCAAGAACCCCGAGGAAATAGCGTCGAAGCGCCCGGCGCGGCGATGCGAGGAAGGAACAATCATGGCCGATATCCAGACCATCATCGATGCCGCGCAGGCTGAAATCGAGGCCGACCGCGACTGGCTGATCGGCCTGGTCCGCGACATGGTCCGCATCCCTTCGGTCAATCCCAAATTCGAAGCCAATCCGGCGATCAATCGCGAGGCGGACGTCCAGGCGCTCTTGGAGCCGATCTTGAAGCACGATGGCTTCAAGACCGAGCAGTGGGACGCCTTGCCCGGCCGGCCAAATCTGGTCGGCGAATGGGCTGGAAGCGAAGACCGCAGCCTGATCCTGTGCGGGCACATCGATGTCGTGCCGGTCGGCGAGATGAAGGACTGGTCGGTCGATCCGTTCGGCGGTGAGATCACTGACGGCCGGCTCTATGGCCGGGGCGCGGTCGACATGAAGGGCGGCGTCGCGGCTTGCGTCGCCGCCGCGCACGCGATCCGCAAGGCAGGCATCACGCTGCAGGGGCGGCTGGCGATCCACTCTGTCGTCGACGAGGAGGCCGGCGGCTTCGGCGCCATGGATGCGGTGAAGAAGGGCAAGCTCGCCAAGGCGGTGCTGGTCGCCGAGCCGACCTGGGGCGATGTCCTGCCGGTCGAGGGCGGGCTTGAGTGGGCGCGGGTGACGATCCGTGGCCGCAACGCGCATTCGGCGCTGCGCTACAACGAAATCTATCCGCAGAGGCACGACAAGGGCCGGCTGAAGCCGGGCGTCAACGCGATCGAGATCGCGGCGCGGTTCATCGCCGCCGTCCGCCAATATGAGTTGGACCGGACACGGGCGAAATCTCATCCGCTGCTGCCGGTCGGCATGAACACGATCAACATCGGTGTCATGCATGGCGGAACGGGCCTTGGCGAACATGGCCTGCCGACGGTGATGACCAATCCGGCCATCATTCCCGATGTCGCGGTGCTCGACCTCGACATGAAATTCCTGCCGGACGAAAACTCGTCGGAATACCGCCGCGACTTCGAGGAGTTCGTCCATCATTTCGCCGAGGCCGACGCCTGGCTGCGCGACAACCCGCCGACCATCCAATGGGAGCTCGGCGGGCTGCATTTCCCGCCCATGAACACCCCGGTCGACCATCCGCTGGTGACGTCGCTGATGAAACGCAAGGCCGCTATCGGCAAGACGCCGAAGGCAAGCGGCTTTGTCGCCGTGTGCGATGCCGCGCATTATGCCGGCGCCGGCGTCGACGGCGTCATCTTCGGCCCGTCGGGCGACGGCTTCCATGGCGCCAACGAATATGTCGAGGTGGAATCGGTTGTCGAGACCGCCAAGGTGATCGCCGCTTCGGTGATCGACTGGTGCGGCGTGCGCTGAGCGGAGCTAACTTTTCGGGCGGTCAGGCCGGGCGCTTGACCCGCCCGGCGACCGCACCCCATGCCGACCTGATCATGCCGGCCAGTCCGCTGGGATAGGCCAGCATGACGCCGATGATCAGCACCGCCGTGATGATCGGGCGCCATGCCCCGAAATCGGCCATCCACTCGGCGAAGATCGTCAGCACGAAGGAGGCGACGACGGCACCATAGATGGTGCTGGTGCCGCCCAGCAGCACCATCGACAGGATGATGGTCGCCAGGCTCATGCCGAACACGTCGATCGAGGCATTGCGTTGGTAGGCGGCGTAGAAGGCGCCGGCAATGCCGGTGAAGAAGGCGCTTGCCGCCAGCGTCAGCATGCGCTGGCGAACGATCGAGACGCCTCGGCTGATGGCATATTCCTCATTGTCGCGCAACGCCACGATGCTGGCGCCGGCGCGCGAGCGCACGAACACGCGCAGAAACAGCGTGCTCGCCACCAGCAGCGCCAGCGCGATGTAGAAATAGGCGAATTTGGCGTCGCGGACCATGTTGTGGTCGAACCAGTAGAGGCCGGGGATACGCACGATCCCTTGCGTGCCACCGGTGATGTCGGACTGGCTGAGGATCACCTGCATGACCAATTGCGCGAAGCCGAAGGTGACCAGGATGATATAGATGCCTTTCAGGCGCAGGATCGGGATGGTCACCACGATCGCGGCAAGCGTGGCGATGATGCCGCTGGCAAGAAGCGCGATCCACGGGTCGAGCCCGGCCAGCTTGGTGAGCAGGCTGTAGGCGTAGACGCCAATGCCGAACAGCGCCAGATGGCCGAAATTGAAGACGCCGCCATAGCCGAGGCTGAGGTCCCAGTTCGACGCCACGATGGCGTAGATGAAGGCCATGATCAGGATGTGGCGGGCATAGGTGTCGCCAAAGACGAGCGGCAGCAGCGCCAGCACGACGAAACCGAGCACGAAGCCGACGGCTTCGTGCTTCCACGGCGTGCGGCCGGGTGCGATCGGGGTTGCCGCCGCTGTACGGATCTGGGTGATCGGTGAGGTCATGTCGGTCATGCGAGGCCTCGTGAGCGGCTGGCGAAAATGCCCTCGGGGCGCACCATCAGGGTCAGGATCAGCACGCCGAACAGCAGCGCCGGCGTCCAGTAGAGGCCGAAATAATAGCTGCACGCGGCCTCGAAGAAGCCGATCAGATAGGCGGCGAAAATCGGTCCCGATATGCTCGATATGCCGCCGAACACGACGACGATCAGCGCCTTGAGCAGTGGGTCGCTGCCCATGACGGGCGACATGAAACGATAACCGCCCATGAAGATGCCGGCGAGCCCCGCCAGCGATGCGGCGATGGCGAAGGCGAGCCCATAGAGCGCGGTGACGTTCAGCCCGACCAGATGGCTGGCATCCTCGTTCTGCGCCACCGCACGCAACGCCAATCCGAGCCGCGTGCGGTTGAGGAACATCCACAGTGCCGCCAGGATCAGCGGCGTGATGACGATGATGGCGATCTGGTGGAGCGAAACGCCGACGCCGCCGATGGTGGCGTTGCCGTCGATCAGCGCCGGGATCTGCTTGGAACGCGGCCCCCAGATGGTGAGCGCTCCGTTCTCGATCAGAGATCCGGCGGCAAGGGTGGTGATGACGACGACCAGCACGATGTTGGGCCGGCCGATCAGCGGCCGCACGACGCTCGCCTGCAGGATCCAGCCGACGCCGGCCATGACGACGACAGCGATCGGAAAGGCCACCGCCGCGGGCAGGCCGAGCTCGACCAACTGCCAGGCGATATAGGCGCCCAGCATCATGAACACGCCATGGCTGAAGTTGAACACGCCGATCGTCGTCCAGACCAAAGCCAGACCGACCGCCATCATGGCGTAGAGCGAGCCCTGGAACAGGCCGCCGAACAGGATTTCCGCCAATGCGCTCATTCGACGTTCCTAGTGTCCGAAATACATCGACATGATCTCGCCGTGGTCGAGGCTTTCGCCCGGCTTGATCTCGGTCGCCACCGCGCCATGGTTGACGAGGTAGAGTTGCTGCGTCAGCTCCAGCAGGAATTCGATGTCCTGCTCGACGACGATGAGCGGCACGCCGCCGCGCGAAATGTCCATGACGGAGGCGCAGAGCTCGTCCTTGATCTTGGGCGCCAGCCCAAGCGTCGGCTCGTCGAGGATCAGCAGGCGTGGATGGCTCATCAGCGCCGTGCCGATCGACACCATCTGGCGCTCGCCGCCGGACAGCGTGCGCACGCGCTGGCGCCAGCGTTCCGCCAGTTTCGGGAACAGCCTGATCACCTTCTCGCGGTTCTCCGCCTCATGTGGGCGGCCACGCGGCGAATAGGCGCCCAGCTTCATGCAGTCGGCGATGGAGAGGTCGGGAAACAGCCGGTTGCCTTGCGGCACGTGGATCAGGCCGGTGCCGACGATGGCGCGGGCGCTGAGGCCTGATATGTCTTGCCCGTCGAACAGGATGCGGCCGCTCTTCGGCCGCAGGAGACCGGAGATGGCGCGCAGCAGCGTCGTCTTGCCATGGCCGTTCGGGCCGAACAGGCCGACATTGCCGAAGCGGCCGGCCTCCATCGAAATGTCGTGCAGCACGGTGACGCGGCCATAGCCGGCGGTGACGCCTTCGACGGTGAGGATGGGATTCACGCCACCGCCCTCCGGGTTCCGAGATAGGCTTCGATGACGCGCTGGTCCGCAATCACGCTCTCCGGTTCACCGGAGGCGAGCACGCGACCATTGTTGAGCACCAGAAGGTGCCGCGACAAGCTCATCAGAAAGGTCAGCACGTGCTCGATCAGGAGGATGGTGATGCCGCGCTCGGCGGTGCGGCGGATCAGCCCGATCGACGTCTCGATCTCGGGCTTGGTCAGGCTCGACGCCGGCTCGTCGAGCAGAAGCATGCGGGGCTTCATGGCGATGGCGGTGGCAAGCATCAGGCATTTGCGTTCGAAGACGGAAAGCTCGCCGGCCAGCCGCCCGAAGGACGCAGGCCCCAGCCCAACGAATTCCAATGCCTCGGCCGCCGCGTTTCGGGCGGCGGCCGCCGCTTTCTCCTGCCGGCCGTAGCTGGCGCCGATCAACGCGTTCTCGAATACGGTCAGCCCGTCGAAGCTGGTCTCGCGCTGAAAGGTGCGGGCAAGGCCAAGGCGCGCGATGGCATGTCCAGGCTTGCCGTTGATCGCGGTCCCGTCAAAACGGATGTGGCCCCTGTCCGGCCCGAACGGGATGCCGGTGATGATGTTGAACAGCGTGCTCTTGCCGCTGCCGTTCGGACCGGCGATGCCAAAAATTTCGCCGGCCTCGACCTTGAACGACACGCCATCGACGGCCTTCAGCGAACCGAAGGCCTTCGACACGTCGTCCAGTTCAAGCAGAGCCATGCCTCACTGCATCCAGGGCTGCGGCTTGAAGGCGCCGGTGGCGTATTTTTCCGGCGAGATCAGCGTGCGTTGGCCGTCCCAGATCTGGAAGAAGGTGATCGGGATATAGTCGTCGCCCTGCGTTGCGAGATGCGTGGCGGGATCAAATTTCAGCCGGCCTTCAGCGACTTGCTTGTCGGTCTCCGACAGCGCCTTCATGATCGCCGCATGGTCGGATGCGCCGCCGACCTTCTTGACCGCGTCGAAATAGACATTGGTCATTTCATAGAGGCCGACACCATAGGTGCCGCTTTCGACGCCGTATTTGGCCTTGAATTTGGCCGCTACCTCGTCGGCGCGCGGGTTCTTCGGCGTCGTCAGGGCACCGCCCAGAAGATTGTAGATGACACCGTTCGACTTCTTGCCCGTGAGTTCGACGAACTCCGGAACGCTCGGCGCATATTGCAGGAAGACCAGGCTCTTGGTCGGCTGCTCGAGGAACTGGTTCAGGAAGGACGCCGAATTGCCCGGCAGATAGTCGGTGTTGATGACGACGTCGGGAACGTTCTCGCGCACCTTGGCCAGGATCGGGCGCCAGTCGGTCACTTCGCCGAACGGCACGATCTCGTCGACCGTGATGGTCCAGCCCTTCTCCTTGAAGGTCTTCTTCATGCCTTCGGAGATGGTCTTCGAATAGGCATTGTCGGAGGAGATGATGGCGACCTTCTTGGTCGGCAAGGTGATCTTGCCGTCGGCGGCGAGCTTCTCGACGAACAGGGTGACGTCGGTATTGTAGGCGTCGAAGGATGGCGTCAGGGACCAGCAGCACATGTATTTGTCGGGGCTCGGCGCGATGATGTCCCTGGTCTGCTGAGAGGTGGCCGCCAGCATGTAGGGCATCTCGGCCTCCGCCATGTTGTCGATCTCGAAATTCGTCAGGCTGGCGTAGCCGGTGAGCATGAATTGCACGCCGGGATCGCCAAGCAGGCGTTCGACCGCGCTGGTGACGTTGCCGGCGGACTGATCCTTGACGTCGCCGACCACCAGTTCGAACGTGTTGCCGGCAACGCCGCCGGCGGCGTTCGCCTCATCGATCGCCATCTGCACGCCGCGTTGGAATTCCTGGCCGTCCGCCGCGGCAGGGCCGGTGATCGGCGCCAGCAGGCCGATCTTGACGACATCGGCGAAGGCCGGTGCGCTCGCCGTGGCAAACGCTGCGATCAGCGCTGTGCTCATCAGCATATGGCGGATTCTGTTGCCTGCGGATTTGGATTTCATCGTGCCGTTCCCTGTTTTCCTCCCGTTCATCGGGAGTTGGATAATTGACAATCTACGCATAATTGTTCTTATTTGAAAAGGATTTTTCAACGGCATGAGACCGGGAAAATGTTATGGCAGGGCTAGGGGAGGTGGCGGCGCTTTGTTGTGCAACTGCCTCGAAACAGGGCAATTCCAGACGGAGCCAAAGATGACGATCTCGCAGAACACCCTTGAAACCAGCCACGGCAGGATCGCCGTTCGCGAGACCGACGGCAAAGGCACCGCCGTGCTGCTGATCCACGGCAATTCGTCTTCCGGCGCGGTCTTCCGCAACCAGCTCGAGAGCCCGCTCGGCGAGCGCTACCACCTCATCGCTCCCGATCTGCCTGGGCACGGCGCGTCCGGCGATGCCATCGATCCGGACCGCTCCTACAGCATGGAGGGCTACGCCGACGCGATGACCGAAGTGCTCGGCCTGCTCGGTGTCGGCAAGGCCATCGTCTTCGGCTGGTCGCTCGGCGGCCATATCGGGCTGGAGATGATCGACCGGTATCCTGGCCTGCTCGGCCTGATGATAACGGGCACCCCGCCGGTGTCGCCCGAGGAAGTCGGCAACGGCTTCAAGCCGAGCCCGCATATGCACCTTGCCGGACAGGAGGTCTTCACCGCCGCCGACGTCGAGGCTTATGCGCGCAGCACCTGCGGCGAACCGTTCGAGCCGTTCCTCATCGACACGGTCGCGCGCACCGACGGGCGGGCGCGACGCCTGATGTTCGAGAAATTCGCCGCCGGCACCGGCCGCAACCAGCGCGAGATCGTCGCCGGCAAGACACCGCCGATCGCCGTTCTGAACGGCATCGACGAGCCTTTCGTCAACACCGATTTCGTCGCGGCGGTCAAGTTTTCCAACCTGTGGGAAGGCAAGGCGCATTTGCTCGACAAATCGGGCCATGCGCCGTTCTGGGATTCGCCCGACCGCTTCAACCCTGTCTTCGCTCGTTTCCTGGCGAGCGTCGATCAGGCATAAGTCGTCGGGATCCTGGGGAGGCAATGACTCGGCCCTGGTGTCAGAGGGCACGAAACCGACTTCGGTTTCGAAGTGATGGCGCAAGCAATCGCCAATGTGCAATGTGTCGACGTTTGCGCCGGTGGCTCGCCTGTGATCCAAGGCGCACTGGATGCGGGTCACCCTGCAGTTGGAGCGCTGAATGACCCTAATCACACGCCGCAGGCTTTTGAAAACCGCCGCCATCGCTGGCGCGAGCGGTGTCGGGCTTGCCGCGGTCGCCAGGATTGGCGGCTCGGCCGCGGCCACGCCCGAGCCGGTGGTGCTGCGGACGGCAAAAATCCAGGCCAAGCTGATGGATGTTGGCCCGACCAGGGATGTACTGACCTATGGCAACGCTGGAATGCCGCCGGTGCTGAGGATGAAGAAGGGCGAGCCCTTCGCCGCCCGCCTGATCAACGCCATCGACGATCCGACGACAATCCACTGGCACGGCATTCGCCTGCCGAACAAGATGGATGGCGTGCCCTTCCTGGTGCAGCCTTACGTCTACACCGGCGATCATTTCGACTACGCCTTTACCCCGCCCGATGCCGGCACCTTCTGGTATCACCCGCATTGCAATACGCTGGAGCAGATGGGGCGCGGCCTGACTGGCGTGATCGTGGTCGAAAACCCGAACGATCCGAAATTCGACGCCGAATTTGTCCTCAATCTGCGCGATTGGCGCCTTGGCGACGACGGCCAGTTCATCGACCAGTTCCGGCCGCGCGATGCGGCGAGAACCGGCACCTACGGCACGGTGCGCACCGCGAACTGGCTCGACCAGCCGCAATATGACGCGCCGGCCGGCGGGTTGGTGCGGCTCAGGCTGGCGATCACTGATGTGACCCGGATCTATGCTTTCCGCGTCGACGGCGCCGAGGCCGATGTCATCGCGCTGGACGGCAATCCGGTGCCGCTGCGCTTTTCGCCCGATGCCTTGCTGCTGGGGCCGGGCCAACGCATGGAACTCGCAATCCGCATGCCCGACGAAGAGGGCGCGATCGTCAGCTTGCGAGACGTCAGGGGCACCAAGCCCAAGGTGCTCGCGACGTTGCGCGCGACGGGCAGTTCGCTGAAGCGGGATGTTCGCGATCTCGCGCCGCTGGAGGCCAATCCGGTGGCCGAGGTCGATCTCACCGCTGCCCGGCATATTTCGCTGACGCTCAGCGCCACGGCGGAGAACGTCCCGAGCGACGGCATATGCGGCTCGCTCGGCTACAGTTTCTGGGCGATCAACAAAGTGCCGTGGCCGGGCGATACATCCGATCCAACCGCGCCTTTGGCCGAATTGAAGCTCGGCAGGAGTTACATCATCGACATGGAGAACCTGACGCCGCAATCGCATCCGATGCATCTGCACGGTATGAGCTTCAAGGTGCTGTCGTCGTCGACGCGCGCGGTTCAGCCGCTGATTTCCGACACCTACCTCATCCAGCCCAATGAGAAGGTGAGCCTTGGCTTCGTCGCCGACAATCCCGGGGACTGGCTGCTGCATTGCCACATCATCGAGCACCAGAAATCAGGCATGACCAGCTACCTCAGAGTGGTCTGAGGCTATATCGACAAGGCCGCGCCGTCCGCGACCTACTTGCGCAGTTGCGCCTCGATCTCGTCGAGCACCTTGTCCTTGCCGATGCCGGTGAGGAAGGCGAGGCCCTTGATGACCGGCTTGGTCACCGAAGCCGATATCGGCGTGGTGGCGACGATGAAGTCGACGCTGTCGGCCAGCCCCGTGACTTCGGTCGCCTTGGCCTGCTGCGCGTTGAAGGTAAGCCCGCGCTTCTTCATCGCCTCGGTCACGGCGACGTTGACCGCCGTCGAGGTGGCGATGCCGGTGCCGCAGGCAAAGAGAATGGTTTTCTGTTTGGACATTTGCTGCTCCTCCTTGGTTATCAGCCGAGCACGGCACGCACGTCGTCGAGGTTGCTGGCCGACCTCAAGCCGTCCAATGCCTGCGGGTTCTGGATGGTCTCCATGACGGATTGCAGCGCTTCAATCTGCTTATCCCTGTCATTGATGGCAAGCAGGAAGACGAAGCCGACCGGCAACTTCTCGTCGGGATCTTCCATGTTGGCGAAGGTCACCGGTTTTCTCAGCGTGCCCATTGCGATGCCGGGCTTCAGCACATGCTCGGGATCGGTGTGCGGCACCGCGACATTGTCGGCGCGTTCCAGCGGCAGCCCTGTCGGGATGGTCATTTCGCGGCGAACGACCGCGTCGGCATAGGAGCTTTTGACATAGCCAAGCGCCTCGAGCCGCCCGGCGAGGATGCGGATGATCTCCTCATTGGTCGAGGCATCGGATCCGAGCACGATCGCCTCAGGATCCAGAAGCTGCATGAGGCCGTCGGACATGTCTTGCTCCGTCGATGAATCGTGCTCCCGGGGAGGGCGCACGATCGTTTCAGATTGAAGCCGCCAAGGCTCAGGCGGTGTGTTCGGCCGGCTCGTCCTCGGCGCCTGCCGCCCGCTCCCAGCCGAGCGTATTGCGCCGGTAGAGCACGAACAGCGCTGCGATGACCACCGCGATGATGATGATGCCGATAAGGCCAAGCCCCTGGATCGCCTCGATGATCACGTAGGGCACCCACAGGAAGCCGTCGACCACCGAGGTGATCTGCAGCGCATCCGCCGGCAGCTTGAAGCCCGATGCGACGGCCGCACTGGTGAACAGCGGCGCCAGCGCGTTGGCGACATAGAAGCCGATCGCCAGGGTCACCGTGCCGATCACCACCATGCGGAACACATTGCCTTTGACCAGCGGCGCGGTCATGGCGACGATGAACGGGATGACCGCCAGGTCGGCGAACAGGATGACGCGGTTGCCCGGCAGGATCACCGACAGGATGATCGCGATCGGCACCAGGATCAGCGACGACGAGATCGCCGCGGGATGGCCGATCAGGATCGCCGAATCGAGGCCGACCAGAAGCTCGCGGTCGCCGGTGCGCTTGCGCACGAATTCCTGCGCCGCGTCGGAAACCGGAAGCAGGCCTTCCATCAGGATCTTCACCATGCGCGGCAGAAGCAGCATCACCGCGGCCAGCGTCATGCCGGTGCCCAGCACCTTGGCCAGGACCACACTGAGATCGCCCGCATTGTAGAAGGCGATGGCGCCGAGCACGAGGCCGATGATGAGGCCGAGCACGACCGGTTCGCCGAACACGCCGAAGCGGCGCTCGATGGTTTCGGTGTTGATGTTGATGCGGTTGATGCCGGGAATACGGTCCATGATCCAGTTCAGGATGATGGCGATCGGCAGGATCTGCGCCGAGGCGAGATGCGGCACCGAAATGCCGGGAACGCCGTAGAACTGCTGCACCGCGCGCGCCGACCAGTCGGCGAAAAGCAGCGAAAGCGCCGCGACGAGCGCCGCGATCGCAATGCCGTAGGCCAGATTGTCGGTGGCGGCCACGACAAGCGAGCCGACGAAGGCAAAGTGCCAGAAATTCCAGACGTCGACATTGAGCGTGCGCGTCATGCGCGTCAGCAACAGCACGATGTTGACCAGGATGCCGACCGGGATGACCCAAAGCCCGACCGATGAGCCGAAGGCGATCGCGGCCGCCGAGGGCCAGCCGACATCGATAATGTCGCGATGGATGCCGGTGTTGGTGACGATGGCCTTGGCCACGTCGCCGATCGACGTGAACATCAGGCCAAGCACGAGGTTGATACCGATGAAGGCGACGCCGATGGTGACGGCGGCGCGAAAGGCCTTGCTGACCTTGGCGCCCAAAACCACGGCGATGATGAAAATGACGATCGGCAGCAGGATTGTCGCGCCGAGCGTGTCGATGGCCCCCTTGAGGCCAGCGAGTAGAGTATCCATTCTTCCTCCCCTGGAGCCACGGGCTCTGCCCGAAGGTGCTCCGTTGTCTCGTCCACGCCTTTGCCGCGCCTTGGCGCAAAGGCCTCCCCAAATCTAACGAGAGGCGAAATGCTCGTCCGAGCGGTGTTTCGGAGTGAACATTTGCCTTTGTTAGCAAACGAATGTTTTATTGTGGCTGTTCACGACAATGTCAATTGCAACCCTTTGGGCCAATAATTCGCGGCGAATGCGCCGTTTCCCGGCGATTCCATTGGAAATCGCCGGCCGCGAGCGGTTTTATTGGCACAGCGGACCCGTCCCTGCTAATCCGGCCTCGAATCAAGAAGCTGTGGACATCCCTGCATGACCAATGTCGCCTTGACGGGACTTGCCAGCGATCTCGCCAGACGCGCCGCCGAGGGCCGCCCCGTGCGCATCGGCGTCATCGGCTCCGGCGAAATGGGCACGGACCTGGTCACGCAAGGCATGCTGATGCCGGGCATTGCGGTCTGCGCCGTCTCGACCCGGCGCCCGCACACCGCGCGCGATGCCATCCGCATCGCCTATGGCGACGAGGCGATGGCGGTTGAAGCCGACACCGCATCGAAAGTCACTGCGGCGATCGAGTCGGGAAAAATAGCCATCACCTCGAACGAGATGCTGGTCACCAATCCACTGATCGACGTCGTCATCGACGCGACCGGCAAGCCGGGCGTTGCCGCCGATTTCGACCTGATGGCGATGGAGCATGGCAAGCATCTGGTGATGATGAATGTCGAGGCCGACGTCACCATCGGCTGCTATCTCAAGCAGCAGGCCGACCGGCTTGGCGTCGTCTATTCGGTCGGCGCCGGCGACGAGCCGTCGAGCTGCATGGAGTTGATCGAATTTGCGTCGGCCCTCGGCCTGACCATCGTCTCGGCCGGCAAGGGCAAGAACAACCCGCTCAACCATGATGCGGTGCCCGACGACTATCGCGACGAAGCGATCCGCCGCAACATGAACCCGCGCATGCTGGTCGAGTTCGTCGACGGCTCCAAGACCATGGTCGAGATGTGCGCCATCGCCAACGCCACCGGGCTGGTGCCCGACGTGCCCGGCATGCATGGTCCCAAGGCCGACCGCGACGACCTCGTCAAGGTGCTGATCCCGCGCGAGGACGGTGGCCTCCTGCTGAAGAAGGGCGTCGTCGACTACACCATCGGCAAGGGTGTGGCGCCCGGCGTCTTCGTCATCGTCGAGGCGACGCATCCGCGCATCATCGAACGCATGGACGACCTGCATATCGGCCACGGCCCTTATTACAGCCTGTTCCGGCCTTACCATTTGACGTCGCTCGAAGTGCCGCTCACCGCCGCCCGCATCGTGCTGTTCGGCAAACCGGACATGGTGCCGCTGCCGCGGCCGGTTGCCGAGGTCTGCGCCGTTGCCAAGCGCGATCTCGCCGTCGGCGAGACCTTCGATGCGATCGGCGAAACTTGCTATCGCTCCTGGACGATGACCGTTCGCGAAGCCCGCGCTCAGCGCGCCGTCCCGGTCGGCCTGCTCGAGGGCGGCAAGGTGCTGAAACCAGTCAGGAAAGGTGATCTGCTGACGGCCGACAATGCCGCGCCCGACCAGACGACCAGGCTGTTTGCGCTGCGCCGTCTGCAGGATGAAATGCTGTACGGAAGCTAGCCTCGCATTGCCGGGAAAGCGGTAACCGCAACTTCGTCATCCTGGGGCGAAGCAAGGAGCGTAGCGACGCGGCGCAGACCCCAGGATCCATGCCGTGATTTAGAGGCGTTGCAGCGGTGGCAGAATTTTGCTCCGCTGCGCCCTTCCATTGAGCTCCCGGCATGGATCCTAGGGTCTCCGCGACGGAGCTTCGCTCCTGCTTCGCCCTAGGATGACGACGTTAGGAACTACCGCTCAGGCTTCTATTCTGTCAAAATCATAGCGTCGAGGACCCAGATGAAACTCTACATCAGAAATCCGCGCGCACGCGAATTGGCGAGACGGCTTGCAGACTTGCGCAATACGTCGATGGCCAAGGCGGTCTTCAAAGCGCTTGAATCCGAACTGCAGCGAAAGCAACTCTCGCTCGCCAAAAGGCTTGCCATCATAGCTCACGATCTTAGAGCCAAGGCAGGAGCGGGTGGCCGAACTATGGATAAGGACGAGATCAGCGACATGTGGGGATATTCCTGACACACCCCGAGCTGTCCCCGCTTATTTCCCCAGTTCGATCGACCTTAGCCGCGCCGCTTCCACCGCGTCGGTGAGCAACTTGGTCAGCCGGTCCTCGCCCATCAGCACGCCAAGCGCGGCCGCCGTCGTGCCGTTGGGGCTGGTCACCTGCTGGCGCAGCACACCCGGGTCCTCACTGCTTTCCGCTGCAAGCGACGCGGCGCCGTAGACGGTCTGCATGGCAAGCAGCCTGGCGGTCGCCGCCGGCAAGCCGGCCTTCTCGGCGGCCACGGTCAGCGCTTCTATGAAATGGAAGATGTAGGCCGGACCCGATCCGGACACGGCGGTCACCGCATCCATCAGGCTCTCGTCATCGATGGTGGCCACTTCGCCGCTGGCCGAAAGCAGGTCGGCGACGAAACGCCTGGCGTCGTCGGAAACCAGGGGATTGGAAAACACCACCATCATGCCCTTGCCGATGGCAGCCGGCGTGTTGGGCATGCAGCGCACGATCGGCGCGCGGTTGCCGAGGATTTGCTCGAAGGTGGCGGAAGGCGTTCCGGCGGCAATGCTGACGAAAGTGGTGCGGCCATCGCCGAAGCGCTTGTAGGCGGCGGTGACGTCACGGATCACCTGCGGCTTCACCGCGATGACGACGAGTTCAGGCACGGCATCCGTCGGAATGGCTTCGGCTTCCGCCGCGGTGCCGCAGCCGAGTGCGGCGGCGCGATTGCGCAGGTCCGCGTTGGGCTCGACCACGAAAACCGCTGAGGGTGCGAGCTTGCCGGACTTCAGCCAGCCCGAGAGCATGGCGTAACCCATATTGCCGCAGCCGGCGAGAACAAGCCTGATCGTCATCGAGAGCCCTCCGAGGAAAGGCCATGACATAGACGCTCGCGGATCGGTGGGGAAGCCCTCTCAGGACCGGTGGACGGGCGTGCGCATCGCGATCGGCCGCAGCGACACTTGCCTGAGACCCAGCACGCCGAGCACGAAGAACAGCCAGACCGGATCGCCGCGATGGAAGAAGAAGCTTTCGAGGAAGGCGTTGAGCGCGGTGAACAGCACCACCATCATGAAGAAGTCGCCGAGAAAGATGTTTTCCTTGCGCTGCGGAATGCGCATGTAGTCGCGCAGCGGTGCGATGAGGAAAGTGTAGACCGCCACGCAAAGGGCAGGGATGCCCATCAGCACGGCAATGTCGAGATAGCCGTCATGGCCGTGCACGATGGTTCTGATGTCCCAGGGGCGATCGAAGGGCTGGTCCTGGTTGAACAGCAGCGGCGTGCCCCAGAAGCTCTCATAGCCGTAGCCGGTCCACGGCTTCTTCGCCAGCATCGAGCCGGCGAACTCCCACAATGTGGTGCGGCCGGTGTAGGTCATGTCGGGAAAATAGATCGCCGCCAGATGTTTGATCGGCGGCAGGAAGACGATGCCCAGCGTGCCGACCGCCGTGGCGATTATCGCCAGCGCAAACAGGATCGGCGTGCCGAGCCGCATGCCCATCAGGCTCGGAAACATCACGATCAGGATCGAGAACGGCACCAGCCCGGCGGTGGTCTTGGAGCCGGTGTGCAGCATGAAGATCATCGCCGCGCAGAAGATGCCAGCGCCCCACCAGCGCTGACCGCGCCGATAGAGATAAAGGCCGGCGAAACTGAAGCAGGCCATGATCGGTCCGGCGATGTTCTTGTGGGTGAACACGCCGCGCCACAGGCCGGCATGTTCGGGCTCTTGCGAGTCGGCGGTGTGCATCGCCTCGTGCGGGAAGGCGATGAGGCCGAGATAGGATAGGCCCATCACCACGACGGCGGTGAAGATGATGACCCTGGAGAAAGACTCGGCGTCACGGGGCAGCGCCAGGATCGTTGCCATCGTCAGGATGCCGATCATGGTGAAGGACGCCGCGCGCATCGCCGAGGGCGGATCGGTTGCCAGCACCACCGACAGGAAGAAGAAACCCAGCATCAGGATCCAGGACGGGCCGAGCAGCGAGCGCACGACGCGCGGATCGGCGAAGGCCATCAGCGCGAAGATCGAAACCGCGCCGAGCGACCCGAAGCCGAGTTGATTGACGATGTCGCCACCTTCGCCGGTGAGTTCGGCGCCGGCCGGCTGGAACGGGCGGAAGGACACCATGACGACGGTGAACAGCAGCGCCGCGATCGCGGTCGCCACGCCCTCGCGCGTGAACGCGGCGCCGAGCGGCGCGCGCTCAGTTTTTCTCAGGCTGGCGGTATTGCTCATTGGCATATCCGAATTCGGCCAGCACGCGGCCGAGCGCCACATGGACGGGGTAGATGGCGATCGCCGGCGATCCGGTGCGCGCCAGCCGCATCATGCCGCGAAGTGGCGAGACGGCAAGGAGCGCCAGGCTCTTGGCGAACACTTTGGCACCTGCGAAGGGCGTGCCGGCGCGCTTCTTCCTTTCCACCAGCGTCGAGATGACACCATTGCGCAGGCTGCGGGCACGGATCCAGTCGGTCTCGACGCGCCGGGCCGGAACGGTCTCCCGCACCTTGGCTTCGGCGCACCAGCCCAGCGCGAAGCCCCTTTGCGCCGACCGGCTGAGAAAGTCGGCATCGCCGCCGCCCATGAAATTGAACCTGAGATCGAGGAAGGGCGGCCCCATCGCGGTCAGCACGCTACGCCCGACCAGAAGATTGCCGGACGAATAGAGTGCGGGCACCTTTCCCGTCTCCCGGTAGGGAGGCGCGAAGACGGGATGCTCGGCCCATGTCGCGTGGGCAGGATCGGCAAAGACGGGAACCTGCGGCCCGCCAATGATATCGGCGCCGAGCGTTTCGGCCGCGCGGCACATCCGCTCCAGCCATTGCGGATCGGCGATCTCGTCATCGTCGATGACCAGCAGATGCCTGAAGTTCGGGAAATGCAGGATCGCCGTCTGCCAGCCGGCATTGTAGGCGCTGCAATTGCCGCGCTCATGCGCGATGACGACCATGCCCGGTATCTCGCCGCGCTCGAACAGCGGCAGCGCGGCCTTGGCACCGTCACGCGCCTCGGCCTCGTTCTCCATGACGATGACCGCAAAGCGCCTGCCGGTTTGCTGCTGGCGCAGCGACGCCAGCGTCTCCAGCACCTGTTCGGGCCGCTTGAAAGTCGGCAAGGTGACGATCGCTTCGACGGCCTCCGCGTCGAGCCGGGGAGACCGTCCCGCGATCGATACCGAACCGTCCGATGGCAAAGGGATCATCCGTATCCAGCCGCGTCTTGAGTCGCGTTCTGGTAGCACCACGATGATAAGGTTTCGTTAATCACCTTGCACGGAGAGGCCCGCCAGGCATGGGCTTTGGGGCGTTGACCGTGCTCGTTTAATCAAGGGTTCACCGCGCTTTGCTACCGGCTACACCACAGGATAGTGAGATGCATCTGCTGTTCGCCACATCGATCGTGCCCGACGGTGCTCTCGCCTCGGGCTACGAGATCGCCAACGCCGCGATCATCGCCGCCTTGCGGCGCGCCGGCGCGCGCGTGACGGTCATCGGCTTCACCTGGCCCGGGAAAGCCGCGATAGATCCCGAAAACACGGTGGTGCTTGGTGCGATCGACGTGCGCACCGAAAGTGCTTCACCGCTGCAAAAACTCGCCTGGGTCGGCAAGGCGATATTTTCGGGCCTCACCTTCGCGTCGGTCAAGTTGCGTGCGGTGTCCGACCACGACGTTCAGGCCGCGATCGAACGAGCCGGTCCATTCGATGGCTATGTGCTGAATTCCGTGCAGTTCGCCGGCGCTTTCGAAAAGCTCTTCGACGACCGGCCTTCGATCTTCGTCGCCCACAATGTCGAGCATCTCTCCGCCCGCGAGAATGCCGCTGCCGCCGGCGGCATTTTCCAGCGCCTGCTGTTCCGGCGCGAGGCAAGGCTGCTCAAGCTCGTCGAAGAGCGTCTCTGCCGCCGCGCGCGCTTCGTCTTCACGCTGGCCGAGGAGGATCGCGTGGCGCTCGGTGTCGCCTCCGATGACCGCTCGGCCGTGTTGCCGCTGGTAACCGGGGACACGGCGCCGGTCCGGAAAGGCCGGCGCCAGATCGACTGCGACGCGGCCCTGATCGGCACCTGGACCTGGCAGCCAAACCGCATCGGCCTCGACTGGTTCCTGGGCAAGGTGGTGCCGCACCTGCGGCCTGGTTTCCGTATCCGCATTGCGGGCCACATGCCTGCCGGCGTCACCTCGACGCATCCGGGCGTCCAATTCGTCGGCCGCGTTCCGGATGCCCGGGCTTTCGTCTGTGGCGCGGCCGTCATCCCGCTGATCAGCACCGCGGGCAGCGGCGTACAGTTGAAGACCATCGAGACCTTCGAGCTTGGCCTGCCCTCGGTCGCCACCAGCCGTTCGCTGCGCGGCATCGACCACCGCCCGGCCAATTGCGTGGTCACCGACGATCCGGCCGGCTTCGCCCAGGCCTTGGAGGCTGCCGCGGCCGATATCGACGATGTCGATGGCACCACCTTCCATCGCCGGCAGGTCAAGGCGCTCGACGCCGCGGTTCGTGTCGGTCTCGAAAAAATCGGCGCCGTCCGGCGGGAGGTGTTTGCATGAACATGCACGCCACCCGCGCCGCGTTCGGGCTCGACAGTCTGAAAATGATCCTCGGCATCCCGGTGCTCGCCATCCGCTGGAACGATGCGATCGCCCTGCTCAATCGCCTGCTTGCCGAGAAGCGCTTCACCAAGGTCAGCTTCCTCAACGCTCACAATGCCAACATCGCCTATACCGACCCGGTCTTCGCCGAGGCGCTCGACGATTTCCTCATCCTGCCGGATGGCATCGGCGTTGATCTCGCCGCGAAGCTTCTCTACGGCGCGGCATTTCCCGACAATCTCAACGGCACCGATTTCGTGCCCGCATTCCTGCAGGCTTCCAAGCGGCCGCTGACCGTGGGGCTGCTCGGTGCGACGCGTGTCAACGCCGAGGCGGCGTCGCTGAAGCTGGCGGCGCTTGCCGTGCAGCACAGCTTCGTGGTCGTTCACGATGGCTATTTCTCCGCCGCGCAGGAGCCGGAGATCATCGGTCGGATCGCAAAATTGCGACCTGACATGCTGCTCGTCGCGATGGGCGTGCCGCGCCAGGAGCTGTGGATTGAACGCCACATCGACGAACGTCATTGCACGCTGCCCGTCGCGGTCGGCGCGCTGCTCGATTTCCTGAGCGGCTCGGTGCCGCGCGCCCCGCTATGGATGCGCCGCCTGAGGCTGGAATGGCTGTTCCGGCTGGCGGTCGAGCCCGGCCGGCTCTGGCGCCGCTACGTGGTCGGCAACCCCCTGTTCCTCTGGCGGGTCGTCAAGCAGAAATGGTCGCGCGGCGCCGAGGCCGCCGCAGATGCTCCCGGAGAGTTTCGTTGAACAAGCGCTTCGTCCCAGACCCGCTTGCCGGCCCGGGCCTGTTGCCGAAGACGCCAACGGCGGCGGTGGTGACGGCAAGCTACGCCCCGGATTTCGAGCGCTGCCGCCTGCTGTGCGAAACGCTTGACCGCCATGTCTCGGGTGCTGCGCACCACTACATTCTGGTCGAACATCGCGACCTCGCGCTTTTCCGTCAGTTGGCGACCAGCCGCCGCTCGATCGTCGATGAGCGGGATCTCCTGCCGCGCTGGCTGCGAGCCTTCGACGATCCGTTCAGCCTGTTTCGCCGGCGCGTCTGGCTCAGCATGAAGACCCAGCCGCTGCGCGGTTGGCACGTGCAGCAACTGCGCCGTATCGCCATATCGGCGCACGCCGGGGAAGACGTGCTGATCTTCTGCGATTCCGACGTCGCTTTCCTGAAGGCGTTCGATTGCGGTGTCTTCTGGCGCGATGGCAGCGCGCGCCTGTTCCGCCGCGATGGCGTGCTCGCCGATGACGGCCATGACGAGCATCGCGTGTGGTCGCGCAATGCCGGCGCCGCACTCGGCATCGACCGGTCCCAGGCGTCGGTCCATGATTATATCTCGACGTTGATCGCCTGGCGCCGTGACACGGTGCTGGCCATGTGCGGCCGGATCGAAAAGGTCCATGGTCGCGACTGGGTCGAGGTCATCGGCTCGGCGCGCAAATTCTCCGAATGCATGATCTACGGCCGCTATGTCGATGATCTGCTGGACGGAGCCGGCCATTTCCACGGTTCGGAGGAATTCTGCCGTGTCCACTGGACGGGCGAGGCGTTGTCGGACGATGAGTTCCGCCGCTTCGTCGCCAGCATGGCGCCGGAGCAGGTGGCGATCGGCATGCAGTCCTTTATCGGCACGGATATCGGCCGCATCCGCCGCCTGATCGGGCTTGATCGCTGACTTGTCCTAGATTGCCTTCGCCGGTCGGCGCAGCGCCGAATAGGTCAGCAGCATCGACGCGAGATAGAGCAGCAGGAAGACGATGTTGAGCGACAGCACCAGATCAGATGTCTCGGTAATGGTGGTCAGCACATAGGTCAGCAGCAGCGCCTTGAGGGCGGCGAGCAGGCCCAGATTGAGCGCCCGCACCAGCGTCTGGCCGCGCGCGAACAGAAGCTCGGCCTGGTATTCGACCAGATTGCGCAGTCCCGGCACGCAGATCGCCAGCGCCACCAGGGGCGCGGCCTCGGAGACATTCCTGCCGAGCGCGTTGGGGAAGAAATGCAGCACGATGCCGAGCGCCGCCAGCGCCAGCGTCGAGACCGCGAACACACCGCCCTCGATGCCGCTCTTGACCGCCAGCCGTGAGAGGAGTTCGGGCGCGCGCATCATGCGCTGCACGAGCATCATCGAGAAGGTGCGGATGGGAATGGCCGTCAGGTCGACCAGGCGCATGATGATGGCATAGATGCCGGCCAGATGTGGTCCGCCGATCGCCAGCACCAGCAGCTTGTCGAACTCCATCTGCAGGTAGAACAGCACCTCCGCGCCGGCCACATAGATGGAATCGGCGAGCCGCCGCGGATAGAGCTCGACGCGCAGCCGCAGCCTCTGGCGCGGATAAAACCACCCAAACGCGAGCAGCAGCGAGGCGGCGTTGGCGCCGATGTAGAACCACGACCACACCCAGATGCCGTGCTGTGCCGAGACCATGAATAACACCGCACCAAGCGCCCGCAGTGCCGTGGCCAGGATCGCCAGTATGGCGGCGCGGCCGAATTTGCCCAGCCCGTTGTTGACGATCAGCGCCACTTCCACCGGTCGCCACAGCAGCGCCTCGGCGAAGACGATCGCCGTGAACACCGACAGCGGCACGGTGCCGGCGAAGAAGGTCAGGTAGACGCCGAACGAGGCGGTGGCCAAAAGCGGCAGCGAGGCGGCGCCGAGCACCAGGAAGCCGGCGGTGAAGGTGCCGATCAGATTGGGCCGGATGGTAGCGGTGCGATAGAGCGCCGAAATGAACCCGAAGGCGAGGATTCGCGACAGCATGACGCCGGCCGCCGAGGCAGTGGCGAACATGCCGAATTCGGCGATCGAGAGCGTATTGGCGAGCGCGATGAAATAAGCGAGTGAAAACACCAGTCGCCCGCCGGCACCGCTGATCGCCGAGAAATAGTCGCGCACCAGCCCGCGTCGTTCGGCCATGAAGGTGCCGATCCGCGCGAAGGTCCGCCTTTGCGGTATGTCGCTCGCCTCAGTCATAGGTCAAGGAAATGCATAGGCCGGAAAGTTTAACGTGCCGTTCTGAAGCTTTCAGCTGTGTTGAAAGGTCTTGCAATCATGACGTGAATTCCTGCCATCGTCTTCCGGAAATTAACCTTTTGTTTCCTATGCCTGTTTAGCGTGGCTTAACGAATGGCCGACCGCCGCTCCCAAGCGGCCAAGAGTAAAGCTCCACGATAATGGTCGACAGGGAAAACCGTGAGGACTGGAAGCGCGAGCGCTCCTTGCTGGCGCTTGGCGACGCCGTGCGTGGCGAGGACGACGCTTCGCTGGTGTCGATAGGAGATCGCGCGGATCCTTCATGGCGCGAGGATGCCGCCACGCGCCATCGCCTGGCCCGTTCCCGGCGCGAGACCAAGGCGAGCCCGTCGCCGCTTGCCGCCGGTGATGCCGTGCCGTTCCCTCCTGACGGGGAGCAGCCGTTTGAAGCCGACGGCGCCTGGCGTTCCCGGGCGGAGACCGGCGCCGGCGATCTTCCTCCCGACATGCCGCGCGCAAGGCCGGCGCCGGAAGAACCTTCAGGGACGGGTCGCGCTCGTGATGCAATTGGATCCCGCGCCACGGACGGAGCCGATACCTCCTCCGATGGCGGTGCGGACGGTCAGCAATGGAAGCCATTGATCGATCCGATGCTGGTCGTTCGCGGCGTCGCCAGGTCGAAGCTGCTGATCGTTGCGACCACGATACTGGGCGCCGGGCTCGGCATTGCCATCGCCTTGTCGATGCCGAAGAAATACGAAGCCACGACCGAACTGATCATCGAGCCGGGCGACCTGAAGCTCTCCGACCGCGATCTCACGCAACCGGTAGGCCAGCCCGACGCCGCGTTGGCCGTCGTCGAAACCCGGATCAAGATGCTCACCTCGGGCACCGTTCTCGATCAGGTCGTCAAGAATCTCAATCTAGTCAACGATCCGGAGTTCAACGGCCAGGGTTCCGGCGGCCTTGGCGTCATGTCGCTTATCCGCTCGATTGTGTCACGCCACGATGGGCCGGGCGGTGTCGACGAGGTTCGCCGCCAGGCGCTGGCCGTTGGCAATTTGGCCAAGAGCCTGTCGGTCGAACGCACCGGCAAGACTTTTGTCATCTCCGTCAGCGCTGTAACCCAGAACGGCGAGAAGTCGGCGCTCATCGCCAATACGACCAGGACCGTCTTTCAGCAGGAGGCCGCCAAATACCAGTCCGACATGGCCGGACGCGCGACGAACGAATTGACGTCCAAGCTCGATGATCTGCGCAAGGGGGTCGAGGCGGCCGAGCGCAAGGTCGAGGATTTCAGGGCCACGCATGGTCTCGTCGATGCGCAAGGCCATCTGATCAGCGACGATCAGATGCTGAAGCTCAACGAGCAGCTCTCCGTCGCCCGCGCCCGCACGCTGGAACTCAATGCCCGGGCGGCGTCGGCGCGTTCGCTGGACGTCAATTCCGTTCTGACCGGCACGTTGCCGGAAGAAATCAACTCCAACACCATGAGCGATCTGCGCTCGCAATATGCGACGCTGAAGCAGGAGGCCGATCGCGCCGCGGTTCGGCTGGGGCCGCGCCATCCCGAGCTCCAGGCTCTCGACGCCCAGATTGCCGGCGCGCGCGAGCGCATTGCCAATGAACTGCGCCGCATCGCCTCTTCGCTACAGGTCGACCTGAAGCGCGCGGTCCAGCTCGAACAGGACCTCGCGTCTCGGCTGGCTCAGGCCAAGGTCCAAAGCGGCGACGTCAACAGCGACCTGGTTGCCCTGCGCGAACTGGAGCGCGAGGCCACCGCCAAGCGTTCCGTCTACGAGCAATATCTTCTGCGCGCCAAGGAGACCGGTGAACAGACGGGTATCAACACGACCAACATCAACGTGATCACCTCCGCTCAAGCTCCACTTGAGCCAAATGGACCCTCGCGTGCCTTGGTGGCATTGGCCGGGCTGCTGCTTGGCCTTGGCGCAGGTGTTGGTCTCGGCGCCTTGCGCGGGACCTATGACAGCCTGCGCGAGACGGCAAGCTCGCGCTCACGCCGCGAGCGCAAGCCGTACGAGCGCAAGCTGGACGAACGCAAGTTGGATGAACAGAGGGCGCCTCTAGAGGCGCAGGCATTCCGGACGGAGCCTCCACCCGCTCCGCCAATGCCGACAGCGCCTGTAGCGCCGCCTCCCGCGCCACCGCCGCCGGCCACGAGGACCGAGGCCGCTCCCGCCGAAGGCTCCGGGAGGATCGGCGCACTCATATCGAGACTGCGCAAGGCCATGTCCCGCAAACCCTCGGCCGAAGCCGACGGCGACATCTCCAGCGAGTTCGCCTTACCCGCCTTTGCCGACAACGGACGGCCGGCCAACGCTCCGATATTCCCTGGCTATCCGGAGCCCGGTTTCGGCCCTCGTGCGACGGCCGGCCGGGATTATTCGCAGTCACCTTTCCAGCCAGGCGCCGAGGCAGGATATGGGCGGCAAATGGCGTCGCCCTCGCGCTCGCCGCTGATGCCGCAACAGGCAATGTATCCGGCTCCGCCCTTGCCGTCCTCTCCCTATGCGCAGCCGATGGGCTATCCCCCGGCGCAGCCCCGGTCACAGGCGGGTCATCCCTATACGCAAGCGCTGGCGGAACCCTATGCGGCGCCGATGCCGTACCCGCTGCCGCCCGTCCCGACGCAGCCACCGGCCGATCCAGCCGCTCCCCATGCCAGGTCGGTCGAGGAGGGGGGCGAACAGTCATCGGTCGAAGAGATTCGCGCCAGCCTGCGTGAATTCCGCGAAGCGGTCCGCGAACTCACGGAAAACCGCACCCGTCGCCGCTACTTCTGAGCCACCAGATAGGGTGTGGAGGCCGAACAAAACCGTGCCGGTTTCACGTAAACGGCATGGAACGGCGCTTTGACGGGATTGCGAACTTGAATTTTCATGACAATGCCGCGCTGCAGATTGCCTGCGCCGCTGCATTGTGTTTTCCGAAGGCAGCGTTGAGCGGAACGATATTGAGGGTGGTCCATGGCCGAAATGATTGACGGAAAGAGCGTTGCCGAAGACGTGGTGCGATCGGTCAAGGCGCTGACCGCCGAGTTGGTCGCCAAGGGCAAGGCCAAGCCGGGTCTCGCCGTGGTCATCGTCGGCGAGGATCCGGCCAGCCAGGTCTATGTCGCTTCCAAATCCCGCACCGCCAAGGAATGCGGTTTTCATTCGCTCCAGCACACGCTGCCGGCCGAGACGTCCGAGGCGGCACTGCTCGAGCTCATCGCCGAACTCAACGCTGACCCGGCCATCAACGGCATCCTGGTCCAGCTGCCGCTGCCCGCCCATGTCGATGCCGGCAAGATCATCCAGGCCATCGCGCCGCAGAAGGATGTCGACGGCTTCCATTTCATCAATGTCGGCAAGCTCGGCACTGGTGAACTCGACACGGCCTTCGTGCCCTGCACGCCCGCCGGCTCGATGCTCCTGATCGAGCGCGTGCGCGGCAAGGACCTGTCCGGCCTCACCGCCGTCGTCGTCGGCCGCTCCAACATCGTCGGCAAGCCGATGGCCAATCTGCTGCTTGCCGCCAACTGCACCGTCACCATCGCTCACAGCCGCACCAAGGACCTGCCGGCGCTTGCCCGCACGGCCGACATCCTTGTCGCTGCGGTTGGCCGGCCGGAAATGATCAGGGGTGATTGGGTCAAGCCTGGCGCCACCGTCATCGATGTCGGTATCAACCGCATTCCCGCGCCCGAGAAGGGCGAGGGCAAGTCGCGTCTCGTCGGCGATGTCGCCTATGCCGAAGCGGCCAAGGCGGCGGGCGCGATCACCCCGGTGCCCGGCGGTGTCGGTCCGATGACCATTGCCATGCTGATGGCCAATACGTTAGCTTCGGCCTACCTTGCGGCCGGATTGAAGCGGCCTTCCTTCTGAGCCCGGGTTGACCCTGAAAGCCGCAGCTTTGCCGAATCCCACTATTTCCCCGGAACGGCCGGTCACGAATGATCCCGTTCAAGGTGGCCGGCAGTTCGCCTTCCTGCTGGTCGACAAGTTTTCCATGTTCTCGCTGGCGGCCGCGATCGACACGTTCCGGTCGGCGAACCGCCTGCTTGGACGCGATTTCTACGGCTGGACGACGGTCTCCGCCGATGGCGATCCGGTGATGGCCTCCAACGGTCTGCCGCTCAAGATCGACTACGCCGTCGCCGACCTGCCGCCGGTTGATATTCTTTTCGTTTCGGTCGGCCTGACGACGGAATTTCCGGGCAAGAGCAAGGTTCTGGCGGCCTTGCGCAGCTGGGGCCGGCGCGGCAACGCGCTTGGCGCCTTGTCGGTCGGATCCTACCTGCTGGCCGAGGCCGGCCAGCTCGAAGGCTATCGCTGCACCATCCATTGGGAAAACCGCGCCGGCTTTGTCGAGCGCTTTCCCGATATCAACTGCACGGGCAATGTCTTCGAGATCGACCGCAAACGCTACACCTGCGCCGGCGGCACCACCTCTATCGACCTGATGCTGGAGATCGTACGTGGCGATTTCGGCTCCAACCTTGCCAATGGCGTCGCCAACCAGTTCCAGCACGAGCGCATCCGCTCCGCCGGAGACCGCCAGCGCGTCGGGCCGGAGCGTGACCTGACCGGCAAGTCGGAGAAGCTCAGGCGCATCGTCGAACTGATGGCCGACCATCTCGACGAACCGCTGTCGGCGGTACAGCTCGCCAAGTCGGCGGGCCTTTCGGTGCGCCAGGTGGAGCGGCTGTTCCTGCGCCATCTCAACGTCACGCCCGGGCGCTACTATATGCGGCTGCGGCTGGAGCGGGCGCGTGAATTGCTGCGTCAGACCAACATGCCGATCCTCGACGTGGCGATCGCGACCGGCTTCACCTCGCATTCCTATTTTGCCCAGAGCTATCGGCTGCAATTTGGCCGCCCGCCCTCGGAAGAGCGCCGTACGACATACTGAGTGATTTGCTTGGTCGGGCATGCCGGGGCCATGCCTGCGGGCTTGTGTCCCGACGCCCCGTCAAATAGCTTTCACGTGCCGACGAGGGGGCTAACTCAGGAGATTTCGATGGCGGGACTTGCACGGAGCGTTGCTGCGGCGATCCTCCTTTTGTCGATGACGACATTCGGCTTTGCCGCCAACAAGGTCATCATCATCCTCGACGCGTCGGGATCGATGTGGGCGCAGATCGATGGCAAGCCCAAGCTGGAAATCGCCCGTGAATCACTGAGGACCGTGCTTCAATCGGTTCCCGCAGACGACGAGATCGGCTTTATGGCCTATGGCCATCGCGAGAAGGGCAGCTGCGACGACATCCAGCTCATCGTGCCGCCTCAGGCTGGCTCGGCAAGCGCCATCTCGGCAGCCGCCGACAGTATGAAATTCCTCGGCAAGACGCCGCTGACGGCAGCCGTCAAGCAGGCGGCCGAAGCGCTGAAATACACCGAGGACAAGGCGACGGTCGTCCTCATCACCGATGGGCTCGAAACCTGCGGCGGCGACCCCTGTGCGCTTGGCAAGGAACTCGAAGCCTCCGGCGTCGATTTCACCGCCGACGTCGTCGGCTTCGGCCTGACCGCCGACGAAGGCAAGCAGATTGCCTGCCTCGCCGACAGCACCGGCGGCAAATACATCCAGGCTTCCGACGAGAAGGCGCTGCAGGAAGCGCTGGTCGAGACCGTCGCAGCGCCGGCACCGGCGCCCGAGCCGGCACCGGCCCCCGCTCCGGCACCAGCGCCGGAGCCGGCCAAGCCCGAGTTCAATTTCATGCCGACCGTGGTGCTGGCCGAGGGCGGCGATCCCGTCACTGACGGCAATGCCTGGGAAGTTTACAAGGCCAAATCGGACGGCACGCGCGGCGACAACATCACCACCGAATACGGCGAGTACAAAGCCAATCTGGAACCCGGCGACTACGTCATCGTCGCGCGCGACGGCGAGGCCAAGGCGGAGCAGAAGATCAAGATCGAGGCGGGCCAGGTCTACAAGCCGCTGTTCACCTTGAATGCCGGCACGCTCATCCTGCATCCGCGTCCCAGCCAAGGTGCCGATGTGGCCAGTGGGGCGGCTGTCGTGATCGCCTATCCGGGGGCCGACAACCCCCCGACCTATTATGGAGACACGAAAGCAGTGTTGCCGGCCGGCGACCAGAAAGTGACCGTCACGATCGGACAGGGCGCGGTCACCGAAACGATTCCGCTCGCTGCCGGCCGGGTGATAGACAAGGACATCATCGTCGGCGTCGGCCATGTCGTTGCCAACGCCTATTATGCGGCCGGTGGCGACAAGGCCGATGGTTCAGGCGTCGGCTTCAAGGTGCTCAAGGCCAAGAAGAAGATCGATGGCACCCGCGACGAGGTCACGTATGCCTATGGCCCCGACAGCAAGTTCGATTTGCCGCCCGACGACTATGTGTTGATCGCGACGGTTGACCTCGCCGTCGTGGAACAGCCTTTCAGCGTCAAGGTCGGCGAGTTCCAGGATCTCAAGGTCGCCATGAATGCCGGCGTGCTGGCAATCACGGCTCCCGGCACCTCCAAGATCGAGATTTTCGAGACCAAGAAGGACATCAATGGCAATCGCAAGTCGATCGGCTACGCCTATGACGAGAAGTATCAGGCGGCGATAGCGGCGGGCGATTACGCGGTGGTCTCGGAGAAGCCGGACAACAGCAAGAAGGAAGGCACCGTGACCGTGAAGGCTGGAGAGCGGGTTGAACTGACGGTGCAATAAGGATTGCGATTTCGACCGGCAAAAAGGGCGGCCGCGAGCCGCCCTTTTTCATGCCGCACAGATTGCCTCAGGCGGTTCCGAAGGCGCTGGCGCCGTGGTCGGCGCGGCCCACCAATTGGCGGAAACCAGCGAACAGCTCGCGGCCGAAACCGAATTCATTGCCGATCAGGTCGGCCTCGGCCGTGCGGCGCAGCGCGAATTCGGTCCCTGGCACCAGCACTTCCAGCGTGCCGGCATCGGCGTCGAGGCGGATGATGTCGCCGTCATGGATCCGCGCGATCGGCCCGTCCTCGACCGCTTCCGGCGTCACATGGATCGCCGCCGGCACCTTGCCGGAAGCGCCCGACATGCGCCCGTCGGTGACCAGCGCGACACGCTGGCCGCGATCCTGCAGGATGCCGAGCACGGTGGTCAGCTTGTGCAGTTCCGGCATGCCGTTGGCCTTCGGCCCCTGGAAGCGGATGACGGCGATGAAATCACCGGTGAGCGTGCCGGCCTTGAAGGCGTCGTTCAGCCCCTGCTGGCTGTCGAACACCTTGGCCGGCGCCTCGATGAGACGTCGCTCCGGCTTGACGGCCGAAGTCTTGATGACCGCGTGGCCGAGATTGCCCGACAGCACTTTCAAGCCGCCGGTCGGCTGGAACGCCTTGTTGAACGGCGCCAGCACCTTCTCGTCGCCGCTGGCACGCGGTGACGCCTCGCGCACCACGCTGCCGTCGGCGCCGAGCTTTGCCTCGACCGCATAGGGCCGCAGGCCTTCGCCCCACACCGTCTGCACATCCTCGTGCAGAACGCCTTCGTCGAGCAGCTCGCGGATCAGGAAGCCGAGCCCGCCCGCGGCATGGAAATGGTTCACGTCGGCCAGCCCGTTCGGATAGACCCGTGCCAGCAGCGGCACTGCCTCCGAAAGATCGGAAATATCCTGCCAGGTCAGCGCGATGCCGGCGGCCGCCGCCATGGCGATCAGGTGGATGGTGTGGTTGGTGGACCCGCCGGTGGCGTGCAGGCCGACGACGCCGTTGACGAACGAGCGTTCGTCGATCATCCGCCCGACAGGCGTATAGGCATTGCCAAGCGCGGTGATCGCCAGCGCCCGCTTCGTCGCCTCGCGGGTCAAGGCATCGCGCAACGGCGTGCCTGGATTGACGAAGGACGCGCCCGGCGTGTGCAGGCCCATGATCTCCATCAGCATCTGGTTGGAATTGGCCGTGCCGTAGAAGGTGCAGGTGCCCGGCCCATGATATGACTTGGACTCGGCTTCCAGGAGTTCGGCCCGTCCTGCCTTGCCCTCGGCATATAGCTGCCGGACCTTGGCCTTCTCATCGTTGGGCAGGCCAGTCGTCATCGGCCCGGCCGGAATGAAGACCGCCGGCAGATGGCCGAAGGTGAGCGCGGCGATCACCAGTCCCGGCACGATCTTGTCACACACGCCGAGATAGACGGCGGCGTCGAACATGTTGTGCGACAAGCCGATCGCGGCCGCCATGGCGATCACGTCGCGCGAGAACAGCGACAGCTCCATGCCCGGCTGGCCTTGTGTCACGCCATCGCACATCGCCGGCACGCCGCCGGCGACCTGGGCGATGCCACCGGCTTCGCGCGCGGCCTCCTTGATCAGGGCGGGGAAGCTCTCGAAGGGCTGATGCGCCGACAGCATGTCGTTGTAGGAGGTAATGATGCCGAGATTGGGCACCTTGTCCGCGCCGAGCGCCAGCTTTTCCGAGGGGCTGCACACCGCAAAGCCGTGGGCAAGGTTGCCGCAGGACAAGACCGACCGGTTGGCGGTCTGGTTCGACGCTTCGGCGATACGGCCGAGATAGCGTTCTCGGCCCGGTTTGGAGCGCTGGCGAATCCGCTCGGTGATGGCTTCGATGTCGCGTCTTGCGGTCATGGCATCAGGTCCTTTCAGGCGAGGTCCCGGAAACATCCTCCCGCCGTTGCCGGGACCACTTGTAAACTTGAAGTCAGGGCGCCCAGAAAACCTCCACGGGCCTGGGCGATGCGTCGAGCACGGCGCGGATCGGCTTGCGCGGTCCGGGCGCGACAGCGTTGTCGAAGGCGATGCGCTTGTCCTCGCCCTCTATGTGCAAGGCGAGGAAACCCGCATCGATGATGCGGGCGAGCGTCAGGGTCAGCCGCGGCTCGCCGGCGCTTTTAGCATGGACGGGCAGGATCATCCTGTCGGAGGCCGGGTCGAGCAGCCTCGGCAGATCGTCGGCGTCAGGAAAGAACGAGGCGGTGTGGCCGTCCGGTCCCATGCCCAGGATCACGACATCGAGCGGCCAGGGCAGGGATCGCAATGCCGCATCATCGGAAGCCGCGGCATCCTCGATGCCTGATGCCTCGTGGTAGAGCGGAACGAAACGGGCTGCCTTGGCCGCGTTCTGGAGCAGGTTTGCGGCAACCAGCCCGGCATTGGATCGCGGCGAGGAGGCCGGCACGAAGCGTTCGTCGACCAGCGTCACGATCACCTTGTCCCAGGCGATCGGCGCCGCGGAGAGCGCGGCAAAGAACTTTGCCGGCGTCGTGCCGCCGGAGACAGCCAGTAACGCCGTGCCACGCCGGTCGATCGCCCTCGCTAGGCGATCGGCCACCTTTGAAGCCAGCGCCGAGGCCAGTTGCGGACGGTCGGGAAAGGCATTCCAGTTGTATCTGGCGCTGTTCAATTGCTCTCGTGCCATGTCCGCCCGTCACGTTCGATCAGCGCTATCGAGGCCGACGGCCCCCATGTGCCTGCCGTATAGCCCTGTGCTTCCTGCTTGGCGCCTTCCCAGGCATTCTGGATCGGGTCGATCCACTTCCAGGCGGCTTCCACCTCGTCGCGACGCATGAACAGGGTCTGGTTGCCACGGATGACATCCATGATCAGCCGCTCATAGGCGTCCGGCGCGCGGCCGTCGAAAGACTGCGCGAAGCTCATGTCGAGCGAGATCTGGCGCAGCCGCATGCCGCCCGGGCCTGGATCCTTGATCATGATGAACTGCTTGACGCCTTCGTCCGGCTGCAGCCGGATGACCAACTGGTTGGCGAAGATCGGTCCTGCGCCGCTGTCGCCGAAGATCGAATGCGGGATCGGCTTGAACTCGATGACGATTTCCGAAACCCGGGTCGCCAGCCGCTTTCCGGTCCTGAGATAGAAGGGAACACCGGCCCAGCGCCAGGTCCCGATCTCGGCCTTGATGGCGACGAAGGTCTCGGTGTTGCTGTCCTTGCCGAGTTCCTCGACATAACCTTTCACGGGTCCGCCGGCCGACGCACCGGCACGATACTGGCCACGCACGGTGTGCTTGGGCGCCTCGTTGCCGTTGATGCGCTTCAGCGCCCGCAGCACCTTCAACTTCTCGTCGCGCACGGCGTCGGCGTCCATCGACGACGGCGCCTCCATGGCGACGAGGCAAAGCAGCTGCAGCATGTGGTTCTGCACCATGTCGCGCAGCGCACCTGCCTTGTCGTAATAGGTGACGCGATCTTCCAGGCCGACGGTCTCGGCGACGGTGATCTGCACGTGGTCGATATGGGCGGAATTCCACAGCGGCTCGTAGAGCGCATTGGCAAAGCGCAGCGCCATCAGGTTCTGCACCGTCTCCTTGCCGAGATAGTGGTCGATGCGGAAGATCTGGCTTTCGTGGAAGTCGTCGCCGACCAGGTCGTTGAGCGCCTGCGCTGAGGCCAAGTCGCGGCCGATCGGCTTCTCCAGCACGATGCGCGAATTCGGCGTGATCAGATTGTGCTCTTTGAGCTTGTGCGAGATATCGCCGAACAGCGCCGGCGCAACGGCCAGGTAGAAGGCGCGGATGTGATCGCTTTCGCCGATCGCCTTTTTCAGCTTGTCGAAGCCGGCGCCGTTCGTCGCATCGGCCGGAACGTAGGAAAGCCTTGCCAGGAAGGTCTTCAACTCCTTGGCATCGATATCGGCCGGCTTGACGTGGTCCGAAATGGCCTGCTTGGCGAAGGCCCGGAACTCCTCGTCGCTCATTTTCGAGCGCGACGTGCCGATGATGCGCGTCGGCTCGGAGAATTGATGGTCGCGCTGCCGGTAGTAGAGCGACGGCAGCAGCTTGCGCTCCGACAAGTCGCCGGTACCACCGAAGATGATGAAGTCGAAAGGGTCGACGGGGATGATCTGGCTGGTCATGGTCTGTCCGCTTTGACGCCGGTCGCGAGTACGCGGCTGATATATTCTAATCGATTTAAATTTTCCAGTGCCATGGTGTCACATCGAGGACCAATCGCTGGAGATCGATTGGATCCACCTGTGCGCTTGACACTGGCGCCGCCGGGAGGCTTGTCGATGAACGAAGACTCCGGAAGCTTTCGCACTTGCAGCATAGAACGTGAATGTGACGAAAGCTAAGGGAGAAATCGGCGCTGTATGTGCCGGCGCCGGCCGGGCTGTCAGCCCTTTCGTGCAGGCTGCGCGATGAACCCAAGGAGCGTTAGACGCATGCGTCTGGAAAACAAGGTCGCTATTATCACCGGTGCGGCATCCGGCTTCGGCGAAGGCATGGCCAAGCGCTTTGCGCAAGAGGGCGCCAGGGTCGTCGTTGCCGATCTCAACGCCAAGGGGGCGGAACGTGTCGCTGGCGAGATCGGAGCGGCGGCGATCTGGACGCAGACCGATGTTTCGTTGCGCTCCGAGTTCGACGAGATGGTCTATGCGGCCAAAAGCGCCTTCGGCCGCATCGACATCATGGTCAACAATGCCGGGTTCACCCATCGCAACGGCGATATGCTCAAGGTCGACGAGGAAACCTTCGACCTGATCACCTCAGTCAACATGAAGGCGATCTATCACGCCGCCCTTGCCGTCATACCGATCATGGAGCGGCAGGGCGGCGGCGTCATCCTGACCACGGCGTCCACCGCGGGCCTGCGGCCACGGCCTGGCCTCACCTGGTACAATGCCTCGAAGGGCTGGGCGATCACCGCCACCAAATCGATGGCAGTGGAACTCGCGCCCAAAAATATCCGCGTCAACTGCCTCTGCCCGGTCGCCGGCGAGACCGGCATGCTGGAGAAATTCATGGGCGCCGATACGCCCGAAATCCGCGAGACATTCCGCGCCTCGATCCCGCTCGGCCGGCTGTCGACCCCGCTCGATATCGCCAATGCGGCTCTATGGCTGGCCTCGGACGAGGCCGCCTTCATCACCGGCGTGGCGCTGGAAGTCGATGGCGGGCGCTGCATCTGAATGCGGCGATCGTCGGGTGTTACGCGTCGGGCTTGACGTAGCTCTTGTACACCCAGCCGTGCTTGCCGTTGTAGACGATCTCGCACCACTGCTTGCAGCCCATCAGTTGCACTGAAGTCCGGGCAGGCACCGTGCCGATGGAGGCTGCGCCCTTCTTCGGAGCACTGCGCATGGTGACAGTCCTGAGAATACGGCCGCTGCCCGCCGCAGCCACCTTGCGCGGCTTCGCCTTGGCTGCGTTATCTTCGCCTTGTGCATTTGCAGGTTTTTGTTCCGGTACTTGCGGCTGCGTCTCCGGAATGCCGGCGGTCTGCGCGCCATCGGGATTGCTGCTGTTCGCAGGCGGGCTCGGCGCTGCGACCTTGGCAAGCTCGTCGGTGGCATCGGTATCGGTAGACGATTGGGCGAATGCCGCTGTTTTGTCAGGCAACGGCTCGGGCTGCTTGGCTATCTGGCTGGGGGCAGCCGCTTGATCGGGATCAGCTGCCGCGGCGGCAGCCTTTGGCTGTGCCCCGGTCCAGCGGGGATCATTGGCCGCAAGCGCTTGTATGTTGCCCGCCGCCGCTGCCATGATCGGTGACACCTGGCTGGACTTGCGCTCCGCCTGCGGTGTCACGGCAGCTGCGGTGACCGTAGTCCCCGAAGGGGAAACTTTCGTCGTCTTCACTGGAATGGCCGGAATGCTCTGCTCGGGGCTGGCGGCCGCTTGCCTCTCGCTGGTCGGCAATGCCAGCCAGAGTGCAACCGCGGCAACGCCAAGCAGTGCGGCGGTGCCGACCGCGGCAATGACCAGGTGCGAGTTCGAACGGACACCCTGCCAGAATGACGGGCGCATGTCATAGCCGAACTGCATGGCAAAGCGCCGACGTTCCGGAGCACCGAAACTGAAGGGCTCTCTCACTCTTGCCACCTCCATAAGCGGGCCGGTGTTCTTTCGATCAAATCTCGCAAATCATGCGTTCGATCAGCATCGGTCCCAAAACGCGGGCAGGCCCGCAACAATCCCCGAACAATCGCCCAGATGCGGACCTTTCGTCCGCGATTGTGGCATCAGTACGCCATTACCGAGGATTCTGCGCCTTCGCCGGCAATTCCGCAATGTGTCGCCCGGGCAACAAATGTTACATGGATATTACAATATTACATGAGATCGTGATCGCATCAGATGACGGCGATCCGATCCCTGCCTGAAGCACGTCGCCTCGAACCGGACTTATAACAACGCACTTTAGATCTGTTTTGATGCTCGTCGTTCGTCCTGGGCGAGGGCACTTTTGCGCGACGCATTAAATCCTGTCGCGCAGCGCGAACCAGTTGAGCGCCAGGAAAAGCAGCGGCGCTCGGAACCGGCGGCCGCCAGGAAAGGGCGGAATTTTCAGGTCCTCGATCAGCTTCAGCCGGTCGCGGTTACCTGTGACGGTTTCGGCATAGAGTTTGCCGAAGAAGTTGGACAGCATCACGCCGTGACCCGAATAGCCGCCGGCCGAGATCACATTCGGCATCACTTCGCGCACGAACGGCTTTCTCGGCACCGTGATGCCGACATAACCGCCCCAGCCATGGGTGATCTCGACATCGCTCAGCGCCGGATAGAGCTCTGCGATCTGACGGCGAATATGGATGTGGATATCCTTTGGATCGTTGACGCCATAGACCTCGCGTCCGCCGAACAGCAGCCGGCCATCCCGGGATTTGCGGAAATAGCGCACGACGAAACGGGAATCGTCGACCGATTCGCCCCCTGGCAGCACTTTCGAATCCGACCCCAGCGGCACGGTCGCGCCGATGAAGGATCCTATCGGCATGATGTGCGCGGCACTCACCGGCTCGAGCGTTCCGCCATAGGCATTGACCGCGATCAGGCATTTCTCCGCCGAGATCGTCCCTCTCGGTGTGGAAACTCTGACCTTGCCGCCGGCGGAGATGATGCCGGTTGATGGCGTCCCTTCGAACAGGTGCGCGCCGGCTTGTGCCGCTACCCGCGCCGTGCCGATCACCAGTTTCATCGGGTGGATATGGCCGGTGCCGGTGTCGCGCGTGCCGCCGAAATAGGCGCTCGAACCCAGCCGCTCCGCGGTCTCTTTCGCATCCATGAATGAGATGTGCGGGTAGGAGAAACGGCCGGCCATGAGTTCGGCATGCGCCTTGTAGTCGTCGACATAGCGCGGCTTGTGCGCAACCGAAAGCTGACCCGGTATGTAGTCGATATCGATGTGGTTGATGGCGGCGAATTCGAGCAGGTGGGCTTTGGCCTCTTCGGCAAGATCGAACAGCGCCTTGGCGCGGGAAAGGCCATATTCGGCCTCGAGATCCTCCGCCCAGGCGCGTTGGCCGGTGCCGAGCTGGCCGCCATTGCGCCCGGAAGCGCCGTCGCCGAAGCGATGCGCCTCGATCAGCACCACGTCCGCTCCGGCCTTGGCCAAATGAACCGCTGCCGACAGGCCGGTAAAGCCGCCACCGATGATGACGACATCGCAGGTCCGGTCGCCATCGAGCACCGGATATTCAGGCCGTGGGCCGGCAGTGTCCTCATACCAGGAGCGGCCGGGAGAAATTGGGGACTGATAGTTCATGACTGGTCAGACGTTGAGCAGCAGGTATTCCCGCTCCCACGGACTGATCACTTCCATGAACGTTTCGAATTCCGCACGTTTGATCGCTGCATAGGTGGCGGCGAAGGACTTGCCCAGCAACGCGCAGAGTTCCTCGTCGCCTTCGAACAGGTCGACGGCTTCGAGCAGGCTGCGCGGCAGGTCGATTTCGTCGGCGTTGGCGGTCGTCAGCACCGGCGGCTCGGCCTTGATCTTCCTAGTGATGCCGATCAGCCCGCAGGCGAGCGAGGCTGCAAGTGCCAGGTAGGGATTGGCGTCGGAGGACGGAATACGGTTCTCGACGCGCCGCGCCGCGGGGTCCGAACGCGGCACGCGGAACGCCGTGGTGCGGTTGTCGTAGCCCCATTTGTTGTTGACGGGAGCCGATGCCGCCTGCGTCAGCCGCCGGTAGGAATTGACGTAGGGCGCGAACATCACCAACGCGTTCGGCACGTGCTTCTGCATGCCGCCGATGAAATGGAAAAAATCCTCGGTTTCGGAACCATCCTCGGCCGAAAAGATATTCCTGCCCGTCTTCTTGTCGATGATCGACTGGTGGATATGCATGGCCGAGCCCGGTTGGCCCTGGATCGGCTTGGCCATGAAGGTCGCGTAGATCTCGTGCTTGAGAGCCGCCTCACGGATGGTGCGCTTGAACATGAACACCTGGTCGGCAAGTTCGACCGGGTCGCCATGGCGCAGATTGATCTCGAGCTGGCCGGCGCCCTCTTCGTGGATGAGCGTGTCGATCTCCAGCCCCTGGCTTTCAGAGAAATGGTAGATGTCGTCGATCAGTTCGTCGAACTCGTTGACGCCGGCGATCGAATAGCCGGCGCCGCCGCCGATCGCGCGCCCGGAGCGGCCGACGGGCGGGGTCAACGGATAGTCCGGGTCTGGATTCTTGCGCACGAGGTAGAACTCGATCTCGGGCGCGACGACCGGCTTCAACCCAAGTCTGTCGTAGGCGGCAATGACGCGCTTCAGCACATTGCGCGGCGTGAACTCGACCGAGCGACCATCCTGGTGGACGAGGTCGCAGATGACGGCCGCCGTCGGGTCTTCTTCCCATGGCACCACTGTCAGCGTCGACAGGTCCGGCATCAGCTTGAGGTCGCCGTCGTCTTCCGGATAGTGGAAGCCGTTGCCGTCCTCTGGATAGCCGCCGGAAATCGTCGTCATGAAGACGGCCGAGGGCAGCGCCAGTGAGGTGTTGGAGGTGAATTTCTTCGACGGCATCATCTTGCCGCGCGCCACGCCGGCCTGATCAGGCGTGATGCATTCGATATCCTCGATGCCGCGCCATTCCAGCCAATCGCTGACTTCCTTCCAGTTCTTCACACCACGCAGGTTTTTCACAAAGGCAGGCGTGCGCGCCCGTCCTCCGCGGCTCGACGGACGGACTTCCTTTTTTGCAGGCGGCATCATTCACCAGATTGGGTTGCGGATTTCGGAGTATAGCCGTGCCGCGTGATGGAAGGGAAGGGGAGCCGCCGCCGGCAATTGCCGGTGCAGGTTGAAAACCGCCTGCCGGTCGGCTTAGGTTTGGCGCCTTCCCGCAATCGAGAAGCCGGCGATGCGAACCAGCAGCGAACTGACCACGATCGGCTTTGATGCCGACGACACGCTTTGGCAGAACGAACAATTCTTCCGCACGACAGAAAAGCGCTTTGCCGCCATGCTGGCCGATCATGGCGAGGAAAAGCAGATATCGGCGCGGCTGTTGGAGGCCGAGAGGCGCAACCTTGCGATCTATGGTTTCGGGATCAAGGGATTTACGCTCTCGATGATCGAAACGGCGATCGAGGTCACCGACGGGCGCGTACCGGCTTCGGTCATAGCGGAGATTCTGGACGCCGGGCGCGAGATGCTGCGCCATCCGATCGAGCCGTTGCCGCATGCACGCGAGACGGTCGAGAAACTCGCCGGCACCTTCCGCCTCGTCCTGATCACCAAGGGCGATCTGTTTGATCAGGAGCGCAAGCTGGTCGGCTCCGGTCTGGGCGACCTGTTCGACGCCGTCGAGATCGTCAGCGACAAGACCGCCGCGACTTATGCGCGCCTTTTCAACCGCCATGGCGATGGTCCGGCAAGGAGCATGATGGTCGGCAATTCGCTGAAGTCGGACGTGGTGCCCGCCATCGAGGCCGGCGGCTGGGGTGTCCATGTGCCACACGAACTGACCTGGGTGCTCGAACACGTCGAGGCGCCAGTTGCCGAGCCGCGTTTCCGCCAGATATCGGATCTCGGCCAATTGCCGGAACTGATAGAAAGCATCGCGAAGCCGGGCTGATCGCGACTTCGATTATTTGCTTTTTGCATAATTCCGGAGGGAAAAACCGCTGCACGACTTTCCCGCAATTGCCTCAGCGGCTGATCAGACGATCGATCACCGGTTGCAGCCGTTCGGGCGTGATCGGCTTGGCCACCACCGCATCGATGATATTCGCCAGGCCAAGGCTCTCCGGCGTGCCGTTCTTGGTTGAAAGCAGGATCACGGGAGGAAGTGATTTGCCCGAGGCCCGGCGCAATTTTTCGATGCCGGGCATCAGGTTGTCGCAATCCTTGTTGTCGGGGCCGCCGTCGAGCACAATCGCGCCCGGCACTAGCGTTCGCAAGGTTTTCGCCGCGATATCAGGCGATTCCGAGATTGGTCTGAGTCCGGATCGCTCGACGATCTTCGATACCACGACACGGTTGATCGGCGACTTCCCGACGACAAGCACCCGGGAGAGATCGTGGATCGTCTCGGTACTTGAATCCCGGGTCACCAGATTCACATGTTTTGCGGTCTCGCCGTCTCGTTTCACGGGGCACCCAAGTCGGCCAAGAAGTTCGCCCCTATTTCAATGCAGAGTTGAATCTGGGCGACAATTGGCGTGAGATCGGACCCTATGTCAAGTTGAAATAAAAGAACCGGATGGCACTCTCCACAACAGTGGATTCAAGCAACAGTACTGTACTGCTCTGTCCATGGCTTGGTTACGTAAAAATAAAATTCACCTGCGCATACATTGCGCAGGTGAAGGGTCGCCTGGACCATTTCCGATCAGCTGTGGCTCTGCTGCGTGACGATCACCGGGATCAGCAGATCGCCCCAATTGCCGTCGCCGCCATGGTGCCTTGCAGAGCGCACGAGCTCCACCGAGACGCCCGCCTCGACGGCCTTCATCACCGACTGGTTCAGCCTGTGCAGATCGTTGGCCAGCATGCGGATCGTCGCCTGCTGGTCGACGCTCATCGTGGTCGATTGCTCTTCCGCCCGTTCCTTGACACGGCTTATCGATGCCATTGGTCTTCTCCTATGTCCTTGCCCTCTCGGGCGTTCCTCTGTTGGTCGTCTTTTTGCGAACTCACTCCGCTGCCGGCTTGAACTGCGCGTGCTCGGTCGATTCATGCATGGCGGTGGTCGATGACCGGCCCCCGGTGATCGCCATCGAGACGGCGTCGAAATAGCCGGTGCCGACCTCCCGCTGGTGCTTGGTCGCGGTATAGCCATTGGCTTCCGCGGCGAATTCCGCTTCCTGCAACTCGGAATAGGCCGCCATCTGCCGCGCCTTGTAGCCGCGGGCGAGTTCGAACATGCCGTAGTTGAGCTGGTGGAAGCCGGCCAGCGTGATGAACTGGAACTTGTAGCCCATGGCGCCTAGTTCCCGCTGGAACTTGGCGATCGTGGCGTCGTCGAGATTCTTCTTCCAGTTGAACGACGGCGAGCAATTATAGGCGAGCAGCTTGCCCGGATGGTGCCTGCGCACACCCTCGGCGAATTTCTTGGCCTGCGCCAGGTCGGGCTTCGAGGTCTCGCACCAGATCAGGTCGGCGTGGGGCGCGTAAGCAATGGCCCGTGCGATGCAAGGCTCGATGCCGTTCCTGACCTGGTAGAAGCCTTCCACCGTGCGGCCGGCATCATAGTCGACGAAGGGCTGGTCGCGCTCATCGATATCGGAGGTGAGCAGCTTTGCCGCCTCCGCGTCGGTGCGTGCCACGACCAGTGTGGGTGTGCCCATCACGTCGGCCGCGAGCCGCGCCGCGTTGAGGTTGCGGATATGCGCCGCGGTCGGGATCAGCACCTTGCCGCCGAGATGGCCGCACTTCTTCTCCGACGCCAGCTGGTCCTCATAGTGGACGCCGGCGGCGCCCGCCTCGATGAATGCCTTCATGATCTCGAAGGCATTGAGCGGACCGCCGAAGCCGGCTTCGGCGTCGGCAACGATCGGTGCGAACCAGGTCTCGACAGAAAGCCCCTTGCCCTCGGAGGTCTCGATCTGGTCGGCGCGCTGCAGCGTGCGGTTGATGCGCTTGACCAGTTCGGGCGCCGCATTGGCCGGATAGAGCGACTGGTCGGGATACATCGCCGAGGCGGTGTTCGCGTCGGCGGCAACCTGCCAGCCCGATAGATAGATTGCCTTCAGCCCGGCACGCACCTGCTGCATCGCCTGGTTGCCGGACATGGCGCCCAATGCGTTGACGAAGTCGTCCTCGTGGATGAGTTTCCACAGCCGGTTGGCCCCCATTTCGGCAAGGCTCTGCCTGATCTGCACCGAACCGCGCAGCCGCTTCACGTCCTCCGGCGAATAAGGGCGTTCAATGCCGTCGAAGCGACCTTCAGGCGCCGAGGGAACGAGGTTGTAAAAATCAGTCATTGGTCACTCCGGAGGGTTCTGTATGATGTCTGCGCGCCAATTTGTTGGGGCGCTTCTATGTGACTGAATTTACATTTTGGCGCGAGATGAGCCAGAAAAATTAGGAAAACCGGTCGGATATAAGAGAAAATCTGTGTTGTGTTTGACAGGAAGGCACTGTAAATTTGTCAATCCTGTAAAGGAAAGCGGCTTTGGGATTGCGGCGGATGTCGTGTAAATCTTGTCAAGGATAGTCGATGGCTGATCAGAAGATTTTCGCCGGGCCGCGTATTCGCCGCATCCGCAGCGCCAAGGGCCTGACCCAGACGGCGATGGCCGAGGGGCTCGGCATCTCGCCGTCCTACCTCAATCTGATCGAGCGCAACCAGCGGCCGCTGACGGTGCAACTGATCCTGAAGCTGGCCTCCGTCTACAAGGTCGATCCGCATGAGCTGCAGGGCGAGGCGAGGGGCTCGGTCGCTGCCCTGAAGGAGGTGTTCTCCGATCCGTTGCTTGTCGGCGAACTGCCGGGAGACCAGGAACTGATCGAGCTTGCCGAGGCGGCGCCCAATGCCTCCGCCGCGGTGATAAAACTGTTCCGCGCCTATCGCGAGCAGGCCGAGCGGCTGTCCGACCTCAACGAGCTTCTGGCGCGCGAAGGGCGGGCGACCGCGCTCTCCGGCGCCCGCCTGCCGATCGACGAGGTGCACGAGATTTTCGAGCGGCGACCGAACCATTTTTCCTCGCTCGAGGAAGAGGCCGAGGCGTTCACCTCGGTGCTTGATCCCGGTGACGACCTGTCTGGCGCCTTGAAGGCATGGCTGAAGCGCGAATACGGCATCGTGGTCAAGGTTCTGCCGGTCGCCACCATGCCGAACTGGCGCCGTCGCTACGACCGCCATTCGCAGCGCCTGTTCCTTTCCGAGCGCCTGTCGCCTTTCGACCAGTTGCGTGAAGTCGCGATGGAGGCCTGCCTGATCCGCATGACGGTCGCGGTCGCCGGCGAGATTCAGGCGCTGAGACTGGGTACGGACGAGGCGCGCCGCCTTGCCCGCTTCGAACTCGGCCGCTATGCCGCCCATGCGCTGATGATGCCCTATCAGCCCTTTCACGCGGCGGCTATTCGCTCACGTTACGACATCGACGTCCTGCGCTCGCGCTTTGGCGTTTCCTTCGAGCAAGCGGCAAACCGGCTGACCATGCTGCAGCGGCCAGGGGCTTCTGGCGTGCCCTTCTTCATGCTGGAGGTCGACAATGCCGGAAACCGCTTTCGCAAGGCCGGCAGCCAGGGGTTTCCGCAAAGCCGGTTTGGCGGCGGCTGTCCCAAGCTGCCCGTGCATGTCGCCTTCACCCAGCCCGGCCAGATCTTCGTCGAGGCGGTGGAAATGCCCGACGGCGCCGAGTTCCTATGCATGGCCCGCACCCTGGAGGGGCCGCAAGGAGCGTTCTCCGAACGCCCGCGCCGCACGGCACTGCTGCTCGGCTGCGACATCGGCTTTCGCGACGACATGGTCTATGGTGCGGCCCTGCCCGGCACGGCAGTCGGTGCAAAGGTAGGGGCGGGCATCGCGGCGACGCCAGTCGGCCCGGCCTGCCGGCTTTGCGAGCGTGTCGGCTGCCTGGCGCGCGCAGAGCCGCCGGTGACCAGACCGCTCGGCCTCGACGAGATGGTGACCGGCCTGAGCGCGTTCGATTTCCAGTAACGCTGCAGCAAAGGTGCCACAATCGTCGCCGGTCTCTGGATCACCCGCGGCCCAAGTCTTTGCGTTACGCGAACAGAGCAGTTTATTGTCGCCCCTTGCGCATCGTCCCGTCCACAAAAGCTCGACAGTCGCGCCATGACAGACACAGCATCATCGCCCGGCCTTGCTACCGCGACAGTCTCGCCGCGCGAGGAACGCGTCGGCATGCTGCTGGTCTTCCTGTCGGCGCTGATGTGGAGTTTCGGCGGCACCATCGCCCGCTTCATCAGCGTTGGCGACAGCTGGACGGTTATCTTCTGGCGCTCAGTCTGGGCTGCCGCCTTCCTGCTCTGCTTCATGGCCTGGCGTGACGGCTGGCGCGGCATGGTGAAGTCGTTCCGGGACATGGGCCTGCCGGGCATTGCGGTGGGATTCTGCTTCGCCATTGCGTCGACCTCGTTCGTCGTGGCGCTTGCCTATACCACAGTCGCCAATATCCTCCTGATGCAGGCTGGCGTGCCGCTCCTGGCGGCCCTGTTTGCCTGGGCGCTGTTTCGCGAAAGAGTAACCGTCGCAACCTGGATGGCGATTGCCGCCGTCATCGCCGGCGTCGCCATCATGGTGTCTGAATCTCTTGACGGCTCCGTCTCGCCCATAGGCGACGGACTGGCGCTGCTGATCGCATTCATGTTCTCGACCGCCACCGTCATCACCCGGCGCTTCTCCAGCGTGCGCATGACGCCGGCGACCTGTCTCGGCACGATCCTGGCCGCGGGCTTCGCTGCCTCGCAGGCCTCGACCTTCACGGTATCGGCCGGCGACATGGGCTTTCTCTTCGTCTTTGGTGTGGTCAATCTCGGCCTTGGCCTTGCTTTCTTCGCCACCGGCGCGCGCCTGATCCCGGCGGCGATCGCGGCACTGCTCGGCACGTTCGAGCCGATCCTGGGGCCGATATGGGTCTGGCTCATCCATTCCGAGGTGCCGTCCGGGCGCACCATCATAGGCGGCGCGGTGGTGGTCACGGCGCTGCTTGTCCATATCGGGCTCGAATTCAAACGCCAGGCGCGGCCGCAGCGGGCTGGGGTCACCGGAGTGCCTTCGCCTAATTGATGCCGGCGCCGAAGCTTTGCCCATTGACAATGTCGCTGCCGCCCGGGCAGGCTGGGACTACGGCAACAACAAGACAGGCGTATCTTGCCAAGTCTCCCCGGCGGCTCGATCGAGACCGGACCACATTCTTGTATCTCTGTCCGCGCGGCGGCGAAAGCTTCTGACGGCACCGCAATTCCTTCCCGCCCCGAACAACCTGGTGGCCGCGGGCGGCGTGCCGGTTGGCGCTTGTCGGCCCCCGGAAAGCTCAATAGTCTGAAGCAAATGCCCGGCCGCGCGAGCATGTCGCGACGCGCCGGCAATGGAACACTCACCAAAGGAGAATAGCATGATCCGCAAAGCGCTCTGGCTTTCGGCAACCTCGGTATTTCTGGCGCTTTCGATGCCAGCCGGTCACGCCGCGGACCGCGTCGTCAACGTCTTCAACTGGTCGGACTATATCGACAGTTCGATCATCGATGATTTCACCAAGAAGACCGGCATCAAGGTCGTTTACGACACCTTCGATTCCAACGAAATCCTCGAAACCAAGCTGCTCGCCGGCGGCAGCGGCTACGACGTCGTCGTGCCGAGCGGCAGTTTCCTCGCCCGCCAAATCCAGGCCGGCGTGTTCCAGAAGCTCGACAAGTCTAAGCTGCCGAACCTCTCCAACATGTGGGATACGGTCACGGAGCGCACCGCCAAATACGACCCCGGCAACGAATACTCGGTCAATTACATGTGGGGCACGGTCGGCATCGGTTACAACACCAAGAAAGTGCAGGCAGCGCTCGGCACCGACAAGATCGACAGCTGGGATACCTTCTTCAATCCGGACAGCCTGGCCAAGTTGAAGGATTGCGGTGTCTATGTGCTGGATTCTCCGTCCGACATCATACCAGCGGCGCTGAAGTATCTCGGTCTGGACCCCAACAGCACCTCGCCTGACGATATCGCCAAGGCCGAGGAAGCTCTTCTCAAGATCCGTCCCTACATCAGGAAGTTCCACTCGTCCGAATACATCAACGCGCTTGCCAATGGCGACATCTGCCTGGCGGTCGGCTGGTCGGGTGATGTGTTCCAGGCTCGCAACCGCGCGGTCGAGGCCAAGCAAGGCGTGGAAATCGGCTATTCCGTGCCGAAGGAAGGCGCCCAGATGTGGTTCGATCAGATGGCGATCCCCGCCGATGCGCCGCATGTCGCCGAGGCGCTCGAATTCATCAACTACATGATGACGCCGGAAGTGATCGCCAAATCGTCGAACTATGTCCTTTATGCCAACGGCAACAAGGCATCGCAGCAATTCGTCGACAAGGCGCTGCTCGACGATCCTTCGGTTTATCCGGACGCCGCGACCTTGCAGAAGCTCTATACCATCCAGCCTTACGATCCCAAGACCCAGCGAATCATCACGCGCACCTGGACCAAGATCGTCACCGGTCAGTAAGCCATATGACACGACCCCGGCAGCCAACTGCTGGGGTCGCTTTTCTTTTGGGGCATCAAAAGTACGACGGAGTGGGGATATGAAATCGCTTGGCAGCATCCGCAGGGATTTCGCGCCATGGAACGACCCGAACGCCAGGCCGTATATCCAGTTCGACAACGTCACCAAGAAGTTCGGTAACTTCACCGCCGTCAACAATTTGTCGCTGACCATATTCGAGCGCGAATTCTTCGCCCTGCTCGGTGCCTCGGGCTGCGGAAAGTCGACCCTGCTCAGGATGCTTGCGGGCTTCGAGGAACCGACAGCCGGCCGCATCCTGCTCGATGGCCAGGATCTGCGCGGCATTCCGCCTTATCGCCGGCCAGTCAACATGATGTTCCAGTCCTATGCCTTGTTCCCGCATATGACGGTGGAGAACAACATCGCCTTCGGCCTCAAGCAGGAAGGGATGGCCAAGCCCGATATCGAAAAGCGCGTTGCCGACATGCTGAAGCTGGTCAAGCTCGAGCAGTTCGCCAAGCGCAAGCCACACCAACTCTCCGGCGGCCAGCGCCAGCGTGTCGCGCTCGCCCGCTCGGTCGCCAAGCGCCCGAAGGTGCTGCTGCTCGACGAGCCGCTGGGCGCTCTCGACAAGAAGCTGCGCGAGGAGACCCAGTTCGAACTGATGGATCTGCAGCAAGAGCTCGGCCTCACCTTCGTCGTCGTCACCCATGACCAGGAAGAAGCGATGACCATGGCCGATCGCATCGCCATCATGGACAAGGGCGAGGTCATGCAGGTTGCGACGCCGGCGGAAATCTATGAAGCGCCGGCGTCGCGCTTCGTGGCTCATTTCGTCGGCAACGTGAACATGTTCGAGGGCAAGGTCGCCGAGCGGTCGGCCAACACCACCCGCATCACCGGATCGAGCGGAGCCCAGATCGTCGTCGAGAATGGCGGCGCCGCCGCCGCCAATGCCGATATCGTCTTCGCCATCAGGCCGGAGAAGATCAAGGTGTCGTCGAAGAAGCCGGCCGATGCCGTCAACGCGCTGGAAGGCGAGGTCTACGACGTCGCCTATCTCGGCGACATGACCGTCTATCACATCAGGCTGGACGACGGGCAGATCGTGCGGGCAAGCGCCTTGAACGCGGCGCGCGTGACCGAGGACCCGCTGACCTGGAACGATCGCGCCTGGGTGTCCTTCCGGCCCGACGCCGGCGTCGTGCTGGCACGCTAAGGTGGCGGCCATGTCCAACATCGCTGTCACCCACGCCGCCGCGCCTTCGACTGCCGCCAAACCGTTCCTGACACGGCTGGGCGCCGGCTTCGTCAACCGGCTCGTCATCATCGTCCCCTACCTCTGGCTGCTGTTCTTCTTCCTCATCCCCTTTGTCATCGTCTTCAAGATTTCGCTGTCGCAGACGGCGATCGCGATGCCGCCCTACACGCCGGTGCTCGACTTCAGAGACGGTGTTGCCGGCTTTTTCGCCGGCTTTCGCGACCTCAACTTCGACAACTATGTCTGGCTGACGCAGGACGCGCTCTACTTCAGGGCCTACCTCACAAGCGTCGTCATCGCTGCCGTCTCGACGGTGCTGACCTTGCTGGTTGGCTATCCCATCGCCTATGGCATGGCGCGCGCCCCGGCCACGATCCGCCCGACACTGCTGATGCTGGTCATCCTGCCGTTCTGGACCTCTTTCCTGATCCGGGTCTATGCCTGGATCGGCATCCTGAAGCCCGAGGGCCTGCTCAACCAGTTGCTGCTGTCGCTGCACATCATCAATCAGCCGCTGGTGATCCTCAACACCTATACGGCGATCTTCATCGGCATCGTCTATTCCTATTTGCCGTTCATGGTGCTGCCGCTTTATTCGTCGCTGGAAAAGATGGACTATTCGCTGATCGAGGCGGCCAAGGACCTCGGCTGCCCACCGACCAGTGCCTTCTGGAAGATCACCTTCCCGCTGTCGCTGCCGGGCGTGATTGCCGGCTGCCTGCTGGTGTTCATCCCGGCCGTCGGCGAATTCGTCATCCCCGATCTGCTCGGCGGCTCGCAGACGCTGATGATCGGCAAGACGCTGTGGAACGAGTTCTTCGCCAATCGCGACTGGCCGGTGTCTTCGGCCGTCGCCGTCATCCTGCTATTGTTGCTGACGGTGCCGATCATGCTTTTCCAGCAGGCACAGGCCAAGGCCCAGGAGCAGGACAAATGAACACCACCTGGAGCCGCTTCAACGTCACCTCGATCGTGCTGGGCTTTGCCTTCCTGTACCTGCCGATCGTGCTGCTTATCGTCTTTTCCTTCAACGAATCCAAGCTTGTCACCGTCTGGGGCGGCTTCTCAACCAAGTGGTATGTGTCCCTGTTCCACAATCAGGGCCTGATGGACGCCACCTGGGTCACGGCGCGCGTCGGCGTGATTTCGGCCACGGTCGCGACCGTGCTTGGCACGCTGGCGGCACTCACCCTGACGCGCTACACGCGGTTCAGGGGCCGGATGCTGTTTTCCGGCATGGTCTTTGCGCCGCTGGTGATGCCGGAAGTCATCACTGGCCTTTCGCTGCTGCTGCTCTTCGTTGCGGTCGGTCTCGACCGCGGCTTCTTTACCGTGACGCTCGCCCACATCACGCTCACAATGTGCTTCGTGGCGGTCGTCGTGCAGTCGCGCCTGGTCTCCTTCGACCGCTCGCTCGAGGAAGCGGCGATGGACCTTGGCGCAACGCCGGCGAAGACCTTCTTCCAGATCACGCTGCCGGTCATCCTGCCGGCCATCGTATCCGGCTGGATGCTGGCCTTTACGCTGTCGCTCGACGATCTGGTCATCGCCAGCTTCACCTCCGGACCGGGCGCCACCACGCTGCCGATGAAGATCTACAGCCAGGTCCGTCTCGGCGTGACACCGGAGATCAACGCCGCCTGCACCATCCTGATCGCCGTCGTCGCGGTCGGCGTGATCATCGCTTCGCTCGCCAACAAGCGGCGTGAGGTGCAGCGCCAGCTCGACGAACAGGCGGCGCAACGCGGGTGAGCATGATTCCGAAAAGTGGCAGCCGGCTTTCTCAAGGTCATCCTCAGCCAAGCGAAAGCACGGCGGAAGCCGCGTTTATTCGCCCGAAACGCCGCGGCTGATGGGTGAAATGAACGGCGTGCTCCACGTTCCGCCGACGAAAAACGACGACTGGTTGGGGCCTTGCTGGCCAGTTTTTTGCGTTGCAGGCTGATCCGGCTGGATAACACCGCCCGACAGTGCCAGTCCGCGTCCTGCGTAGGATGCGATGCCGGAAAGCCAGATCTTGTATTTCGCCGAATTGGCCTCTGCCTTGTCGAGTCTCGCCACACCTCTCGAAATGGTTGCCTTCACTTCGGCGCCATCGATGGGCAGCGTCCCGTCCGAGACGTCGTCGAGCGCGAAGAAGCCGCCTTGTTCGGTATGCTTGAGAAACGCCGGCAGGTTGAACTTGCTGAGCGCGCCAGGGCCGAAGGTCGCCGAGACCGAGCCGTCGGCGTTTTCGAAGATCGAATCCCAGGTCCTTCCCGGTCCCTTGAGGATGACCGAAACGGTGCCCGTGCCAACCGGCACCAGCCGGGTCATCCCGGCCGCGGTACCGAACGCGCCGCCATCGACGTCGGAGGCCAGTAGCCGGATCTCGACCTGGGTGCCTTCGGGTTTGCGGTCGAAGCGAAGGCTGGTCTGGACGTTGCCGCCAAAAGCCGAGGCGTCGGAGATATCGAAGACGGAAAGACCGTCCTTGACCTGGGCGGTGGCCGCGACATCGGCAAGCTGGATGCTTCCCGCCGTGGCATGGGCCGCCGACAACCTGAGATCGAGGTTGACCCGGTCGGCGAAACTCGTGTCGACCTGGCCCGGCTCGGCGCTGGTCGCCGGTCCCAGTGGCGTGAAGGCGGACAGGAACGACCTGAGGTCGAGCGTGTCGAAGGCAAGCGTGCCCGAAATCACCGGCTGCGTCTCGCCGAGCGACACGTCCAGCGCGCCCATGCCCGGGTTATTGTCCAGCGCCAGCGCCGTGTTCTCGAATTTGATGCGGCCGGCCGACGCCGTGACCTTGCTCGAAATGCTGACCGAGCCGATTGCCGCGCTCGGCGCGATGCCGGCCTGCGACCATTCCAGTACGCGGCGCAGCGATGGGGCCGCGAATTTCACCTGGCCGTCGAAATAGGCGTTTTCGGACATGCTGGCGGTGCCGTCGAAGGAGAAGGTGGCGGGCGCTGCCTTGAAGGACAGGGTGAGCGGCGCCGTGCCCCCGGCAAACAGCACCAGCGGTCTCGGCGAGGCGGCATCCACCGTCACGCTTTCGCCGCGCCAGATCCCGGTCGCGGACAGTGTCGCATTGCTGTTCATCGCCGCCCAGGTGGCCTGGCCGCTAAGACTGCTCAGGATCTCCACATCCTTGCCGTTGACGGACGCCACCATGCGGCCATCCCTGAACTCGACGGTGCCGAAAGTGTCGGCTGGCAGCTTGTCGAGATCGGGCTTGGCGGGGTCGGCATTGACCACGCCGCGAGCCGCGTCGATGGAGCGCGCGATGCGCCCGCCCGTCGGCGCCGTGGGCAGGAACAGGCCATCCGCCGTGCGCTGCACCCGGATTGTCGGCCGCACCAGCCGTGCCGTGGAAAACGCCACATCGCCCTGCAATGCCGCCATGGCCGAGAGGTCAACCTCGACCCTTTCGGCTTCGACGACCGGCGGGGCATCGCCGTCGGTCCACTTCGACAGTGTCACATCGGTCAGGATCGCGCGGAATTTCGGCCAGACCTCGATGCGCGGCGACCCTTCGATGGCAACTCGAAAGCCGCTCCAGGCGCTTAACTCCCACGCGATGCGGTCACGCACGATCCGCGTCGAGGCGATCAGCGGCAGGGCCGCGACCACCAGCGCGATGACGATGGCGGCAACGCCGATCGCCCACACTCCGCGGCGGATCAAGGATGATGGCATATAGCCCCGTATGCTTCCATTCCGATAAAAACCGATCGTCCGACGGGTGTAACCCTGTCGTCACTACGACTTAGGGCTGACGCATTTCAAGTCTTTATGGCCCAGCGATGGCATTTGCGCACACCTGGGCGCATCGGCCCAACAAAATCTTGCTCTGCTGCGCTGCGATATGCATAAGCGATGGCGACCGTGGGAGGATCGATCATGGCTGGCGAAGTACCGCTCTGGACCCCGACGCAAGACCAGATTGATGCCTCCCCCTTGACCGCCTTCATGAAGGCCGCGGCAACGACTACCGGCAGTCCGTTCTCGTCCTATACCGATCTTCATCGCTGGTCGGTCGAGAACCGGGAGGCGTTCTGGGATCTCGTCTGGGATTTCTGCGGACTTGAAGGCGACAAGGGCGAGCGACTGCTACTTGATGGCGGCAAGATGCCCGGCGCTTCGTTCTTCCCGGACGCGTCGCTGAATTTCGCCGAAAACCTTCTGAAGAAGACCGGTGCCGGCGAAGCAATCGTCTTTCGCGGCGAGGACAAGGTCGAGAGGCGGCTGTCGTGGAACGAATTGCATGGCCTGGTTTCGCGCCTGCAGCAGCTTTTCCTGTCGCTTAAGGTGAAGAAGGGTGACCGTATCGCGGCAATGATGCCCAACATGCCCGAAGCCGTCGCCGCCATGCTGGCCGCGGCCTCGATCGGGGCGGTGTGGTCATCCTGTTCTCCTGATTTCGGCGAGCAGGGTGTGCTCGACCGGTTCGGCCAGATCGAGCCTGTCGTCTTCATCGCGCCGGACGGCTATTGGTACAATGGCAAGGCGATCGAGGTCGCCGACAAGGTCAAGGCGGTCGCGGCCAGGCTCGGCAGCGTCCGCAAGGTTCTGCTCGTCGACTATCTCGGCACATCCGCGGATGTTGCCGATACCATCGACAAGGCCGTGGCGATGGAAGAGGCGCTGTCGCCCTTCGCCGTCAAACCAGTCACCTTCGAGCGGCTGCCGTTTTCGCATCCGCTCTACATCCTGTTTTCGTCCGGCACCACCGGCATTCCCAAATGCATCGTCCATTCGGCCGGCGGCACGCTGATCCAGCATGCCAAGGAACACCGGCTGCATGCCGGCCTCGGTGATGGCGACCGCTTCTTCTACTTCACCACCTGCGGCTGGATGATGTGGAACTGGCTGGTATCGGGTCTTGCCTCCGGCGCCACGCTGCTGCTCTACGACGGTTCACCCTTCTATCCCGACGGTAATGTGCTGTTCGACCTCGCCGATGCCGAGAAGATGACCTTCTTCGGCACTTCGGCCAAGTTCATCGATTCGGTGCGCAAGGCCGGTCTCAAGCCGATCCGCAGCCATGATCTGTCGACGGTGCGCGCCATCTCCTCCACCGGATCGCCGCTTTCGCCCGAGGATTTCCGCTTCGTCTATGACGGCATCAAGAAGGATGTGCACCTGGCCTCGGTGTCCGGTGGCACCGATATCGTCTCGTGCTTCGTGCTCGGCGTGCCGATCGAGCCGGTCTGGACAGGAGAGATCCAGGGGCCGGGCCTCGGCCTCGCCGTCGACGTCTGGGATGATGACGGCAAGCCGGTCAGGCAGGCGAAGGGCGAACTGGTTTGCACCAAGGCTTTCCCGTCCATGCCGATCGGCTTCTGGAACGATCCCGACGGCAAGAAATACCAAGCCGCCTATTTCGAGCGTTTCGACAATGTCTGGTGCCATGGCGATTTCGCCGAATGGACCGGTCATGGCGGCATGGTCATCCACGGCCGCTCGGACGCGACGCTCAATCCAGGTGGCGTGCGCATCGGCACGGCGGAAATCTACAACCAGGTCGAGCAGATGCCCGAAATCCTGGAGGCGCTGTGCATCGGCCAGGATTTCGACAATGACGTGCGCGTCGTGCTGTTCGTGCGGCTGGCCGCTGGTGTCCAATTCGACGAGGATCTGGAAAAACGCATCCGCGCCAAGATCCGCACCGGCGCCAGCCCGCGCCATGTTCCGGCCCGGATCGTCGCCGTGTCGGACATCCCCCGCACCAAGTCGGGCAAGATCACCGAGCTTGCGGTGCGCGATGTCGTGCACGGCCGCGCCATCAAGAACAAGGAAGCGCTCGCCAACCCGGAAGCGCTGGAGCTATTCAGGAACCTGCCGCAACTTGCGCAGTGACCGCAACCGGCATGGTTAACGAAATATGTCGCGCGAATTTACCTAGATTTCACGAGTGGTACACATTCGTAAATTTTTTGGCGACCCGGTAAGGACTTGTTAAGGGCCGGCGTCGATAGTCGCATGTAACTTGAGGGAGAAATCCCGTTCCTCAGCCCCCGAGGAGCTGAATTCAGCTCAAGCCCCCGTTGTGACAGCAATCCCATCTCTTAAGGCGTCCTTTGGGCGCCTTTTCTTTTACCGGAGCAGTCTCTTCCCAAGGCTTCGTCGGTGCACTCGGCTCGCAGAAGGGCGCAGGCTGATCACAGTTTTACAGCCATTTCCCGCCCCCAGAGACGGAGTTTGCGGCATGATTCCACAAAGCCGGCAACAGCTTTGGGGTCGGTCAGGTCAATCATGCCCTCATCGGCCTTCGGGTCGACGCCCGCTTTCTGCAGCAGCGGCACAGAAGCGGCCGTGAAGGCGATGAACTTGCAGTGGGCGAATGCGTCGGCGACGAAGTCGCGCGCCGCTGCCTCGCCGGTCAGCCGTTGCGCCCCCTCGTCCGACAGGACGAGGGCGACGGCGTCGAACAGGACGGAGGGACCGCCGTCGATCATATGCCGGGCCTCGATCCAGCTTCCATCGCTGGCCTCGACGCCACCGACCTTGGGGGCGACCACTTCCATGGTGGCTCCCTCCTTCTCGACCGCCGATTGCAGCCGCTTCAGAAGCGCGGCATCCGCGCCCGCGCTGACAAGCACGCCGACCTTGCGGCCCGCGAAACTTTCCGGTCCGTTCTGGATGATGCTGAGCGCCGGCGACGGTGCGAGATCGTTCCTCGGCACGATTGCGGCGTCCGCCGGTCTGGGCAATTCCTTGATGCCCAGCCTGTCGGCAACGGTTACGGCAAGTCCTTCGTCGATATTCATGAGATGGGCGACCATTCGCTCGCGTATGACCGGTGTCTCGACCTTGCTCAGCTCGAAGGTCAGAGCCATCGCTATGTGCCGCTGCTCGGGCGGGGTCTGGCTGTTGAAGAACTGCCGCGCCTGGCTGTAATGGTCCGCGAAACTCTCGGCGCGCAGGCGTAGTTTTTGTCCGGCTTCGGCGTCGGCGAAGGAACGAAAGCCGCGCTGAGGCGATTCCCTCGGGCCTTCATCGAATGAATTTGGCTGGTAGTTTGTCCTGCCCACAGGATTGCGCATGGCCATATGCCCATCCTGCTGGAAGTGGTTGAACGGGCACTTCGGCGCGTTGATGGGGATGTGCGTGAAGTTCGGGCCGCCCAGGCGCTTCAACTGCGTGTCGAGATACGAGAAGTTCCGGCCCTGCAGCAAAGGATCGTTGGAAAAGTCGACCCCAGGCGGGACGTTCTGCGTCATGAACGCCACCTGCTCGGTTTCGGCGAAGAAATTGTCGGGCATGCGGTCGAGCACCAGGCGGCCGACCGGGATCGGCTCGAGCACCTCTTCCGGAATTAACTTGGTCGCATCCAGGACATCGAAATCGAAGCTGTCGGCGAAATCCTGGTCGAAGAGCTGAACCCTGAGTTCCCATTCCGGGAAATTGCCGGATTGGATGGCCTGCCAGAGGTCGCGGCGATGGAAGTCCGGGTCGGCACCGTTGATTTTCACCGCCTCGTTCCAGGCCACCGACTGCAGGCCGAATTTCGGCTTCCAGTGAAATTTGACGAATGTCGATTCGTCCTTGGCGTTCAAAAACCGGAACGTGTGCACCCCAAACCCTTCCATGAAGCGGAAGGAACGCGGGATCGCGCGGTCCGACATGACCCACATGATCATATGCATGGACTCTGGCGTCAGCGAGATGAAATCCCAGAAATTGTCGTGTGCGGACTGGGCCTGTGGAAACGCCCGGTCGGGCTCTTCCTTGACGGCATGCACCATGTCCGGAAACTTGATCGCGTCCTGGATGAAGAAAACCGGTATATTGTTGCCGACAATGTCCCAGTTTCCTTCCTTCGTATAAAGCTTCACCGCGAAGCCGCGGACGTCGCGCGCCAGATCGAATGAGCCCTTCGACCCGGCAACCGTCGAGAACCGGACGAAGGCTGGCGTCTTCTCGCGGGCGCGCTGGAAAATGTCGGCCCGGGTGTATTTGGCGAGCGAGTCATAGGTCTCGAAATAGCCATGCGCTCCGTAGCCGCGCGCGTGCACGACCCGCTCGGGTATGCGTTCATGGTCGAAGTGGAAAATCTTTTCGCGAAAGTGGAAATCCTCGAGGACCGTCGGTCCTCGCGGTCCGATCTTCAGCGAGTTCTGATCGTCCGAGACCGGTCCGCCCTGGGCCGTGGTCAATACCGCGCCGTCGCTTTCGGCGCGCTGGTGCAATTCACCGCCATCACCTCTCGTCAAGGTCTGATCGTGAATAGCGGCGGTGTTGCCGTTGCGGCGTGGTGCCTTGGCCATTTAGCGTGTTCCTTCGAGCTTCGATGCGGGCTTGCGCGCGGCAGACTTTCCCCCGCCGCCTTTGGCGGCGGGCGAGGGGATCAAGGGCGATTGGCGTAGCGCCCGCGATCGCTTTCGATCTCATCGGGTGTGAAGGCCTTGGCGCTGCTGTCGAAACCCGTCCAGCCGTCGGCCTCGTATGCGCTGCGGCGGTCTTCCAGATTGACCGAATTGGCTTGTCCGAGAATCCGCTCGGCTTGGCCAGCCAACTGATCATCGACCTTGGCTGTCACCAGCGTGCCGCCACGGCGCACACCTTCCGCATAAACATGGGCATCCCTTTCTGGGACTCCGGACTCCGTCAGTGCCCCGACGATTCCGCCGGCAGCTCCGCCGACGACAGCGCCTCCAACGGCGCCGACAGCAGTGGCGGCCAGCCAGCCGGCGGCCACCACCGGGCCGACGCCGGGAATGGCCACGATGCCGAGCCCGGCCAGCAAGCCACCCGCACCGCCGATGACGGCACCCACACCCGCGCCGCTGGCGGCATCCTCGGCGGCATTGGAGCGGTCGTCATCCCCGTCGTACCATTCGGTCGAATTGTTGGCGACGATGCTGATATCGGCGTGCGGCACTCCGCTTGCCTCCAGCTCGCCGACAGCATCGGAAGCGTCATCATAATTGTCGAAAAGTCCGGTCACGGTTTTCATGGTCAAGATCTCCAGATTTGCTGTTCAGTTGGTGCCGGCAACGACGTTGCCCTGGTAGTCGAGCGCGACGGCCGTCTTCTTGCCGTCCTTGGTCGCCTGTCCGCGCCAGATGCCCTGTTCGTCCTTGTTCAACGCGGACACATCCGAGAAGCCGGCATCCTGGATGCGGCTCTTGGCCTGATCTTCGGTGAAGCTGTTGGCGCCCGGCACCGGGGCGGACGGATTTGCCGTGTCGGTCGTGGTGACGGCAGGGGTCGTCGAACCCGTCGCGGAAGACTTGTCATCCATCGTGGAAGCGATCTTCTCGATCATGTCCTGATGCATCTTGAGCGTCGGCAAGGTCTGCTGCGCAAACGTCTTCAACTGCGCGTTGTCGCCGTCCTTGGCGTAGCCGTCGAACAGCTTCACCGCATCGGCATGGGCATCGCGCTGCATCTGCACGTAAGATTTGTCGACCGGATCCTTCGCGCTTTGCAGAGCGTCAATATCGCTCTTGTGCTTGGCGTCCGTTGCCGACGGCACCTGCAGCTTCTGCTCGCCGGCGATCGTCTCGAGTTTAGCATTGGCCGCGCCATGATCAGCGATCATCTTCTGGGCGAAGTCCTTGACGCTTTGATCCTGCGCCTTCCCTTCGGCGATCTTGCTCGATTCCACCTCGAACATCCCGCCGGACGCCGCCTTGTCGATGAAGTCCTGCGCCTTGTCCGCGGCCAGGGCAGGCATGGCAAAGGTGATTGCCGTGGCCGCGCCGAGCGCGGCCAGTAACAGCCGATTTTTCATGAATAGATCCTTGTTAGGCACACATCGTGCTGTGTGCCTAACAAGCGCCTGCAGGCTTTGTTCCGGCGGCCGAACGATTTTCCCGACGGTCCCGGATTCGGCGGGCAGCCAATATCACCGCGCGGAAACTGCAAAGCTTGCGGCAGAACCGCTGCCGCGGAGGCTCACCTTACTCGGCGAGCACCCGGGTCGACGGGAAGGCGACTTCGACCAGCGTGCCTTCGCCGGGCGTCGAATTGATGGTGAACCGGGCGCGGTTGGCTTCCACCATCGCCTTGGTCAGCGGCAGGCCAAGGCCGGTGCCGTCGCCGCGCCCGCGCTTCAGGGCGTTGATCTGCTTGAACGGCTTCAGCGCCTGCTCGATCTCGGCCTGGCTCATGCCGATGCCGGTGTCGCGCACCCGCATGACGACGTCACCCGAGGTCTCATAGGCGGTCGAGACGATCACCTGGCCGCCGGCCTGGGTGTAGCGGACGGCGTTGGACAGGATGTTGAGCGCGATCTGGCGCACGCTGCGCAAATCCGCCACCACTTCCGGCAGCCGCGAGGCGAAGCTGGAGCGGATGATGACGCGTTCGCGGTTGGCCTGTGGCTGCATCATCGCCACGGTTTCGGCCAGCGTATCGTTGAGCGACACCGCCTCATTAGCCATTTCCTGCTGGCCGGCCTCGATCTTCGAGATGTCCAGGAGATCGTTGACTAGGTCGAGCACGTGGTTGCCCGAGCGGTTGATGTCGCGCAGGTAGTCGCGGTAGCGGTCATTGGCGACCGGCCCGAACTTCTCGTCGACCATCAGCTCGGAAAAGCCGATAATGGCATTGAGCGGCGTGCGGATCTCGTGGCTGATGCGGGCGAGGAAATCGGTTTTCTGCGAGGAAGCGCGTTCGGCCACCGCACGCGCCTGGGTGAGATCCTCCTCGGCCCGCTTCCACTGTGTGATGTCGCGTACCACGGCGCAGAAGCCGCTGTCGTTGGGCAGCCGGCCGATGGTCATGAACAGGGGGATGAAGCGCCCCTGTGCTTCGCGGCCGATCACCTCGCGGCCGTCATTCAACACGCTCGCCACGCCAGGCTCCGACAGGCCGGTGAGATAGTCGCGCGCCGCGCGTTGGCTCTCGATGGCAAACAGCGAGGCGAAAGGCTTGCCGGTCACCTCGTCGCTGTCGAAACCGAACAGCGCCTCGGCTGGGCGGCTGATCGAACGGATGGTGCCGTCGCTGCCGATCAGCACGACCCCGTCGGTGGCGGTGTCGATGATGGTACGCATCTCGGCGATGCGTGCCTTGAGCTCGGAAATGTCGGGCTGCGTTGGCCCCTCGCCAATCGCGTGCGCCGCCGCGGGGGCATCATCCTCGCCGGAACGGCGAACGACCAGCATCAGCGCCCTGCCGTCGCGCCAGGGCACGGAGCGCAGGATGGCGTCGATAGGAAATTCCTGTCCGTCGCGCGTCTTCAGCCGCAGAGCCCGGTCGCTGCCGTCGAAAGCGCCGTCATCGGCATAAGGATCGGCAAACAAAGCGCCGAGGCCACCCGCTTCCTCCAGGTCCTCCAGCGTCTCGTATCCGGTCAGGTCGAGGAATTCGTCGTTGGCATAGTGCAACTGGTCGCCCGAATGGATGATCAGCGGCACGGGCAGCTTGCCGAGCAGCGATGTATCCGGCGTCTTGTTTTCGCTACCGACGGAAAAGGCCGACGGCATGAATCCTTCGGTTTTGAGTGGTGGCACTTGCAGGCGTGGCCGCTCGGCAAATGTCCCGGCCGCATCATCCGGGCCGCCGCTTCGGCCGGGGGCAGCAATCGGTTCCTCGCCGGATGCAGTCGCGTCCTCGTCGGTCCAATCCTCATTGTCTTCGGCGTCGCGTAAATCGTCCGCCGTCATGTCGTCGTCATCAGCTGGCGGTGACTTGGCGGATCCTGCCTGCGCTGGCGCCTCGCGATCCTCGGCCATCGCTTTCGTCGCGATTATCTCTTGTGCCTCGGGCGCTGTGGCCTCGTCGCTGCCGTCGGCGACATCAGCAGGCTTGTCCTCTTTATCGGCGTAGTCGAGCAGGGAGCCCGAGGCCGCCGGCGGCGAGGATTCGGAGCTCGGCGCCTGTTGTTCGACCTGGTCCGCTTGCGCACCGTCGAGCCGCGCAAGATCCCTTTGATCCTCGGCATCGCTCAGGGAGGGTTCGCCCGCGTCCGGTGCGTCTTGCGCATCAGGCGTTGGCATACCATGCGCCTGGCCGGTCGCCGGTTCCTGGCTCGAGTCTGCTGGTTTGGTATCTGGGGTGGCGATGTCCGCCGGCGGCGTCGCATCGGTCGCGGGCTTGGTCGCGTGGTGCGGCTCCGACAAAGGGCCTGTCCCGGCATCTGGGTCCGCCTGCCTTGCCGGCTCGGCCGGTTCAGCCTCCGGCGAACTTTCTTTCTTCAGCCGCTCGCCGATCTCGCGGAACGCGCTGCGTTCCAGCGTCGACAGTCCCTTGTCATTGGCCGGTTGCCGGTGTTCGGCCAGCCGGATGACCTTGTCGGCAAAGCGCCGCTCCGGTTTCGGTACGATGGTCAGCGCCGGCACTTCGCCCTTGAACGGGTCCGATACCTTCGGCCCCTCGGCCTCGGGTTGTTCAGGCGCCGTCTTCACGGCCTCGGGTTTCGGTCCCGCCGGCATTGCGCCATTGGGCACCAGTGCCATGCCGATCGCTTCCGGATCGACGACCGCATCCCCGGTTCGCGCGACGCCGAAGCCGCGAAAACCTTCGAAGGCGCGGCTGCGGCCATAGACGGGCAATGCCGCCAGGTCGACGGGTATCTTCAGGTCGGTGCCGACGACCGGCCACAGCACCGAGCGGCCGGACCAAGTGTCGCGCCGCTCCAGCAGGCCGGCGATCTCGCCGGACGCATCAAGACCGAAGGCCGCCGCGACATCCCTGAAGCGTCGACCGATCACGTCGGCTGCCGGATGGCCGACGATATCGGCGAATTCCGGCGACAGCGCGCTGAACTTGCCCTCGGCGTCGGTACGCCAGACAAAACGCAACGGTGCCGCCGAGCGGTCTATCCTGCGGGTGGCCACGGTTGCGGCCGGGGCCGTAGGCGAGATGGCCTGCTTCACGCTGTCCGCTGAAGTTTCGGGGCCAACCGCTTCGGTCCCGCCTTTCGGTTCCGGCGCGGTTGACGCGTCGTCTTCCCCAGCATGGAAATACCAATGATCGTGCTGTGCCGGCGTGCCCGCCGCCGGCTGATCATTGTCGGCGGCGACCGGTGTCGGGCCTGTCGGTTCCTCGATCTCCCGCGTTGCCTGTTCCGGCCTATCGTCAGCCACGGGCCCGGAAGGGGCGGGCGCCTGTTCGGTCTCGGCAGCGGCAGCGGGCTGTTTGGTCGCCTCCGTCCGCGAAACATCGGCCGTCGGCTGATTGTTCTGCCGAGACCCGGATTCGACCGTGGCGGTTTCCGCCGCCTCCGTTGTGCGGTCAATCTCCTTGGCAGGGCGTTCCGTTGCCGCGGACAAGCCGTCCGCCGAAGCGCCAGATGCGCTGTCCTCGAGTTGATCCTCGTCGATCACCACCAGCAGATGCCGCTCCGGCGTCAGCCGGGCGAGGCCCGCCGGGTAGGAGGTTCTGCCGCCCGGAACGAGGCGCTTGACGATGCGCTCGCCCTCGGCCGCGACGTCGGCCACCAGGGCCGCCAGTGTCGCGGGCTGGATGCCGAGTGCCGAAAATCCCTGCGAGGCGGCCTCGACATTGCCCTTGGCATCGATAAAGGCAATGAAATGGCCGTCCTCGGTAAGGCCGCTGATCGCCCGGTTGGCGATCTCGGCGGCACTGCGCGAGCCGGTCTGCGCCGCCGGCACGGCCAGCATGATGGCATGCTCGCCATCGGGCAGCGTCAGGGCACTGGCAAGAAAGCCGACGGCGCGGCTGGTCATGCCGGTCGCCAGGCGCACCGTGATCGAGCGATCGCCGCCGATCTGCGGGAAACCGCTGGTCGCCATGATCTGGCGGCGCGCGACCAGCGGCAGCCGCGCCGAGGCGCCGATGATCGCCTCGATATCGGGATAGCCGAACATGTCGGCGCCCGGCCCATTGGCCCAGATGACCTGCTCGAGGTCCACCGACAGGATCGCGATCGCGTCGCCGGCGGCAAACCGCTGGCGGACCGCGTCGAGCACGGCGACGTCGAGGAAGGAATATTCGGACGGCATGCGCTTGGCGGACCCTTACGGAGCGGCGATTTGCAGTTAACGCTTTGTTAATAAAAGCCGCAGCCACGAAGGTCCACAAGCCAGAACGTGCAAAGGCTGAATTCTGGCTGTTTGGTTAACGGCCAAAAACATTTTTTTGTGCACTGCAACAAGGATATTGCAATGCACAAAATTTGCCTTTATATTGCCATCATACATGAACGAGACGGCTTTCTGTCAAAGCCGCTGCCGCTGAAAAGGATGGAAAATGTCCAGGACCAAGACTGCCGAGACGATCGAAAGCGTTGAATTCCCGAGCTTCGACGCTTCCAAGGCCACCGACCAGATGCGCGCTTTCGCCGAAAAGGGCGTTGAGCAGTCGAAAGAGGCCTACGCCAAGCTCAAGACCGGTGCCGAGGAGACCCAGAAGGCTCTGGAGTCGACCTACGAGACCGCCAAGACTGTTTCCAGCGACCTGTCGCTCAAGACCATTGCCGCGCTGCGCGCCAATGCCGAGGCCGGCTTCTCGCATCTCGAAGCCCTGATCGGCGCCAAGTCGCTGTCGGAAGTCGTCGAGTTGCAGACCGCCTTCCTGCGCAAGCGCGTCGAACTGACCGTCGAGCAGGCCAAGGACTTCCAGGCTGTCGCCTCCAAGGCGGCCGAGGATGTCTCGAAGCCGATCAAGACCGCTTTCGAGAAGGCGATCAAGGAAATCAAGGCCGCCTAATAATTGCGCATCGTCCGCAGATGCAACAAAAGGTCGCATTTTGTCGGACAAATAGATGTGAGATAGTGACGGTCGAGCGAATACCCGGCGGGTGGAACCTCCTCCCTCCACCTCCGGGGTGACCAGCCAGCACCTCCTCCCGCTGGCTCGTAACAGGAAAAGGCCGGCACCTCCTCCCGCCGGCCTTTTTCTTTGCCCGGCGAAAGCTGCACCGCTGTGGGGAAGTGGCCTTTGCTTTGCAAAAGCCTTGAATTAGAATCCATAAGCCCGTATGGACGCATCGCCGAACGACAGAGCGGATCGCGGAGAGTGAACCTTCCACCTCGATCCTGCTACCAACGTTAAGACGTGCCGTTGTAGCTCAGATGGTTAGAGCGCCGGATTGTGGATCCGGAGGTCGCTGGTTCGATCCCAGCCAACGGTACCATCGGCTTTGCCAAGCTATTGGATCTTCTGTTTAGGGCTCCCGAGCCTAATCCTGTGCGAGCCGCGTTTTATGCCGCCGGCGCGACAGATTGGCTCGGCACGGTTTGGCAAAACTCGTACAGCGCAAAGACATCAAATTTAAATGACGGAACCTCGTTCTGGTGCGAGAATCCCGCGTTGGCTGATGCTTGCGAGGAAAGCCGTGCACGATACCCAGCACAAAAGCAAAGTCGGAACCCGGATCGAGGTCGTCGAAGGCTGCGGTGAATGGTTCGTCCGTGTGATCGGCGGCGGTGAGGAAACGACCTGCCAATTCGACCTCGAATCCTTTGCCCTGGCCTATGCCGAGGGCCAAAGGCTTCGCTTGAAGCTGGGTGGTATCAAGCGCCTTTAAACACCTGCCATGCCGATTAGGCAGGCGAGTCGGACGTAAGGCCATGTCGATAAATCCCGAACCGACAAACGTCGCGGCGTCGGTGGACGCCATCCTCGACGAGTTGCAGGACCGTCCCTTTTCGTCGATGCAAGCCGCCATAGCCATGCTGCGGGAGCGGACCGGCACAGAGCGATCGGATGCGGATCTGAAAGGCTTGATCACCAAGAAGGCTGCTGTGCGGGGCATTCAGTTTTTTGACGAGAACAGCAGCACCGCAAATTGAGCCAAGCCTGTTTATCTCGGTTCGTTGTTGATGCTCAGATAGGTGGGATCGAACTCGGCAAGCCTGGCAAGTTGGTCCCAGTCCAGAATGGTGACCACATGGTTCGTCCAGGTGATCACCTTGATCTTTTTCAAGCCCCCGATCACCCGGTTCATGTGCACGACCGACAACCCAAGCACGTCGGCCATTTCGGCCTGTGACAGCGGTAGATGGAAGCTCATGCCGTTGGTGCGTTTCACCGCCTGCAGGCGCACGAACAATTCGCACATGAGATGGGCCAGGTGCGAGGTCTTGGAACGGCGGCCCATCGCCACGATCCATTCGCGATGAATGGCGCCATCGACCAGCGTGTCCAGCCACAACAACCGGGTCAGGTGAGGGGCCTGTTCGGTAATGGCTTTCAGCTTGTTGTGATCCGCGAACATCACCCGGCAAGGCGACAGCGCGACGATGCCGTGATCCATGGTCTTGAGCAAAAAGGCGTGGAGATCGACAAAGTCGCCGGGCACCTGCAAGGACGTGAACTGCCGGCCGCCGTCCTCGAGCACCTTATAGCGTGCCGCCAAGCCATCCAGCAGCATGGTGCTATAGGTTGGCCGCGACCCCGCCTTGACCAGATCCTGCCCCTTTTCGAACTCCCGTCCGAAACAAACCGTTTCGGCCAACAAGGCCTTCTCTTCGTCCGACACTGTGTCGTGCTGGCCGAGTTGCAGATAGAGAGACTCTAACATGATGGCCTCGAAGGGATCGGGGTTGAAACGCCGATCGCCAACTGTCTCGGACGCAAGGATAGCGCTCGGACCCTAGGCCTTCGGAAGATGGCGGACACTATCATTTGACAGCCTGCGCCCATTCTGGCGCAAACGCCGGAGCCGACAGGGAACCTCCAGCGTCGCCAAGTATTTAGCACGCTAGAGATGTCCAAGGCTGCCCGAAAATGAAACGGTATCATTTCGATCTTTATAACGGCGATGGCCTCGTGCCGGACGACGATGGCCAGCCGTTCGAATCGCGAGAACAAGCGAGAGCAGAAGCCATTCGCATTTTGCAGGATGTCGCCCGTGACGAAATGCCGGATCGCGACCTGGTCAAGATCACCGTCAAGGTGCGCAATGAGACCGGTGCCCAGGTGCTCGAGGCGTCGCTTGTCCTGACCGCCTTGTGGAGCGCGTGACCCGGTCAGCGTAGGAGTCGCTCTGGAATTTGCACCACATTTTCCGATCCAGGCAGCTCGAAGGCCATGGCCAACCGACGCAAGGAGGCCATTTCCACGATCAGCTCTTCAATTGAACGGTCCGGCAAACCCGTCTTCACTTTCTGCCTTACCCTTGCTGTGAGTTCATGAACCCGGACAGGCGCGAAAAGAGCGCTGTCGTCCAGCAACCTGCTGATTTCGATCACCACATCGGCGTCAATGTCTTTCGGCAATTCCCGCATGGGCGTCACCTTTGGTCTCGAACCGGCCCGAAGCGATCAGGCATTGCGCACCAGAAGGCATGCCGGACGCGCGGATCGATCACCGGATTCATAAAACCACCCGCCCAGCGTGTCACGAAAAAACATTTGTACGAAAATAACCAAACGGCTGGCTCCCGCAATCCATGCATGAAGACCGGCACTAGGTCGCCGATTTGGCTATCGACCGCGCTTCGGTTTCGACGAAGCAATGGGCAGAAAAAGACTTCTTTTTGCGATCCGGTCCGGATGCTCTCTTGCGGACCTTAAAACACGCAAGGCTCGCTGGGAGGCGACGCCCAAACAAGAGCGGCTGCCGAAACACAGCCGGCATACGCCGTTTGCATGAGGCCGATGTCGGCAACAGCCATAGGGGAACGACGACAATGAAGACATTCCGAAATTGCCTGATGGGCGCGGTCGGCGCAGGCCTGCTGGGCCTGGGGCTTGCGGCGCCAGCCAACGCAGGCGCCATTCGTCTTGGCATGACGACCTGGGTTGGATACGGGCCGCTGTTTCTTGCCCGCGACCTTGGTTACTTCAAGGAGGCCGGCGTCGATGTCGACCTGAAGATCATAGAAGAATCAGCACTTTACATGGCGGCGGTCGCCGGCGGCGATCTCGATGGCGCCGCCTCCACCGTCGACGAGCTGATGAAGTACCGCTCCGACGATCTCTGTTTCAAATACGTCCTGGCGCTGGACGACAGCCATGGCGGTGATGGCGTCGTGACGCAGCCCGACGTCAAGGCGCTCAAGGATCTGAAGGGCCAGCAAGTGGCCTTGAACGAGGGCTCCGTTTCCGAATTCTGGTTCAACGTGCTCCTGAAAAAGGAAGGCATGACCGAGGACGACGTCACCATCACCAACATGACCGCCGATGACGCGGCGACCGCCTTCATCGCCGGCCAGGTTCCCGCCGCGGTGACCTGGGAGCCTCACCTCACCGAAGTCCGCAAGGGCGGCAAGGGCAAGGTGCTGATCGATTCCACGACCACCCCCGGCCTGATCGTCGATGTGATCGCCCTCAAATGCGATCTGATCGAAAAGCATCCCGAAGACGTGAAGGCCCTCGTCAAGGGCTATTACAAGGCGGTCGAATACATCAAGACCAATCCGGAAAAGGCCTATGAGATCATGGCCAAGGGCATTGGCGGCTATCTCGAAAAGCCCGAGGATTTCGCCGCCGGCGCCAAGGGCGTGCGCTATTACGACCGCGATCGCAACCTGGAATTCTTCGGCACGCCGCAGAAGAGCGAGGCGTCCGACCTGGTGAACTTCGCGCAGGACATCTGGGGCAAGGCCGGCAAGCTCAAGATGACGATCGACGCGAAGACAATCCTCGACACCGATTTCATCAGGGAACAGTGAGCCTTCGGGAAGCCGGGTCGGTCCGTGTGGGCCGAACCCGGTTTCCGACAGGCCAGAACTTCGCGCTTCAGAAGATCAACGGAGACCATCCCATGGCACAGAGGCGGACGGCGTGGACGCGCCTGACGACCCCATTCGCCAACATTCCCGCCAGCACGGCGACAACGCTGGCCCTGGCGATGTGGGTGGTCGTGATCGGCGGCTGGGCTTTGCTGTCCTATGGCCGCGTCGTGCCGAACATGTTCCTGCCGACGCCCGGAACCGTGCTGCAGACGACCTATCGCATGTCTTTGGACGGCAGCCTTTTCTACCACACCTTGACCAGTGCCAAGGTGGTGATCCTGGGCTTCATCGTCTCCTCGCTGATCTCGGTGCCGCTGGGACTGTGGATGGGGACCTACCGGGTGGTGCAGGCGCCGCTCGAGCCCTTGGTCAACTTCATCCGCTACCTGCCTGTGACCTCCTTCGTGCCTCTGTTCATCCTTTGGATCGGCATCGGCATCGAACAGCGCATAGCGGTCATCTTCTTCGGCACCTTCTTCCAGCAACTCGTGATGATTTCCGACTGTGCGCGCAGCGTATCCAGGGATCTGGTCAACGCCTCATACACTTTGGGCACCAAGCGCAGCGAAGCCGTGTGGCACGTCATTTTCCCGGCCGCGCTTCCAGCGATCCTCGACACGCTTCGCGTCACCATGGGCTGGGCCTGGACCTATCTGGTGGTGGCCGAGCTCGTCGCCGCGTCGAGCGGCCTCGGCTATATCAGCCTGAAGGCGATGCGAGGCTTCCAGGTCGATGTGATCTTCATGGCGATCGCCGCGATCGGGCTTCTCGGGCTCATCACCGACACGGCGTTCCGCATCGTGCGGGCAAGGGTCGCGCCATGGGCACCCTGATTTTGAACGCAAGCTCGCAAACCGCAGTCGGATCAAGGATGGCAATGACCGAAACCATCAAGGCGAAAAATCTGGCCGGCACGGCCTCGACGACCGGCGATCCGCGCCCGACCGGCACGACGATGGCCATCGAAGACGTGACATTGCGTTACGGCGACGCCAACGGCGTGCTGGCGCTGGACGATGTGTCGCTGGGGGTGGCAAGGAATGAATTCTGCGTCATCGTCGGCCCTTCGGGATGCGGCAAATCCAGCCTGCTCTACCTTGCGGCCGGCCTCAATGACGCGACTTCGGGCAGCATCAAGGTCGATGGCAGGGAAGTGATCGAGCCTGGCCCCGACAGAGGCATGGTGTTCCAGAGCTACACCTTGTTTCCCTGGCTCACGGTGCGCGCCAACATCGAATATGGGCCCAGGCGCAAGGGTCTGCCGGCGGGGCAGCGCAAGCAGATCGTCGACCAGTATCTCGACGAGGTCGGCCTCGCGCCCTTTGCCGACCACTACCCCGCTCAGCTTTCCGGCGGCATGAAGCAACGCGTGGCGATTGCGCGTGCCCTTGCCAACGACCCGGCAGTTCTGTTGATGGACGAGCCCTTCGGCGCCCTGGACAGCCAGACCCGCGGCACCATGCAGAAACTGCTCTTGCGCGTCTGGGAGCGGCAGCAGAAGACGGTGCTGTTTGTTACCCACGATATAGACGAGGCGCTCGTCCTGGGCGATCGCGTCCTGGTGATGACGGCCCGGCCCGGCAAGATCAAGGCCGAGATCAAGGTCGAGATCCCCAGGCCGCGCTCGATGGACGTGATCCTCGAACCCGAGTTCATCGCGCTCAAGCGCCGCATCCTCGGCCTCTTGCACGACGAGATCGACGAGGACCACTGAACCAGTCTCTCGACATGGGGCCTCTGAAAAGGCTGCAGGCTTTCAGCGCGGATGCTGGGAATTGGCGGAAGCCTCTCTGCTTCGTCATCCACGGGCGGAGCGGGAGCGAAGCGGACGCGGAGACCCGAGGATCCATTCCGTGACCTTGGCCGAGCGACGCAGCGGAGCAGAATTCTGCACGGTAGCAACGCCTTAGCGTAACGGAATGGATTCTATGGTCTGCGCGCGTCGCTTCGCTCCTTGCTCCGCCATAGAATGACGACGTTTGGAGGGCTTAAGACAATTCTGGACGTTTGCGACGGTTCACCAGAACAGCGATGGCCTACTTGCCACCGCGATGTCCCGAGCCGAGGATCATCTCCGAAACCTTCTGGCCGATCATCATGCTTGGCGCGTTGGTGTTGCCGCGGATCAGCTTCGGCATGACCGACGCATCCGCCACCCGGAGGCCATCCACGCCACGCACTTTCAGCGTCGCCGGATCGACGACCGCCATCGCGTCGGTCCCCATCTTGCAGGTCCCGACCGGGTGGTAGACGGTCAGCGCCTCGGCACGTAGATAGGCGAGGATCTCGTCGTCGCTGCGGACGTCCTTGCCCGGAAGCATCTCCTTGCCGCGCACCGCGTCGAACTCGGACGAGGCAAAAATCCGGCGCGCGATCTTGATGCCTTCGACCAGCACCATGGCGTCGTCTTCATCCGTGAAGAAGCGGTGGTCGATCAGGACGTCCCTACGGGAGCTGTCGCGTGACAGCCTGATCTCGCCCACGCTTTTCGGCCTCAGCACACAGGTGTGGATGGCATAGCCATGGCCATATTCGATGAGCCTGCCGCGGTGGCTGCGATAGCCCGGCACGAAGTGGAACTGAATGTCGGGCAGGCCGTTCGCATGCCTGGTTTTCGCGAAGCCGCCAGCCTCGACATAATTGGTGGTGAGCATGCCCTTGCGGCGCGCGAAATACTGGAACGGTGCTGCCGCGATGCGGGGCAGGTTGGCAAGCGACAGGCCGAGCGTCCTGGTGCTCCTGGAGCGCACGGTGATCATGCCGTCTATGTGGTCCTGCAGGTTCTTGCCGACGCCGGGCAGGTCGAGAACCGGCGTGATGCCGATCCGCCGCAACTCGTCCGCGGGGCCGATGCCGGACGCCATCAGGATCTTGGGCGAGTTGATGGCCCCGGCACAGAGCACGGTCTCGCGGCTGGCCGAGAGCATTTTCTCCTGGCCGTCATGGCGCACGCGCAGTCCAGTCGCGCGCCCTTCGGCGATGACAAGGTCGATCACCTCGCATGCGCTGAGCAGGGTCAAGTTCTTGCGATTGAGCACCGGGCGCATGAAAGCGGTGAAGCTGCTGAGGCGCTGGCCCCGGTTCTGCGTGACGTTGTAGACCCCGACGCCGAACTGGCTCTTGGCATTGAAATCTTCGTTGGCAGGCAGGCCGGCATGTTCGCCGGCCCTGACGAACATGCCCGAAAGCACGTTCGGATCGCGCGGGTTGTCGACCATAAGCTCGCCGTCCGTGCCATGATAGCGCGGGTCCTGGGCGACCAGATTGCGCTCCAGTTTCCTGAACACAGGCAGCACGTCGCCATAGGCCCAGCCGGCGCAGCCGAGCCCGGCCCATTCGTCATAGTCCTCAGCGGCGCCGCGAATATAGACCATCGAGTTGATCGAACTCGATCCGCCCAGCGCCTTGCCCCGGTTGACTGGAATGCTGCGGTTGTTGAGATGGGGCTGTGGCACGCCGACGAAACAATAGTCGTAGTTCGGGTTGCCATAGAGCGCCAGAATGCCTGCCGGCACCTTTATCCGCAGGCTGTTGTCGCTGCCGCCTGCCTCTATCAGGCACACTCTGACCGACGGATCGGCGCTCAGCCGATTGGCCACCACGCAGCCGGCCGAACCCGCGCCGACGACAATGTGATCATAGCGTTCAGCCTTCATGGCAGCCCCTCGAGAATGCCGGCGCGCGAGGCATTGCGGAACGGGCCGCCGCGGTAGCGCATCCTGTTCCGCAACCAGTTCCGTGCCGACCCGTGCCCGGCTTCGCCCGCCACCTCATGCGGCGCCGCGGACCCGATCGCTGAAACTGTAGATGCGTCTGTCGGCGCGAGAAATTCGGAAATGGTTACGCGTGACTTCGGAGATTCGTTATGGGCGCCCACCGCCACGTGCTGCTACTTGTGAGCGCCAATAGGGAGACCGGATGGCGCAAGCGGCTTGTCCGGAACACGGCGAAATGGATCACGCCGGGCTGCGTCTGCCAGCCGCCGGAAATCGGCTTTCGTCCCGTGCGGCAGGAGCTGTCGGATGGTCAGGAGAGGACTGGGCATGTCGGTTGAGACGATAGACACGCTTGTCGTTGGCGGTGGCCAGGCGGGGGTGGCCATGAGCGAGCACCTGAGCAAGTGCGGGGTGCCTCATCTCGTTCTCGAACGCGGCCGCATTGCCGAGCGCTGGCGCTCGCAGCGGTGGGATTCCCTGGTTGCCAATGGCCCGGCCTGGCACGACCGCTTCCCGGGCATGGAGTTTCCGATTACGGGTCCCGATGGCTTTCCCTCCAAGGAGGAGGTTGCCGACTATTTTGTCGCTTACGCAAAGCAGATCGATGCGCCGATCCGTAGCGGCGTCGAGGTCAGGCTTGTGCAAAGAAATGTCGGCCGGCCCGGATTCCGCGTCGAGACGTCCGATGGCCTGATCGAGGCAAACAGCATCGTCGCCGCGACCGGACCTTTCCAGGTCCCCGTCATCCCGCCTCTCGTCCCCAAGGAGGCAGGCATCCTGCAAATCCATTCCAGCGCCTACCGCAATCCCGATCAGCTGCCAAAAGGCTCGGTGCTGGTGGTCGGCGCGGGATCCTCGGGCGTGCAGATCGCCGACGAACTCCAGCGCGCTGGCAAGCGCGTCTACCTCTCGGTCGGCCCGCACGATCGCCCGCCGCGGGCCTATCGCGGGCGCGACTTCTGCTGGTGGCTGGGCGTTCTCGGCAAATGGGACCTCGAAACCCCTGGACCCGGCACGGAACATGTGACGATCGCGGTGAGCGGCGCGCGCGGCGGCGAAACGATCGATTTCCGCCGACTGGCGAAGCAAGGGCTCACCCTGGTCGGCATGACAAGGACCTATCAGGACGGGCTGATGAGCTTCGCGCCTGATCTTGCGAAGAACATTGCCCGCGGTGATGCCAATCTGATGTCGCTGCTGGACGAGGCCGACGCCTATGTGGCGCGCAACGGTCTCGACCTTCCCGAAGAGCCCGCTGCCCGCCGGATCGAACCGGATCCCGAATGCATGACCAATCCGATCCGCGAACTGCACCTGGCCGAGGCGGGGATAGCGGCGATCATCTGGGCGACGGGTTTTGCCGCCGATTACAGTTGGCTGAAGGTCGATGCCTTTGACGAGAAGGGAAGGCCAAGGCACCACCGCGGCGTCTCGACCGAGCCCGGAATCTATTTCCTGGGCTTGCCCTGGCAATCGAGAAGGGGTTCCAGTTTTATCTGGGGCGTCTGGCACGACGCCAAGCACGTGGCCGACCGTATTTCGACGCAGCGCAAATATCTGGCCTATCACGCCGCCGCGAAACGCGAGCCCGTGGACGCCTGACCAAAGCCGACGACGCCGCGAGCCCGACCTGATGGAGACCAATATGGCGCATACGCGAATTCGCACCTTCAATACCAAGGATACCTATCCCGAGCAGAAGCTCGACAATGATCTTTGCCAGGCGGTCGTCACGCGAGGTGGCCGCACGATCTATCTGCGCGGCCAATGCCCGCAGGATCTCGACACCGCCAAAAACATCGGCAGCCACGATCCGGTCGAGCAGACCCACAAGGTCATGCAGAACATCAAGCAGCTCATCGAGGAATGCGGCGGCACGATGGAGCATCTGGTCAAGGTGGTGATCTATCTGACAGACGTGCGCCATCGCGAAGCCGTCTACCGGACGATGGGCGAATACATCAAAGGCGTGCATCCGGTTTCGACCGGCCTTGTCGTATCGGCCTTGGCGCGGCCGGAATGGCTGGTCGAGATCGACGGCACCGCCGTAATCCCGGATGATGCACAGCCATCATCCCGGACTAGGCCATGACCTTCTCGATAGTAGCGCGCTGCCGGCGCACGGGCATGTTCGGGGTGGCGGTATCCTCGTCGTCTCCCGCCGTCGCGGCACGCTGCGCCTATGCGCGGGCCGGCGTCGGCGCGGTTGCCAGCCAGAACGTCACGGACCCGACGCTCGGGCCACGGGCGCTGGAGCTGATGGCGCGGGGTGCCTCCGCCGCTGAAGCCGTCGCGATTCTGAAGCGCACGGCCGCTTTTAGCGAATACCGGCAGGTGCTGGCGGTCGACGCGGCCGGCGGCAGCGCAATCCATTCGGGACCGAAAGCACTCGGCATCTGGGCCGAGGCGCGCGGCGAGGACGTCGCCTGCGGCGGCAACCTGCTTGCCAGCGACAGGGTTCCGCAAGCCATGGTCGACGCCTTTCTCGCCTCCGAAGGCGATCTCGGCGACCGGCTGATCGCCACCATGCGGGCCGCGCTCGATGCAGGCGGGGAGGCGGGACCTATCCGCTCCGCCGGCATGAAGCTGGTGCGCGATGTTTCATGGCCGGTCGCGGACCTGCGTTGCGACTGGACCGAGTCGTGTCCGATCGAGCAGCTGGCGGCGCTGTGGGAGATCTACAAGCCCCAGCTCGACGCCTATGTCACGCGCGCTCTCAATCCGTCCGGTGCGCCGAGCTATGGCGTTCCGGGTGACGAATAGTCCGACATCTGGAGCCGGCATGAGCGAACTCAGTCATAAGGATTGGATCGGCAAGGCGTCGGCGATCCGCTTTCGCGACAGGGCGTTCATCGACGGCAAGGCGGTGCCCGCCCGCTCCGGCCGGACCTTCGCCAGCATCAATCCGGCCACGGGCGCAACGCTCGCCGAGGTTGCTTCCTGCGGCGAAGAGGACATCGACCTCGCAGTCGCTGTGGCGCGGCGCAGTTTTGAGGCTGGCGTCTGGTCGCGAGCGAGCCCTCAGCATCGCAAGCAGGTGCTGCTGCGGCTGGCGGAATCGCTGCGCGAGAACCTGCAGGAGCTGGCGCTGCTGGAATCGCTGGACATGGGCAAGCTGGTCAAGGACGCGGCGACAATCGACGTGCCGGGGTCGGCGGCGATCTTCCAGTGGTACGCCGAAGCGATAGACAAGGTCTATGACGAGGTGGCGCCGACGGGCCCGGGCGACCTCGCCTTGGTGCGGCGTGAGCCGCTTGGGGTCGTGGGCGCCGTCGTGCCGTGGAACTTTCCGCTCGACATGGCGACCTGGAAATGCGCGCCCGCGCTGGCGGCGGGCAATTCGGTGGTGCTGAAACCCGCCGAGCAATCGCCATTCTCGGCGCTCAGGCTGGCCGAGCTTGCCATGGAAGCGGGCCTGCCCGCCGGCGTTCTTAATGTGGTGCCTGGCCTCGGCGAGACGGCTGGCCAGGCGCTTGGCCGCCACATGGATGTGGATTGCCTTGCCTTCACGGGGTCGACCGCTGTCGGCAAGATGTTCCTGCAATATTCCGGCCAGTCGAACATGAAGCAGGTCTGGCCGGAGACCGGTGGCAAGAGCCCCAATCTGGTGTTCGCGGATTGCGGCGATCTGGATGCGGCCGCCGACATGGCCGCCTTCGGCATCTTCTTCAACCAGGGACAGGTCTGCTCGGCCAATTCCCGGCTTCTGGTGGAACGCGGCATCAAGGATGCGCTGGTCGAGAAACTGGCAGAGCGCGCAACCGCGACCCAGCCCGGCGATCCGCTCGACCCAGCATCCAGGATGGGTGCGATGGTGGACGCGCGCCACGCCGCGACCGTCATGCGTTTCATCGATGGCGGCAGGAAGTCGGCACGGCTGGTGGCCGGTGGCGACCGGGTCGCCGTCGACGGGCGCGGCAGTTTTGTGCAGCCCACGATCTTCGACAACGTCTCGCCCGACGACCCGCTTGCCCGCGACGAGATCTTCGGTCCGGTTCTGTCGGTGATCGCCTTCGACACCGAAGACGAGGCGCTTCGCATCGCCAACGATAGTGTCTACGGCCTGGCTGCATCGCTGTGGACCGACAGCCTGTCGCGGGCGCATCGCCTCGCGGAAAGGCTGCGCGTGGGCACGGTTTCCGTGAATACCGTCGATGCGCTGAGCCCGATGACTCCCTTCGGCGGTTTCAAGCAGTCCGGTTTCGGGCGCGACCTGTCGCTGCACGCGCTGGACAAATACACCGCGCTGAAGACCACCTGGATCAAGTACTGAGGAGTGGGCGCGACTTGATCACCAGCCGCAAACCGGCAACATAGAACCATGCCGCTCCGCTTCACGCTCAGACAGCTCGAATATTTCGTCGCCGTTGGCGAAGCGGGTTCGATCGCCAAGGCGGCCGAGCAGGTGAACGTCTCGCCGCCGTCGATCTCGGCGTCGATCGCCCAGCTCGAAGCCGAGTTCGGTGTCCAGCTTTTCGTGCGCAAGCACTCGCATGCCCTGGCGCTCACCGCGGGCGGGCGCCTGTTCCTCAAGGAAGCCGCGCGCCTGCTCAACGACGCCGACGCGCTGCACGACATTGCCGGCGACATCGCCGAAAAGGTGCGCGGACCGCTGGCGATCGGCTGCCTGCTCACTTTCGCGCAGATCGTGCTGCCGGCGCTGCGCAAGAAATTCGAGGATGCCTATCCCGATGTGCGCGTCCGGCAATTCGAACGCAACCAGGGCCAATTGTTCGAGATGCTGCAGCGTGGCGAGATAGACGCCGCGCTGACCTATGATCTCGAGCTGTCGCAGGACATGACCTTCGAGCCGCTGATGCAGTTGCCGGCCTATGTGATGCTTCCGGCCGCGCATCGCCTGGCGGCGAAGGCAGGCATCTCCCCTGAGGAACTGGTCGATGAGCCGATGGTGCTGCTCGATCTGCCCTACAGCCGCGAATACTTCCTGTCGGCTTTCCAGCCCAGGGGCCTGCGGCCCAAGATCGTCGAGCGCACCGGCGACATCGCCGTGATGCGCTCGATGGTTGCCAATGGCTTCGGCTACGGTATCGCCAATATGCGGCCGCTCAACACCATGTCGCCGGACGGAAAATTGCTGGTCTTCGTGCCTTTGTTGGGGGACCTCAGGCCGCTGACCATAGGCATTGCCTTGCCCAACGCCGAGCATCGCACGCTGACGGTGCAGGCCTTCATCGACCACTGCCGCCGCTTCGTCGTCGAGCAGGGCGTCTTCGGCACCGAACGCATCGTGAAGTGAGGGGCTGCCATTCGGGTCACGGCCAGCCGTCCGTGAGCCGTTCCAGCAATCTGTCCAGCATCCCGTCGCAACCCCGCAGCTGTTCGACGCTGACAAATTCATCCGGCTTGTGTCCCTGCGCCATCGAGCCCGGCCCGCAGACGACGGCAGGCGTGCCGAGATCGCGGCTGAACAAGCCGCCTTCCGTGCCGAACGCGACTTTCATCGTGTCGTTGGCACCAGTCAGCGATTTGACGAAAGCCACCGCCGCCGATGCGGCCGGCGTGTCGAGGCCCGGATAGGTATTGGTGATCTCGATTTCGATCGCGGCCTCGGCCGCGATCGAAGCCGCGTCCTCGGCGATGCGCGCCGCGGCAATGCGCAGCCTGTCGAGAATGCCGGCGGCATTGTCGGCGGCAACGTTGCGGATCTCGAAATCGACCTGGCACAGGTTGGGCACGATGTTGAGCGCGACGCCGGCATTGATCTTGCCGACATGCACCGTCGTGTAGGGAATGTCGTAGTCGCCGTCGCGGGCGCCGTCGCGGGCCAGCCGCTCCTGTTCGTCGCGCAAGGCGCGCACGAAATCGCAGCCGAGATGGATGGCATTGAGCGCCAGTGGGGCGAGCGCCGAATGGCCTTCGCGTCCCCTGCAGATGGCGCGAGCGGCAAGCTTGCCCTTGTGCCCGGTCGCCACCTGCATGTTGGTTGGCTCGCCGACGATGCACAGCAGCGGGCGTTGCGGCGCCGCGCTCAGCATTTCGATCAGGTCGCGCACGCCCAGGCAGCCGACTTCCTCGTCATAGGAGAGCGCCAAATGCAGCGGCGTCCGAAGCGCCATCTTGGAGGCCTTGACACAGGCCGCGAGCGCAGAGGCCACGAAACCCTTCATGTCCGTAGCGCCGCGTCCGTAAAGCTTGCCGTCGCGCTTGGTCATTTCGAACGGCGGCAGCGTCCAGTTCTGGCCGTCGACGGGAACGACGTCGGTGTGGCCCGACAGCATGACACCGGGCCGGTCGGCCGGGCCGATGGTGGCAAAGAGGTTGGCCTTGTGTCCGTCCGCGCTGCGGACGATCTGGCAGGCAACGCCGTTCGCTTCGAGCAAGTCGGTCACATAGCCGATCAGGTCGAGGTTCGAGTCGCGGCTCACCGTCGGGAATGCAATCAGCCTTTCGAGTATCCTGATACTGTCCATGTTCCAGTCTCGCTGTGAGGTCCTGGCTGTCTAGCACCATGCCGCCAATGCCCTGAAGTCGCATTTCACTCAGCCCCGGTTCAACACAGACTAATCCGCGCCGGCGCGCGCGATTAGGCGCGTCCTAATCGGCGCAGAAGAAATCCGTAGTTTTCCCGCGCCGGCTCCAACTTATGAGTAGTCTCGGCGGGACCGGCGGTACCGGGCCTGCACGGAGGAAGCACCATGCGCGACCCACGCTACGACATCCTGTTCGAGCCGATGAAGATAGGTCCGGTAACGGCCAAGAACCGCTTCTATCAGGTTCCGCATTGCAATGGCGGCGGCTATCGCGATCCGTCGGCCGCGGCCGAGATGCGCCGCATCAAGTCGGAAGGCGGATGGGGCGTCATCTTCACCGAGCAGACGGAGATGCACCACACTTCCGAGATCACGCCCTTCATCGAATTGCGGCTATGGGACGACGCCGACATTCCGGCCTTGGCCAAGATGGCGAGAGCCATGCACGAACACGGCGCGCTGGCCGGCATCCAGCTCGCCTATTCCGGGATCAACGGTCCCAACCTCTACACCAAGGAGGTGCCGCGAGGGCCGTCGGCCCTGCCGATCCGCACCTTCACCAACGATCCGGTGCAGGCACGCGCCATGGACAAGCAGGACATCCGCGACCTGCGTCGCTGGCACCGCAATGCCTTCAAACGCGCGAAGCAGGCGGGTTTCGACCTGGTGTGCCTCTATGGCGCGCACGGTTTCGGCATCATCCAGCATTTCCTGTCGACGGCCACCAATCAACGCGGCGACGAATATGGCGGCTCGCTGGAAAACCGTTCGCGGCTGATGCGCGAGCTGATCGAGGAAGGGCGCGACGCGATCGGCGACACCTGCGGCCTGACGCTCAGGCTGTCGCTGGACGAGATGATCGGCGAGCTCGGCTTTGCCAATTCGGAAGTCCGCGACATGATCGAGATGCATGCCGACCTGCCCGATCTGTGGGATCTCGCGCACGGCGCCTGGGAGGATTGCTCCGGCCCGTCGCGCTTCAAGGAAGAGGCGGCGCAGGAAAACCTGGTGTCGGGCATCAAGAAGCTGACCTCGAAGCCGGTCGTCGGCGTCGGCCGCTTCACCTCGCCCGACGTGATGGTGAGAATGATCAGGTCAGGCACGCTCGACTTCATCGGTTGCGCCCGCCCGTCGATCGCCGATCCCTTCCTGCCGAGGAAGGTCGAGGAGGGCCGCATCGAGGACATCCGCGAATGCATTGGCTGCAACATCTGCATCACCGGCGACATGACCATGTCGATCTCGCGCTGCACGCAAAACCCGACCTTCATGGAGGAATGGCGCAAGGGTTGGCATCCGGAGCGCATGCAGGCCAAGGGCGACAGCGACAGCGTGCTGATCGTCGGCGCCGGGCCTGCCGGACTGGAGGCCGCGCGTGCGCTCGGCCTGCGCGGTTACAAGGTGGCCATCGCGGAAGCCGGTACCGAGCTTGGCGGGCGCGTGGCGCGCGAAAGCAAACTTCCGGGCCTGTCGGCCTGGGGCAGGGTGCGCGACTATCGGCAGTATCAGCTCAGCCAGATGCCTGATGTCGACATCTATTTCGAAAGCCAACTGACGGCGGATGACATCCTATCCTTCGGCTTCCAGAACATCGCCATCGCCACCGGATCGACGTGGCGCCGCGATGGCGTCGCGCGTGCCCATGTCGTGCCGATGCCGATCGACGGCGCGATGCCGGTCTACACGCCTGACGATCTGATGGACGGCAAGGTCCCTTCCGGCAAGGTCGTGCTGTTCGACGACGACCACTACTACATGGGCGGCGTACTCGCCGAGCTGATGGCCCGTCAGGGAACGAAGGTGACCTTGGTGACGCCATCGGCCTATGTCTCGGACTGGACCCGCAACACGCTGGAGCAGGGTGCCATCCACCGCCGCCTGGCGGAGCTCGGGGTCGATATCGTGCTCAACAGGAGCGTCGTGAGTGTCGCTTCAGGCGGTGTCGTGACGGCTTGCGTCTACACCGGCGCAACGCAGAATCTGGCGGCGGACGCCGTCGTCCTGGTCACCTCTCGCAATCAGGACGACGCCGTTTGGCGCGATCTCAAGGTCCGGGAAAACGAGTGGGCCGACAATGGCATCCGTTCGGTCAAGGTCATCGGCGACGCCGAAGCACCGGGGCCCATCGCATGGGCAACCTATGCCGGCCACCGCTTCGCCCGCGAGCTGGACGAACCCGACATCGGCGACGCATTGCCGTTTCGGCGGGAAGTCACGGCGCTGGCGGCGGGATAGATCGTAAGGCACGGATCGCAGGAGCGTCGCGCTGCTTGATCGCGCGGCAGATATCAGACCGCCCGTCCTTCCTTGTCGAAGAAATGCAGATGTCCGGGTTCGGCCCGCAGGCCGACCTCGGCGCCGGTTTCGGGCGCCGGTCCTTGATTGTGGATGACGAGGCAGGTCTGGCCCCCATCCAGCGCGACATGGAGCAGCGTGACGGCGCCGGTATATTCCGCCAGCCCTACCTTGCCGCGCAACGTGCTGTTCGAGGGCTGGCCCAGCGACAGGTGCTCGGGTCGAATGCCGACCGACGTGGCCGTCGCGGGGACCGACGCGCCAAGCGCGATCGGCTGTCCGTCGGCAAGTGGCAGAATGTTCATCTTGGGGCTGCCGATGAACTGAGCGACGAAGATGGTCCGCGGGCTGTCGTAGAGGTCGCGGGGCGAGCCGACCTGTTCGATCCTGCCGTCGCGCAACACCACGATCTTGTCGGCAAGCGTCATGGCCTCGATCTGGTCGTGGGTCACATAGATCATCGTCGTCGACAGGCGTTGGTGCAACGCCGCGATCTCGGAGCGCATGTGGACACGCAGTTCGGCATCGAGGTTCGAGAGCGGCTCGTCGAAAAGGAAGACGTCCGGATTGCCGACGATGGCCCGGCCGATGGCCACGCGCTGACGCTGTCCGCCCGACAACTGACGAGGAAAGCGGTCGAGCAACGGTTCGAGCTTCAGCGTCGCGGCGGCTTCCGAAACACGGCGGGCGCGTTCGCTGGCCGGCACCTTGCGGACCTTGAGACCGAAACCCATGTTGTCGCGGACCGTCAGATGCGGATAAAGCGCGTAGGACTGGAACACCATGGCCACGCCGCGCCTGGCCGCCGGCACCTCGTTGACCAACTGGCCGCCAATGTGGAGTTCGCCGTCGCTGATGTGCTCAAGGCCGGAGATCAGCCGCAGCAGCGTCGACTTTCCGCATCCCGAGGGACCGACGAAGACCACGAACTCGCCATCCTCGATCTCGAGATCGACGCCGCGGATGACCTGGACAGTACCGAAATTCTTGCGGATGTCCTTGAGCAGAACCTTTGTCATGACGTCCCTTATCCCTTGACGCCGGAGAGGGCGAAGCTCTCGATGATCTGGCGCTGGGCGATCAGATAGATGATGAGGATGGGAACCACCGCCAGGCTCGTCGCCGCCAGTTGCAGGTTCCACAGCGGCAGGCCGTAGCTGTCGTTGAAATTGGACAGCGCCAGCGGCAGCGTGAACTTCTCCAGCGAACTGAGGAAGATCAGCGGTTCGAGGAACAGGTTCCACGAATGCAGGAAAGTGATGATCGCGACTGCGGCAAGCGCCGGCCGCGACATGGGCAGCGCGATCTTCAACCAGACGCCGAAGCGCGACAGCCCGTCCATCTTGCCGGCGTCCTCGAGTTCCTTGGGCAGCGCCAGGAAGAACTGGCGCATCAGGAACGTCGCCACCACACCCTGCGGGCCGAAGACCGGCAGCAGGATGAGCGGCCAGTGCGTGTCGATCAGGCCCATGGCGCGGATCAGGAAGAAGTTCGGGATGATGGTGACCTCTTCCGGCACCATCAGCGCCATCACCAGGAACAGCATCAAAAGGCCCGCACCCGCAAAACGGATGCGCGCCAGCGCATAGCCCGCCAGCGAGGCGATGAACAGGGTCAACGCCGTCACCGTCGCGGCAATGTAGAGCGAGTTGAAATACTGCCGCGCGAAGGGCTGATAGGTGAACACTTCCGCAAAATTCTCGAAGCGCCAGACGCGCGGGATCAAGGTCGGCGTGCCGAAGATTTCGGTGGTGCTCTTGAAGCCACCGGAAATCATCCACAGGAACGGGAACACGAAGGGCACCGCCAGCAGCAGCAGGGCCACGGTCCAGCAGATACGATAGAGGATTTCGGTCCGGCGCGCGGTCACTCCATATCCCTCCGCCGCAGCATCACCTGCACCAGGGTCAGCGCCATGACGATGATAAACATGATCAGCGCCAGTGCGGCCGCGTAGCCGACGTTGAAGAATTTGAAGCCCTGCTGGTAGATGTAGAACGCCAGTACCAGCGTGCCGTTTTCCGGGCCGCCGCCGGTCATCTGGTAGATGTGGTCGAACACCTTGAACGACCCGATCGTCGTCAGAACCATGATGACGAGCGTCGTTGGCGCAAGCAGCGGCCAGGTGATCATGCGGAAGACCTGCCAGCGCGAAGCGCCTTCCAGCGTCGCCGCTTCCTCGTAGTCGCGCGGTATCGACTGCAGCGCCGCGATGTAGAGGATCATGTTGAGCCCGACCATCTTGATGACGCGGGTGACGATGACCGCCGCCATCGCCCAGTTGGGCTCGCGCAGCCAGTTCGGACCGTTTATGCCGATCCAGGCCAGCATCTGGTTCACGGCGCCGCCTTCACCTTGCAGCATGAATTTCCAGACGATCGCCCAGGCAATCGCCGACGTGACCACCGGCGCGAAGAATACCGTGCGAAAGAAGACGACGCCGAAGAACGGCCGCGACAGCGCCAGCGCAAGCGAGAGCGCCAATGCCATGTTCAGGGGCACGAGCCCCAGCGCGAAGATCACGGAATTGCGCACGACATGCCAGAAGTCGGGGTTCTCCAGCAGGACGTTGTGGAAATTGCGGAGCCCGACGAACGTCGCCTGTTGGCTGAGCAGGTTCCACTCGGTCGTCGAATAGTACAAAATGGCGACCAGCGGGCCGAGGAAGAAGATCAGGAAGCCGATCAGCGTCGGGCTGACGAACAGCCACGCTTCCAGCATTTCCCTGGTCTTCAAGGTCAGCCACGGCGCGCCCGCAGCGCGCGCCGCATTGTCCCGGAATGCCTTGCCGGCCACGAAGCGGAGCCCCTGTCAGAGCAGCGGCTGGATGGCTGCGCAGACGCCCTTCAGCGCCTCTTCGACATTGGCGTCGGCCCGCCACAATGCGTCGACGCGCGGCGCCATCGCCGCGAAGATCTGCGGCACATGCTCATGCGAGGGATGGACGCGGCCGTTGACGATCGCGGCGGCCACGCTCTTCATCTGTTCCGGCGGGATCAGCTTGTTGGAATTGACGAAGGCGTCGCTCTCCAGGACGCTCTTGCGGGCCGGCGGGAAGAACTGCGCCATGACAGCCACATTGTCCTTGCTGGTCATCTCGGCGACCAACTGGGCGGCGAGCTCCGTGTTCTTGCCCGATGCAAAGACGGTCAGCGCGGCCTGGCCGATGACCGGAGCCTCGCCGGCCGGTCCCGAAGGCAGCGGAGCGATGCCCCATTTGAAACCCGCCTCGGGCATCTTCGAGGCCCGTGAGATCTGGTTCACGGTCATCGCCGAATTGCCGGAGAAATAGTCGCCCTGTTCCCCCGGCGGCACGATCGACTTGTCCTTGAACACCATGTCGTGGAGCTGCTTGACGGCGGCCACCGCTTCCGGCTTGTCCAGGCCGCACTGGCCGTTGGCCCACAGATCGCCGCCATAGGCGCGCACGGGTGGCAGCAAGGCGTGCGTCATGCGCGATGCATAGCCTTCGCCGTCCTTGAACTCGAAGCCCCATTTGCCGGGATTGGCGTCGGTGACCTTCTTGGCGACCTCCTGGAATTTCTGCATGTTCCACTCGCCTTTCGCGGCAAGCTGGTTGGGATCTTCGAGACCCGCTTTGTCGAACATGTCCTTGTTGTAGTAGATCAGGAAAGGCGAGGTCGAGAACGGCATGCCGTAGACCTTGCCGTCGTTTTGCCAGAGCGCCATCGCCGGCTCGGAGAAATCCTCGAAATTGTATCCCTCGGTCGCCTTCAGCGTCGGGCCGATGTCCATGAGCAGGCCGGCGTTCTCGAAGGCCGGTGCGGCATCTTCCATCATCCAGGCGATATCGGGGGCGTTACCGCCGGCGACCTGGAAGGTGAGCTTCTGCGTATAGTCGGCGACCGGAACGGTCTCGAACTTCACCGTGACGCCCGGGTGCTTGGCGATGAAACCCGCGGCGATGCCGTTCAGCATCTTGAGATGGGCCTCGTTGCCGGTCCACACCGTCATCCGGAGTTCCTGGGCCATCGACTGTGCCGATAGGGCGCACAGCGCCACGGCCGATAGTGCGAGCTTGATTGCGGTCTTCATGATTTCCTCCCGAAACGCTGATGGTCACTCAACAACTGTGGGCGCGATATCAATGGCCCGGCCGGCGGCGTGTGGTCATGCTGTCGCTCCTGGCAAGGCACCGGGCGCGTCACCGATCGTCCAACCGCCATCGACGGGGATGTCGGCACCGGTGATGTAGCGGGCGGCGTTGCTGCACAGGAAAACGAAAGCGCCGACGACGTCGTCGGGCTGGCCGTGGCGTCCGGCGGGAATCTTCGCCGCAACCGCCTGGCGGAAAGCGGCGTCCCGGTACCGCTCGGCGGTGGCCTCCGTCTCGATCGCGCCGGGCGATACCACATTCATGGTGACGCCGTGCGGCGCGACGTCACGCGCCATGGCGCGCACCGCCGTCAGTTGCGCCGCCTTCAGCGACGCGTAGACGATCGTTTCGGCGCGCGGCCGCCTCGCCATCACGCTGCCGGTCGCCACCACGCGCCCCCATCCGCGCTTTGCCATGGCTGGAACCAGCCGCGTGGCCAAGGTGAACAGGGCCGTGAAGTTGGCCGCGACATGTGCCTGGATATGCGCTTCGTCGACTTCGTCCCAGGCACGGCGTCGCTCGATCGCGCCGTTCGAGACCAGGATGTCGATGGCGCCGTCCGCGACCTCGCACGCGAAGGCCGACATTGCCCTGCTGTCGGTGAAGTCGGCCTCGAGGACCGCGGTGCCGGGACCGATGGCCGCAGCCGTGTCGCGCGCTCCGGCGGCGTCGCCGAAATGGTGCAGCGCGACCGTGGCCCCCTGCTGGGCAAGGGCGATCGCAACCGCGCGCCCGATGCCGGAGCTGGCGCCGGTGACCAGCGCTCGACGACCGGCAAGGGAAAAACGGTCCTGGCTCAAGGCGACGGCTCCCCGAGCTTGTCGGCGACCTCGAACGAAGCGATGTCGGCCGCGTCGAAGTGTTCGTGAATGCGCCGGTCCGCGAGGTCGGTGTCGCCCGCCGCGATCGCGTCATGGATTGCCTGGTGCCGTTCAACGGTGGCGCGCCAATCCGCCTCGGTGCGATTGGAGCGTCGTGAGAACAGCTCCGAAACCTCCCGTTGGACCGAACGCATCCCTTCCATCTGGATGCGGATCATGGAATTTCCAGTGGCTGTCGCGAGGCCGAGGTGGAACATGATGTCGGCCTGTGTGAAATCACCCGGTTTGCCAATGCCGGCCCGCATGTCGAGCAAAGCCTGGCGCATTAGGTCCAGCCCCCGAGGGTCGCGGCGCTCGGCGGCCAGCCGGGCGATGCCGACCTCGATGACCCGGCGCATCTCGTTGGCTTCCTGAAGCCGCGTCAGGCTTGAACGGACGGCATAGGCATAGATGCGGTCCATCGGCTCGCCGCTGAGTGCCTTGGCGCGCGCGACCTTGCCTTGCTGCGTCGACACCAGGCCCGCGCTGGTCAGCTGGCGCAGCGCCTCGCGTGCAATCGGCTTGGAGACGCCGAACTCCCGGGCGATCTCGCCTTCCGGCGGTAACGCCTCGCCAGGGGCGATGCGTCCGTCGAACAGCGCCGCTGCGATTGCATCGGAGACCCCATCCGCAAGGCGTGATGGGCTCGCGGGCTTCACGGCGAAAATCGATTTGCGTGCTGCTTCTGTGACCATTCGGGATCCTCTTTTGGCTGCCTAGCACGATTGTCTCAAACATAGCAACTAAGTTTTCTGGTTGCTAAGTTTATAAGTGAGCGTTATGACGAGCCATCCGCAGGGACGAGGGAAATCTGATATCGATGCGCATGAGCGATCCAACCGCGGCCGGGCCGTTGAAGATTGCCGAGGTGATAGCCCATCCCCTCAGTCAGACGCTGCCCAGGCCTACGGTCACCTCATGGGGCGTCTACGAAAAGGTGTCGCTGGTTCTGGTCGAAGTGCGCACCACAGACGGCATTGTCGGGGTCGGCGAAACCCTGGCGCGATTTTCACCCAAGGCCTATGTCGAGTTGATCGAAAGCTCGCTCAGGCCGCGCCTGCTCGGCCAGGACGCCCGCAATATCGGCGCCTTGTGGCAGTCGATGCGCCGCGCTTTGTCGGGCAGGGCAGGCGGTATGCTGATCGAGGCCATCGCCGGCGTCGATATCGCGCTATGGGATATACTGGGCAAGGCAACCGGACAGCCGATCGCCAAACTTCTTGGCGGCGTCGGACGTCATCGCATCGACGTCTACGCGGCGGCCGTCAACTGGGTTGATGACAAAGCCGCCGACGCTGAACTCGACCGTTACGTGGCCGAGGGTTTTACACGCATCAAGGTCAAGATGGCGCGTCCTGTGCGCGACGCTTGCAAGCGCATCGAGCGCATCCGCAAGCGGGCCGGAGACGCGATCGGGCTCTGTGTCGATGCGAATTGGGCCTACAATCTGGACGAGGCCGTCGAGGTTGGCCGTGCGCTTTCGGCAAATGGCTATTTCTGGTTCGAGGAGCCGCTGCAGCCGGAGAACGAGCAGGGCTATGAGGAATTGCGTCGGCGCTGCGACGTACCGCTGGCCGCGGGCGAGAGCAATTTCACCCTCGACCAGGCGCAACGCCTGATCGCCAACCGCACACTGTCGGTGCTGCAGCCCGACGTGGCGCGCGCCGGCGGCATCTCCGAGACGCGCCGCATGGCCGAATATGCCGCCGCGCATGACGTCCGCTACGCTCCGCATATCGGCATGTCCGGCATCGTCTGCGAGACCGCGAGCGTCCACATGGCTGCCGCGATGCCGAACTTCGGCGTGATGGAATGCGAGTGTGATGCCAGCCCGTTCAAGACGCATCTGGCCGATCTCGCGCCCGGCTGCGTCAGGCAGAAGAACGGCACGCTCGATGTCCCGCAAAAACCCGGACTCGGCATCGAAATCGATTGGAAAGCCGTCAAGAAACTGAAAGCCGAATGAGGCCGAAGACCAGATGAAGAACCAGACTCCAAACCAGACCGGCGACCTGACCGAGGCGATGCGCCTGGCGCTGCTGCGCGCGGACCCCGCGCTCAGCCGTTTCGACCCGCTGCCGCGGATATTGTCGTTCGACAATTTCGCGCGCGGTCATTGCGGCTGGTCGCAGCTTGTCGGCAACTACGAGGACGATCTCGACACCATGCTGCCGGGCTACGCGCAGCACACCAGCGCGATGCTGTCGACGCTCGCCCACTGGGACGCCGGCTCGCATGGCGGGATGGATTCGTCCTATGCCCTCAAGATCGCGACACGACCGGTGGCGGGCGCCCGCAACGTCGCCATCAAACGCCACACATTCCGCAAACGCGGGCCGATCCGTTTCGAAATTTATTTTACCTTCAAGCCGGAGGCCAACACGCTGAAGCTGTCCGAAACCGACGTGCGCTCCGTCGGCCTCCTCTTCGATCTGCAGGGTGGGGACCAGGACGGCAACAACGATCGCGTCATGCCGCATCTGCGCTTCTTGAACGCGTTCGACGGCCAGCATCTGCAGAAATGGCAGTACAAGCGCGAGACCGAAAGGATCACCCCGATCGGCACCGACAACAAGACGATCAGCCACTACCATCTGTCGCCGGAAGGCTGGGTCGATCTTCCCGGCGGATCGCAGCGTCTCTGCTACAACGAAATCCCTACCAAGGTGAACTGGACGTATTTGTGCTTCGATTTCGATCTGGCAACGATGACGGCGCTCGGGCTCAGGTGCAACGATCGCAGCTTTGATCTCTCGGGCTTCGATTCGATCCGCATTCCGGCGATGAAGAACCTGTGGTGCATGCTCAACTTCGGCCTTTTCGCCGAAACCGACGTCGCCAAACGGGCCTTCCTCTACGTCGATTCCATCTGCATTTCGGGAGATTTCTGATGCTGCCCGAGAACATCACCGCGGTCGTCTCCCGCAACGAGTGCTGGCGTGGCGAAGCCGCCAGCGAGCCCTACGAGGCGGGATGGGCGCGCGAGGCGATCTTCTTCGTGCGGGCACTCAAGCAACCCGTCGGCCCCATCGCCACGGCATGGGTCGAGGTCTCGCCGGACGGCATGCACTGGCTGCGCGAGGGCACCGAGTTTCCGATGCCAAAGGAGCGCGACGCCGTGGCGATGGCGCGGCTAGCCCATTTCGGCAACTGGCTGCGCGTCGCGGCAAGGTTCGACAGCGGCGCCGAATGTACCGTGCTGGTGACGCTGCACCTGAAGGCCTGAACCGGCTCGCGCCAACGTCACAGGCCTCGCCTACGGCTGGCCATCCCTCTTTCGATCTCATGGAGAAATCATGATCGACGTATACGCCACATTTGCCCCGGACAGCTTTGCCGGCAAGACCGTGCTGGTGACCGGTGCCGCGAGCGGCATGGGTTTCGAAACCGCCCGTGCATTCCTCTCCAAGGGGGCCGAGGTCGTGATGTGCGACCGTGATGCGGAAGGCCTTGCAAGGCGCCATGACGAGCTGGGCGGGATGGCCGGGACGCCGCACAAGGTGGTGGCCGACATGGGTGATCCCGACAGCATCGGGCGCATGTTCGACTATTGCGATGCCAGGCTGGCGCGGCTCGACAATGTCGTCACCTGTGCCGCGATCATCACCGCCAAGCGAATCCCCGACCAGGATTGGGCGCACTGGCAGCGCGTGCTGGGCGTCAACTTGCTGGGCACCTTCTTCACGGTCCAGGGCGCGGTGCAGCGCATGCAGGGCAGCGGCGGGGGAAACATCGTCTGCGTGGCATCGGACGCCGGCGTGCATGGCGGTGGCGGCCTTATCGCCGACACGGCCTATGCGGCCTCGAAGGCCGGCACGCTGTCGCTGGTGAAGTCGGTCGCGCGCGAACTGGCGGGAAAGGCGGTGCGCATCAACGCCCTCAATCCGGGGCCGACCGATTCGCCGATGCATTCCCACATCGACCCTGCCCTCAAGGACCGTATCGCGGCCAATCTGCCCATACGCCGCATGGGCCGGCCCGACGACATGGCCGCCGCGATCCTGTTCCTGTGCTCCGACGCCGCGAGCTTCGTCTATGGCGCGGCGCTCGACGTCGATGGCGGTTCGATGTTCCGCTGACCGGCGGGGCCGCCGCCCCTGCAACGCTCGCCGACCGTTGCCGCCATTATGGTGTTCAGTCGGTCGGGCGGTCCGCGGCCGAACGCCGTCCATCGATCCACAAGGCAAGCAAGGTGCACGCCGCGCCCGAGAGCAGATAGGCGCCCGCCGCGATGAGGCCGAAATTGCCGGCCAAAAGCAATGCCGCGAGTGGCGCGAAGCCGGCGCCGAACATCCAGGCGAGATCCGAGGTTATCGCCGAGCCGGTATAGCGATGCTGTCGCGAGAAGCTCGATGCGACGACGCCCGACGACTGCCCGAAGCTCAGCCCCAGCAGGATGAAGCCCAGCACCATGAACAGGGCCTCGCCAACGGTGCCCCCGTCCAGGAGCTGCGGGGCAAAGCCGCTGAACGTCGCGATGGCGATCGCCGAACCGCCGAGCAGCGCGCGGCGTCCGACCCGATCGGCGAGCGGGCCCGACGCGACGATGGCGGCGATGCCGAACAGCGCGCTCACCGCCTCGATCGCCAGGAAGCGCGCCGGCCCCTCATTGGTGAACAGGAACACCCAGGAGAGCGGAAACACCGTCACCATGTGGAACAGGGCGAAACTCGCCAGCGGCGCGAAGGCGCCGACGACGACGTTGCGGCCCTCGGCCCTGATCGTGTCCCTTATGCGCGTCGGCTGGAGGTCGCCGCTCTCGTACAGTTTCGAGAATTCTGGCGTCACTACGATGCGCAGCCTGGCGAACAGGGCCACGACATTGATGGCGAACGCGACGAAGAACGGATAGCGCCAGCCCCAGGCAAGAAAGTCGTCGGCCGACAGGTTGGCGACGAAGAAGGCGAAGAGAGCGCTGGCCACGATGAGGCCGATCGGAGCCCCCAGTTGCGGGATCATGGCATAGAAGCCGCGCCGGTTCCGTGGCGCGTTCAGCGCCAGCAGGGAGGGCAGGCCGTCCCACGTCCCGCCGAGCGCCACGCCCTGCCCGATGCGGGCCAGCGCCAAAAGCCAGATCGCGATCGCGCCGATATCGCCATAGGCGGGAAGGAACGCGATGGCGACGGTCGAGGTGCCGAGCAGGAACAGCGCGATCGTCAGTTTCGCACCGCGACCGTAGGCGCGATCGACCGCCATGAACAGGACGGAGCCGAAGGGACGGGCGATGAAGGCCAGCGCGAAGATGGCGAAGGAGTAGAGCGTTCCGACGAGCGGATCATGCGTCGGAAACACCAGCTTGGGGAACACGATGACGGACGCGATCGCATAGACGAAGAAGTCGAAGAATTCCGACGTCCTGCCCACGATCACGCCGACCGCGATATCGCCCGCGCTGACCTGGCCATGATGCGAGCCGATCAACTCGCTGTTTGTTTCGGCAGTCGAAGTCTGAGCCATCTTGTCCGTCGCCACCGCGTGGATGAAATACCCGGGACGCATTTGTAGCAATCCCATTGTGCAATGCACACTGCGCCAGACCCGGCCCGGCTGGGCATTGGACAAATTGTCCAATGTCACCGTGCCGTCGCCGGCAGTAGCCCTCTGTCGATACCGCACTGCAACATCGCAACGCGCTGCGGCGATCCATCGAGGGCAGTGTCTGATGAAACGATTTGGAGCCTTGCTTCTGCTTTCCCTGGCCGGGCTGTTGAGCGGCTGCGACATGGTCGTGCTCGCGCCGGCGGGCGATGTCGCGGCCCAGCAGCGCGACCTGCTGGTGGTCTCGACCCTGCTGATGCTGATCATCATCGTGCCTGTCATGGCGCTGACGGTCTTTTTCGCCTGGCGCTACCGGCAATCCAACGCCTCGGCGACCTATGCGCCGGACTGGGACCATTCGACGAAATTGGAACTGGTGATCTGGGCGGCACCGCTCCTCATCATCATATGCCTTGGTGCGCTGACCTGGCTCGGCACCCACCTGCTCGACCCATACCGCCGCATCGACCGGATCGAACCCGGCCAGCCCGTCACTCAGCTTCACAAGCCCCTCAGGGTCGAGGTCGTGGCGCTCGACTGGAAATGGCTCTTCATCTATCCCGATTACGGCATCGCCTCCGTCAATGAGCTGGCGGCGCCGGTCAACCAGCCGATCGATTTCCGCATCACCTCGTCGGCGGTGATGAATTCCTTCTACATCCCAGCCCTTGCCGGACAGATCTACGCGATGCCGGCGATGGAGACGAAGCTGCACGCCGTCATCAACCGGCCGGGCACCTATAGCGGTTTCTCCGCCAACTACAGCGGCGCCGGCTTTTCGGGCATGCGTTTCGCCTTCCACGGCCTGTCCGACCAGGCCTTCGACCAGTGGGTGGCACAGGCCAGGACCGCGTCGGCGGCGCTCAACCGCGACAGCTATCTCGAACTCGAAAAGCCGAGCGAGAACGAACCGGTCCGGCACTACGCCTCCGTCGATCCCGACCTCTATGGCGCCATCCTCAATCTGTGCGTCGAGCGCGGTAAGATGTGCATGAACGAGATGATGTCGATCGACGCCAAGGGTGGTCTCGGTCTTGCCGGTGTGCGCAACACCTTGCCGCTGCAATACGACAAGCTCGCGCGGCGTGGCGCGGTGTTCGGAAACGACCCCTCCTATGTCGCCAGCATCTGCACGGCGGAAGAGGCGGCTGCCGTCTCACGCGCGTCGCGCGATGCCTGGCCGAGCTATTGGCCGGCGAAGAACCTGTCGCCGCTTCGCGGGGCGGGGCTGCTCCGGCCAGGAACAGACAGCCGCAGCGCCGAGGCGGATACGCCGCCTCTCGGCCTGCTGCGGCGTGAATTGTGAGAGACAGCCGATGCCCGATACGCTGACCAAATTCATTTTCGGCCGCCTCACCTTGGAGTCGCTGCCGCTGCACGAACCCATCGTCGTCGCCACCTTCGTCGCTGTGGCGCTCGGCGGCATCGCGCTTCTCGGCGCGATCACCTATTTCAAGCTCTGGACCTATCTGTGGCGCGAATGGTTCACCAGCGTCGACCACAAGAAGATCGGCATCATGTACATGGTGCTGGGCCTCGTCATGCTTTTGCGCGGCTTCTCGGACGCCATCATGATGCGGCTCCAGCAGGCCATCGCCTTCAACGGCTCCGAGGGCTACCTGAACTCACATCACTACGACCAGATCTTCACCGCCCACGGCGTCATCATGATCTTCTTCGTGGCGATGCCCTTCGTCACCGGGCTGATGAACTTCGTCGTGCCGCTGCAGATCGGGGCGCGCGACGTGTCCTTCCCATTCCTCAACAATTTCTCGTTCTGGATGACGGTCGGCGGCGCCATCCTCGTCATGGCCTCGCTGTTCGTCGGCGAATTCGCCCGCACCGGCTGGCTTGCCTATCCGCCGCTCTCCGGCATCGGCTACAGTCCCGACGTCGGTGTGGATTATTACATCTGGGCGCTGCAGGTGGCGGGTGTCGGCACGACGCTGTCGGGCATCAACCTGATCTGCACGATCATCAAGATGCGCGCGCCCGGCATGACTATGATGCGCATGCCGGTCTTCACCTGGACATCGCTCTGCACCAACGTGCTGATCGTCGCCTCCTTCCCGGTGCTGACGGCGGTGCTCTCGCTGCTGGCGCTCGATCGCTATGTCGGCACCAACTTCTTCACCAACGACTTCGGCGGCAACCCGATGATGTATGTGAACCTCATCTGGATATGGGGTCACCCGGAAGTCTACATCCTCATCCTGCCGCTGTTCGGCGTCTTTTCCGAGGTCACCTCGACCTTCTCCGGCAAGCGCCTGTTCGGCTACACCTCGATGGTCTACGCCACGGTGGTCATCACCATCCTGTCGTATCTTGTCTGGCTGCACCACTTCTTCACCATGGGCTCGGGCGCCAGCGTCAATTCCTTCTTCGGCATCACCACGATGATCATCTCGATCCCGACCGGGGCGAAGATATTCAACTGGCTGTTCACCATGTATCGCGGCCGCATCCGCTTCGAACTGCCGATGATGTGGACGGTGGCCTTCATGCTCACCTTCGTTGTCGGGGGCATGACCGGCGTGCTGCTTGCCGTGCCGCCGGCGGACTTCGTGCTGCACAACAGCCTGTTCCTGATCGCCCACTTCCACAATGTCATCATCGGCGGCGTGCTGTTCGGCCTGTTCGCCGGCATTGCCTACTGGTGGCCCAAGGCCTTCGGATTCAAGCTCGATCCGTTCTGGGGCAAGGTCTCGTTCTGGTGCTGGGTGGTCGGCTTCTGGTTCGCCTTCATGCCGCTCTACATCCTCGGCCTGATGGGCGTGACGCGCCGCATGCGTGTGTTCGATGATCCCTCGCTGCAGATATGGTTCGTCATCGCCGCCTTCGGCGCGGTGCTGATCGCCTGCGGCATCGCCGCCTTCCTGATCCAGATCTTCGTCTCCATCCGCAGGCGTGAGGCGCTTGCCGATCCGACCGGCGATCCCTGGGACGGCCGCACGCTCGAATGGTCGACCTCCTCACCGCCGCCCGCCTACAATTTCGCCTTCACGCCGGTCATTCGCGACAACGATGCCTGGTGGGACATGAAGCAGGCCGGCTACATCAGGCCGCTCGCCGGCTTCAAACCGATCCACATGCCCAGCAACACCGGGACCGGCATCATCCTAGCCGCCTTCAGCGTCGCGCTCGGCTTCGGCCTGATCTGGTACATCTGGTGGCTGGCGGCGCTGAGCTTCGTCTGCCTCATCGCCACCGCGATCGCCCATACCTTCAATTATCACCGCGACTTCCACATTCCGGCGGCCGAAGTCTCGCAGACGGAGAAGGCGAGGACCACGCTCCTCGCCGCTCAGGGTTAGGGTTTGAGCATGACATCGACGGCAATCACGGCCGGCACCGAACCGGTCTTCCACCTGGAAGAAGAGCATGCGCACGCCGAAGGCGGCTCCACCATGCTCGGCTTCTGGCTCTACCTGATGAGCGACTGCCTGATCTTCGCGATGCTGTTCGCCGCCTATGGCGTGCTTGGCGGCAACTATGCGGCCGGGCCCGCGCCCAAGGACCTGTTCGACCTCGATCTGGTGGCGGTCAACACCGCCATGCTGCTCTTCTCCTCGATCACCTATGGCTTCGCCATGCTGACCATGGACAAGGGGCGCGTCGCGGCGACACAAGCCTGGCTTGCCGTGACCATGCTGTTCGGCCTGGCCTTCCTGTCGATCGAACTCTACGAATTCGCGCACATGATCCATGAAGGCGCCACGCCGCAGCGCAGCGCTTTCCTGTCGTCCTTCTTCACGCTCGTCGGCACGCACGGCCTGCACGTGACCTTCGGTATCGTCTGGATGGTGACGCTGATGATCCAGGTCGCGAGACACGGTCTCATCGAGGCCAACCGCCGCCGGCTGATGTGCCTCAGCATGTTCTGGCACTTCCTCGACGTCGTCTGGATCGGCGTCTTTACCTTCGTCTATCTGATGGGGATGTTGCGATGAGCGCTCATGATCATGCCGAGGGTCACGGCCACGCCCATGGCGGTGCCGCGCACGGATCGTTCAGGAGTTATCTGATCGGCTTCGTCCTGTCGGTGATCCTGACCGCCATTCCATTCTGGCTGGTCATGACCGGCATCATCGATGACAAGCAGGCCACGGCCATCGTCATCATGGCCTTCGCGGTCGTGCAGATCGTGGTCCACATGGTCTTCTTCCTGCACATGAACACCGCCTCGGAAGGCGGATGGTCGATGCTGGCGCTGATCTTCACGCTGATCCTGGTTGTCATCGTGCTGACCGGTTCGCTCTGGGTGATGTACCATCTCAACGCCAACATGATGCCCGGGCTGCACGACATGCGCGAGATGCCATGAGCCCGGCGGGCTCTGGGAGGACCACCATCGAGGCGATCGGACAAACAGGCATCGGCCCGCATCCCGTACCGCAAGAGAGCGCCGGCAGGTCGACCGTGTCGCGCCTTGTCCTTGTGCTGCTCGGGCTCCTCGGCGTGCTGGTGTTTGCCGGGCTCGGCATATGGCAACTGGAAAGGCGAGTCTGGAAGCTCGACCTGATCGCTCGTGTCGACCAACGCATTCATGCTCCGGTTGTTGATGCGCCTGGCCCGGAGAGCTGGAACGGCATCACCGCGGCCGGTTACGAATACAGCCATGTGCGATTGGCGGGACGCTACCAGGGCGGCGCCAACACGCTTGTGCAGGCGGTGACGGAGCTTGGCGGCGGCTATTGGGTGCTGACGCCGATGCGGACCGACCGTGGCTTCGTCGTGCTGGTCAACCGCGGCTTCATTCCCCTGGAGCGCAAGACTGAGTTCGAACGGGAGAGAGGCGGCCCAACCGCGCCGGCCGTCATCGACGGCCTGTTGCGCATGAGCGAACCCGGCGGCGGCTTCCTGCGCAAGAACGACACCACGGGCAATCGCTGGTATTCGCGAGACGTCGCCGCCATAGCAACCGCGCACGGCTTGACGAGCAATGTCGCTCCCTATTTCGTCGATGCGGAAGCGTCACGCATGGAGGGCTGGCCGCGCGGCGGCTTGACCGTCGTGACCTTCCGCAACAGCCACCTGGTCTATGCTTTGACCTGGTTCGCGCTCGCTGCGATGCTCGCCATTGCCCTGGCCAGGCCGATGATCGGCCACGGCCGACGGCGAGGACCCGCGAGATGAGCGTCCCCACGCAAGCGCTTCATCATGACAAATCCCTGGTGGCGGCATCCCTAGCCGGCAAGAACGGGGCAGTATCGCACCCTGATGCAACGAACAGGAAGAACCTGTTCCTCCTCATCCAACTGCGTTGGCTGGCGGTGGCGGGTCAGGTGCTCACCATTCTGGCGACGGAATACTGGTTCGATATCCCATTGCCGCTGGCGGAGATGGCCGGCGTGGTGCTTTTCCTGTTGGGCCTCAACATCTTCAGCCTGCTGGTCCTGCGCGGCACCAGGCCCATCAGCAACACCCAGCTCTTCGTTGCGCTCATCTTCGACATGGCGGCACTGACGACGCAGCTCTACCTGAGCGGCGGCGCGTCCAACCCGTTCGTATCGCTCTATCTCCTGCAGATCACGCTTGGCGCGGCACTGCTGACGCCAAGGTTTACCTGGATCCTCGTGGCGGCTGCATCGGCCTGCTTCGTCTTCCTCATCTTCCTCTTCCAGCCGATCGCGATCCCGCATCATGGCGGCAGCGATCTCCTGTCCCTGCATATCAGGGGCATGTTCATCTGCTTCGTGCTGGCGGCCGGACTGATCGTGATCTTCATGACGCGCATCAACCGCAATCTGCGCGAGCGCGACGCCTACCTCGCCGATCTGCGCCAGCGCTCGGCCGAGGAGGACCACATCGTACGCATGGGCCTTCTGGCCTCCGGCGCCGCGCACGAACTCGGCACGCCGCTTGCCACGATATCCGTCATCCTGTCCGACTGGCGCCAGATGCGCACGCTCACGCGCAACCGCGAAATGGCGGCCGACATGGCCGAGATGCAGGCCCAGATCGAGCGCTGCAAGCGCATCGTGTCCGGGATCCTGATGTCTTCCGGCCAGGCGAGGGGCGAGGGAACGATACGCACGACCATTCGCGGTTTCCTCGACGATCTGGTCGAGGAATGGCGCATCAGTCGCCAGCCATTCAAGCTGGAATACAAGAACGATTTCGACCCGGACGAGCAGATCGTATCCGACACGGCGCTGAAGCAGGTCATCTTCAACGTGTTCGACAATGCCCAGGAAGCATCGCAGGATTGGGTCGGCGTCACCGCCGAGCGGCAGGGCGACAAGCTGGTGATTTCCGTGCGCGATCGCGGGCCGGGTTTCAACGAGGGTATTCTGGCAGCACTTGGCCAACCCTATATGTCGAGCAAGGGACGGCCGGGCGGCGGTCTTGGCCTGTTCCTCGTCATGAACGTGGTCCGGAAACTGGGAGGCGATTTTTCGGCGCGCAACATGGAACAGGGCGCCTGTGTTACTCTTTCGCTGCCACTTCCGGCGCTGACCGATGGAGATGATCGTGAGGCCTGATCGATCCCTGTTTATCGTAGAGGACGACGCCACCTTCGCCAAAACGCTGAAGCGCTCCTTCGAAAAGCGCGATTACGACGTCGTCGTCTGCCACGACCGGGAAGCATTGCTTAGCGCCCTCGAAACAACTGTTCCGGCTTACGCTGTCGTCGACCTCAAGCTTGGAGCCGGCGGCTCCGGACTGGAGTGCGTCAAGCTGCTCAGCGCCCGCGATGCTTCGATCAGGATTGTCGTGCTGACGGGGTTTGCCAGCATCGCCACGGCTGTCGAGGCGATCAAGCTCGGCGCGAGCCATTACCTGGCGAAACCCGCCAACACCGATGACATCGAAGCCGCCTTCGGCCGGGCTGAGGGCGATGTTTCCGTACCGCTCTCCTCCCGGCCCACCTCGATCAAGAATCTGGAATGGGAGCGCATCCACGAAACGCTGGTCGAAACCGGCTTCAACATCTCCGAAACGGCGCGCCGGCTTGGCCTGCATCGCCGCACTCTGGCCCGCAAGCTCGAGAAGCGCGTGGTGAGATAGCAGAGCGCATTTGCGTTCGCGACCGGGCCGGGTGCGACCATTCAGTGCTTCCGTGTGCGCTCCGGGATACCTATTTGTCTGAGATTCGCGGACACCGGAGCAGGCAAACACGTGGCGCAACGATCAGGCAGTGCGGATCTTCCGCTTCACGGCGGGCGCGTGCCGAAATGGCTGGGCGACCGCATGACGCGCCTTGGCGCTGTCATGTGCGAGGCGATCATCCATCATTACGGCCGTAATGAATTGCTGCGGCGGCTGGCGCATCCGTACTGGTTCCAGTCCTTCGGCGCGGTCATGGGCATGGATTGGCACTCGTCCGGCATCACCACCAGCGTCGTCGGTGCCTTGAAACGCGGTCTCACGCCGCTGTCGGGTGAACTCGGCATTCACGTCTGCGGCGGCCGCGGCGCGCATTCGCGCAAAACCCCGCACGAGCTTGCCGCCATCGGCGAGCGCATCGGCTTCGACGGAGCGCGTCTGGCAACCGCCAGCCGGCTTGTCGCCAAGGTGGACAGCGCCGCCGTTCAGGACGGTTTCGACCTGTATTTGCACGGCTTCATCGTTACCGACGATGGCGACTGGGTGGTGGTGCAGCAAGGCATGAACGGCGACAGCAAGGTGGCGCGCCGCTATCACTGGCTGTCCGAAGGTTTGAAGAGTTTCGTCGACCAGCCGCACGCCGCCATCGAGGGCGCCAACCAAGGCGAAATCGTCAACCTGACCGACAGGCGCGCCGAAGCCTCACGCCAGGGACAGCTGGACCTGCTGCAGGATCTTGGGCCGGACCGCATCCTTCGGGAGTTCGCCGCTCTGGAACCCGGCACCGCATCGGCTCCCGAGCAGCCGCTGCTGCCGCATCTGGTCATGCCGGCTCACCATGATGTTCGTGAGAGCGATGTCGTGATGCATCGCCTTCACGGCAACATGGCCGCTGCCGCCGAGTGCGGTCCCGCCGATTTCGCCGAGCTGCTTCTGGTTCCCGGCGTTGGCGCTCGCACGGTGCGCGCCTTGGCGCTGGTTGCCGAAGTGGTGCATGGCGCACCGTGCCGGTTTTCGGATCCGGGCCGGTTTTCGCTGGCGCATGGCGGCAAGGACAGGCATCCGTTTCCGGTTCCGCTCAAGGTCTATGACGAGACGATCGGAGTGCTGAAGTCGGCCGTGCAAAAGGCCAGGCTTGGCCGCGAAGAGGAAATCGGTGCGCTGAGGCGGCTCGACGATCAGTCGCGGCAGGTCGAGCGATACGTTACCGGTCCCAGCCTGAAGGAGATTGTCGCCGGAGAATTCGACCAGTCGCATCTGCTTGGCGGTCGCAGTGTCTTTGGCTGGGAACCGGCGCCGGATGAGGTGACGGCCGGGCAAAGCAAGAAGGCATGACGGGCCGCTGGCGGGGCATCACGCCACGCGACGGTAGCTGTAGCGATCCTTGATGAATTTATTGAAGAAGCGGCCTTTCGAGGAAGCCCTCATGAATGCCGCATAGGTAGCCGGGGAGACTTCCTCATAGTCATAGCGGTTGCCGTGCGGCACGAACCAGACGGAGAGAATCCTGGTCGCGGGATCGTATTGCGTGCTTCGAATGACGGTCGACGGCATGTTGGCACCTGACGGCTCCTCCGATTAACCCGCCGGGCATGGTCCGGTTCCCTGCGGTCAGCCGAAGTCGCTACCTGTCGCGTGGATCGCCGTACTTCGCGTCGCGCGCCCTTGAATATCGATCGATGCGCGGCAGCTTGTCGGCAAAGTCGACCCAAGGCAGCCTGAGATCCCAATAGGCATGGGCCTGTGGCCGCAACCCTTCGGGTTTGTCGAAGAACCCGATTGTCAGGTAAAACTCGTCCGGCAGGCCTTCGTCGCTGTAGCCTATCGAACTCCCGCAGTCGGGACAGAAAGTGCGGGCAACGCCCGGCGTCCTGGAAAAAGCCTTTGGCGTTCCCTTCAAAAGGCGGAACTGACTCGGCCGATATCCGACCCAGATGGTGAGCGGACTGCCGATCGCCCGTCGGCAATCGTCATCGTGATCGTAGCATATCCAGAAAGGCTCGCCGTCCATGGCGGCGGCAATCGCCCCGCAAAAGCAGGCTCCGGTCTCGACGCGTGGCATCCGGCACTCCAAGGCTGGAACAAGTCCGGCGGCCTCCAACGGAGCCGCCGTTTCCTAAACTTTCACGCCCCTCCAGTGTTCCATTGCGCCGGGTATGCGATGTGTCGAAGGCAAGTCGGCGCGGCCCTGTCTTGCCTTGTGGTCCGGCCTTCACCATCTAGGCACGATGTCGCCGCTCAAACCGAAAACATCCGGCCGTGTGGCCCAGTACGATCTCTTCAGTGCCGATCAGGATGATTTGCCGGAGGGCTTCGTCTACCAGCCCGGACTGATCACGCCGCAAGAGGAAATCGAACTCGTCCGACAGCTTGAAGGCCTGCCTTTCAAGGCCTTCGATTTCCACGGTCATCTGGCGAACCGGCGCGTCGTTGGTTTTGGCCTGCGCTACGATTATGACCGGCGCGTAGTCGTCGAGGCGCCGCCTATCCCTGATTTTCTGCTGCCCCTGCGCGACAAGGTCGCGGCCTTTGCGCACCGGCCCGCCGAGGCCTTCGCGCAGGTCCTGATCAATGAATACCGGCCCGGCGCCGGTATCGGCTGGCACCGCGACAAGCCTCATTTCGAGGACGTCGCGGGCGTCTCGCTGCTGGCGCCCTGCGATTTTCGCCTTCGGCGCAAGAATGGGCCCGGATGGGAGCGCCAGACAATCACTGTCGAGCCGAGATCGGCCTATCTCATGACGGGCTCTTCGCGAATAGAATGGGAGCACAGCATCCCGCCGCTTGCCGAGCACCGCTACTCGATCACCTTGCGAACGTTGCGGCCTCGGCATCCCTGAGCAGCGCTGAGGTTTGCACGGGGAAGCTGTCCGCATCCATCTCGCTATGAGGGCTCGACCCGACCTGCGTGCGGCAGGGCGGGTCGAGCAATGTCGTGCTCTAACTATCGGTTTCACGCAATTCCGGGGAAAGCGCTGCGCGCTTCCCCGGAATTGCTCCTAGGTCAGGATCAGCACGATCTTGTATGTATCCGGATCGACGATGACGATCCGGCCATCGGCGAGAACGAAATACTCGTATGCTTCGTAGGCCGGAACGATCTTGACGATGCGAGCCGGCAAACGATGCAGCCTGATCTTGTGCCGCGGAACTTCGATGCCGACGGAGACGTCGAAATTGACGCTGGCCACCGGCTCGACCTTGGTTTCCCTGAACACCTGGGTGATCTGGGTCTTCTGTTCGACCGTCACGTTGTTGATGGACGCGGTCGAAGTCTTGTCCTGCGTGGAGGCCTTACCCTGAGCCTGCTGATCGGTCTGAACCTTGGCCTTGTCCTGGGCCTGCTGGTCCGTCGTGGCGCCAGCCTTGCCTTGAGCCTGCTGGTCCGTCGTGGTGCCGGCCTTGCCCTGGGCCTGCTCATCGGTCTGGACCTTAGCCTTACCCTGAGCCTGCTGATCGGTCTGAACCTTGGCCTTGTCCTGGGCCTGCTGGTCCGTAGAGGCGCCGGCCTTGCCCTGGGCCTGCTCATCGGTCTGGACCTTAGCCTTACCCTGGGCCTGCTGATCGGTCTGAACCTTGGCCTTGCCCTGGGCCTGCTGGTCCGTAGAGGCGCCGGCCTTGCCCTGGGCCTGCTGATCGGTCTGGACCTTGGCCTTGCCCTGGGCTTGCTCGTCCGTCTTCATCTTGGCCTTGCCCTGAGCCTGCTGATCAGTCTGGGACTTGGTGCCCTGCGCCTGGTCTTTCATCTTCGAGCCGTTTTGGCAGTTGGTCGTGCCGGAAGCGCAGTTCGTATCCGCTCCTGATTGGCTTTCGGCGGGCTGTGTCTGAGCCATCGCCGCCCCGCATCCGAGCCCGATCGCAAGCATGCTGGTCATGAGAACATGTTTCATAGGAAATCTCCTTCGGAGAGTTCGTCCCTTCAAGGGGGGAACTTCGACCAAAAAAGATTGTTCCAGACCGGATGCGTTAATGCCGCCACCCACGGCTGAACCCGAGCCCCTCGGGACCGATCACATGATGCCGAAAGTCCTGTAGGCTTCCACCGCGCTCATGCCTTCGCGGATCGCCCTGGCGACGAGCTTTTCGCCACGCACTTTTTCCAAGGCCAGCCGCACGACTTCTTTCTCGGCCTGTCGCGGGATGACGATAACGCCTTCCTTGTCGCCGAACAGCAGCGTTCCCGGCTCGATCCGCACGCCGCCGATTTCGAGCGCGCAGCGATAATCGATCACCTTGCCGCGCACGCCCTGGTCCTGTGCGTAGTAACCGGTGCAGAAGCAGGGAAATCCAAGTGCCTTGATGCCGTCCGTGTCGCGGGCGAAGCCGTCGACCAGGGCGCCGTGCGCGCCGAGGATTTTGGCGCGCGTCGACATCAGTTCGCCCCACAGGGCGTAACGGGGCGAGGCGCCGCTGGCGACGTAGATCTCGCCGGGCTTCAGATCGTCCAGCGCCTCGAACATCAGCCCGAACGGCTTGGTCATCAGCGGATTGTGTGTCGGCTCGTCGGACAGGAAGATATCTGTTTCAAGCACCGGCATGGCCCGGCCGAGCAGGCGCGTCTTGTCGTCGACCGGCTTGAATACGGGTGGCAGGAACTGGTGTTGCAGCCCGAGCGTGTCCATCACGTCGCCAACCACGGCGACGAACAGTTCGGTCTCGAACAGGCGATACATTTCGGCGTCGTCACCATCGAGGCGGGTCGATCCGGTCATCAGGCTTGCCTCCGAACGTCGGTGGATGGGGCGGTGCGGGAAGGCCCGAGGGCCGTGGCGTTCTGCACCAGCGCACGCATATAGCCGAGTGCAAAAGCCTTGCCGGCATGCCAGGGCGCGTCGCAGGACATTTCCGGCGTATGGTCGGGGATCATCACGCCTTGATAGTTTTCATCGCGCAGGATGCGGACGATCTCGGCCATGTCGATGTCGCCATCATCGACGAAGGTCTCGTGATATCTGGGTACCTTGCCGCGCACGTTGCGGAAATGGATATAGCCGATGCGGCCGCGTCGGGCGAAGCGCCTGACGTGGCCGTAAATATCCTCCGTGCCAGGCATCTCCTGAAGCGAGCCGAGACAGAGTTCCAGACCGTTGGACGGCGAGTCGACGATATCCATCAGCCGGTCGTATTTTTCCGGCCGGTTGACCAGTCGCGCCGCCCCGCGCAATGCTTCGGCCGGCGGATCGTCCGGATGCGCCGCCAGCATGACGCCGGCCTCTTCGGCCACGGGCACGATCTCGCGCAGGAACATGTCCAGCCGCTGCCAAAGTTCCTCGCTGCTCACTTTGACCGTTTCTGAACCTGGCCGTCCGGCGCGGTAGCGCATGTTCCAGACGACTCCGTCAGGGAGAGGCAGATCGGGGTCGATGGCCGAGAGGTCCAAGCCCACCGACATCGCCTCGCCACGCGCGAACGGACCGCGCGACCAGCCCCAGACGCCGGCAATCGAGAAATTATAGCCGATGCAGGGAATGCCCGCGCGTCCGGCATCGCGGACAAGGCGCTTCAGACCCTCGATCTGCCTTGCCCTGTCCGGGCCGCCGAGCAGCACGTCGGACCAGAAGCGCGGCGAGAAATTCTCGATCGCGGCGATTTCCAGGCCATTGTCACGCACGGTCTTCACCAGGCCGGCGAAGTCCTCGTGGTTCCAGAGTTCGTCGGCGGAGCAGTCGCCCCAGCCTTCTGTCTCGCTGCCGGCGGACAGCGAAGGGTCGCGGCCGCGAAAATAGTTGGTGAGGTGGGCAACGATGTGCGTGGCGCCCGCCTGGCGGGCGAAGCGGAAATTGTCCGTTGTCAGAGATTCCCGGTAAAGCCCAAGACCGATCTTCATGGCTCTACTTCACACCGATGCCGGCGGTGAGGCCGCCGTCGATCTTATAGTCCGCGCCGGTGCAGAAGCCCGCCTTGGATGAGCACAGGAAAGCGATGAGCTCGGCCACCTCTTCCGGCTCGCCGATGCGGCCGAGCGGATGGGCCGCGCCGAACCGTCTGTAGGCCTCTTCGACGTCGGCGTCGCTGCCGCCGTCGCCACGAGCGGCCTTCTCCAGGATCGGTGTGCGGATCGAACCCGGGCTGACCGAATTCACCCTTATGCCCGATGCGGCGTAATCGAGCGCCAGCGACCGCGTCAGCGTGTGGATGGCGCCCTTGGTCGTGGCGTAGGCGGCGACATTCTGCTGGCAGGCAAAGCCCTGCACCGAGGCGACGTTGACGATGGCACCGCCGCCGCGCTTGACCATTTCCGGGATGCCGAAATGCGCGGTCAGGTAGATCGAGCCGACATTGACCGTCATCGCCCGGTTCCAGGTTTCCCAGTCGGTCGTCGTTGCCGTTCCATAGGGATGCACCGCCGCCGAATTGACGATGACATCGATGCCGCCGAATTTCGCGACGCCGGCCGCGACCGCCTCGCGCACCTCGTCGGCAACGGAGACGTCCACGGTTTGCACCAAAGCGCTCGCCCCGGCCTTGGCGAGGCTCTCCTGCATGGCGGCGTTGGCTGCCCTGTCGATGCCGCAAGCGACGATCGAGGCACCACCTTGGGCCAGGCGCCTGGCGGTGGCCAGCGCGATGCCGGTCGTGCCGGTGATCAGCGCAACCTTGTTCTCGAAATCAAGCATGGGGCAAATCCTTGGGAAGTGTTCTGTCTGGCGACGGGGTCACCGGCGCGGTTCGGGCGTTTTCGAGATCGTCGGGAACGAAGCGCAGGCCGAAGTCGAGGTGCCGGCTCATCAGGTAGCTATAGGCGATGCGGTCGCGGGCGCGCAGCGCCGCGATGATCTCGCCATGGGCGCGGCGTGTTTCACTCAGCACCGGCCGGATGGATTTGCCGACGGTCATGATGTGGAGGATGACAGGCGACAGGAACTGGTAGGTCTGCACCAGCATGCGGTTGCCGGCGAGCTTCATCAGCGCCAGGTGGAAATCGAAATCGCGCTGCGCCGCCTCCTGGACATCCCGGGCGGCCTCGATCAGGCCGTTGATCTCGTCCAGGGCGTCGAGTTCGGCGATGCCGGCATTGAGGATGATGTGATCGCCGACGCTCACCTCGATGATGCGGCGAAATCCCTGTATGTCGTGAAAGGACGTCTTCGATATGTCCATTTGCGCGGCAAAGAAATTCTGGATCGCGACGCTCTGCCTGTCGGCCAGCACCGCGCCGACACGCGGCTTGGGGTCGATCAGGCCATAGGTGCGGATGGTGCGCAGCGCCTCGCGAATCGTGTTGCGGCTGGCGCCGAACAATTCGCCGAGCTCCCGTTCCGTAGGCAGGACGTCGCCGACGGACAAGGCCCGATTGCGGATGAGGTCGAGGATCTGCCGCACCGTCTGGTCGACGGCCGAACTGCTGATTCCTGCTTCTTCAGACGCTTCCATCGGCTCGCGGCTCGCCTGTTCCAACAGCTAATTCCTTGCAATTTGTTGGACCAGATTAGAGTTCTGTCGGTCAAAAATCAACCTTGAGCGGCAATAAAGGTTCTGTTGACAGGATCGTGGTCCAACAATATGGTCGCCGCCAAACAGTGAGGAGACTTCATGGAACAGTGTTGGCGCTGGTACGGTCCCGATGATCCGGTGACGCTCGAGCATGTCAAACAGGCTGGCGCCACCGGCGTGGTTTCGGCGCTCCACCAGATTTATGACGGCAGGGCCTGGCCCGAGGCCGATGTGCTGGAGCGCAAGCGCATCATCGAGGCCGCTGGGCTGACCTGGTCGGTTGTCGAGAGCATCCCGGTCCACAATTCGTTCAAGATCGGCGCGCCGGAGCGCGAGCGCTATGCCGGCTATTATCGCGACAGCATCCGCGCGCTCGCCAAGGCCGGCATCGCGACGATCTGCTACAATTTCATGCCGGTGGTCGACTGGACCCGTACCGATCTGGCCTACCGGCTGCCGACGACGGGCTACGCCTTGCGTTTCGACGCCATCGACTTTGCCGCCTATGATCTCTTTGTCCTGCAGCGCAAGAATGGCGCGGCAAGCTACACGCCGGCGCGTATCGCCGAGGCCGAGCAACGCCTGAAGGCGCTGACGCCGGAGCAGATCGACCAGATCGAGCGCAACCTGATCGCCGGCCTGCCGGCAACGGAGCGCAGCTATAACAGGGACAGTTTCCGCGAGGCCCTGGCGGAATACGATGCGATCGGGCCGAAGGAACTGCGCGACAACCTCGCCTGGTTCCTGCGCGAGATCATTCCGGCGGCTGAAGAGGCGGGGGTGCGCATGTGCATCCACCCCGACGATCCGCCATTCTCGCTCTATGGCCTGCCGCGCGTCGTTTCGACGGCCGAGGATGCGCGTTTCATCCTCAACGCTGTCGACAGCCCCGCCAATGGCTTGACCTTCTGCACTGGTTCCTACGGCACGCGCGCCGACAACGACATCGTCGCCATGGTCAAGGAATTCGCCGACCGCATCCATTTCGTCCATCTGCGCAACATCACCATCGAGGAGGACGGCTCGTTCTATGAGGCCGAGCATCTCGAAGGTGGTACCGACATGGCGCACGTCATCCTCGCTTTGATGCAGGAAGAGGCGCGCCGCCGCGCACAAGGTCGCGCCGACTGGCAAATCCCGATGCGGCCGGATCATGGCCACCTGCTCGCAGACGACATCGGCAAGAAAAAGATCAATCCCGGCTACTCGCTGATCGGTCGGCTGAAGGGCCTCGCCGAGCTGCGCGGCATCATGCGCGCCGTCGAGCGGTTCGGCCTGGCCTGAGACCATCGGAAGGCGAACTGCCGTTTGCATATGTAAAAGTTACTTGTCTATGTGAAAATACCTGCTACTAATCGGCGGGCCGGGCAGTCATGCCCGGCTCCAGGGAGGAATTGCCTGAAATGACAAGGCTGCGCGGTCTTGCGTGGGATCATCGACGTTGCTGGGGTCCGCTGGACGCCAGCGTCGCGCCCTATTGCGCTGGCAATCCCGGCCTCGAAATCGAATGGGACCGCCGCAGCCTGTATGAATTCGGCGAGGGCGCGCTCGGTCCGGTGCTCGGCACCTACGACCTCGTCGTTTTCGACCATCCCTTCATCGGCGACATCGCGCAGGATGAATTGATGGTGCCGTTCGACGCGTGTCTGTCGGCGGAGCAGATGCGCTTCTTCGAGCAGGATTCGGTCGGCGCATCATGGCGCTCCTACGAAAGGAACGGACGACAATGGGCATTGCCGATCGATGCCGCCTGCCAGGTCGCCTCCTATCGTCCTGACTTGCTGGAGCGCTACGGGCCGGTGCCGCGCATGCATGACGAGGTGCTGGAACTCGGCCGGCTTGCGCGCAAGGACGGCAAATGGCTCGGTCTGCCCTCGGTCCCGACGGATGCCATGTGCATGCTTCTGACGCTCGGCCGTCCGCAGGAGGCCGGTGAGCAATTCATCGCCAGGCAAAGGGTCGAGCAGGCCATCGCGCAGTTGCGGGAGCTGGCAGCGCTTTCGCATCCGGACTCGTCGAAATGGAACCCGATCCGCTGCTATGACCACATGATCGCGCATGACGACGTGGTCTATGTGCCGTTCGCCTTCGGCTATGTGAATTACACGGCGAAAACCGACGGGCCATATCTGCGCTTTGCCGACGTGCCGACCCCGGGCTCCGCCGGCGCCTTGCTCGGCGGCGCCGGCATCGGCGTCAGCGCCCAGTCGAAACACAAGCAGGCGGCGACCGACTATGCGCTCTTCCTGTGTTCGCCCGACTACCAGCGCGGCGATTATGTGAAGGCGGGCGGACAGCCGGGATCGCTCGCCGCCTGGAAAGACGCTGAGGTCAACGCGCTTTCAGGCGGTTTCTTCAGCGCCACGCTTCGGACGATCACGTCGTCCTATCTGCGTCCGACGCATCCGGGCTTCATCGCCTTCTTCCGCGAATGCGCGCCGTATGCGGCGGCCGCCATCGCCGGCGAGGTATCGGCGGCCGACCTTACTGACCTCGTCAATCGCCTCTACCGCGAAACCAGGCAACCGGAAGGGAGCATTGCGTGATGGCCGCCAGCGTTGCCGATACACTCGACGACGGCGAAGCCGGCCGCAACGGCTATCGCGTACCGGCGGTGGACAAGGCGCTCGACGTTCTGGAGTTCATGGCCTCGAGTGCCGAGACGCTGACCCAGACCGAGATCGCGGCCGGCTTGGGACGCTCCATCCACGAGATCTACCGCATTCTGCTTCTCCTGGAGAAGCGCGGCTACATCTTCCGCACCCAGTCGGACCGTTTCCGTCTGTCGCTGAAGCTGTTCGAACTGGCGCATATGCATCCGCCGGTAAACCGGCTGGTCGAATGCGCACTGCCGGCAATGCGCGAACTGACCGCCAATGCCGACCAAAGCTGCCACTTGGTGGTGCGCGAAGGACAAAACGCGCTGGTGGTGCTGCAGATCGATTCCCCGCTGCCGATGCGTTACTCGGTGGCGCTGGGGTCGCATTTCCCGATCCTCGAAACCAGTTCGGGCGCCGTGCTGCTTGCCCATTCGAACCGGGCCGAGCGCGACCGGATCGTCGAGCGCATCGTGGCCGCCGGCGAAGGTCAGGGCAGTCGGGCTGAAATCGAGGCGCGGCTGAACGAGGTCGCGAGGCTCGGCTACGAGATGCGCGCCTCGCTGGCCGTCGAGGGCTGCACCAACATCTCGATGCCGGTGCGCGACCACACCGGTGCCGTCATCGCCGCGCTCACCGTTCCGCTGCTGCCGCAAAAGGCGGCGCGGTTCGGCCGCGAAGCCGTTTTCGAACGCACCCAGGCCGCCGCCGAAAAGATATCGGCGGCACTCGGCTGGTCCGACTCCGCCTCTTCTTTACGTGCCGACCCGGAACGGCGGGACTACCCGTTCAGCGACTAACAAAAGCGATAAATCTGGGAGAAGAAAATGCTCTGGTCCAAGTCAATCCTGTTTGCGTCAGTCGCCATGCTGGCGCTCGGCGCCGCCACCGCGCATGCCGAGAACATGCCCAAGCGCATCGGCTACGTCACCAACTACGCCACCCATGAGTGGTATCAGAACGTCATCAAGGGCATGAAGGCTCACGGCAAGGAACTCGGGATCGAAGTCGAGGTGCAGGACGCCAATCTCGACATCGCCAAGCAGGTCGCCGCGGCCGAAGACTTCATCGCCAAGGGCGTCGACGTGCTGATCATCACCCCGGTCAACGAGGAAGGCGTGGTGCCGCTGTTGCGACAGGCCAAGGCCGCCAACGTCCCGGTGGTGCTGGAAGGCAACCCGGTCAAGGGCATGACCACGATGGTCGCCATCTGCGACTACGATACGGGCTACATGTCCGGGGTAGAAGCCGGCAAATACGCCAAGGAAAAGCTTGGCGGCACTGCCAAGGTGATGAATGTCGGCCTGCCGCTGCTGTCGGCCACGGTGCTGCGCTCGCACGGCTTCATGGACGGGCTGAAGACCGTCATTCCTGATGCGGTCATGGTCCACGACCTCGACGGCGGCGGCAACCCCGACCGTGCGCTCGAAGTCTCCTCGGCGGCGCTCGCCAAGAATGCCGACATCAACATCATCTACGGCATCAACGACTCGTCCTCGCTTGGCGGCCTGCAAGCCTGGAAGGCGGCAGGGAAGTCGCAAGACGGCCTGTTGACGGTCGGCACCGGCGGCGAGGGCCTCGCCTTCATCAACGCCATGCAGAACGAACCATCGTACCGCATCGAGGCCGCGATGTTCCCGGAAAAGGAAGGGTTCACCGCCATCGACGCGGCGGTCAAGCTCTTCAACAACGAGGAAGTGCCCGAGCACATCGTCAGCCCGACGGCGCCGATGAACGGCGACGACTGGAAGAAGTACTATGACTATGACGGCACCACCCGCACCATCAAATGGGATGCCGTCAACGCGCTCCAGCCGCCGGCAAAGTGCATGAAGACCTCCGCCGACCTGAAGCAATAAGCCTGATGACGCTGCCCTTCCCTTGACGCGGGGAGGGGCAGTGTCAGGCAAGTGGTCTGGAATGGACTGAAATGAAATGAGCGAGCTTACACACGCCTCCGCACCGAAGCGTTTCATCGGCGGCCAGCTGCTGGGCAGCAGCCAGCTCGTGCTGGGCGTCATCCTGGCTGCGCTGTGCATCGCCATCTCGATCGCGGCGCCGCAATTCTATTCGGAAGCCAACATCATCGCCATCCTGCGCCAATGCGCGCTGGTGCTGGTCGTTGCCTCGGGCATGACCATGCTCATCATCACCGCCGAGGTCGACCTGTCGGTCGGCGCCTCGCTCGCTTTCGTCGGCTGCATCGGCATGGCGGTGCTGAATTCCACCCACAGCCTGGCGCTCGGCATGCTGGCGGCGCTCGCCTTTGCCGGCGGGGTCGGACTGTTCAACGGCCTGGTTGTCACCAGGCTGAGAGTGAACTCGCTGATCGCGACCATCGGCACGATGATGATGCTGCAGGGCGGCGTCTATCTGTTCACGCGCGAGGCGGTGCAGAACCACAATCAGCTGGCAAGCTTCACCGACCTCGGCGCCGGCTATGTCGGGCCTGTGCCTGTGCCTGTCATCCTGGCCGCGCTGATCTTCGTGGTCGCCTATGTCACGCTGCGCTTCACCACGCTCGGCCGCTACCTCTACGCGGTGGGCGCCAATGAAAAGGCGGTGCGCCTGTCTGGCGTACGTTCCGAACGCCTCAAGCTGTTTGCCTTCGTCGTCACCGGCCTGTGCGTCGGCGTTGCCGGCATGATCCTTTCGTCGCTGATGAATGCTGGCCAGCCGACCGCCGGCCGCGGTTTCGAACTGACCGTCATCGCCGCCGTCATCCTCGGCGGCACCAGCCTGCTCGGCGGGCGCGGCTCGCTGTTCGGCACCTTGCTCGGCGTGCTGGTGCTGAAGGTGATCGACAACGGCATCATCATCCTCGGCTGGAACCAGGATCTGCAGATGGTGGTGCCGGGCTTCGTCATCATCCTGGCCACCTATCTCGACATCATCCGGAACAGAGCCAATGTCCGTTGATTTTCTGCACCCCGGCGAAGGCGCGGCCACCGATACCGATGTGCCGGCACTGGAATTGCGCGGCATCGACAAGCGCTTCCCGGGTGTCGTGGCGCTCGACAATGTCGACTTCACCCTGAAGCCCGGCAAGATCCATGCCCTGATGGGCGAGAACGGCGCCGGCAAGTCGACGCTGATCAAGATCATGGCCGGCGTCTACGGCAAGGATGCCGGTACCATTCGCATGCGCGGACGCGAGGTCGATATCCAGTCGCCGCGCGACAGCCTGAAAGAGGGCATCAAGGTCGTCTTCCAGGAGATTGCGTTGATCTCCGAATTCACGGTTGCTGAGAACATCTTCCTCGAGGGCTACCCGACCGGCAGGACGGGCTCGATCGACTGGAAGAAAATCCGCGCCGATTCAGCCGCCCTGTTCAACCGCATCGGTTTCAATGTCGATCCGGCTGCGCGCACGGGTTCGCTGCCGGTCAGCCAGCAGCAGATGGTCGAAATCGCCCGCGCGCTCGCTCATGAGGCCCGCGTCGTGGTGATGGACGAGCCGACCTCCTCGCTGACGCCGAACGAGGTGTCGCTGCTGTTCACCGTCATCCGCCGTCTGGCCAGCCTCGGCATCGCGGTGGTCTATGTCAGCCACAAGCTCGACGAGGTGTTCGAGATCGCCGACACGGTGACGGTGCTGCGCGACGGGCGCCACATCTCGACCAAACCGATCGGCGAGCACAGCAACGACACGCTGATCCAGGACATGATCGGACGTCGCATCGACAATCTGTTTCCGCGCCAGCGCGGCGCGGCAGGCGGCAAGGTTGCCTTGTCGGTAGAGAAGCTCAGCACGGCGAGGAAGCTCGACGAGGTGTCTTTCGAAGCACGCGCCGGCGAGGTGCTCGGCTTCTTCGGCTTGATGGGCGCGGGCCGCACCGAACTCGCCAAGGCGATCGTCGGCTATGATCCGATCACCGCGGGCACGATCAGCGTCGACGGTCAGCGCCTCACGCCACATGACACGCGCACCGGTGTCAGGCTCGGCATCGGCCTGCTCACCGAGGATCGCAAGAGCGAAGGGCTGATGGGCGAGCTGCCCGTCTACCAGAATGCCAGCCTCGCCTCGCTTGGCGCCTTCGCACGCATGGGCTTCATCGATACGGCGAAGGAGCACCGGGCGGTGCAGGACTATGTCGACCGCTTCCGCATCAAGACCCCCAGCCTGTTCCAGCAGGTGAAGAACCTGTCGGGCGGCAATCAGCAGAAGGTGCTGATCTCGCGCTGGCTGATGCGCGGCCTGAAGGTGATCGTCGTCGACGAGCCGACGCGCGGCATCGATGTCGGCGCCAAGTCGGAGATCTTCGCGCTGATCGACCGGCTCGCCGGCGAAGGCCTGGCGGTCGTCATGATGACATCGGAAATGCCGGAGCTGCTCGGTCTCGCCGACCGGATCGCCGTGATGTGCGAGGGCCGTCTGACCGCGATCATGTCGCGCGATGAAGCCACGCAGGAAAAGATCCTCAATGCGGCGATCGGATAAGACCATGAGCCTTGCCAATATAGCTTCCGCAAAAGCTCAACCCTCCCTGCTGGCGCGGCTCTTTGCCCGGCAGGAACTGGCATTGTTCGTCTGCCTCATCCTGGTACTGGTCTTCTTTTCCGTCACGGTCGAGAATTTCTTCTCCGTGCGCAACATGACCAACGTGCTCGGCCAGGCTTCGCTCGCGCTCACCGCCGGCATCGGCTGCGCCATCGTCTTCATCTCCGGTGAGGTCGATATCTCGATCGGATCGCTGCTCGCGACCATCGCGTTGCCGCTGATCATCATCATGAACGACACCAACTCGCTGCTGCTCGGCGTCAGCGCAGCACTGCTGTTCGGCCTGATCATCGGTGTGGTGAACGGCTATCTCACCGCCTATGCCGGCATCAACTCGCTGATCGTGACCTTGGGCACGATGTTCATCATGCGCGGCGGCGTCTATCTCTACACCGGCCAGCGCGCGATCCCGGACAACGCCAGCCTCGACAGCTTCATCGCGCTTTCGGATGGCCGCCTGTTCAACATCATCCCGTATTCGGCGGTCATCGCGATCGTCCTGCTCGCCGCCTTCGGCTACATGATGCAGCACCGGCCGTTCGGGCGGCAGATCTATGCGGTCGGCGGCAATCAGGAAGTCGCGCGGCTTGCCGGCTATGATGTCCGGCGGGTGAAGTTCATCTGCTTCATCATCAGTTCGCTGCTGGCGACGGTTGCCGGAATTATCCTGGCCGCGCGCGTCGGCTCGGCGCAGCATACGGCCGGACTCAATTTCGAATTCCAGGTCGTCGCAGCAACGGTGCTCGGCGGGGTCAGCCTCGCCGGCGGCATCGGCAGCCTGACCGGCATGGCGCTTGGCGTGCTGATCCTTCAGTTTCTGTCCAATGGCCTGCGCGGGCTTGGCCTGCCGACCGAGTGGCAGCTGGTCATCACCGGCATGATCATCATCGCCGCGGTCGCCTTCGACGAGGCGAAGCGCCGGCGTGCGAACGGAGGCTGACATGGCTCGTCTCGAAGCAAAAACCGCCGTCATCACTGGTGCGGCCGACGGCATAGGCCACGCGATTGCCGAGGCGATGGCGCGCGAAGGCGCGCATGTCTTCATCGGTGACATCGCCGATACGGCAGGCGAGGATTTCGCCGCCGCGCTGCGCGCGGCCGGCCGCCGTGCCGATTATGTGCATTGCGATGTGTCGCAGGGAGCCGATATCTCGGGGCTCATCGACAGTGCCGTCAAGAAGACCGGGCACCTCGACATTCTGGTCAACAATGCCGCCATCGCCATTGGCGGCATGCCGGTGCATGAGATGACCGACGAACAATGGCACCGGCTGATGTCGGTCAACCTGACCAGCGTGTTTCGCGGCTGCAAATACGCGCTGCCGCACATGATCGCGCAGAAATCAGGCTCGATCATCAACATGGCCTCGGCCCAGGGCCATATTGGGCTGGATGGCTGGACCGCCTATGCCGGCGCCAAGGGCGCGGTGATGGCGATGACGCGCCAGATGGCGGTCGAGTTCGGCCCGATGAACATCCGCGTCAATTCGATCTCGCCGGGCACCATCAACACGCCGATGAACGACAAACTGATCAAGGAGATCGGCGGCAACCTCGCCAAGGCCTGGGTCAAGATGCATCCGCTCGGCCGCATAGGCGAGCCGTCCGAGGTTGCCGAAGCCGCCGTCTATCTCGCCTCCGATGCAGCCGGCTTCACCACCGGCACCGACCTGCGCGTCGATGGCGGCCTGACCGCCGCCCCGCGCTACGTTCCCGAACTGCTTTGAACCACGAAGAGACATGACATGAACAAGGCCCTCGAAGGCGTCCGCATCCTCGACTTCAGCCATCTGCTGCAGGGGCCGTTCGCCACGCAACTGCTGGGCGACATGGGCGCCGATGTCATCAAGATCGAGCGCGCCGGCGCCGGCGACATGTTCCGTGGCATGACATTCTTCGCTAAATGGGTGGGCGGCTCGGAGAGCCCCAACTTCCTCGCCTGGAACCGCAACAAGCGCTCGATCGCGCTGAACCTGAAGAGCCGCAAGGTACATGCCATCATCATGGAGATGGCGAAGAGCGCCGACGTCGTCGTGCAGAATTTCCGTCCCGGCGTGCTGGCCAAGCTCGGCTACGGCTATGAGGACTTCAAGGCTGTCAATCCGCGCGTCATCTACTGCTCCGGGTCGGGCTATGGCGAGGAGGGACCCTATGTCGAGCGCCCCGGTCAGGACATGCTGATCCAGGGGTTGGCAGGGCTGATCGCCAACACCGGCCGCGGCGACCAGGCTCCGGTTCCCGCCGGCGCGGGCCTCGCCGACCAGATCGGCGCCATGAACATGGTCTATGGCATCCTGTCGGCGCTCTATTATCGCGAGAAGACCGGCAAGGGCCAGAAGATCGAGGTCAATCTGCTGGCCGGTCTTTTGGCGCATCTCAACCAGGAATATGTCGCCGTGCTCAATCTCGGCGAGGATTTCGTGCGGCCGAATTCCGGCATCGGCCATCCCGGCATGCAGGCGCCGTTCGGCATCTACGAGACCAGCGACGGCGGCTACATCTCGATCGCCATGAGCCCGTTCAAGACGCTGTACGAGGTGCTGCGGGCGCCACAGCTTGCCGTCTACGACGATCTTAAGACCCTGTTCGACAAGCGCGACGAGGTGTTCGAAAAGGTCAATGCCGAGACCAAAAAGTTTGGCACGCAGGATCTGTTGGCGCGGCTGCTGGCAGCCGACATCTGGTGCGCGGAGGTGAAGGACATCCGCCGCGCGGCCGAGGATCCGCAGGTCACGCATATGGGCATGATCACCAGCTACGATCATCCGCGCGGCGGCAAGGTGCGGGTGGTGGCACCGGCGGTGAAGATGAGCGAGACGCCGGCGACCATCGAGCGGCCCGCGCCGCTGGTCGGCCAGCATGGCCGCGAGATCCTGGCCGAGTTCGGTCTCTCGAAGGATGAGATCGCAGCGCTGGAAGCATCCGGCGACATGACCGTGGATGCGGCCTGACGATGCGCGCCTACCAGACACTCACGGTTGAAATATCAAGCCGCGTCGCGGTCGTCACTTTCCGCCGGGCCGACCAGCTCAACGCCATGAACCGGCTGATGCAAGGTGAGATCACCGAAGCCTTCGAGGCGCTGTCCGGCGACGAGGGCGTCGGTGCGATCGTGGTGACCGGCGAGGGGCGCGGCTTCATGGCCGGCGCCGACATCAAGGAATATGCCGCGCAGACCGGCCCGGAGTTCGACATTTTCCAGGCCGCCGGCACGCGCATGTACGCGGCGATCGAGAACAATGCAAAGCCGGTGATCGCGGCGGTCAACGGCTTTGCGCTGGGCGGCGGCATGGAACTGGTGCTGTGCTGCGACATCGTCATCGCCAACCAGTTCGCCAAGCTCGGCCTGCCGGAGATCAAGCTCGGGCTGATCCCCGGCGGCGGCGGCACGCAGCGCAGCGTCGCCAAGCTCGGCCGCAACCGCGCCAATTTTCTGCTGATGACCGGCGCCATCGTGCCGGCCTCCGAATTCGTCAATGCCGGCCTGGTCAACGAAATCGTCGACGTCGACAGTTTGATGCCGCGCGCGCTGGAACTGGCCGGGATGATCGCCGCCGAACCCGCCGCCGCGATCGAAGGGTTGAAGACGCTGACGGCGCACGCCGTGGCGGGCGATCTGGCCGCCGGTCTCGCCATGGAGCGCGACATATTAGGCGACCTCTACCGCGGCGAGATCGGCCAGCGGCGCGTCAGGGAGTTCGCCGAGAGGAGTATTGCGAAGGTGAAGAAGGCCGGGCCGTGAAGGGCGGCGACGACTATCGCGGACTAGGTTGGGCCTACGGCGCGCTGACCGTGCAGCGGCTCGGCGCCATGCTGGCGCCGGTTACTTTCATTCTGCAAGACGGCAGGCAGGTCTCGCCGATGCACATCGCGCCGTGGTCGAACGAACCCGGCACGGAGGCGCTGCCAGGCATCCTGCGCAAACTGCGCGGCGAATGGCCCTGCGTGCCCTTCGGTTATTCGGTGCCTGCCGAGGGATGGCCCGGGAACTGGGCGCGCGTGATGGGTTCGCCGGAACCGGAGGAGGAGGTCCATGGCCACGGCTCCAACCATGAGTGGACATGGCAGGCTAGCGGCAGTGGGTCATTGTCGATGTCGCTTGCCTATCCCCAGGCAAGTCCGGTCGAACGCGTCGAAAGGACGGTGCGGCCCGATCCGTCGGCGCCGGCCATCGACATCGAGTTCAGGATCGTCGTCCGCCGTGCCTGCCGCCTGCCGATCGGCCTGCATCCGGTTTTCCGGCTGCCGTTCGAGACAGGCGCCGCGACGCTGGAGCTCGGCCGCTTCTATGAAGGCCGCACTTACCCGCATGACGTCGAACCCGGCGCGGAACTGTTCGCCCGCGGCAAATCCTTCGCCGACTTGACCAGCGTGCCGGCGCGCGCCGGCGGGATGGCCGACGCCTCGCGATTACCGCTCACCGCCGATACCGAGGAATTGCTGCAGATCGAAGGGCTCGGCGGCACCGCGGCGCTTGCCAACCACGCGGAGGGCTATCGCGTAAAACTCTCCTGGCAAAAGGCGCATTTCCCGAGCCTCCTGCTGTGGTACTCCAATCGCGGCCGCAAGGCCGCCCCTTGGAATGGGCGTCATGTCGCCATCGGCATCGAGCCGATGTGCTCGCCCTTCGGCCTCGGCCCGGCAACCGCCCTGGCCGACAATCCGATCGCGCAATCCGGCATTGCGACGGCGCTGGAATTCTCGCCCGAAAACCCGTTCGTGACCCGCTACCGCATCGAGGCATCCGCGCTGTGAGGAACAGTTCCGAGACGTCCCTGGTCAAGCCGAACCGGCCGCGCTTCACCAATATCGAGGGATTGGCCGCGATGGTCGGCCATGGCGACTCGCTTGGCGTCGGCGGCCACCATTTCGCCCGGCTGCCGATCGCCTTGCTGCGCGCTGTCGCGCGTTCCGGCGTCAAGGACTTGCACTACGTCTGCTGGGCTGGCGGCTTGCCGCTTGAACTGCTGCTCGAAGCAAATGCCGTTGCGAAAATCGATCTCTGTTTTTCCAGTCTCGACATATTTGGGTTGCCGCCGAGGTTCCGCGCGGCTGCCGAGGCCGGCGCAATCCCTGTTCGCGACTGGACGGCACTCGCCATGATCCAGGCGCTGCGGGCGGCGCAGCAGAACCTGCCGTCGATGCCGTTCCAACTGCCACTGGGATCGGACATGCTGGCGCGCGTGCCGGGCGCGAGCGCCAAGCCTGATCCGGTGACCGGAACAGATACCGGATTTATCCCGCCGCTGCGGCTCGATACATTCGTCGTCCAGGCCCAGCGCGCCGACGAAAGCGGCAATGTGCAGATCATCGGCCCGCGTGCCTTGGACTTCGCCATGGCCGGCGCTGCCCGCAAGGTGCTGGTCACGGTCGAGGAAATTGTTCCGGTCGGGGCGCTGCGGCAGGACGGCCGCCAGAACATCCTCACCCGCAATCAGGTCTCGGCCATAGCGCTGGCGCCGGGCGGCGCTCATCCGGCATCCTGCCTGCCATTCTACGTCACGGACTATCCGGCATTGTCGGAGGCGTTCGCGGCCAAGGACGCAGCCCTGGCGGACAATCTGCGCATGCCTCCGGAAGGCGTGCCGGAGCCGCTCCAACAAGCTGCGAAAGTCAGCGCCGAGACTGTCCTCGCGATGCCTGGTCTCGTGCATGGCGACAGGAAAGCATCCGTCGACGAGATCATCGCCGCAAGAATCGCGGCCGAACTCGACAATGAAAGCTTCGCCAGTGCCGGCGCCGTCTCGCCGCTCGCCAATGTCGCCTACCGGCTGGCCAAGGCAACGCACGCGCCGGACATGATCATCGCGACGATGAGTTGCGGCCATCTCGACATCGCGCCGAGCCCGATGATCCTGTCGCTGATCGAAAGCCTTGATTGCGAGACGGCGGCGGCGCATGCAGGCGGCGACGATACTTATTCAACCTACTACCAGGCCGGTGCCGTGACGCATGAGATCGTCGGCGCAGCCCAGGTCGACCGGCGCGGCCGCGTCAACACCATCGCGCTGCGCAAGCCAAGCGGCGGACTGATCCGGCTGCCGGGGCAGGGCGGCATGGCCGATGTCGCCAACATGCATCGCGACTATTTGCTCTACGTTCCCCGCCATTCGGCCCAGTCGCTGGTCGAGGGGGTCGAGATCGCCAGTTCCGCACGCGGGCTGCTGACGCCGGCCGAGCGCGAGCCGATGGGCTATCGCACCGGCAAGGCGCTGGTCTTCACCGACCTCTGCATCTTCCGGCTCGACCAGATATCCCGGGAATTGATCGTCATCGAGACAATGCCTGGTACCACGCAGCCGCAGATCCGCGACGCCACCGGATTTGCGGTGACCTTCGATGCCGATTGCCGCGAGGTCCCGCTGCCTTCCAGCGATACGCTCGCCGTCCTGCGCAATCGCATCGATCCGCTCGGCTTGCGCCGCCTGGAATTCGTCAGTGCCAAGGAGCGCGGCGCGCTGATCGCGGAAATCCTCGCCGCGGACCGCGTCATGGTCGAGCGCTGCATAGCTGCACAGCAGAGGTTGTTCACCGCAAGGAGCTAATCCATGCCAAAGCCGTTGCTCGACATGTCGGCCGCGCGCGTCTTCTTCGACGGCATCTTCACCAGCCCGCGCGTCGCGCATCCTGAGGGCGTGGCGGTCCACCGGGATGGCTCGATCTGGTGCGGCACCGAGACAGGTGACCTCCTGCGGCTGGCCGCCGACGGCGGTTCGGTCGAGCGCATGGGCGGCACGGATGGCTTTCTGCTCGGCATCGCCTTCGATAGCGCGGGCAACTGCTTTGCCTGCGATCTCAGGCATGCCGCGATCTTCCGCCGGGACGCCGCGACAAGTCGCATGGAGCGCTTCGCGTCGTCCGGCATCCGTGTGCCTAACTATCCAATCGTCGATGAGGCCAGGGGCTGGCTCTACGTGTCGGACAGCGTCGGCGAAGACAGTCGTTCGGGCATCTTCCGCTACGACCTCAAGACCGGCGAGGGTGGCCTGTGGTGCCGGGAGGCGATGTCCTTCGCCAACGGCATGGCCATGGCGCCTGATGGCAACGGCCTCTATGTCGTGGAGAGCGACGCGCCCTGCATCAGCCATGTGCCGATCCTCGCCGACGGCGCGGCAGGGCCGCGAAAAGTCGTCGTCGAAGGCGTGCACAATGTTCCCGATGGGCTCGCCTTCGCGTCTGACGGCGCGCTGTTCATCTCGTGCTACGAGCCAAGCCGCATCTATCGCTGGCGGCCGGACCGAGGCCTCGAAGTGCTGATCGAGGACCCGGCGGCCACCACACTGGCGCATCCCACCAACATCGCCTTCAAGGGCAACAAACTCTACACGGCGAATCTCGGCCGCTGGCACATCACCGAGATCGATCTGACGGCGCTTCGAGAGCTGGAAAGCTGAACCATCATTCAATTTCGCCACGGCATGGACTGGCGGCCGCGGCTCAGTTCTCGAAGCCTGGCCGCGGCGACGAGAAGCGGCCTCGACGGGTGGTCAACACTTTCATCGAGCTGGCATGCAAATTTTCGAGACCGGTCGTGTAGTGCTCGTTGACGCACGTCGTGCTTGGCTTGCGACTTTCGCGCCACCATGCCCAGCCATCGGCGTCGGGCCACGCTTATGAACAAGGATAATCCTTTGACGATCTTCCCTTTCACCGAGGCCAGTCCGGTCCAGTTTCAGGCGCCGCTGCCGAAGACGTCGGATGTGGTCATTGTCGGCGGTGGCATCATCGGCGTGACCGCGGCCTTGTTCCTGGCCCGGCGCAACATACCGGTGACTTTGCTGGAGAAGGGGCGCATCGCCGCGGAGCAGTCCTCGCGCAATTGGGGCTGGATCCGCCAGCAGGGCCGCGACGCGGACGAACTGCCCATCGTCATCGAAGCGCAGCGTCTCTGGCGCCAACTGGCCGAGGAGTGCGGCGAGGACATAGGCCTCACGCAGACCGGCGTGACCTATCTTGCGCGCACCGACAAGGAAATGGCTGATTTCGCCAAGTTCCTGAAGGTCGCAGAGGCCCATGGCGTCGACACGCGTCTCCTCGACCAGGGCGAGACCGCCAAGCTGATCCCAGCCATGTCTCGCTCCTTCAAGGGTGCCATGACCACGCCGTCGGACATGCGCGCCGAGCCCTGGGTCGCCGTGCCGTCCCTTGCCCGCCTGGCCGCTCGCCAGGGTGTCACCATCATCGAGAACTGTGCGGCACGCATGCTCGATATCTCCGCGGGGCGTATCAGCGGGGTCTGGACCGAAAAAGGCCGCATCGCCACGTCGAACGTGCTTGTCGCCAGCGGTGCCTGGACGTCGCTGTTCCTGCGCGCGCATGGCGTCTCGATCCCGCAGCTCAGTGTCCGCACGACCGTCGCGGCGACCGCGCCGATGCCGGAAATCCATGCTGGCGCCGCCGCGGACGAACGCATCGCCTTCCGGCGTAGAAAGGACGGTGGATACACGCTGGCGGCGGGAGGCAGCCACCTGCTCTATGTCGGGCCGGATGCATTGCGTCACGCACCGAAATATCTGCCCGCCCTGAAGGCGAACCCTTTCGGTACGCGCTACCTGCCGGCGGCGCCTCGTGCATATCCCGACAGCTGGTCTACCCCGCGCAAATGGGATGCCGACAAGCAAAGCCCGTTCGAACGGATGCGCGTTCTCAATCCTGTGCCGGAGCCCAGGGCGCTTCACGCCATCGATCGTGGGTTCAAGGAGCTCTTCCCACAATTCGAGGCGGTGCCGCTCAGGGCAAGCTGGGCCGGCATGATCGATGCGATGCCGGATGTCGTGCCGGTGGTCGATCGCGCCGCAGCGGTTCCGGGTCTCGTCATCGCGACCGGGATGAGTGGCCATGGCTTCGGCATAGGGCCCGGCATGGGCCGCGTCCTGTCCGACTTGATCCAGGGCAACGAGGCTGGACACAACCTTCACAGGTTCCGTCTATCCCGGTTCAGCGACGGCAGCCGTATCCTGATGGGGCCATCGCTCTAGACGAGATGGCCCCGACGTTTCACGCGGCGTAGATAGCCGCGATCTTTCTATTAGTCGGGTTTCGACTGGCCCGGATTGAACTTGCGCCGGGCGTTTTCCAGATGCTCCCGCATCGCTTGGCCAGCGGCTTCGGGATCGTGCCGTTCGATAGCTTCGAACACGTTTTTGTGCCCGGCGAAGCTGATGCGGTTTTCGAGCTCGGTATTGGCCATGTGGATGCGCTGGTTGATCAGCCATTCCACCAGCGCCTCGTGCGCGGCGAGAAAAATCGGATTGCCGGGGATCGCGGTCAGCACGCGGTGAAAGGCGACGTCGGTGAGGGCGAAAGCGCGGGCGCGTGAAATGGCGCGTTCATTTTCGGCAAGCGCCGCCGCCAGCGCGTCGATCTGTGAACGTGTCGCCACCTCCGCGGCATGGCGCGCGATCGAGACTTCGAGAAACAGCCGCAACTGCTCGAAATGACCGATGCCATCCGGCTGGTCCATCAAAAGATGCGCGGTGCCCGTCAGCTGCTCCAGCATGTTCTTCGGCGTCGGTCGCGTCACCTTGGGCCGCTCGCCGCTGTTGATGCGCACGAGGCCCATCTTTTCCAGCGCAAACAACGCCTCGCGCACCGAGGGGCGCCCGACATCGAACATCGACATCAACTCGCGCTCGGACGGCAGCGAAGCGCCGACCGGATAGATCTCGTCCCGGATCATCGCCTCCAGGCGGAGACGGACTTCGTCGGACAATTTTTTTCGAACCGGCATATTGTGCATGGTGTACCTTTTAAGCTATTAGACCAATCACCGCAAGCGAGCACAGAGCAAGGAGTTGTGGATCGCTGGGGCTTGGCGCGACCGAAGGGTAGGAGGAGGTCGCTGCTTGCAATGAGCGACCGGACGCCCAACCGCGACCAAACGACCGCGAGAAAGCGCGCTCAGACGTCAGCCACGACCGGCCGAGACAACCCAAGGGAGGAGAATTCCATGAGACGATTTCTGATCAGCCTTTTGCCGGCGCTGGCGCTCATGCTTGCTGCGGGTGCCGTGAAGGCCGAAGGAGGCGGCACGTTCCGCTCCGCCATGCGTACCGGCTGCATCGAGATGGGCACGCTGCACACCACCTGCGGCCATCGGCTCGACGAGACCGTGCTGCAGGGCCTCGTCCACATCAAATGGACGGGCGACGGCGTGCAGCCGATGCTGGCCGAGAGCTGGAAGACGGCGGACGGCGGCAAGACCTATGTCTTTAACCTGCGCCATGGTGTCAAATGGCATGACGGCACGCCTTTCACCGCCAAGGACGTGGTGTTCAGCCTCAATCTCTACGCCAATCCGAAGGTCGGTTCGCCCTGGGCGCAGAAGCTTTCCGCCGTGGCCGGATACAAGGCCTTCCAGGATGGCTCGGCCACCTCGCTTGCCGGGGTGAAGGCGTTGGACGACGCGACCGTGCAGATCGAACTCGACAGCGCCAAGCCGCTCTGGGTCGAGCTGCAGCTCATCGCCATCAGCATCTTTCCCGAGCACATCCTGGGCAAGGTCGCGCCCGCCGACGTCAAGGGCAATGCGTTCTGGGTCAATCGGGTCGGCACCGGCCCGTTTATCTGGAAGAAGTATGAGAGCGACCAGTATGTCGAGGTCGACCGCAATCCCGACTATTTCCTCGGCGCGCCCAAGCTCGACCGCATCATCTACCAGATCTACAAGGACGTGCCGCCGATTATCGCCGCGCTCGAGACGCAGGAGGTCGACGCCATGTCCTATGAGGGCGGCGGCGTGCCGATCTCCGAACTGCCCCGCCTGCAGAAGCTCGACTATCTGACGGTGCTGCCGAAATTCTCCGCCGGCTTGCCGACCTATCTGCAGTTCAATCTGGAGAACAAGCGCTTCGCTGATGTGCGCGTGCGCCAGGCGATGCTCTATGCCATCGACCGCAAGGCGATCATCGACACCGTCAAGCAGGGCGCCGGCGAACTGTTGAACACGCTGTTCCCGCAGGATTGGGCGCGCGCCAAGGACCTCGAACCCTACGACTACAATCCCGACAAGGCCAAGCAGTTGCTTACCGACGCGGGCTGGGATGCGAGCCAGCCGGTCGATTTCATCTACTACTATTCCGACCAGATGAACGTCGACACCGTCACCGCCATCCAGAGTTATCTGGCCGCCGTCGGCGTCAACATCCAGCCGCGCCTGCTCGATCCGGCGGCGATCAACCAGGTCTATGCCGACGGCAGCTTCCAGATGGGCTTCTTCGCGCAAGGCATGGGGCTCGACCCCTCGCTCGGCTCGCCCCTGGTGGTCTGCGGCGCCAAGCCGCTCGCCATGGGCTACTGCAACCCCAAGGTCGATGAGCTGTTCAACAAGGGTCTGGAGTCAAACGACCGCACCACACGCGCCGCGAGTTATCAGGAGGCCTCGCGCATCCTCAACCAGGACCTGCCCAAGGCCTGGCTTTGGAACGAGGTGCGGCCGCTCGCCTTCAACAACCGCATCGTCGGCCTCGCCCAGCACTTCAAGCAACAGCCGCTCGTGATCTTCAACCACCCCGTCTACAACGAAGTCGAGAAATGGGAGGTGGCGAAATAGCCGCGGATAGCCTTGCCGGTCGTGGGGCTCTGCCCGAGCCTCACGATCCGTTGTCTCAGAACCGCCTTCAGCCATAGGAGAGGCCGGTGCTCAGCTATCTCCTGCGCAAACTCTTGCTCAGCATCCCGGTGCTGTTCGGCGTCACCGTGATCGTCTTCGCCATCGCGCATGCCATGCCGGGTGACGCGGTGCTGGCGATGATCACGGCGGAGGCGCCGTCGAGCGAGGAACTGATTGCCATGCGGCGCGGCGAACTCGGCCTCGACCAGCCGGTCTACATCCAGTACCTCCACTGGATCGGCCAGATCCTGCACGGCAATCTCGGCCGCTCCTTCGTCAATGGCCGCAGTGTCGGCGACATCATCGTCGAGCGGTTGCCGATGACGCTGGAACTGATGGGCGTCGCACTGCTCGTTGCTTTCGTCATCGGCACCACGCTGGGCGTGATCTCGGCGCTCAGGCAATACAAGCTCACCGACTATTCGCTGACGCTTGCCGGCTTTGTCGGCGTCTCGATCCCGGACTTCTTCATGGGACTGCTGCTCGTCTACGTCTTTGCCCTGGAGCTGCGCTGGCTGCCGTCGTCGGGCATTTCCACGGCTGGTGAAAACTTCTCGCTCCTCGACAATCTCAGGCACCTCGTCCTGCCCGCAGCCGCACTTGCGTTGTTCCGTGCCGCGATCTTCATGCGCTATGCCCGCGCCGGCATGCTCGAAGTGCTGAACCAGAGCTATATGCGCACCGCCAAGGCCAAGGGCCTCAAGCCCCGCACCATCACGTTGCGCCACGGCCTGCGCAACGCGCTGATCCCGCTGGTTACCGTCTTCGGCCTGGCGCTGCCGACGCTGTTCGGCGGCTCGGTGGTGATCGAGACCATTTTCCAGTGGCCAGGCATCGGCCTGATGTTCATCGATTCCGTGGTGAACAGGGATAGTCCCGTGATCATGGGCTACGTGCTGATCACCGCCATCATCGTCATGCTGGCCAATCTCGGCACCGACCTCGCCTACAGCGTGCTCGACCCCAGGGTGAGCTATGACTGACGCCGCCCTCGACATGACGATCGCCGCCGGCGCATCGCGCGGCCTGTGGGGCGAGGCGGCGCGCCGCTTCCTCAACCACCGCCTGGCAACGCTCGGCCTGATCATGCTCGCCATTATCGTGCTCGCCTGCGTGCTGGCGCCGCTGATCGCCCATTACGGCCCCAACGAAATCGATCTCAGGGGTCGCAACCAGCCGCCTGGCGGCATGCACTGGCTGGGCACGGACGGCACCGGCCGCGACATCTTCGCCCGCATCCTCTATGGCGGCCGCATATCGCTGACGGTCGGCTTCGTCGCCGTGGCGATCTCGGCGGCGATCGGCATCTTCATCGGTTGCGTCGCCGGCTATTTCGGCGGCAAGGTGGACCTCCTGCTGATGGGCCTGATCGACATGGTGCTGACCTTCCCGCGCCTGGTCATCATCATTGCCTTCGTCGCGGTCGTCGGGCCCAGCATCTTCAACACCATGGTGGTGATCGGACTGCTCAGCTGGCCTTCCATCGCCCGCCTGACGCGTGGTGAGATCCTGGCCTTGCGCAACCAGGAATTCATCCTGGCCGCGCGCTCGCTCGGCACCTCGCCCCCGGTCATCATCCTCGAACACATCCTGCCCAATGTGCTCAGCCCAATCCTGGTGGCGATCACGCTCGACGTGGCGACCGTCATACTGCTCGAAGCTTCGCTCTCCTTCCTCGGCCTTGGCGCGCAGGCGCCGGCCGCCAGTTGGGGCAACATGCTGCGCGACGCCCGCACACTGTCGATCCTGGAGAGCCAGCCCTGGATGTGGATCCCGCCCGGCGCGATGATCGCCATGGCCGTGCTCTGCATCAACTTCGTCGGCGACGGCCTGCGCGATGCGCTCGACCCGCAGCACATCATGGGTGGCAAATGATCGGCGCCGACACGCTTGCCGTCGACAGAACCTCGAAGGGGATCGGGCGGCAGGCGGTGCTTTCGGTGCAGGGGCTGAGCGTCGAATTTGGCCCGAGCGGCAATTCCGTCTATGCCGTCAACGACGTTTCCTTCGACCTTGCCGAGGGCGAGTCGCTGGCGATCGTCGGCGAGAGCGGCTCCGGTAAATCGGTCACCGTGCAGACGCTGATGGGCCTGATCCGCAAGCCGCCCGGCCGCGTCACCGCGGGCCGGGCTCTGTTTCGTGGCCGCGATCTCCTGGCCATGCCCGACAGAGAGCTGCGCCAGATACGCGGCCGCGACATCGCCATGATCTTCCAGGATCCGATGTCGTCGCTGAATCCGGTGCTGACCATCGGCCTGCAACTGACCGAGGCGCTGCGCGAGCACCAGGGCCTGAACGACGCCGAGGCCGAACGCCAGGCTCTCGACATGCTGGCGCTGGTCGGCATCGCCAACGCGCCGCAGCGCATGCGCGCCTTTCCGCACCAGTTCTCGGGCGGCCAGTTGCAGCGCATCGGCATCGCCATGGCGCTGGTGTGCAAACCGTCGATGCTGATCGCCGACGAGCCGACGACCGCGCTCGACGTCACCATCCAGGCGCAGATCGTCGAGTTGGTCGTGCGCCTGCAGAAGCAGCTCGGCATGGCAATCATCTGGATCAGCCACGACCTCAGCCTCGTCGCCGGCTTCGTCGATCGCGTCGCGGTGATGTATGCCGGCTCGATCGTCGAAAGCGCGCCGGTCGGCGATTTGTTTTCGGCAACCAAGCATCCCTATACGATCGGCCTGTTGAACTCGATCCCGTCGCTGACGGCGGCCAACACCAGGCTGGTGCCGATCAAGGGCGCGCCGCCCAATGTCACGCTGGCGCCGACCTTCTGCGCCTTCGCGCCGCGCTGCGACCATGCCGAGGCGCGCTGCCGCCAGGCAAGGCCGCCGCTGGAAGCTGCCGGTGCCGATCACACCGTCGCCTGCTGGCGCTGGCGGGAGGTGGAACGGGGGCCGCGCACGGGCGCCGGCGCCGCTGACAAGCCGGCCGTTACGGCACCGAAGCAGGAAGCGCTGCTCACCGTCACCGATCTCAAGGTGCATTTTCCGATCCGGCGCGGCGTGCTCAGGCGGCAGGTCGGCGCGGTGCATGCCGTCGACGGCGTCAGCTTCGAGGTGATGCGTGGCGAGACGCTCGCGCTGGTCGGCGAAAGCGGCTGCGGCAAATCGACGACCGGCCGCGCCGTGCTGGGCCTTGAGCGCCCCAGCGCCGGCAGCATTGTCTTCGAGGGCAGGAATTATGCGGGCGCGACAGGCGAGGAGCTGAAGCAGCGCCGCCGCGACATGCAGATGGTTTTCCAGAACCCGTTCGGTTCGCTCAACCCGCGCATGACCGTCGGCCGCATTATCGGCGAAGGGTTGCGTGCGCAGAAGATCGGCACCCGCGCCTCGCGCGATGCCCGTGTCAGCGAATTGCTGGCGCTGGTGGGTCTCCGGGAAGCGCTGCGCAACCGCTATCCGTTCGAACTCTCCGGCGGCCAGCGCCAGCGCGTCGGCATTGCCCGCGCGCTTGCCGCCAATCCGAAATTCATCATCGCCGACGAGCCGATCTCGGCGCTCGACGTTTCGATCCAGGCGCAGATCGTCAATTTGCTCGACGACCTCAAGCCGCGCCTCGGCCTGACCTATCTGTTCGTCGGGCACGATCTGTCGATGATCCGCTATCTCAGCGACCGCGTCGCGGTGATGTATCTCGGCCGCATCGTCGAGATCGGCACCACGAAAGCGGTGTTCGGCGCACCACTGCATCCCTATACGCGCGCGCTGTTGTCGGCGATCCCGGAGCCCGATCCCAAGGCGGGGGGCACACGCCGCCGCATCGTGCTCGGCGGTGGCGTGCCCGATCCGTCGAAGCCGCCGCCCGGCTGCCATTTCCATCCGCGCTGCCCCCTGGCGACCGAGATCTGCACCAAGGTCGATCCGGCACGGCGCGATTTCGGCTCCGCCGGCACCGGCCAGCATCTCGTCGCCTGCCACCACGCTGGCGAAGCCACATTATGACAAATCTGGAAAACCGAGGATCCCAATGACCAAGCAATTGGCGGGTATGTATGCCGCCCTGATGACCGGACTGAGCGATGCCGGCGAGTTCGATCCGCAACGGCAGCGCGACATCAACGACTATGTGCTGCGCCAGGGTCTGGCAGGCCTCTATGTCGGTGGCAGCAGCGGCGAATCCGGCCTGCTGACGGTGGACGAATTGTTGGCGCAGCAAGAGGTGGTCTTCGCCGGCGCGGTCTCAAGTGGCGTCAAGCTGATCGCCCATGTCGGCATGCCGAACCTGCGTGATTCCATCCGTCTGGCGCGCAAGGCGCGCAAGCTCGGCTATCACGCGCTGTCGGCGTTGCCGCCGCATTCCTACCCGTTCTCCGACGAAGAAGTCTTCGGCTACTACCAGGCGCTGGCGGCGGCGACCGACCTGCCGCTTATCGTCTACGAAATCCCCTTGCGCACCGGCCGGCCTCTGCCGCTTCCCCTGCTGGTCCGGCTGCTCGATCTCAGCAATGTCGTCGGCATCAAGTTCACCTCCACCGACCTGTTCAAATATTCCCTGCTGCGCAAGCGGCAGCCGCAGAAGCTGTTCTACTACGGCTTCGATGAGATCTATGCCGCCGCCGGCATGCTCGGCACCGAGGGTGGTATCGGAACTACCTACAATCTGCTCGGCAGGCTCTACGTGGCGATTGATCAGGCCGTTCGCGGCGGCGATCTGCGCCAGGCGAAGGCGCTGCAGATGGTGTCGCAGGATTTCGTCGAGGCACTGCTGGAAACCGGTGTGCTGCCGGGCATGAAGGCGGCGTTCCGCGTCATCGGCGTCGATTGCGGTCCGACCCGTGCCCCGATGACACTGGCTGTCGCCGACGCCGAGGACCGCATGCGTGCCGTTCTCGCTCGCCCGGCGATCAAGGAGTGGCTGGCGTGAGCCGCGAGATTCTTCACGAAGTTGTCTCCGTCTCGCGGGCGGGCAGCGCCGCCGCCAGCCGGTCCGCCCATTCCTCGATGCCGGACCGTGTCGACAGCAGGTCCTGCCTTATCTCGATGAGGACAGCAGGGATGCCGCGATCATCGCCATGGATGGGCACGGCGTAGTCGGCGTCGCGGCTGATCACATAGGGCACGTTGGCCGCGACGTTGAGCGACGCGTCGGCGCGCAGGCCCGAAAGGATCGCTGCGGCGAGATCGGCGGCATGGTCATGCAGCACGCCCGCATGCCATGGTCTTGCGACGCCAAGGAAGACCGGCGTGAAGGAATGGATCGTCACGATTCGCGTCGGCCTGCCCTCGGCCGCCCGTCGGTCGAGATGTGCGGTCACCCGGTCATGGAACGGCGAAAACATGATCTTGGCGCGTCGGTCCCGTTCCGCCGCGTCGATACCGGCATTGCCGGGAATGTCGGTGTCCTCCGACAGCAGGGGGATGCTGCCCGGGCTGTCCAGCGGCCGGTTGAGGTCGATCAGCAGCCGGGAATAGCCGCTGAGGAAGGCCGGCGCATCGAGCCGCGCCGACAACAGGCGCGTCACCTCCGCGGCGCCGATGTCCCAGGCGATGTGGCGCCGCAGGTGGCTGGCATCGAGCCCCAGCTGCCGATATTCGGCCGGCATGTGGTTGGACGCATGCTCGCACAGCAGCACGATGTCGCAGCGGCCGTGCTCGTTGAGAACCTCGACGGCGTCGGGCCAGTCTCCTTGAGCGGGCGTGTTCCTTTCACTCCGTGCGGTCATCAATAGAGCGTCCGGTAGAGATCGCAGATGGCGGCCGGATCGAGGCCGGCCAGGCGCTCGGCTTCATGCTGCTTCAGCCCGACGAAGGTCTCGATGAAGATCGGGGCGAACCATCCCGTGACGGTCTTGTCGGCCAGAAGCGCGTCCAGCGCCGCCGGCAAGGTTTCGGGCAGCCGCACCAGGCCGAGCTTTGCCCGTTCCGCCTCGCTCATCAGCGTCGGGTCGCCGGTGACCAGCGGCGGCGAAGGAAGATCCGCCTTCAGCCCTTCCAGCCCGGCGCGGATGATCGCGGCCAGCGACAAATAAGGATTGCCGGTGGCGTCGGCCGCCCGGTACTCGACATTGTACTGCCGTGCCGGATCGCGTCCGCCGATCGTCACCGTGGGGCAAATGCGCAGCGACGCCTCGCGGTCACGGTCGGCGAGCCAGGTGTAGGACGAACTCCAGCTGTGCGGCTTGAGGCGATAGAAGGATGATACGCTCGACGCCGTCATGGCGGTCATCCCAGGCAGATGGCGCAGCACGCCGGCACAGAAGGCGCCGGCCTTGGCGGAGAGGCCGCCGGGCCGCGCCGCATCGTAAGTCGCCGGCTTGCCGTCTTCGTCGACGAAGCTGAAATGAATGTGCACGCCGTTGCCGACGGCATTGGGGGCGATCTTGGGCGCGAAGCTCGCGCGCCAGCCGGCATTGCGCGCCACTTCGCGCGTGATTTCGCGGATGGCGACGGCGCGATCGGCTGCCGTCAGCGCATCGGCCGGCTCGTGCGTCACTTCGAATTGTTCATTGCCGAATTCGGCGATGACGACTTCGGGGCCGACGCCTGCCTCCTCCAGCGCCGCCATCAGATTGGGGGCGAACGGGTCGGTGCGGCGCAGCGCCGCAAAGGACATCGAATGCGCCGGCGCGAAGCTGCCATCGGCAATGTGGAATTCGTGCTCGAAGGCGGCGATGACGGAAAGGCCGGTCGCAGCCTTCAATTCCGCCAGCGCGTCCCGGAGCATGGTCCGCGTGCAGCCGAGCCACGGGCTGCCGTCGAGCTCGACGATGTCGCCGGCCACCATGTCGAACGGGGTCGCCGATCCCGTCCGTTCGGTGCGGAAGCGTGCCTTGAGATCGGGGATCAGCCGAAGGTCCCCCGACGAGCCCCAGGGGTTGGGATCGACGATCGAATTGAACGGCGTCATCGACAGATTGGCCTGCAGCCAGCCGACACCGGTCGCGGCGGTTTTTTGCAACTTGCCTTCAGTAACGAAGCGGCCCCGCGTAATGGCGGAGAGGTCTGTCGTGACGACGGCAACGAGGGGCTCGACGGTCGATGTCATGCCGTTTTTCCCAGGGCGTTGAAGCGGTCGACGACGGTGTCGGTGTCCGTGACCCAGCAATAGCCGCCGAAGGCCTTCAGCGCGATGTCGTGACGTTGCTGAGTGATGGTGGCGCAGGCATCCGACACGCAGGTGACGAGATAGCCACGGTCGGCTCCGTCGCGCACCGTCATGTCGACGCACTGGTCGGTCAGCACGCCGACCACGACGAGGTAGCGGATGCCAAGGTTTTTCAGGAGGTAGTCGACATTGGTCGAGTTGAAGATGCCGGACGAGGTCTTCGGGAGCATGATCTCGTCGCCGACCGGCGCCAGCGATGCAACCGGCAGGCCTTCGGGCAGGCCGGGCGCGACATGGATCGGCGTCAGCTTGTGGTCGAGCGAACGGTCGCGGCCATCTTCGGTCAGGCTCTGTATGATGGTGTGCAGCACCTCGACGCCATTGGCCCGCGCCGCCGCCAGCAGGCGCTCCTGGTTGGGGATCGTCTGCAAGGCTGTCTGCCGGTAGAAATAATGGTCTGGGCCGCGCTCCGGATGCGAGGGGTCTGCGCCCGGCTCCAGCCAGATGCGCTGCATGTCGACGAGCAGCAGCGCCGTCTCGCCGGCACGGAAGGCTTCGTCTCGCTTGGGTAGGGCCAGCTTGGATAAGGTTTGGGTCATGCCTTGTCGTCCTGCTTTGCTGCTTTGGGTCCAGGTGTCTTGCGTGGTCCAGCTGTTTTTCGGGGGCCAACCGTCTGGCCTTCCGCATCGCTGTCGAGCGTCACCGCATTGGCGTGCCGCACTTTCTCGATTCTCTCGATACGGGCCCGGGCGTCATCGCCCAGCGTCGAAACGATCTGGGCGGTCAACGCCTCCATCTGTGCGATCGCCGGCGCCAGCGTGTCATAGGGTGAGGCGACTTCGAGTGGGCTGACGATCGTGACTTCGGCGAGGTCTGATATCGGCGACAGCCATTGGTCGGTGAACAGAAGAATGCGCACATCGAGCGCGGCCGCCTGGCTTGCATAGGCCATCACGTCGAGCTGATAGCGGCGATAGTCGAAGACGACGAGCACGTCGCGGCGGCCGAGATCGGCCAGCGTGTCGAATGTCTGGGGGGAGAGCACGCCGAGATCGCGGACTCCGTTGCGGAACTGCGCGAGATATCCGGCCAGCATGCCGGCGATGTGGCGGCTGAACCGGCCGCCGACCAGAACGATCTCGCCCTTGGCCTCCATCAAAAGGCGGGCGGCCCGCTCGTAGGTCTGGACCGGTGTCGCGACGGTGGCTTTCTGCAGGGCCGCGGTGACGGAATCGAGATAGGCGAGCACCGCGCTGTCGCTGGAACCGCTTTGCCGCTTGGTCTCCATCATCAACAGCGGCGAATGCAGCCTGGCCTCGACCTCTGCGAGCAGCTTTGCCTGAAAATCCGGAAACCCCTCATAGCCGAGCTTGACCACCAGCCGGACCACGGTGGGATCGCTGACGCCGGCGCGCCGCGCGAGCGACGAGGCGGTGCCAAGGCCGGAGGTCGGATAGTCCGTCAACAGCAGCCGGACGATCTTTTCCTCCGACGGCGTCAGCGCCAGATCCCCGCGCATCAGAACATCGCGTATCGCCATTGGCCTCCCCGAAATCCACGGTCTCTTATTTTGTAAAAACTATTACAGATGCTTTAAATAGTGTCAACAATGAAGGGATGTTGACATCGAGCGATCGCCGGCCTTCGGCATCTTCGTCGAATATCCCCAGCAGACCCCCATCGAAGGCGAGATCCAGCAGCATGTGCCCGATAACCTGTGGCAGGTCATATCAGGCGACCAAGGGCCGGCGCGATGCCGCCCAGATCACGCTGTTCGATTCCGTAGGCTTCGCCATAGAGGACTTTTCGGCGCTGGGTTATGTCAGGGATCAGCTGAAGTCGACCAGCCTCTACCAGGAACTCGACATGCTGGCCGACCCCGACGAGCCGCGCGAACTCTTCGGCATGCTGCTCAGGGCTGACCCTTCAGGCAAGGCATCGGCTGACCCATGCTGGTCGCAGGCAGCGCCTCGATCTATCGGACATCATGGCGAAAATCCGTCCATCCGGGCAGCACGCAAGATGCGATTGCCGAGCGGCGGCCGATATTCAGCTTGGCGAAGATCCGCCTGATGTGTTCGCGCACCGTGTAGCCGCTGATGCCGAGCTGGCGTGCGATTTCCTTGTCGAGCTTGCCTTCGGCGATCAGCAGCGCGATCTGCAGCTCGCGCCGCGTCAGTATATCGGCGGCCGTGAGCGGTGTGTCGGCGGTTGCCGGAACATAGACTGCGTCATAGATCAGATAGTGAGTGCCGGCGCATACGATGCGGCCCACGGGGCGCTGATCGCCATGGCCGCTCGGGCCGCCAGGCTCCTCATCTTCGAGATGCCGGATGGCGACCAGCGAATGGCCGTTCACCACAAAACTCGATGTGTCCGTATCGGTGTTCCGCTCATTCCGTGACGCGGAGAGTTCTTCGGCGAACTCCGAAAGCCTCTGCAAGTTCTCGGCATGCCCAATCATGACCGAACGCCTTAGTTGGCAGGAAACTCATTACAATCACAAGCCCTGGCGCCTTAGCAAACGGCCACGCCACCGGACCACGGCGCAACCCGTATGAATGCTGCATTGATGGCCCGAACTATAACACTTCCCGGAATATTAGCATTCCCAAAATCATTTGGGGCCATCAATTTTCAGGTCAGGGTGCGAATCCGGAGTTGATAGAGCGCAACAGGTCCGGCGTTATCCTGACACCGCGGTTGAACAGCCCGGCCGGCGCCAGCGGCACACCCGGCCGGCAGCCCCAGGCGCCGCCCAAATGCGGGCGCGGACCGGCGGTGTGAACGGCGATGATGACCGGCGGGCCGGCCTGCTGGCGCTGGATCCAGACCGGCGCGCCGCTGTGTCCCGGACAGGTGTCGACGCTGTAGAAAAGCTGCCGCTCGGTGATCCGGTCGAGACGCTCGGCATGCTCCCACTGCGTGCCCTCCGGCTTGTCGGCCGGATAGCCTGAAATGTGCAGCAGACGCGAGGCCCGGAGCCTGTCGAGATCCTGCCGGCTCGGCGACCACAGCCGGAAAAAACCCGGCGCCGGCGAGAACGGCCGCTCGAGTTCGATCAGCCCGACATCGTGCAGCGCGGATGGCCGACGGCGGTAGGGCGGATTGACGTGCCAGCGTTTCGCCCATTGCCAGCCGAAGGGGCGCGCGTCGCGGGACGCACGGCCCGGCGTGACCCGGATGCGCACGGCAAGGTTGGGCAGGCCAAGCCGCTGCCGGATCGGGCTGGTGATGCAGTGTGCGGCGGTCAGCAGGCGCGTCGGCGAGATCAGGAAAGCGGTGCAGCCGGTCAGCCTGCCGTCGCCGAAGTCGCGCTCGATATGGCAGACCGCGCTGTGCGGAAAGCGGTTGGTGTGCGCGACTCTGGCGCGGCCGTCGGTCGGCCCGACCACCGCATAATCCGCTTCGTCGGCCAGACGGTCGAGTTCGAAGGGCGCTGGCGAGAACAGCGTCATGTGTCTTGCTCGGCTTGTGGTGGCTCGGCTTGCGGCGGCGCGACATCCGGCGGAGCCACATCGTAGATCCCGCCTCCGCTTGCCACCTCCCGTGGGACGTCGGTCGCGGCCATGTCCGCGTCCGCTGCCGGGCCGAGCATGTCGCGCAGGCGGTCCACTAGAAGATGGGCCTCTTCGCCCCGGCCCTCAAGGTAGGCCGTCGCGCGATCCATGAACTCCTCGTCGGAACCAAATTGTGGTTCCGCCGGGCGCGGCGGGACCGAGCGCAGCGCCTTGACCTCCTGGAGAACGATGGCATCGAGGTCGGCCCATACCGACCTTGCATGAGGTGCGACTTGCCCGTGCATGGAGATCTCCCTTGGTTCAGTTGGTGTACATCAGCCCCGCTTCATCGAATGTGGTGCTGTTGGGGTCATAGAGCAGTGGCCGCTCCCGGTCCTGCAGCCAGCCCTCATAGTTCCGGGCCCGCCTTGGATGCATCGCCTGGCGGGTCAGGCGAGCCGCCTGGACCAGGACCTGACCCGGTTGCAGGTTGCGGATCGCGGTGTTGACCCGGGGGTCGGCGCGGCTCGGCTGCCGGTAATGTTCGACAATCCTCTGCGCGATCGAATTGGTCCCCTTGGTCATGCCGATGCTGAGCGGACGGTCGCGGTCTATGCCGGCGCGGGTGATGCGATAGACCTGCGGCCCCGGCGCCAGGAACGGCCGCAGCAATGGATCGACGGCCTGGCCCCTGCCGGCGGCGGTGCGCGCCGCATCGATGGCGGCCAGCGACACCGGCGGCGTCCAGCCGCGCCAGCCCGGCAGTTGCGAACCCCGAGCCCGTGCCGAGGTCTGGCCGCGCGCCGGCCGCGGAGCACGTCCCCGCCGCACGGTGGCTTCGTCGAAGGAGGTGTCGCCGCCGCAACCGCAGCCGCAGCCACCGCTTGGAAAATGCCGGCGCCTGACCTCCTCGGCGCGAAAGCCCTGCTGCCGGCGGCATTGTGCGCAGCCGCATGGCCGGCGGTGGCCGACTGTTTGCGCGGCCTCGTCAACCAGCGCGTCGAGTTGTTCGTCGAGATATGACATGCCGGCTCCCTTTCCTGCGTTGTGTTCAATGCCTGCCCGTTGCCGGGCTACCCCGGACCGGCCGCCACTTTTGCGTCCGCCGCCGTCGCCCGCCGGCGCAGCCGCGCCACGGTTCTTTCCCGCTGTTCGACCGTGGGCAGCGGAAAGGAAGGCCGCGCCGGCCGTGGCGGCCTGATATCGAGATAGCTGGCGATGTTGGCGCTCGGATCGAGCTCAAGCTGCAATAGCGAAGCCGGTGCCGAAAGCAGCGAGACGACACCCGGGCCATGACCCGCCACGGTGCTGTCCGAGTGCACGATCACACCCACCGATACATGTCCGCCCAGCCGCGAGCGGCCATAGCGGTTGTCGGCGTCCATGATGCCGACAATGTCGCCGAAACGCAGCGAGCCGAGCTTGTAGCGGTGCACCATGCCCGGATCGGACATCTGGATGTCGTAGTCGCCGCGCAGCACATTGTTGCGGCCCAGCCCCGAGCCCATGACGCGGGCGGGAATGCGGTGCGTGACCTTGACGTGGATCCTGCCGTTGCGCTCCACCGGCCGCCAGCGCGCGAGCAGCCGTGGCGAGCAGTTCCAGATCGCAACGTCGGGATAGTCGGTCAGGCGCAGGCCAAGTCCATAGGCCCAGACCTGGATGCGGTCGCCGATCGCCATCTGCCGCATCGCCGGCAGCGGAAAGTCGATCAGCACCGTGTCGACGCCGCCATGCTTGCCGGTCACCACGCCGCGCGCGCCGGCGGCGCGCCCCGTCGTGACGATGGCGTGATTGCCGACGCAGGAATAGCTCTGCAGCGCCTGGTTGGCGGCATCAGGGCTGCCGCCGGCCGCGCGCGCCTCGTTGCGGATCGACACCGCCGGTTCGACATGATCGCCGGCGAGCCCGACGCAAGGGTCGCCGACGCGATGGTTGAGCACGATGCCGCCGGTGCCCGGCAGCGAGCGCGGCCTGCCGTCGTAGCCGATGCGCCACGGCGTTCCCTTCTCTGTCGGCGAAGCCACTTGCCCGGCGACGCTGATCATCACCAGGTCGCGCGCATTGGTGCGCAGGCCGTGGACCGGGTGGAGGCGGGCCGGTTTCATGCCGCCGCCTCCACTGGTGCCAGCTCGTACCAGAGCGCGCAGGCATTGCGCCAGGGATCGTCCGGCGTCTCGTCATGGTCGGCTGGATCCTCCAGCGCCCAGTCGGTTTCGCTCCAGCCGTCCGGCAGCGCCAGGATGACCGGCGCGACGACCTGCACGATGGCGGCGCTGCGGCCGCTCGCGGCGATCGGGGCGGCGGCGGGCCAGAAGGCCGGACCAGACCAACCCGGGATCGCGCCCGGATGACGTGTGGCCGGAAACGCGAGCCGCTCCAGATAGTCGCATAGCGGCGGCCGGGCACCGGCACTGCCGGCGATGGTCAGGATGTAGGTGCTCTCGGGCTGCAGCGCGGCCGACAGGGCAATGACGTCGCGCGCGCATTCGTCGAGCGGTGCTGCGGTGCCGGCGAGGTCGCCAAGCCGGGCTTCAAGCGCGGCACAACAGCCTTCGAAGCGCGGCAGCAGGGCAGTGCCTTCGCGCTCGGGCAGCGCGCTCTCATATTGCGCGTCGCCGACCCAGTGCACGCGTGACGACAGCCGGCCGTTCTGCCAGGCGCGGCGCCACGGCTCGAGCTCAAGCACCAATTCCCTGAGCGTCGCGTCCCGCGCATCGGGATGCAGCCAGCCGCCGCCCATCTGGTCCGGCCGGTGGCGGTAGTACTCGTCATTGTCGAGCAAGGTGTAGAAGCCACGCGGCAGCCAAACCCGCGCCGATTGCGACAGCGTCACCGTGACCAGCAGCCCCATCGGCGACAGCGCCAGCGGCGCATCGATGACGATGTTCGGGGGCTTGGGCGAAAAGCGCCCGGGAAGAGCCAGATGGTGGTCCATCGCGGACACCCTTCAGAAACAAAGAGTTGGAGCTGTCCGGCGACTCCACCGGATGCTGAACAGCTGCAACGGTTTAGGCGGCGATGCGCGAGGCGGTGTTGCGGTTGAGCCCGTACGACCAGTGCACACGATCGCCATCGAGGCCGGGGAAGCGGCGCCCTTCGCGCGTCAGCCGGTAGGCGGCGAGCCACGCGTCGGCCTGCGAGCCCATCTTCTTGGCGTCGGCGTCGAACTCGGCCGGCGTGATCGTCGTGCGGAAATCGTTCTCGGCGATGTATTGCAGCGTCCTGCGCCCCGCATCCGCCATCTTGGCGCGCTGCGACATCTCGGCCGCGCCGCCCAAGTGCCGGTTGGCGACGGCTTCGATGACATCCCATTTGGTGTTGGCGTCGAAGGACTTCTTGATGTCGGGCGCGTCGAACAGTTCGAAGATTTGCTGCACGTACTGGCCGGTTTCACGGGTCAGCGCCAGGATGTTGCCATAGCTTGAACGGTCGAGATGGTAGCGCAGGTCGGTACCCACACGCTGCACCGTGGCGAGCGCCGCGAACGGCCGGTCATTGATGGTCGAGCTGCCGCGGATGACCTGGCCGATGGTCAGATCCTGGAAGTATTGCGACATCGCGTTCATGAAGGCGACCAGCATGAAGTGGAAGCTGCGGTTGACGATCGCCCCCGACGGCACCGGCGCGCGGCCATAGTTGAAGACGCGGCGATAGGCGATCAGCCGGTCGCGGCGCTTGTAGCGGATCGGCCGCCACTTCTCGAGGATGTAGAGCCCGCGCGCGCCGGGGCCGCGCTGGATGCGGATCTGGCCGTTCTGGAATAGCCGGCGCAGCACATCGACGACCTGGAACAGCTTCATGCGGTCCATCTGGTAGATGTAATAGAGTTCTGCCGAGGCCTGCAGCTGCGGCGGAATGATGGATTCATCGAAGTCATTGCGCAGCAACGGCATCTGCAGCGCGTCGAACGGCTTGAGCGGCCCGTCGCCGAAGCCCACCAGATCCGCGAAGCTCGTTGTCGTCGCACTGGACGAGCGATCGAGCAGTTCGCCGTAGCGGCCCTCGAACTCGCTCTCGAAAGCGGCGCGGTCCGCCGGCGACAATCCGGGCAGCTCGTCCCTGAAGAAGCGCTGGAACAGCCTTTGGATGACCTCATTGGATTCGCTAGCCATAACAGACCTCATGTTGCTCGAATTGGCGGCTCACGGTTTCAGGCTTTGGGCGGCTCGCTGGAGCCAGTGTCCTGACTGGCATTGATGGCGCTGATCACGGCCGGCACCAGATCGAAGAAGCGCGCCAGCTCGCTGTCGGTGATCGTCGCGGGAAGGCCTGGTGGGACGGGCTCGACAGCGCGCACGCGCTTGACGAACTCGCTGCGCCGTTCGTCCTGCGGCTTGGTCTTCTGAAACTTGACGATGGCCTGCAGCGACGGGAATTCCGCCCGGATGAGCCATTGGCCAGCATTCGTGCGGCCAACGATGTCGCCGGTCGTGTCGACCGCCGCCGCGTAGAGTGCCGTGACATTGTCCTTGTCGCGCAGGCCAAACGACCGCACCGTTTCGTCAAACCTGTCGATCGCCTTGCCGATGTCGCCAAGCTTCTTGTCGATCTCGCTACCCTTGGGCTGGTTCTGCAGCGCGGTGGCGATAGTCTCCATCGCGGCGGTCAGCCGTTCGAAGGTCTTCGACTGGTCTCCGTCGGGATATCTCCTGATCGCCTTGGCAACGTCGCCGATGGCCTTCTGGGTTCCCTGGCTGCCGGTATCGACCTGTTTGGTCAACAGGTCGATCGATTGCGGCGTCTGGGCCTCCACTTCGAAGCGGGCCTTGACCCCGGCGTGGAACTTGTTGGCCGGATGATAGGGAAACGGAATTTTCGCAGCCATTGTCCTGCTCCTCTCATGCCTGCTCACGCCGACCAGTAGTCGGGACGGTTCTGACCCATGCTAGCCATCGAGCTCGCGATAGGCGACGGCATCTGGACCGGGCTCGGCAGGTTGGTGCCCTGGTTGAACGTGTTCTGCAGGATCGTGCGGATCATCCAGCGGATCAGCGACTGGTTGTTGCGGAAGTTGAAAACGTTGAAGTCGCATTGCTGGGTCAGCGACCGCACCAGGCGCTCGGTCTGCTCCTCGGCCTGGTAGAAGGTTCGCAGCTCACGCACCATCAGCCCCTTGAGACCGGGGTCCCAGGCGCCAGCGCCACCGAACGGGTCGAGCAACTCGCCGGAGATGGTGGCGAGTTTGGTCTTCAGCTTGTCGCTGAATTCGCACAGCAGCACGCCGGGGCTCGCCACCTGGTCGGTCAGGTCCAGCACCGCGCCGACGGCGAGGCCGACGGCGGTCGCCCGTCTCTCCTGTTCACCGAGGCCGTCCGGATCGATGCCGACCGCATAGAGATCGATCGCCCGGTCGAGCAGGAACAGCATGTAATCCAGGAGCACCTGGCAGCTGATCTCGTCGTCGTCGCAGCCGCAGCCGGCGAAGCAGTCGACCTGCTCGAGCAGGAAACCGCGCGCGATGGTGAGGTTCATCAGCCGGACGGCGCCCTGGTCGGGGCCGCCGGCGCCATAGAGGCCGTAAACGATGATCGGCGGACGCGCGACATAGAGCAGCCGCGAGCTGCCCTTGGCGACGAAGGCATCGACGAACAGCTGCAGGCTGGAGACGAACGCGACCAGCGGCGGCGATTCCGGTGGTCCCGATGTGATCGGCACGTCGATCGGAACCGGAATGCTCTGGCCGAACTGGATCAGGCGCTGGAAGCGGTGAACCAGCATCGCCGACGCGGTCGACAGTTCACGCAGGCTCTCGACGCTTGCCCCGGTCGAGAGGTCGACCAGGTCGTCCATCGCCTGCGACAGCGCGTTCTCTTCCAGAAGGGCACGCAGGTCCGCCTGGCCGCCGGCTTCCAGTTGCAGGACCAGATTGCGGTAGGCTTCGATGCCGCGCGGCCAGTCCTCCTGGCCAAGCGCGCTTTCGACCGAGCCGGTCAGGCTGCGCAGCGCCATGATGACAGCATTGCGGCGCGCCTGCAGCTCACCGGCCGCCGAACGCACGATCGAGGTGCTGCGTGTGATGCCGTTGGACGCCAGCCCCTCGCCGATGGCGACAAGGATGAGCCCCGCCAGCACGTCGCAGCTCTGGGCAAAGCGCCGGAACAGGATGGCGCTGCCATCGGTCAGCGTGCCGACATAGCGTGCCAGGCGCGAATACTCGCCGAGCTGGCGGCGCGCCGACATGGCGCGGTCGTGGTTGACCGAATCCAGCGAAAGGCGCGCGGCGGCCAGCCCGTCATTGGCGAGCTGCCGGATCGAGCGGCCCCAGCCAATCATCTCGATGCGGATGTCCTTCAGTGGCGAGGAGGTCGAAAGCGTCTGCAGGTCGCGCTCGAGATCGTCCTGCGCCTGGGCCATTTCGACCGAGGACGGGCCGGTGTTCCGCACCTGCGGCACATAATCGGGCACGCTCGAATACGGCAGGCCGGCGCGTTCGCGGCGGTCCCTGTCCGCTTCCTGCGGGTAGAAGTTCAGCAGCGCGTTGGCCATCTGGTCGGGATCGCGCGGATCACTGACGCGCAGCGTCTTGCGCAGCAGATTGTCGACGGCGACCGTGGCGGGCGACCGAAATTTCGAGACCGGGCTGGCGGCGGTTGTAAACAGGTCGGCCATGACATCTCACCTCATGCAACGAGTGCGGCTGGGGACGGTTGCGCGGCGGGCCGTCGGCTTGCCTGGCGCTGGGCCAGGTTCCTGATGACTAGCTTGGCAATGGCGTCCGGTTCGGCGCCGGCCTCCAGCGCGAAACGGCTGGCCGACACAAGAAAGCGTGGCGGCAGGTCGGGTACGTGCCCCGCCGCGATCTGGATTCCGCCGCGCCGGATGCGGGCTTCGTCGGCGCGCGTGAATGGAATGGCATCGGCCAGCGCGTGCTGGCCCAGCCCCCGCCGAGGCTGGTAGGCGATTTCGTCGACCACCGCCGGGATGAGGCGCGGCACCGACGCAAGCAGGACGGGAGGCAGCCTGTGGCCGCGCGCCGGATTGTAGAGCGCGCGCCAGACGCGTTCGGCGCGCGCCGCCTCTGCGGCAAAACCCATGCGCCGCAGCATTTCGGTCAGGATCAAAACCCGGATCCAGCCGGTCGGATGCGCGCCGCCCGGGCGATAGGTCAAGGCGCGCGCGCCGGGATGGGCGAGGAACTCCATCATGCCCCAGACCGACGCCGTGCCACCGAGCAGCAGCGCCGCGAGGTCCGCGAAGATCTCCTTGTGCCAGCGGCGCAGAATGGTCACCACGAGCGGATCGAAGCGCATCGAGGCCAGACGGTTGCCGACCGCCTGCGCGTTTTCCTGCCACAGGCCCATATCGGCCTGCAGATTATGCGCGACCTCGTGCAGGAATACCGACTGCCAGGGATTGTCGCGGTCCCAGGGGACGCGGATCACCGGGAACGGATTGCTGTCGCCGAGCAGCCGCGCCAGCGCCACGCCACGACGCTGCGTCGCCGGCGAATAGCCGTGTTCCATATAGGTCAGCGGCTTCAGCAGCGGGCCGGCGAAGACGCCGGGCAAGGCCGCGCGGACGACGGTATAACAGTCCATCGCGATCGCGTCATGGGCGGCCAGCGCCGGCGCGAAGCCCGAGCCGCGCTGCGACATCACCTCGAAGAACATGCCGAAGCTGCGGCGCAGCCGGTCGATGCTGCGGTCGAGCAACGCCATCTGGGTGAGAGCCGCCTGCGCCGTCGCCGGCGGCCAGCCGCGTTCGATCACGGCGATCTGCCGGTTGATGGCGTTGCCGATGGCGGCCAGCCGCCGGTTGGCGGCGTGGAAATGGGCCCGCGACGGCGCATAGGGCAGGTCTTCGGGACGCAGCCCGATGCGCCGCGGCGTCAGCCGGTTCAGGCGCTGCGCGCGCGCCTTCAGCGCCCGCAGCTTGGTGTCCAGGAACCGCCTGGTCGAAGAACCCGTGCGCATCGCCACGATCCTTCTGGTTGCACCGAGAGGGTTTCAGTTGGGCCGGATGGTGATGCTGACCGGACCACGGATGACGATACGCCGCCGGCGCCCGGACCCCTGGCCATGGCCATAGCCAGGTGCATACCCACCGGTCCAACCGCCAATGCCGCCCATTCCCCCGAGCGCCCGCCCGGCGGCGCGCGCCAGGTTGCGTGCCGGAGACATGCCGGAGCGGACCGCCGCGGCCGTGCGGCGCACGATCCGCCGCCCTCTCTGCAAGGGCTGCGTCAGCTGCCGGCGCAGGCCATGCCCGCGTGCCGCGACACGGCGCGCGGTACGCGCCAGCACCATTGGCCGGACGGAAGCCGGGGTGCGGCGGGTGACCGCGGTGCGGCGCACGCTGTTGGCAATGCGCGGCAAGGCGCGGATCGCGGTCGGCCCGCCACGGTTGACGAGCTGGGTGGCGGCGCGGCGCACGGTGCGCACCGCCTGGACGCGGGCGGCCGCCGGCATGCGGGCGGCGGCGGGGCCGAGCACGCGTCTGGCGGCGAGCCCCGCGACCAGCGGGATGGCGGCGCGATTGCGCACCGCGAGCTCGGCGAAGGCGTCGAGCGCTTCGTCCTCGGAGGCTTCGTCCGCCATCAGCTGGCCGATGACATTGGCAACGCCGCCAATTGCGGTGCCGTAGCCTGGGATGAGGCTGGCGACCGGCGCCACGGCGCGGGCGATGCGGCCGATGGTGGGAGCGGCACGCCGCACGGTGCGCACGGCGCCGCGTATGCCGCGGGCGATGCGCCGGAAGAACTCGTCGCTGTCTTCAGCCGCGAGCGCGAAGCCCAGCGCCTGGTCCCAGCCGTCATCATCGCCCTCGTCGAAATCGTCGCCTTCGTCGAAGTCGTCGCCTTCATCGAATTCGTCGCCGGCGTCCATCTCGTCGAAGCTCGAAGCCTCGTACTCGTCGCCCGCGTCATACTCGTCGCCTTCGTCGCCTTCATCGGCACCTTCGAAGCCGTCGCCTTCGTCCATTTCGTCGAATTCGTCATAGCTGTCGGCGGGGCCTTCCGCTTCATCAAAGGCTAGGTCGTCGAACATCGATTCGTCATACCCGTCCATCTCGAGATCTCCTCTTGAGCGATCGGCCCCTCAGGAGAGCGGGACCAAAGCGATTAACGCCGGTTGGGATAGTCCCCCCTGAAGTGATCGCCCTCAAGTCGGCAGGACTGGGTAGCTCGAAGATGGTCGCCAGTATCGGCGACTATTCAGGTGCGGAATTTTGTGCTTAAAACAAATATATTGCGAGTATTATTTTACTATAATTTTATTATAAACGGATTTACGGCTGATATCTGACGTGAAGCGCCAAAAATTGGAGAAAGGCCCATAAATACTTCGCGGCATGCTGAAAGCCGCCGTCGCCGGCCAGGCTCGCCATAAGGTTGGGAAGTCTTCCTCGTCTTTACCGCAACGCAACACCCTTCTCAGTTCGGCCATATCTCCTGCCGTGATCACGATCATCATCATATCGCCTGCGCGGCGTGGAAAATTATTCGTCGCGATGGCTTTTGAAGGGCCAATCGTTTCTTTCCGGGCAAGGGGGAGTCGATGAGACTTGTAGGCATTGGCGGCGGAAAGAAACCGGTAAATGAGCCTGATATGCCCAGAATAGTACCCGTGCTCGATTTGAGCCGCTTTGAGCAAGGCGCATCGGAACGTCGGACATTTCTGGCGGATCTCCGCTCCGCCTCGCGTGACATCGGCTTTTTCTACCTGGCCGGACACGGGATCTCCTGGGCCGAGATCAGCGAGGTGCTCACCGCGTCCCGCCGCTTCTTTGCCTTGGCCGAGGCCGACAAGCTCGCGATCGAGATGGTCAAGTCCTCGCAGTTCCGCGGCTATACGCGCGCCGGCGGCGAGCTGACCAAGGGCAAGGCCGACTGGCGCGAACAGCTCGATATCGGCGTCGAGCGCCAGCCCATAGTGCAAGGCCCCGGAATTCCCGCCTGGACGCGGCTGCAGGGGCCGAACCAGTGGCCGGCTGCGTTGCCGGAACTCAAACCCGCCCTGCTGGCATGGCAGGCCAAGGCGACAGGGGTGGCCATCAGGCTCTTGAAAGCCTTCGCGCTGTCGCTCGACCAGCCAGAGGATGCCTTCGACCCGATCTACCGTGAGCAGCCAAACCACCGCATGAAGATCGTGCGCTATCCGGGCCGTGAGGCGACCGGCGGTGATCAAGGTGTCGGCGCCCACAAGGATGGCGGTTTCCTGACGCTGTTGCTTCAGGATGACAATAAGGGGCTGCAGGTCGACTATGATGGCAGCTGGGTGGATGTGGACCCCATTCCCGGCACGCTCGTCGTCAACATCGGTGAATTGCTCGAGCTGGCCTCGAACGGCTATTTGCGTGCGACCGTGCATCGCGTCGTGACGCCGCCCGCCGGCATTGAACGCATTTCGGTGCCGTTCTTCTTCAGCGCCAAACTCGATGCGACGATACCGCTGCTCGAACTCCCCGAGGAATTGGCGACGCAGGCGCGCGGGCCGGCCAGCGATCCGGACAATCCGCTGTTTCGCGATGTCGGAACCAATGTGCTGAAAAGCCGGCTGCGCTCGCATCCCGACGTCGCGCGCCGCCATTACGCCGACCTGCTTGAGCCGGAAACCGGAGCGGGTTGAGCCTGTTGCCACAAGAACGAATGGATTTTTTGCAGTCCCGGCTGATTTTGGAAAATCGTTCGTCGCATCTGCGTGAAGATCGGTTCAAAAGAGAAAAATCCGTTCGGTGTTCTCCTCCCATTTCGCTGAACGGTGTTCCCCTCTGAAGGTTGTGACCTTCTTTTGGCCGGGCGTTTCGCGCCCGGCCATTTTTCTTTCCGCCTTGCGCGTTGCCGGTGCGGCGTTGATCCGGCAGACTTCGGCATGCGCCAACCGTTGCAATCAGTGGAAGAAGGAGAGGTCACATGACATCCAATGTCGCCGTCATTGCCGGAGCGGGTTCTGGATTGAGCGCATCGCTGGCGCGTCTTCTCGCCAGGGAAGGGTTCCAAATCGTCCTGGCCGCTCGAAATATCGAGAAGCTCGGTGCATTGCAGGCGCAAGCCGGCGCGCAAGCCGTGGCGACGGATGTCTCGGATCCGGCCTCGGTGGAGCAGCTGTTTGATGTCGCCGACAAGGCTGGCCCGCTTTCCCTCGTGGTTTTCAACGCCAGCGGCCGCGCTCGCGGCCCGATAGCAGAGCTCGATCCCGAGGCGGTCCGTCAGGCGCTCCTGGTCGGGGCCTATGGTGGGTTCTTGGTGGCTCAGCAGGCGGCCCGCCGGATGCTGGCCTTGGGCTCGGGGTCGATCCTTTTCACCGGCGCGACGGCAAGCGTGAAGGGGTTCGCCGGCTCTGCCGGCTTTGCCATGCCCAAATTCGGATTGCGCGGGCTGGCGCAATCCATGGCCCGTGAACTGGCGCCCAAGAACATTCACGTCGCGCATTTCATCATCGACGGGGCCATCGCCTCGGCCGCGTCCGGACAGGAGTCCGAGCCGCAGGACCGCCGGCTGTCGCCGGATGCGATCGCCGCGGCCTATCTCTCCATCCACCGCCAGCACCGCAGCGCCTGGACCTGGGAAATGGAGCTCAGGCCATGGGTCGAAAACTTCTGACCGCATCAGCGATCCATGCGACCTTTGCATGGCTCGTGTGCACAGGCCTTGAGGAGAGTCGACATCGCATGAGGATGTCACTATATAGCGGCGGCTTCGATGGCTCGCGCCTTGAAGCGTAACGTCATAAGGCGGCTGCAGCGACAGCCATTGAGATACGAAACGGACTGGAAGCCGTAAAAGGTAGAAGCAATTGCTCGGAGCGGGCAGATCCCGCCAACGGTACAGTCCTTCAGAATCAGAAAATGTTCTTCACCCCTCGATTTCCTTCGGCTCTGTGGACCCTGGACGGCATTGGCTTGCCGGCTGGCCGCGACTCGGCTGGAATGGGAGCATGCATCCTTTGCGGGATGCCGACGTTTATGATTACCAACCGGCTTTGCCGCCAGGGAAAAGCAGTATGAGTGAACATGCGATCGAGTTCTTGCGGGGATGGATCGGTGAAAAGGTCCATTGCCAGTCCCACGCCAGGATCGAGAAACAGGCCGAGACATTGGCCCGCGAATGCGCCGCCAAGGCAGCCGAGGTCGGCATACCGCTGGAGGACATCCAGGAGGAAGTCGGCGACATCCAGGAATTGATCGCTTCCCGGCTCGAGGAAGCGGCCGAGGCGGACGAAAACCAGCAGGCTTCCAGCAAGGCCGCGGAATAGATTTTCAGGGACAACCCTGTCTGAAAGCGCGGGCCGTTCGGCCCGCGTTTTCGTCTCAGCCGAACTTTTCTTTCAGCCACGCCTTTGGCAGCGCCGGCACGAAATTGCCGTCGCGGCCGGTCATGTCGTCATTGGCGACCAGGGCGTTGAGGATCGATTCCTCCACCGCCTGGATCACCGCGTCGAAGAACGGGTCGATGTCTGCGTCGGGAATGAAATCGGCGCTGGCGATGCGGCCAGACAGCCCCAGCGCCGCGGCGGGGTTGGCTGTCGAGAAGGCGAGGAAGATGTCGCCCGAACTGTGATAGCCGAAGCCGCCGGTCATGGCGACGCCGAGCGGCACACGCCGTGCCAGCCGCTTCATCTGGTGCGGCAGGAACGGCGCGTCGGTGGCGATGACGGCGATGATCGAACCCTTTTCCGCGCGCGACGTGGCTTCGCGGATCGCTGGTTCGGTGAGTTCGGGATCGGCGCGCCGGCCACGCATCGTGAAATTGTGCCGCTTGCCGAAATTCGACTGCACGAAAGCGCCAACCGTGTAGGTGCGCCCTTGCCATGCGACGATGCGCGATGCCGTGCCCGAGCCTGCCTTGAAGCCGAAGGTGATCATGCCGGTGCCGCCGCCGACGCTGCCTTCCTCGACCGGTCCGCCGGCCGCGCCGTCGAGCGCCTCGGTGACATGCTCCGATGTCAGATGGTGGCCGTTTATGTCGTTGAGAAACCCGTCATAGGTCTCCGCCGCCACCGGCAAACCCCAGGCGCTGTCGATCGCGGCCGGCAGCACCCGGTTCATCCAGCGCAGCGTGCCGTCACGCGAAACACCGCAGGAATGCGTGTTGGTGATGGTGATCGGGAAGTTGAAAGCACCGGTTTCCTCGATGATGTGCGAGCCGGTCAGCTCGCCATTGCCGTTTTGGCTGAAGATGCCGGCAAAGACCGGCGTGGCCAGCTCGGCGCGAGGCCTGGGCAGGATGGCGGTCACGCCGGTGCGCACCGGTCCCTTGCCGACGACAAGCGCACCATCGCCTGAAATCAGCGTCGTATAGCCGACCGCGACCCCTGGCACGTCGGTGATCGCATTGAACGGCCCAGGCGTTGCGTCGAAGTCGATATTGAAGCTTCGCGCGCGCGGCTTGCCCGACGGTGTTGCCAGATGGTGCGGATTGTCGGTCATGCTCTTAGAACAAGGATCCCTGATTGCCGGGTTCTCTCGTCTTGGCAACTGGGGCCTTGGCCGCGGGCCTGGCGGCGGGCTTTGGCCGCGCCGCGCCGCTGGTTGCCACCGCATCGGCAGTGCCGTCGGCGAACTCCAGCGAAAGCGCCATACCCGACGCCACGTCCGCGGCCTGCTTGATGACGGCGCCGTCGGCGTCCTTCACCAGCACGAAGCCGCGCGCCAGGACGGCCTTGTGCGACAACGTCGCCATCAGCCGGTCGGCCTGGATGATGCGGCCGCGCAACCGCTCCAGCCTAAGCAGCATCGCCTGGCCGCCGCGTCGCGTCAAAGCGGTCAGCAAATCTCTATGAACACGTTGCCGCCGTGCTGTCGGCTCGATCGTGATGCGGCCCTGCAGCAAAGCCAGTTGCTGCCTGTGCCGTTGCAGCGATGCCTTGGCGCATTTTGGCAACTGATCCGCTGCACGATTGAGTTCCGCCCGCCGGCTTCTCGCCAGAGTACGCAGCGCCCCTTGCGCACGCAAAAGATTACGGTCGTTGGTGCGCCGCGCCTCGGCAATCCGCTGCGACAGCATCGCCGGCGTCAATTTTACGGCGAAGAATCGCGCCCGCTTACGCTCGGTGGAAACCATCAGGCCACGGCCGAGCCTCGATGTCGCTTCGTCGAGGCGCCGGCGCGGCAGCGCCAGCAATTGATCAGGCGAGGGCAGCGCACGCGCTGCTGCACGTGTTGCTTGCCGCTTGCGCTCGAAATTGCGCAGGACGGCTGCCTTGAGCCGTGCGCCGAGGCTGGCCAGCGTCGCTTCGAGGTCCGCCTTCACCGGCACCGCGATTTCGGCCGCGCCCGTCGGTGTTGGCGCCCGCACATCGGCGACGAGGTCGATCAGCGTCCAGTCGGTCTCGTGGCCGACCGCCGAGATCACCGGAATGCCCGAGGCGGCGACGGCGCGGGCGAGTGCCTCGTCGTTGAAGCCCCACAGATCTTCCAGGCTGCCGCCACCGCGCGCGACGATCAAGAGATCGGGACGCTGGATAGGGCTGTCCCATGCCAGCGCGTTGAAACCGGTCACGGCATTGGTCACTTCCGCACTCGCCGTGTCGCCCTGCACGCGCACCGGCCAGACCAGCACATGCAGCGGAAAGCGGTCCTTGATGCGGTGGATGATGTCGCGGATGACCGAGCCGGTCGGCGAGGTGACGACGCCGATGACGCGGGGCATGAACGGCAGCCGGCGTTTGCGGCCCGCATCGAAAAGCCCTTCCGCCTGCAGCCGGCGCTTGCGCTCCTCGAGCAGCGCCATCAGCGCCCCGGCGCCGGCCGGCTCCAGATTATCGATGACGATCTGGTAGTTGGACTTGCCGGGATAGGTGGTGAGTTTGCCGGTGGCGATCACCTCCATCCCTTCCTCGGGACGGAATTTCAGCCGGCTCATCGTGCCTTTCCACACCACGGCGTCGAGCCGGGCGCGGTCGTCCTTCAGCGCGAAATAGGCGTGACCCGAGGAATGCGGCCCGCGATAGCCCGAAATTTCGCCGCGCACCCGCACATTGCCGAAGACGTCCTCGACCGTGCGCTTCAGCGCGCCCGATATCTCGCTCACCGTGTATTCGGTGGCGTTGGTGCGTGATTCGGATGCTGCTTCGCTCATCGGCCGATTGAGGGCTGGTTGGCGTCCCACGTCAAGGCAGCCATGTCAGCCCCGATATTGATGACCTGCATCCTACCAGCCCGGCAGGATCTGGTTCGGCTTGCTCCGCTTCATCTTGGCGAAGGCGAGGGCCGCGAAGTCGAACGTTCCCGTTTCCTCGCCAAGCGGGATCGAGATGTTGTCCAGGCTTTCCGAAATATGGCGGGCAAGCGCATCGACAATCTCCGGCCGCGAGGTCTGGCCGCGCATGATGCCGATGCGGCAGTCCGGCAGGGCGCCGAAGCCATCGGCTTCGCCCAGCACCCGCATGCCAGGCCTGAGCGCGCATTCCGGCAGCACCGAGACCGCCAGGCCGGACAGCACGGCCGCGGTGATCACGGTCGCCGAGAAGCTGGTGAACAGGATGCGGTAGTCGCGGTTCTGCTGGTCCAGCACGTCGACGGCGGCGCGCCGCCAGATGCAGTTCGGCCGGCCGAAGGCCATCGGCAGGATTTCCTGCTCGTGCGTCGCGTGGTTGGCCGAGGATACCCACAGCAGCGGCTCACGTCGCACGACTTCCGACTGGCCGCGCACATCATTGTGCGTCACCAGCGCCAGGTCGAGATTGCCGCGCTTGATGTGTTCAACCAGTCCCGGCGTCGGCTCGCAGATGACGGTCAGTTCGACGCGCGGATTGGAGCGGGTGAAACGTGCCATGATTTCCGGCAGGAAACGATCTGCATAGTCGTCCGGCGTGCCGATGCGGATCGTGCCTTCGAGCCGCTGGTCGTCGAAGGCGGCGAGCGTCTCGCGATTGAGATAGAGCAGCCGCCTTGCATAGGAGAGCAGCTTGTCGCCTTCCTCCGTCAGCCGGTTGGTGCGCCCTTCCTTCTCGAACAGCGGCTTGCCGATCCGCTCCTCCAGCCGGCGCATCTGCATCGACACCGCCGACTGGGTTCGGTGCACTTCTTCCGCTGCGCGCGTGAAGCTGCCAGTGTCGGCGATCGAGATGAAGGTCTGCAATTGATCGAGATCGAGCGGCGCTTTCATCGACATGATCCATCACTAGTGTTGATGCCAAAGATTAAAAACATTCGTTGGATTAATCAATCGGTCGATGGCAAATTCGCATTGTCCACATGAAGGCATGTGAATCGAAGCCGGAACGGCCGCTGTCGCCAGCGCCGATCGTCGGGTTTCGTCTGTTCGAGTCTGAAGGAGACCGACATGACCACGATCGATTTCGCCACCGAGACCTCGCGCATCACTTCGCGTCCGTCCGTTGCGGCGCGCGTGGTCAACACGGCCTTCAATATCTACCGCGCCTGGAAAAACCGCCGTGCTTTCTACCGCCTGGGCGAGATGTCGGATGCCGAGCTTGCCGATATCGGCCTGACGCGCGCCGACCTGCATGTCGCGATCGACGTGCCGTTCGGCCGCGATCCGACGGCAATCCTGCGTGAGATCGCCAGCGACCGCGTGGAAACGATCGAGGATATCGCCCGCAAGGTAGCCTGATTGGTTCAGTTTCGGTCTTGTTGAACCTTTCTGCGGTTCAGCGCGACCAAGTTTCATGCAGGCTCCCCACTCCCTGCCGGTTCCCCGCCGGCCTGCCTGCACGCTGCCCGGTCCTCCCAAGGATCGGGCTTTTCTTTTCTAGCTTGCCGGGAAATGGCTTTGGCCTGACGCCTATCGCCGGTCCATGTCTCGCTTGAACTGGTCGAAGATCGTTTCCACGCCCTTCTGGTAGTCGTCACGCTGCTGGGCGCCGGTCTCGAACATCTTGCCGAAAATGTCGTCGAACGGGTTCCGAGGCCGGCCGCTTGGATTGACCTGCGGCTGTGGTGCCTGGCGCGGCTGCGGCTGCGGCGCTTGAGGCTGTGGCCCCGGCTGCCCGCCGGGCAGGCCGAAGCCTCCGCCTCCGCCTTGCCGCAGCATCTCCTCGAAGATTTTCCCAAGCGGGTTGTCGCCGTATGGGCTCTGCGTCTGCTGGGGCTGGGGTCGGCTTTGTGGTTGCTGTGGCGCGCCGCCGCCGAACATATCCTGCAGCACCTTGCCGAGCGGATTGTCGCCATAGGGATTTGGCGCCGGCTGCGGCTGGCTTTGTGGTTGCGGTGAGCCGCCGCCGAACATGTCCTGCAAGACCTTGCCGAGCGGGTTGTCCATGGGGTTCTGAGGGGACGGCGCCTGGCGCTGTTGTGGCGCCGGCGCCTGCATGCCGCCCTGCCGCATCATCTGCTCGATGATCTCCCCCAGTGGATTGTTGCCGCCGCCACCCAGACCAGCCGCTGCCTGCATCTGGCTTGTCGTCTGCTTGAACAGTCCGCCCATTACCATCGACGCGATCGCGGGCAGCATCTGTTGCAGCACCTGCTGGCTGACGCCGCTCGCCTGCGCCGCCTGGCTGGCCACGGCACGCGACAAATCCTTCGAGCCGAACAGATGGCCCAGAATGCCGTTGCCCTCGTCGACGCCTTGCGGTGAGAAGGCGCGCGTCGCGTCCTCGAAATACTTGGCGTGCTGGCCGCTTGCCATCGCCGTCATGAAGGCGCCGAGCCCATAGGGATCGGCGGTGTTGCGCTGCAACCCTTGTGAAAAGGCCGGCAGCAGTGCGGCGACCGCCGCCTGTGTCTGCTGCAGCGAAAGCCCGTATTGTTGGGCAAGCGCCTGCATGCCGTTGCCGTTCTGGGCCTGCGTCAGCATGTCGAACAAGGTAGGCATCGGCTTCTCCTCCGGGAAATCCTCGAAGAGAGCCTAATTCGTTTCAACGCCCGATTGAAGCGGCTTTTGCCGCCCGTCAGCGTGCGGGGGTTAATAGGCATATTCCATGAACACAGGCTCGATCGAGCCGCCCCAGCGCGTGTGATAGGCCGACAGCATCTCCTCGGCGCTGGTGGTGCCGCGCGCCACGACCTCGTCGAGCGTGTTCAGGAACGAGGTTTCGTCGTAGCCGTCGCGGTTCTTCTTGCCGCGGTTCTTCAGCCCGGTGCGCGAAATGGCCATGACGTCGCGGGCGACCTCGCGCAGCGTGGTGTTGCGGAAGGGTGCGGAAATGCCGAGTTCAGGCACGGCATTGCGCATGGCCAGCACTTCCTTGTAGGTCCAGCTCGACGTCAACGCCTCGGCGGCATCGAGCGCCGCCTCGTCGTAAAGCAGGCCGACCCAGAAAGCCGGCAGCGCGCAGATGCGCCGCCAGGGGCCGCCATCGGCGCCGCGCATTTCCAGGAAACGCTTCAGCCGCACGTCGGGGAACAAGGTCGACAGGTGGTTCGCCCAGTCGCCCATCGTCGGCAGCCCGTCCGGCACTTCGTTGCGCGCGGCCCCGGCCATGAACTGGCGGAAGGTGATATGCGTCATGTCGTGATAGTGGCCGTCGCGGATGACGAAATACATCGGCACGTCGAGCGCCCATTCGACATAGTCGGCGAAGCCGAAATCGGGCGAGAAGCAGAATTCGAGCAGGCCGGAGCGTTGGTTGTCGGTGTCGCGCCAGATGTCGCCGCGCCAGCTCTGCAGCCCGTTCGGCCGGCTGTCGGTGAAGGGCGAATTGGCGAACAGCGCCGTCGACAGCGGCTGCAGCTTCAGCGACACCTGCATCTTGCGGCGCATGTCGGCTTCGCTCTCGAAGTCGAGGTTAACCTGGATCGTACAGGTGCGATACATCATGTCGAGACCCTTGGTGCCGACCTTGGGCATGTAACGCGTCATGATTTCATAACGCGACTTCGGCATTTTCGGCGTTTCGGCCAGCGACCATTTCGGGCTGCCGCCGAGGCCGAGGAAGCGGATGCCCATCGGCTCGGCGATCTCGCGCACCTGCGCCAGGTGTGCATTGCCTTCGCGGCAGGTCTGGTGGATCGTTTCCAGCGGCGCGCCGGAGAGTTCGAACTGGCCGCCAGGCTCAAGCGAGATCGCGCCCTGGCCTGTCGGCTCGACCAGGCCGATGATGCGGCCGTCATCGATGATGGGATCCCAGCCCAGCTTGTTCTGCATGCCTTCGAGGATGGCGCGGATGCCGCGCTCGCCGCCGTAAGGCACCGGTGCGTTGCCATCGACATAGAACGGGAATTTCTCGTGCTCGGTGCCGATGCGCCATTTTTCGCGCGGCTTGTTGCCTTCGGCTAGATGCTCGACAAGCTCGTCTACGCCTTCGATTGGCCGGAAATCGGTTGTGTCGCGCGCCATTTTCAAGCCCTCAAAGGCGGTTGGACCCACCGCCGGCGCTAAATGGACGAAATGTCAGTAGCCGATCAAGCGAAAAATCCTGAGCCACAGGTCAAGAGGAATTGAAGACCTCGGCCCGCGAGCACCTCTTGCAACAGACAACGTCCTACCAGTCGCCAATTGTCGCCTGCATCGCCGCGAGCGCGGCCACGGCCGCCGTGTCTGCGCGCAGGATACGTGGCCCGAGCGGAATGGCGGTCACGAAGGGGAGGGCGCGGAGCATCTTGCGCTCCTCGTCGGAAAAGCCGCCCTCGGGCCCGACCAGCAGGGCGAGCTTCTTCTCCTCTACCGCCTGCAAGGCAGGCAGTGGGTTGTTGGTCGAGGCGTCCTCGTCGCAGAAGATCAGCCGCCTTTCCTTGTCCCACCCGGTCAGCAGGCGCTCGAATTTTTCCGCCTCGCGAACTTCCGGCACAGCCAGGATGCCGCATTGCTCGGCGGCCTCGACGACATTGGCGCGCAGGCGATCGATGGAAGGCTTTGCCACCTGCGTGTGCTGGGTGATGACCGGTTGCAGGATGCCGGCGCCCATCTCGACCGCCTTTTGCACCAGATAGTCGAGCCGGCCCTGCTTCAGCGGCGCGAAGCAATAGATGAGGTCGGGCAAGGGCGGTTGCGGTCTTTGCGGCGCCAGTACTTTCAGCCGCACCGACCGCTTGGATTTCGCTGATATCGCCGCCGACCACTCGCCGTCGCGGCCATTGAAGACAAGGATCTCGGCGCCTTCGGCGAGCCGCAGCACATGCAGGAGATAATGGCTCTGCTGCTGGCCGGGTTCGAACTCGATGTCTGGTCCGAGGTCGTCGGGCACGAACAGACGTTGCATCTTGTAGTTGGCGCGCATGGCCGAGGAATGAGCGAGACGGCCGCCTGCGTCAAGCCTTGGCGGAAGGATGCCACACGGGTTGAAAGCCATGGCGCAGCACGGCAAGCGTCGTTTCCGGGGTCAGCAGCACAAGCGTCTCGTCCCCGAAATGATCAGGGCTGGTTGGCGGGCCGTATCCGGCAAAAGTCCATGGCAATATCTTGCCGTGGCGCAAGGCATAGGCGCTGCCGCCAGCTGCGATCATCGCGCCGTCGGGCAGGCCGGCAAGCGCATCCATCGCGACCGCAGGCCGCTTGCCGCCCGACGCCAGCCGCTCCTTATGCAGTCGCTTGTCGACCTGCGGGGCGCGCGGCTCGGCAATACCGAAGGCTTGGCCGAAGCGACCGACAAAATCCTTGGCCCGTTCACGCTGGCAAAAGAAGCAGGGGCGATGCCCGGCGGCGAGCGCCGTCACCTCGTCGAGAAAGAACAATTCGGTCCAGCCGGCCTTGCCACCGGGCCGGTTGCGGCCCATCGGCTCGCGCTGCACATTGCGGAATTGGCACACGCAGATGATCCAGGCCGGAAGCGCCCAGCGCTTTTTCAGGAGCGTCTTTGTCGCGGGGGCGTGGATGATGCCGCGATTGCCGGTGAATAGGCCGCGCTCCGGCACGGCGTGAATGGCGCCGAACGGATCGACCCGGTTCTGCAGTGGCATAGTTTTCTCCTGGGATACGCATCTTGGCTGAAACGCCGGCGCCATGATATCGCTCGCGACAGCATTTTCATGTCAGCAGGGTTTTTCGATGCGGGTGCTGGTAGTCCAGAACTACGACAATACCGGCCTCGGCCAAGTCGGTGCGGCACTGGCCGAAGCGGGTGCCGATCTTGATGTGCGGCTTCCCTACAAGGGTGATGCGCTGCCACGGGACGCAACCGGCCACGATGCCATGGTGGTGCTCGGCGGCGGCCAGAATGCGCTGGCCGACGAAGAATATCCCTATTTCCCGGCGCTGCTCGAACTGACCCGCGATTTCGCTGGCAAGGACCGCGCCGTGCTCGGTATCTGTCTCGGCAGTCAACTCGTCGCCCGCGCCTTTGGCGGCGCGAACCGCATCGGCGGCGCCAACGAATTCGGCTGGCGCGGCGTGTCGCTGACGGCCGATGCCAAGGCCGATGCGGTGTTGGCTGAGCTGCCGGAAAAGTTCCCGATCTTCCAGTGGCACGACGACACGTTCGAACTGCCGGAAGACGCTGTGCGGCTCGCCGGCAACGATGTCGCCGAAAACCAGGCGTTTCGCGTCGGCCGCGCCGTCTACGGCTTCCAGTTCCATTTCGAGGCCGACCGGCCCATGGTGAAGGACTGGAGCTCCTCCTTCGCGCCGACCATCGCCGCGCGCCATCCCGACTGGGCCGGCAAGCTCGACGGCGAAATGGCCCGCAACGGTCCTGACGCCGATGCCGCTGGTCTGGCCATCGCCCGTGCCTGGGTGGCGACGATCTAGAGCAATTCCAGGAAAAGTGTGTAGCGGTTTTCCCGGGAGAAGCGCGCAGCGCTTCCCCTTGGGAATTGCGTAAAAACAAGAAGTTAGAGCGGGTCAGAGATTCTATCAAACTCTGATCCGCTCTAAACGACCGTTCATGCTCCGCGTGACATAATTGGCACGCGACCATGAAACCGGTTGGGGAAAACCCCTTTCATCCTTGGCTTGTGTCCGCCCGCCATCCTAGAAGGCGCGCGCCCTATGTCGGCTGTGCAACCGGGATGAACCTTTTGTGTGACCCGTGCGACACACCATCGATACAGAACACACCTAGAAGCGCGAAATCGTCGAAACTTTGACACGTATTTTCCGTTTCAACGCATTGGTAACCGCCTCGTGCACAGATGCAGGAAGCTCAACAAGAGATGACCTCCGTGAAAGCAGCGCTTCTGTCCTTTGCCATGCTGTCCGCCATCGTACTTTGCGGTCTTGGTATTTATGCCGCCGATGCCGCCAACAACCACAATGCGGTTGACGGCTACGGCGTCACCGCCTCCCTGCGCTAAGCCAGGGCATCCCTCGCGCCCGGATCCCTCGCGCCCTTGGGCACCGGGGCCGTTAAGGCTCCCTTATCGATATTTCCAGGATGCGTTTGTCCGCGCCGTCAACGACGAGCGCGGTAAGCATGCCTGACTGCCAGGCAAGCGTGTCGACATTGACGCGGTTGGCCATCACTTCCGCCTCGGGGACCGGTGTGTGGCCGTGCACCACGATCTTCGGGAAGAGGCCGGTATGATCGTGGAAAACGTCACGGATCCAGATCAGGTCCTGCGGGCTTTGCTGCTCCAGGGGAATACCCGGCCTGATGCCGGCGTGGCAGAAGAAGAAGTCGCCTGATGTCACCGAGAGTGGCAGCGACCGCAGGAAGTCGACATGGCTTTGCGGCACCGCTTCGAGCAGGGCTTGATGACCCTTGCGCATGGCTGATTCCGCCTTGCCGAACCAGGCGCCGTTGCCGCTGTTGATCGTCACTCCGTAGGATTGCGCGGTCTGGATGCCGCCAAAACGGATGAAGAGCCCTTCCGGGTCGGGTGTCTTGAGAAAGTCGAGAAAGCCGATGTCGTGATTGCCGGCCAGCATCAGGTTTCGCGGATCGCGTTCGCGTGCCTCGATCAGGAAGTCGACGACGCCCTTGGAGTCCGGTCCGCGATCGACATAGTCGCCAAGATGGATGATGCGCCAGTCGGCGACCCTGTCCCTCGCAATCTCGGCCTCGATCTGGCCATGCATGGCGGCCAGCAGGTCGACCCGGCCATGCACGTCGCCGATCGCGTACAGACGCACGCCGTCCGGCCCGTGTGCGTCGAGGAAATGGATGCCGGGTTCCGCCAAGGTCTGGGTATCTCCGTGGTCAGATGTCACTGACTTAGCGTCGGAGCTGCTCCTTGCCCATGTCGGTGACCAGACGCTTTCCGCACAGCGCCAGCGTGATGTCCATCTCCTTGCGGATGATTTCCAACGCTTTGGTAACCCCTTCCTTGCCGAGCGCGCCCAGGCCGTAAAGAAATGGCCGGCCGATATAGGTGCCCTTGGCGCCCAGGCAGAGCGCTTTCAACACGTCCTGGCCGGAGCGGATGCCGCCGTCCATATGCACTTCTATTCTGTCGCCGACCGCATCGGCGATTTCTTCCAGAACCATGATCGACGACGACGCGCCATCGAGCTGGCGCCCGCCATGGTTGGAAACGATGATGGCATCGGCGCCGGTCTTGGCCGCCATCAGCGCATCTTCCTTGTCGAGGATGCCCTTGAGGATCAGCTTGCCGCCCCAGCGCTCCTTGATCCAGGCGACGTCCTTCCACGACAGCTGCGGATCGAACTGCTCCGTCGTCCAGGACGACAGCGAAGAGACGTCGCCGACGCCCTTGGCGTGGCCGACGATGTTGCGGAAGGTGCGGCGCTTGGTGCCGGCTATGCCCAGGCACCAGCGCGGCTTTGAGGCCAGGTCGATGATGTTGGCCAACGTCATCTTGGGCGGCGCCGAAAGCCCGTTGCGGACATCCTTGTGGCGCTGGCCGAGGACCTGCAGGTCGAGCGTCAGCACCAGCGCCGAGCACTTCGCCGCCTTCGCCCGGTCGATCAAATCGAGCACGAAATCCTTGTCGCGCAGCACATAGAGCTGGAACCAGAACGGTTTCTTCGTCACCGAGGCGACATCCTCGATCGAACAGATGCTCATCGTCGAGAGCGTGAACGGCACGCCGAATTCCTCTGCCGCCTGCGCTGCCAGCATCTCGCCGTCGGCATGCTGCATGCCGGTCATGCCGGTCGGCGCCAGCGCCACCGGCATCGACACTTTCTGGCCGATCATGGTCGATTCCAGCGAGCGGTTGCTCATGTCGACCAGCACGCGCTGGCGGAACTTGATCTTCTGAAAGTCTTCCTCGTTCGCCCGGTAGGTGCTCTCGGTCCAGGCGCCCGAGTCGGCATAGTCGAAGAACATCTTGGGCACGCGCCGGCGCGCGAGATCCTTGAGGTCTGCGATGGTCAGAATGTCGCTCATGGTGGTCCCCGCTTGATCGAATTGATTAGGAGCGTCTGCGCGCTGGTTCGCCGTCGCCGGCTTCCGAACGCTGCCTCAGCCTCAGCCGCGACACGCGTTGCCAGTCGCCGCTGCGTTCGGCTTCCGCCATCGAACGCTCGACATAGGTCATGTGGTCCATCGCCGCCTGGCGGGCGCCGGCCGGATCGCCGGCCTTGACCGCGGTGTGGATCGCCCGGTGCTGCGCCAGCAGCGCCTCGCGCGCGCCGGGCACGGTGAACACCAGGAGCCGGTTCTGGAACACGCCTTCCGACAGCAGCCGGTAGCAGGAGCGCAGTGTGTGCAGAAGCAGGATGTTGTGCGCGCATTCGCAGATCGCATGATGGAATTCGACGTCGATCTCGGCCTCGTCGTCGAAATCGCCGGTACGATGCGCCTCGTCCATGCGCGCCATGATGCGATCGAGCAAGGCAAGGTCCTCCGGTGTGGCGCGCCGCGCCGCGTATTCGGCGGCTATGCCTTCGATCTCGCGGCGGTATTCCAGATAGTCGGCCACCGCCTTGCGATGCGTCGAGATCAGGTCCGCCACCGGCTTGGTGAACAACTGGCCGATAATGTCGGCGACGTGCGTGCCGCCGCCCGGACGGGTCGACAGCAGGCCGCGCGCTTCGAGCGCCTTCAGCGCGTCGCGCAGGATGGGCCGCGACACATCGAACTGGCGTGCCAGTTCGCGCTCGCCCGGCAGCCGGTCGCCGGTGCGCAGCACGCCTTCGAGGATGAGGCTTTCGATCTGCTGCACCACCTCGTCGGCGGTGCGCGAATGCTCGATCCTGGAGAAAATGTCGCTCAAAGGAAGCGCCTGGAGAAGGGAATGATGTCGCGCAGATTAGAGCCTCTGTCGCCAACTGGTCAAATTATTTATCCAATTCGTCTCGTTCGGTCGATTTTCGCGCCGCGCCGGCATATCGCCTCGCGCTAAATTTTGCTGTTTACGTCCCTTGCCGATTGCCGCAAGACGACGCCATTGCACGAAGGGTCGAAACCAGGGGGACCAGACGTGTCGGACGAGACGTCCAATCTTGAATTCCAGCCGCGCAGCCAGGGCAGCGTCATGGGCTTTCCGGCGCATGAAGGCCGGCCCGGCGCGCTCGGCGAGGTTCACGCCCGCCCCCATCCGCTGGTCGAGAAGCCGCGCGTGCTTGTCCAACTCTCCTTCATGACCGAAGGCGGCTCAGCGGTCGACCACGCCGTGCTTTCGGAACTGTCGCGCCGTCTCGGCATCGCCGCTCCCGAGCGTCACGCCCGCCACCACGCCATGAAATGGGGCAAGGGGACGCTGCGCTGGGAGCGGCACACGGAATTCTCGACCTATCTCTGGGAAGGGCCGCTGGCCGAGAATGGCCGGGGGCAAGAGGATTCGCCCTTTGGCAATGGCTTTTCGCCGCCGGGAACCGTCATCTCGGGCATCCGGCTCGAGATCCGCAAATGGACGCAGGCGAGCGAGAGGCAGGTCGCCGGCTTCGACCCGACCAGCCTCTGTTACTCGCTTGTCGAGCGTGGCAGCGCGGCCATCGTCACCGACTTCCGCCAGGACGGCGACGGCATGACCCGCATGCTGGTGCTCGACCGCGGCCTGACCCCGGCCAGCACCGGCGCGCTGTCGCAGCGGCTGATCGATATCGAGACCTACCGCACGCTTGCCATGCTCGGCCTGCCGCTGGCGCTCACCTTGTCCGGCCGCGCCCGCCGCATCGAGGACCGCTTGGCGCAGACGACGCTGGAAATGAAGGTCGCCGAGACCCGCGACAACCAGACGCTGCTCGCCGGTCTGACGGAGCTTGCCGCCGAACTGGAGGCCGATGCCGCTTCCAGCCTCTACCGCTTCGGCGCCAGCCGCGCCTATGACGGCATCGTCACAGAAAGACTGGAGGCGCTGGATGAGGAGCCCGTGCAGGGCTACGACACCTGGGCGGGCTTTCTGCTGCGGCGCATGGCACCAGCCATGCGCACCTGCCGCTCGGTCGAGGAGCGCCAGGCCAATTTGTCGCGCAAGCTGACCCGTGCCACCACGCTGCTGCGGACCTGGGTCGACGTCGAGGTCGAGAAGCAGAACCGCGACCTGCTCGCCTCGATGAACAACCGCGCCCGCCTGCAACTGCGGCTGCAGCAGACCGTCGAAGGCCTTTCGGTCGCCGCCGTCTCCTATTACGTTGTCGGCCTCATCGGCTATGTCGCCAAGGGCGCGTCGGTCTTTGGCCACGCCTTCGCGCCCGAGGTCGTCACCGCCGCCTCGGTGCCGTTCGCCATCCTGCTGGTCTGGTGGGGCGTGCGCCGCGTGCGACGGATGCATTCCGAGCCGGCGAAACATCCGGGCGAATAGTCCGCGCCATGCTTCGGACGCAACGGATGTGCAGCGGCAGATTGCCGCTGCGGAAGCTTTGCCTGCATCCGCCGCCCTGACGCCACCAAAGCAAGATTTGCAACAAATGCCGCTAGCTGGTAAATCATTTTTACCAGTCGAGTGGAGGAAGCGCCGATGTCCGGCCTTGCCATGCCCAAGCCAGACGCAGAGACGCTGCGCCGGCGCAGCGAAATCGTCGCCGACATGCGCATCATCGTGCCGGGCGAGGGCGTGGTCGACGCGGCCAATGAAATGCGTGCCTTCGAAAGCGATGGCCTGACCGCCTACCGGCAACTGCCGCTGGTCGTGGTGCTGCCCGAGACGGTGGCGCAGGTTTCGCGCGTGCTGAGATACTGCAACGACCGCAACATCCGCGTCGTGCCGCGCGGATCGGGCACCTCGCTGTCGGGCGGCGCGCTGCCGCTGGAGGACGCGGTGCTGCTCGTCATGAGCCGGTTCAACCGCATCCTCGAGATCGATTTTCCCGACCGCATCGTCGTCGTCCAGCCCGGCGTCACCAATCTCGGCATCACGTCAGCCGTCGAGCAGGAGGGGTTTTACTACGCCCCCGATCCATCCTCCCAGATCGCCTGCTCGATCGGCGGCAACGTGGCGGAGAACTCCGGCGGCGTGCACTGCCTGAAATACGGCCTCACCGCCAACAATGTGCTCGGCATCGAGATGGTTCTGATGAATGGCGAGGTGGTGCGGCTCGGCGGCGGTCACCTCGACGCGGAGGGCTATGACCTGCTCGGCGTCATGACCGGCTCGGAAGGTCTGCTCGGCGTCGTCACCGAGGTCACCGTGCGCATCCTGAAGAAGCCGGAGACGGCGCGCGCCCTGCTGATCGGCTTTCCGACCAGCGAGCAGGGCGGCCAGTGCGTCGCCGACATCATCGGCGCCGGCATCATTCCGGGCGGCATGGAAATGATGGACCGGCCGGCGATCCATGCCGCCGAGGATTTCGTCCATGCCGGCTATCCCCTCGACGTCGAGGCGCTGCTGATCGTCGAGCTCGATGGCCCCGGCGTCGAGGTCGATCATCTGATCACGGCGGTCGAGGCGATCGCCATCGCCAACGGCTCGACCACGTGCCGCATCTCGCAGTCCGAGCAGGAGCGGCTGAGTTTCTGGGCCGGTCGCAAGGCGGCCTTCCCCGCCGTTGGCCGCATCTCGCCCGATTACTACTGCATGGACGGCACCATCCCGCGCAAGGAACTGCCGCGCGTGTTGGCCGGCATGCGCGAGCTGTCGGAAAAATACGGTCTCGGCGTCGCCAATGTTTTCCACGCCGGCGACGGCAATCTGCATCCGCTCATTCTCTACGATGCCAACGTGCCGGGCGAACTCGACAAGGCCGAAAGCTTCGGCGCCGACATTTTGCGGCTCTGCGTCAAGGTCGGTGGCGTGCTCACCGGCGAGCATGGCGTGGGGGTCGAGAAGCGCGACCTGATGCCGGAAATGTTCAACCAGGTCGACCTCGACCAGCAAATGCGCGTCAAATGCGCTTTCGACCCCAACCATCTTCTCAATCCCGGCAAGGTCTTCCCGCAGCTGCGCCGCTGCGCCGAACTGGGCCGCATGCACGTGCATCGGGGCCAAGTGGCGTTCCCGGACATTCCGAGGTTTTGAGCGGATATGTCGGCGCGCGAACACCCCCCTCTGTCCTGCCGGACATCTCCCCCTCAAGGGGGGAGATTGGCTGTTTGTGCGCTTCGGCTTTTCTTCAACGCAGAAGATTGGCGAAACCCTGCGCGACATCTGATCGCCCCCCTTGAGGGGGAGATGTCCGGCAGGACAGAGGGGGGCGCGACGGAACTCGGCCTATCCTGTCTCCCCCGCTTCGCGGGGGCGAGGAAAGGCGCGAACTCATGACCACCTTCACCCCACTTACCCCAGCCGAAGTCCTCTCCACCATTGCCTGGGCGGCGGCGGAGGAAACGTCGCTCGAAATCCTCGGCCACGGCTCCAAGCGCGGCATCGGCCGTCCGCTGCAGACCGAGCACACGCTCGACCTGTCGAAACTCTCGGGCGTGACCCTCTACGAACCTGCCGAACTGGTGCTGTCGGCAAAGGCCGGCACGCCGCTGGCCGATATCGAAAGGCTGCTGGCGGACAACGGTCAGCAGTTCGCTTTCGAGCCGATGGACTATGGTCCGCTGCTTGGCGGCGAGCCAGGCAAAGGCACCATTGGCGGCGTGCTCGGAGCCAACCTTTCCGGTCCGCGCCGGCTGAAGGCGGGCGCCGCGCGCGATCATATTCTCGGCATCAACGTCGTCTCCGGTCGGGGCGAAGCGTTCAAGTCGGGCGGCCGCGTGGTCAAGAACGTCACCGGCTACGATCTGTCGAAGCTGATGGCCAACAGCTGGGGTACATTGGCCGTGTTCACCGACGTCACCTTCAAGGTGCTGCCAGCCGCCGAGACCGAAGTCACGCTCGCCGTCCGTGGCCTGCTCGACGATGCCGCCTGCGCCGCCATGGCCCTGGCGCTCGGCTCCAGCGCCGAAGTATCGAGTGCCGCCCATTTGCCGGAGCGCATTGCCGCGCGCGTCGCGGGCGGAGCGCTCGGCACTGAAGCCGCCACGCTGCTGCGCGTCGAAGGCTTTGGCCCGTCCGTTGACTATCGCATTGCAGCGCTGAAAACACTGCTCGGCAAGGCTGGGCCACTGGAGGAGATTGCCGGTGAGACCTCCAAGGCTATCTGGCGTGATATCAGGGATATCAGGCCCTTCGCGAACGGCAGCGGGAAGCCGGTCTGGCGGGTCTCGATGACGCCTGCCCAGGGCCACCAGATGGTCCTGACGCTGCGCATGCAGGCCGCCGTCAGCGCCTTCTATGACTGGCAAGGTGGGCTGGTTTGGCTGCGCATGGAGGAGGGCGATCCGGAACCCGCTTTGCTGCGCGGCCTCTTGAGAAAACATGGCGGCGGCCACGCGACGCTGGTGCGCGCCGCGCCTGCCCATCGCGCCGCGCTGCCGGTGTTCGAGCCTCAGCCGCCGGCGCTGGCGGCGCTCAGCCAGCGGCTGAGGCAGGAATTCGACCCGAAGAACATCCTCAATCCCGGCCGCATGGCCTAGGACATCAGAGATGCAGACCAATTTTTCGCCCGCACAGCTTGCCGATCCGCATGTCGCGGAATCGGAAAAGATCCTGCGCAAATGCGTGCATTGCGGCTTCTGCACCGCCACCTGCCCGACCTATGTGACGCTTGGCAACGAGCTCGATTCGCCGCGCGGGCGCATCTACCTGATCAAGGACATGCTGGAGAACGGCCGTCCCGCCGACAAGGAAATCGTCACCCATATCGACCGCTGCCTGTCGTGCCTCGCCTGCATGACCACCTGCCCATCGGGCGTCAATTATATGCATCTGGTCGACCATGCCCGCGCCCATATCCAGCAAACCTACAAGCGGCCGCTGCTCGACCGGTTGACCCGCGCCATGCTCGCCTTCGTGCTGCCCTATCCCCGTCGCTTCCGCGCGGCGCTCAAGCTGGCGAAGCTAGGCAAGCCGTTCATCGGCCTGTTCGAAAAAATCCCGGCGCTGAAGCCGCTCGGCGCGATGCTCAGGCTTGCGCCGGCATCAATCCCGGCGGCCTCGCCGATGGCCTTGCCGGGCATCCATGCCGTACAGTTAGCGAAAAGAGGACGCGTGGCCATCCTGACCGGCTGCGCGCAATCGGTGCTGGATCCCGGCATCAACGATACGGCCATCTCGCTGCTGACACGGCTCGGCGTCGAGGTTGTGGTGCCGCCGGGCGAGGGCTGCTGCGGCGCACTGGTTCATCATATGGGACGGGAGGAAGCCGCTCTTGCTTCGGCCAGGCAGAATGTCGATGCCTGGACCCGTGCCATCGATGAGGGCGGGCTCGACGCCATCATCATCACCGCGTCGGGCTGCGGCACGACGATCAAGGATTACGGCTTCATGCTGCGGCTCGATCCGGCCTATGCCGACAAGGCCGCGCGCGTGTCGGCGCTGGCCAAGGACATCACCGAGTATCTGTCCGCCATCGATCTGCCCGAACCGGTGCGCAAGCCGGGCGCGGTCGTCGCCTATCACTCGGCCTGCTCGATGCAGCACGGCCAGAAGATCACGCGTCAGCCGAAGGAACTGCTCGCCAGGGCCGGTTTCATCGTGCGCGAGCCGCGCGAGGGCCATCTCTGTTGTGGCTCGGCCGGCACCTACAACATTCTGCAGCCCGAGATTTCGGCCAGGCTGCGCGACCGCAAGGTGAAAAACATCGAGGCGACGGGCGCCGCGATCGTCGCCACGGGCAATATCGGCTGCATCACGCAGATCGCGTCCGCTGCCAGGATGCCGGTGGTGCACACGGTCAAGCTGCTCGACTGGGCCTATGGCGGGCCGCGACCGGAAGGCGTCTCCGAGGAAAGGCTGGTTGCGGCTGAGTAGCGCGGCGTTGCCCCTGTCAGAGTTACGGCAAATCCCCCTCATCCGGCCGCTTCGCGGCCACCTTCTCCCCGTCGGGGAGAAGAGGTTGACGCCGGCGGTGATAGTCTCCTCTCCCCTCGGGGAGAGGTCAGCCGAGCAAAGCGGAGGCTGGGTGAGGGGGGTGACGCCGCCCTGTCTTATTCCGCCGCCAGCCTGTCGGCCGTGCCGTAGGTCGCCTCGTAGAGCGCGCGCTGGCGGCTGAGCGCGACCATCGTGTTGCGCAGCAAGATGGCCACCGTGATCGGGCCGACGCCGCCTGGAACCGGGGTGATCCAGGAGGCCACGTGCTTGACGCTGTCGGTGTCGACGTCGCCGACGACGCGGCTGGTGCCATCAGGCCCGATTTCGGAATTGATGCCGATGTCGATGACGGCCGCACCTGGCTTCACCATGTCGGCCTTGATCAGCCTTGGCTTGCCGACGGCGACGAACAGCGCGTCGGCGCGCCGCGCATGGGCGGCGACCGACCGGGTCATGTGATGGCAGACCGTCACGGTCGCGCCTTCGCTCATCAACAGGAAGGCGATCGGCTTGCCGACGATTTCCGAATGGCCGACGACGACCACTTCCAGTCCCTTGAGGTCGAGGCCGGTTTCCTTGAGCAGTTCGACCGAGGCCGCGGCCGTGCAGGGCGCGAGGTCGAGCTGGTTGTAGACGATGTTGCCGATCGAGGCCGGGTGCATGCCCTCGACATCCTTCAGCGGATGCACCGCTGCCTGCAGCGTCTTGACCGGGATATGCGCGGGAACCGGCCGCTGGATGATGATGCCGGTGACGCGCGGATCGGCGTTCAGCCCGTGGATGGCTGCTTCCAGCTCACCCGAGGTGATGGTGGCGGGAAAGCGCCGCTCCTCGAAATCGATGCCGGCGAGCTGAGCCTTGGCGCGCTGGTTGCGTACATAGACATCGACCGCGTCGGTATCGCCGACGGTGATCGAGATCAGCTTGGGCGGGAAACCCTCGGCTTTGGCAATGGCCGCGTCCTCGCGCACGGCGGCGATGATGCGCTGGGCGACCGGGCCGCCCTTGAGATAGCGGCTGTCGTCGGAGAGGGACATAGCTCGAACCTTTGGTGGGAAGATTGTGCACTGCAATAGCAGAGCATGGCCCGGAAATCAGCCCTGAAAGCGAAACACCGTGCCTCCGGGGCGACCTGTCGCACCGTGAAACGAAAAGGGCAGCCCGGTTACCCGTGCTGCCCTCTCGTGACTGGCCGTATCCCCACACGGCCCGTCCCCCGTTAACTCGCCGCCAGTCTAAGCACGTCTTCCAGAAGCGCGCTATGGCTTGAGGGCAACAGCGCGCAAAAACCTGCTCAGCACTGCTTAACCGGCTGATTCGCTATCATTATATCACCTCGACCGTGGTTCCGACATTGACCCGCTCATAAAGGTCGACCACGTCCTCGTTGCGCATGCGGATGCAGCCCGACGACACCGCGCCGCCGATCGTCCAGGGCTGGTTGGTGCCGTGGATGCGGTACTCCGTCGTGCCGATATAGAGCGCGCGCGCGCCGAGCGGGTTTTCCATCCCGCCGGCCAGATAAGTCGGCAGGTAGCGGCCCTTGGCCGCCTCGCGCTTGATCATCTCCGCAGGCGGACGCCAGTCCGGCCAGACGCGCTTGTTGGTGATCTTGTGGGTGCCCGACCATTCGAAGCCGGGCTTGCCGGTGCCGACGCCGTAACGCCGCGCCTTGCCGTTCTTCTCGACCAGATAGAGGAAATTCTGCGTGGTATCGATGACGATGGTGCCTGGCTTCTGGCCTCCGTCATAAGCGACTTCCTGCGGCAGGTAGACCGGGTTGATCTGCGGGCGCATGACCATGCGCTTGGCCGGCGCCTGCACGCCCGCCGTCTGCACACGGTCGGGCTGCGCGGTGCGCTGGCGCGGCTGCTGCACGGCCTGTCGGTTCTGCCGCACGATGCCCGGCGCATGGCCAAGCTGCAGCACCCAGGGCGCGGAAAGGTCGGGGCTCACCATCACCGGCGGCCTGTCGGCATAGCGGTCGTCGGCAAGGGAGGGCATGACGCTTGCGGCAAGCACCGCCGCGCTGAACAACGGAAGCAGGAATTTCATCGGGAACGCACCTTGATAGCCTGATACGCCGGGCAAGAACGCTCCCGGTTTGCGCGATCATTGGCGGCGAGCAGCAACCGAAACATGAATCGGAATGCGTAAAATGCGGTTCTGTCAGTAAACCTTTTGGTGTGGTTACCGCCGGGTTCAGGAATCTGGTAAAGCCACGGTAAAAGCAGCGCGGAAGCGCGTTAACGGATGGATCTCTTGAGATGAGCAATGAAAACACCGGCCTGCTTGCCGGTCCTGACGGTGTCGTGCGCTGCTTCTGGCATGGCAATCTGCCCGACTATCTGCACTACCACGACCATGAATGGGGCCGGCCGGTGGCCGACGACCGTAGGCTGTTCGAGAAGATCTGCCTCGAAGGGTTTCAGTCGGGCCTCTCATGGCTGACCATTTTGCGCAAGCGGGAGAATTTTCGCGAGGCCTTCGCCGGCTTCGACTTCGACAAGGTCGCCGCCTTCACCGACAAGGATGTGGAACGCCTGCTCGGCAATGCCGGTATCATCCGCCATCGCGGCAAGATCGTCTCGACCATCAACAACGCCAAACGCGCCCGCGAAATGGTCGACGAGTTCGGCTCGCTGGCCGCCTGGTTCTGGAGGTTCGAACCCGGCAAGGAGGAACGGCCGCAAACCGTCGATCTCGCCCATCTGCGCGCCAACCCGACCACCGCGGTTTCCGTGCGGATTTCGAAGGACCTGAAGAAGCGAGGCTGGAGCTTCGTCGGCCCGACCACGGTCTACGCCTTCATGCAGGCCATGGGGCTGGTCAACGACCATCTCGAAGGCTGTGTATGCCGCAAGCAGGTCGAGAAGCAGCGGAAGGCTTTCAAGCGGCCGAAATAGCTGCTTTTTCCTTCTCCCCGTTCACGGGGAGAAGGTGGCCGAAGGCCGGATGAGGGGCGGCGCCGACCTTGCCAGGTGTCGCACTGCCCTCACTTCTCGAAACGTCCCTTGTGCCCGCTGCCATTGATGTCCCACACCAGGCTGCGGCCTGAAATGCTCAGCACAAGGCCGCTGAAACCGCTGTCGTCGGGCGTATGATGCGTCGATGCCGAACTGCGTCCGGCGGGGATGACCTCGACCGTCGAGCCCTTTTTCACCCAACAGCCCTTACCGTACTGGTCATTGGCGCCATAGGCGAGCATGAACTCGAAGCTGCCGTCCTTCTTCAGCAGCAGTTCGGAGCCGACCTCCATGACGCCGCGCAGGTAGTAATGGCCGGCAAGGCCCGCGTCCCCCGGCTTGCAGCCTGCGGCGCTGGCCGGATTGGCCGCCCCAAGTAAAAACGCGCAGCCAAGCGCGTATGCGTAGCCCAGTCGCATGCTCAATCCCCTGATCAAGAATGAAAATCGCATCCAGCGAAACGGACGGTTTCAGGTGCCGTTGGCGCCGGCCAGGAACAGCCCGGCGACGATTGCCGCCACGGTGGCCACTGTCGGATAGATCACCAGCAGGCCGGTCACCAGGGCGTCGCGCAGGGAAGATCCCTTGCCGGTGTCGGCGGGTACATCGAACGGCCCGGCCGCCTGGCCAGCCATTTTCGGTGCATGGGTGCCCGCAGGGCGCAAGCGTGTGGGCAGTTCACCGGCCTCGCCGTTGGCCTGGAATTCCGTTGCACTGGTCATGTCCTGAACCCCTTCGTTTCGATGCGCTGTATCGGCCGCGATTGTGTCGGCACGATGCCGCGCTCATGGCGGCATTGTTTCACTTCTGGCGTGTTTTTGTTTCAGAGGGTTTCGATTTTTCCTGATCTCGTCGGGTGCGCCGCGGGGCGCCAACCCTTGCCGCTCCCGGCTTCATCGGTTAGGAAACGCGCGCTGTGGAACGCGGTAGATTTACCGCGCCACGAAGTCATGAACCATCGGGTGCCCAGATTATGGCCGACAAATCGGAAAAGACGAAAGCGCGGCTGCCGCGCGGGTTTGCCGACCGCGGCGCCGAGGACATCCGCGCCGTCGAGAAGATGATGGCGACGATCCGCTCGGTCTATGAGCTCTATGGCTTCGAGCCGGCCGACCAGCCGCTGATCGAATACACCGATGCGCTCGGCAAATTCCTGCCCGACCAGGACCGGCCGAACGAAGGCGTGTTCTCCTTCCAGGACGATGACGACCAGTGGCTGTCGCTGCGCTACGACCTAACAGCGCCGACGGCACGCTTCGTCGCCGAGAATTTCGAACGCCTGCCCAAGCCATACCGCAGCTACCGGTCCGGCTGGGTGTTCCGCAACGAAAAGCCCGGCCCCGGCCGCTTCCGCCAGTTCATGCAGTTCGACGCCGATACGATCGGCACGCCGGGCGTTGCGGCGGATGCAGAGATGGCGATGATGATGGCCGACGTCATGGAAGCGCTCGGCATCAAGCGCGGCGACTATGTCATCCGCGTCAACAACCGCAAGGTGCTGGACGGCGTGCTGGAAGCAATCGGCCTTGGCGGCGAGGAGAATGCCGGTCGTCGGCTGACCGTGCTGCGTGCCATCGACAAGCTGGACAAGCTCGGCGCGGAAGGTGTCCGGCTTCTGCTTGGCCCAGGGCGTTGGGATGGCGGCAAGGAAGGCGAGGGCGACTTCGCCAAGGGCGCCGGGCTGAACGATACTCAAGCCCAAGCCGTCCTTCTGGCGACGGCGCGCAATGCGCAGGCCGGCCAGGATGCCAGCGTCAGCGGCAACACGGTCTACCAGGAGGGCGTCGGCGAACTCGCGACGATCGAAGCCTTGGTCAGGGCCGCCGGATACGGCGAGGACCGCATCGCCATGGACCGTTCCGTCGTGCGCGGCCTGGAATATTACACGGGTCCCGTCTTCGAGGCCGAACTGCTGGCCGAGATCCCCAATGAGGACGGCCAGATCGTACGCTTCGGCTCGGTCGGTGGCGGCGGCCGCTATGACGGATTGGTCTCACGCTTCCGCGGTGAGCCGGTGCCGGCGACGGGCTTTTCCATCGGCGTCTCCAGGCTGATGACGGCGCTGAAGAACCTTGGCAAGCTCGGAAGCGCCGACGTGATCGCGCCGGTTGTCGTGCTGGTCATGGACAAGGACACGGAAAGCCTCGGCCGCTACCAGAAGATGGTGGCGGAACTGCGCGCCGCCGGCATCCGCTCCGAAATGTACCTCGGCGGCGCCGGCATGAAGGCGCAGCTCAAATATGCCGACCGTCGCGGCTGTCCGGTCGCCATCATTCAGGGCGGCGACGAGCGCGCCAAGGGTGAACTGCAGATCAAGGACCTGATCGAAGGCGCGCGCATGTCCGCCAAAATCACCGACAATGCCGAATGGCGCGCCGCGCGCCCGGCGCAGGTGACGGTGGCGGAAAGCGAGCTGGTCGCCGAAGTGAAGAAGATCTTGGCGGCGCAGGCCCAGGAGCGGACCAAGTGACGAGCGCCGCGCGCTCTTGTCCTTCTCCCCTTGTGGGAGAAGGTGGCCTCGCGAAGCGAGGTCGGATGAGGGGTGTTCCAGGGAACGCAAACGCTTCATTCCGACACGCACCCCTCAACCGTCTCGGCGCTGCGCGCCGATCCACCTTCTCCCACAGGGGGAGAAGGGAAGGGCGCGGCATATGACCTCCCGCTACCCCGCCATATCAGCCGACATCATCGCGCTCTTCGCAACCCGCAACACGCATGCGGTGGAAGTTGCCGTGCTGCAGCCGGCCGATCCGTTCCTCGACATGGCCGGCGAGGATCTGCGCCGGCGCATTTTCCTTACGGAGAGCGAGACTGGGCAGACGCTCTGCCTGCGGCCCGAATTCACCATTCCGGTCTGTCTCGACCACATAACCAGCCAGGCCGGCACGCCGCGCCGCTATTCCTATCTCGGCGAGGTGTTTCGCCAGCGCCGCGAGGGCGGCAACGAGTTCTTTCAGGCCGGCATCGAGGATCTCGGCGACCGCGACACGGCTGAAGCGGATGCCCGCTCTGTCGCTGACGCGCACGCACTGCTTTCGCTGGTGCTGCCCGGCAGGCCGCTGGTGGTCACGCTCGGTGATCAGGGCATCTTCGAGGCGGTGCTGGCGGCACTCGGCCTGCCGCGCGGCTGGCGCATGCGGCTGGCGCGCGCCTTCGGCTCGGCGCCGATGCTGGAGGCGGCACTCGCCGATCTCGCCAACCCGCCGCGCAACGGCCAGCTCTCCGGCCCGGTCGCAGCGCTTGTCCTCGACGGTGATCTGGACGGCCTTTCCCAGCACATTGCCGGCGGCATGGAGGAGGCCGGCCTCTCGGCATCGGCCGGCCGCGCGCCGTCGGACATCGCGCGGCGGCTCATCGAGAAGGCCGAGTTGCGCAGCGTGCGGCTGTCGAACGAGGCCTTCGCGGCGCTGAAAGGTTTTCTGGCCATCGACGTGCCGCTCGATGGCGCGGCCCAGGCATTGGAAACCTTCGCCGCCGGCGCCGGACTTTCATTGGGTGCGGCGCTGGAAAAATTCGCGGCCCGCGCCAAGGCGATCGAGGCGCATGGCTTGCCGTCGGGAAAAATCCGCTACGACGCCGCCTTCGGCCGTCCGCTCGATTATTACACCGGTGTGGTCTTCGAAGTCGCGGCCGCAAGTGGCGAGCGTCCCCTGGCCGGTGGCGGCCGCTATGACAGATTGCTGACGCTGCTCGGCGCCAAGACCGCGATCCCCGGTGTCGGCTTCTCGGTGTGGCTCGACCGCATCGAGGCGTTGCGGGAGACGGCACCATGATCACGCTGGCGATCCCGTCCAAGGGCCGGCTCAAGGAGCAGGCGCTGGAGGTGCTGGCCAAGGCCGGCCTCGCCGTCAGCCTGCCCGGCGACGAGCGCAAATATCACGCCCGCGTCGAGGGCCTGGACAATGTCGAAGTGGTCTTCCTGTCGGCTTCCGAAATATCGGGCGAAATAGGGCAGGGCGCGGTCGATCTCGGCATCACCGGCGAGGACCTTGTGCGGGAAAATCTCGCCGACTGGGAAGCGCGGGCCGAGATCGTCGCCCGTCTCGGCTTCGGCCATGCCGATGTCGTGGTCGCGGTGCCCGAGATCTGGCTCGATGTCGACACCATGGCCGATCTCGATGACGTCGCCGCAGATTTCCGCCAGCGCCATGGCCGGCGGCTCAGGATCGCCACCAAATACTGGCGGCTGACGCAGCAGTTCTTTTCGCTCAAGCACGGCATCCAGGTCTATCGCATCGTCGAAAGCCTCGGCGCCACCGAAGGCGCGCCGGCGGCCGGCCTTGCCGACGTCATCGTCGACATAACCACCACGGGCTCGACGCTGCGCGCCAACCATCTCAAGGTGCTGGGCGATGGCGTCCTGCTGAAGTCGCAGGCCTGCCTGGTGGCCTCGAAGAAAGATCGTTCCGCCGCCGATGAGGCCATCTTCCGGGATATAGCCGCGAAAATGACGGCGACGGTCGGATAGCCTGCTTTCCCTGGCGGGAGGGGTGTCACTACCATCGGCGGGATTTCCACCGTTCCGGCAGGCTGATAGGCTCGGTCCGTGCTGGGAGGAGAGAGCGATGCCGGTCAATCTCGACGAGCTGAAGAACGCCACCAATCTGCGCGGACGCGGCGCGCGCTCCGGCATTGTCTTTGTCGCGCCCGTCGACGGCAAGGCGCATGTCTCGGGCGAGCGCAAGGTGCCGTTGCTGGAGGAGACCATTCCGGCCCTGTTCTCCGATACCGTCAGCAAATACGGCACGCTCGATGCCGCAATCTTCGTCGGCCAGGACAAGCGCTTCACCTGGAGCGAACTGTCGGACACCGTCGATGCGCTGGCCGCCGGCTTCCTGGCGCTCGGCCTGCGCAAGGGCGATCGCGTCGGCATCTGGTCGCCCAACCGCTGGGAATGGCTGGTGACGCAATTCGCCACCGCCCGCATCGGCCTGATTCTGGTCAACATCAACCCGGCCTATCGGCTGACCGAGCTGGAATATGCCCTGAACAAGGTCAGCTGCAAGGCTCTGGTGACGGCGGCGAGCTTCAAGACCTCGGACTATCTCGGCATGATCGAGACGCTGGCGCCGGAAATCGCCACGGCGACGCCGGGCAAGCTGAAGGCCGCCAAATTGCCGGCGCTGAGGATCGTCATCCGCATGGGCGAGGAGAACTCGCCAGGCATGTTCAATTTCGGCGACGTGCTGGCCATGGCCGGCCGCGACGAGCATGACAGCCTCGACCGCATCTCCGAGGGTCTGAAGCCGGGCGACGCGATCAACATCCAGTTCACCTCAGGCACGACAGGCGCTCCCAAGGGCGCGACGCTCACTCATCTGAACATCGTCAACAACGGCAACTTCGTCACTTCGGCCATCAAGCTCACTGTCGACGACCGGCTCTGCATCCCGGTGCCGCTCTATCATTGCTTCGGCATGTCGATGGGCACGATGGGTTGTGTGTCGAAAGGCGCGACCATGGTTTTCCCTTGCGAGGGTTTTGATCCCGGCCTGACGCTGAAAGCGATCGCGCAGGAGCGCTGCACGGGCCTCTACGGCGTTCCGACCATGTTCGTCGGCATGCTCGACCATCCGGATTTCTCATCCTTCGATCTCTCCAGCCTGCGCACCGGCATCATGGCCGGCTCGCCATGCCCGATCGAGGTGATGAAGAAGGTGGTGTCGCTGATGCATATGTCGGAGGTGACCATCGCCTACGGCATGACCGAGACCAGTCCGGTCTCGTTCCAGAGCAGCACCGACGATCCGCTGGAAAAGCGCGTGTCGACCGTCGGGCGCATCCATCCGCATGTCGAGGTCAAGGCGGTCGATGCCGATGGCGCCACCGTTGCCGTCGGCGCGCCGGGCGAGCTTTGCACGCGCGGCTACTCGGTGATGAAAGGCTATTGGGACGACGACGAAAAGACCCGTGAGGCAATCGACACCGACGGCTGGATGCACACTGGCGACCTCGCCACCATCGACGCCGAGGGCTATTGCAACATTGTCGGCCGCGTCAAGGACATGGTCATCCGCGGCGGTGAGAACGTCTATCCCAGGGAGGTCGAGGAATTCCTCTACCGTCATCCCAAGGTGCGGGAAGTGCAGGTCTTCGGCATCCCGGATGCCAAATATGGCGAGGAGTTGTGCGCCTGGATCGTGCTCAAACCCGGCCAGGTCGCCACCGAACAGGAAATCAAGGCCTTCTGTGCGGGCCAGATCGCCCATTACAAGATACCGCGCCACATTCGCTTCCGCACCGAATTGCCGATGACGGTGACCGGCAAGCCGCAGAAATTCCTGATGCGTCAGGCGATGGTGGAAGAGTTGGGGCTGGAGGCGCAGAAAACGGCGTGAGGCGGGATCAGCCGCGTCGTACGAAGGCACTGATGCTGTCGAGCAGGGACTGCCGGTCGCCGACCCAGAACCAGTGGTCGTCGCCGTCGACCTCGATGAACCGGGCGCCCGGAATCCTGGACGCGAGGAACCGCCCGGCCTCGATGCGCACGGCGCGGTCGCCTGAACGGTGGAGGACCATCGTCGGGGCGGAGACTTTTGCCAGGAGGTGACGGACATCTGCATCCCGTAATGCCTCGAGCAGGCCCGCGACCGCGCCCGGGCTGGAGGCTGCCCTGAGCAATCCGGCCCACCAGGTCCTCGCCTGACGGTCGCCAGTGAGGCTTGGGGCGAAGGTTTCGATTTCCGCTGGGCCACCCCAACCCGCGAGCAGGCGTTGCTTCCACAGATCATACTGCGCGACGGTCAAGGCGTAGGGATAGTCGGGGGCGCGGCTGCCCTTCGCCAGCGAGCCCCAGAGAACAAGGCCGCTCAGCCGGTCGCTATGCTCGACTGCAAAACGGATGCAGCCCGGCCCGCCCTCCGACGCACCGACCAGCAAGGCCCGGCCGCTGCCGGCCGCGTTCATGACCGCCAGAATATCCTGCGCCGTCGCCTCGACCGTGGGGCGGGCGCCGACGCGGTCTGAAAGCCCCATGCCGCGCCGGTCGAAGAGGATCAGGCGACCCAGGCGCGAAACCGCGGTCAGCCAGGCGCGGCAGCCCGGGTCTTCCCAGATACGCTCGACATGCGAAATGAAGCCGGGAACAAGCACGATGTCCGTCGGGCCGCTACCGACGATCTGGTACGCGATGTGAATGCCGTCCACTGCGACGTAGCACGTCCTGGGCACGTCCACGGTAGCGTCCTGAGTTGGCTCGCGCAGCATGGCTAGCGTGGCGGGGTCCGGCGCTACGCCGAGTTCGTCCCGCAAGAGCCGGATGCACGTCTCAATCTTGCGCTCGGCCGCGGCCCTGTCCCCGGCGGCCAGGTGGACATGGATCAGGTGGCGGTGCGCGCTTTCGCTCAAAGGGTCGAGCGCCGTCAACCGTGTCGCATGAACGACCGCGCCGCGCGGCTCGCCGCCGGCGATCTTGGCTTCGACGAGCCGCTCCAGCGCCTGCACCAGCCGGCCGCGCAAGGTCTCTCGCCGGAAGAAGATCCATTCCTCGAATTCCGGACTGTCCGGCAGCGAGAAGCCGGCGAGATAATCGTCGTTGTAGATGTCGGCTGCCTCGTCGAGAGAGCGGGAATTGCAGGCCTGCTCGAAAACCCTGGTGTCGATCTCGGCGGACAAGGCCGGGTGCAGGCTCAGCGAGGCGCCTGTGGCGGCGATGATCTCTCTGTCGAACGCGATGCGGATTTTATAGAGTGTCCGCCGAAGGCGGGCGCGAGCGAGCTGTTCGTCGGTCTCGGGCCACAGAAGCGTGGCGACGACATCGCGCGCCACCGGTCCGCCGGCCTCGGCCAGGTAGATGAGGAGCGCCGCCGCCTTGCGCAAGGCAAGTTCCACCCGCCGGCCGCTCAAGCGGAACTCCGGAAAACCCAGAAATCGGAATTCCAATCGCTCCATCGATCCGACCACGGCCATGCGGGGACGCTGAGGGGACGCCGGCCTTCTATCCATTCCCACGACATCGGGCCGATCGGGCCCGATCATGAGACTCCCTTGGAGCGAGAAATGTCACTGGTCAATACTCTCATCCACCATTGCACAGCAGGGCCTGTTGCCGGCGGTGGCGCCCCTGTTGGCGCTGCCGGCGCAGGGCAGGGAGGCTGAGACATGTGCCAATCCTGTCTCTCCTGGTACGCGCGCTGCATGGCTCCCTACTTCGTCCACGTCGGCTGTTCAGCCCGCACTTTCACGCATATGCGACGGCGCCTGATCCCACGGGCAGATGGCGTTGTCGTCGAGGTCGGTTTCGGGTCCGGCCTGAACCTTCCCTATTACGACGCCGGCAGGGTGAAGCGGCTGGTCGGCGTCGATCCCGACGGCACGATGCTCGGCCTGGCCGAACCGAAGAGCCGTTCCTTGCCATTCAAGGTCGACTGTATCCGGGCCAGCGGTGAAAGACTGCCGTTGATCGACAGCTTCGCCGACACGGTCGTCGTCACCTACGCCTTCTGCACCATTCCGGATCCCGAGGCGGCGCTGACCGAGATCCGGCGCATCCTGAAGCCCACGGGCCGGCTGATCTTCATAGAGCATGGCCAGGCCGAGGGGCCGCGCTGCCGCAAATGGCAGGAGCGTCTGAACCGGTCCTGGGGCCGACTCGCCGGCGGCTGCCACCTCAACCGCGATCCATTGCACCTGATCCGGGCGGCGGGCTTCCATGTCGTCGAAGCGGAGCGTGAACGGTTCCGGCTACCCTTCTGGCAGTTGGGAAGTCACCATGCCGGCATCGCGATACCCCCAACGGGCTGATGCGCCTTCGCCCTGCTATCGCCGCCCACCACGTATTTCCACCGGCCTCGGCGCCGAACCCGGCTCCTGGACCAGCGGGCCGAGCAGCACTTCGCCGAACAGCGGCTGGTAGCTCCGGCGCACCGCCGGGTCCTCCTTGAAGGACAGAGCGTATTGGCCGATCTGGTGGAAATAGGTGATGCGGGCCCTGACCAGGCTCTCGTCCTCGGGATAACCCATGGCGCGGAAGGAGCGGATCAGGAGCTCGATGCGCAGGTCGTCGATATCCTTGACTTCCCGCGCCAGCTTTTTCGAAGTTCGCGACCAGTCGCGCACGGCGAGGTCGAGCAGGGGGCTGAAGGGGGCCTCGTCGACCCAGACATGCACGATGTCGGTGAAGAACTGCAGGCCGTCTATGTCGCGTAGCTCGCGCATCGCCCAGAAGGGCTGGCAATTGATGTCCCGCCATTCTTGCAGCAGTCCGTCGCGAAGATCGGCCAGGCTGGTGAAATGGAAATAAAAGCTGCCGCGAGTCACCTTGAACTGCTTGGCGAGGCGGTCGATCTTGACCTCGCCGATGCCGTGCTTCTCCAGCACCTTGCGCGCCGCCGATATCCATGCCTCGCGGCTCAACGTCTGCCGCGCCGCCTTCGCGGGCGCGGCGGCTTTGGGCGGTCTCTTGCCTGTGGTCCGGGCGCTGTCGGCTTTCATGTGGTCAAGACCTTCATCGCCATGCTCAACGCCTGCAATCCGTTTGCCGGCTCCGATGCGCTTGGCGACTCAACAAGTGTCCATCTATCGCGGAAGGCGCAACTCAGGGCAATGCGCTTATCCGCTCCAGCATGAGTTCGAAGAACGGCGCCGGATCGATGCGCCGCAGCACATTGCAGTTCTTGCGCCGGCCGGTGACGTGCCACCAGTCGACGACGGTCATGCCGATCGTCTCCGGCGAAACGATGTCGACCGTCACCGCGCACTGGCGCTGTTCATAGATTTGCGGCGCCAGGAGATAACCTGTCACGCAGGCATCGTGGATGGGGCGCGCCGGCGTCTCGAATTTGTGGGTGCCGTACTGGCGGTAGAAGTCGGCCAGGTTCGCGGCCTCGATCGCGGCGCGGCTGCCGGTGGCGCGCAGGCGGTCCAGCCATTCGGGCGTCATCAGCGCTGTGTAGGTGCAGTCGATGCCCGCCATGGTCACCGGCACGCCGCTGTCGAACACCTTGTGCGCGGCGTGCGGGTCGACGAAGATGTTGAACTCGGCGGCCGGCGTGGCGTTGCCGCCCTGGAAGAAGCCGCCGCCCATCAGCACCACTTCGCGCAGCCGAGGCACGATCCTCGGCTCCATGGTCATCGCCATGGCCAGATTGGTCATCGGCCCGAGCGTGCAGACGGTCAATTCGCCTTCAGGCGCGTCCATGATCGCGCGCACCATGTAGTTGACCGCATGTTCGTCCTGCAGCGGCGTCACTGGCTCGGGAAGGTCGGCGCCGTCGAGGCCGGTTTCGCCGTGGACATATTCGGCGGTGATCAACTTGCGCACCATCGGCGCCGGGCAGCCGGCATAAACGGGCACATCGGGCCGCCCAGAAAGCTCGACGACCTTGAGCGCATTCTTCGAGGTCAGTGCAAGCGGCACGTTGCCGCCGACCGTGGTGATGCCGACCACGTCGAGTTCATCGGGCGACCCCAGTGCGAAGAGGATGGCGAAGGCGTCATCCTGGCCGGGATCGGTGTCGATGATGATCTTGCGTGGTGCCATGATGCCGCGTCCTTCGTTTTGCGATCGAAAGCCTATTGATGAGGCCGTTCGGATGTGTAGAAATACAGTACTGTATCTTATGTTCAAGACAGGGTGTTCGAAAATGGATGGACAAGAGCGCGGCGATTTTTCCGAAATTCCGATCCTCGACGTCTCGGCGCTCTATGGCGACGACGAAGCGGCGATCCGGGCGACGGCAGCGACACTGCGCCGCTATCTCGAGACGATCGGCTTCCTCTATGTCACCGGCCACCCCATTCCGCGCGCCGATGTCGAAGCGGTCCGCGAGGCCTCCAAGCGTTTCTTCGCCTTGCCCGAGGAGGAGAAGGCCAAGCTGAAGATCGACAAGAATTTCCGCGGCTTCCTGCCCTTTGCCGGCTCGACCATCGTGACCTCGTCCGTGGCGGCGGTCAGCAAGCCGAACCAGAGCGAATCGATCTTCTTCATGCACGAGGTCGGCGCCGACGATCCCCGGGCTTTGGCCGGCAAGCCGCTGCAAGGCCCCAACCAGTGGCCTGACGAGGCCGCTCTTGCCGGCTTCAGGGAGACCATCGAGCGCTATGTCCAGGAGATGGGCACGCTCGCCCGCAAGATGGTGCGTGCCATCGCGCTCTCGCTCGGGCTGCCCTCCGACAGCCTCGACCGCTATTTCGAGCAGCCGACGACCTTCCTGCGGCTGCTGCACTATCCGACGCAGCCCCAGGAAGAGGGCCTGTTCGGCTCGGCCCCCCACACCGACTATGGCTTCATCACCCTGTTGGCGCAGGACAATGTCGGCGGCCTCGAGGTCAAGAACAAGGCCGGTGACTGGGTTCCAGCACCTCCGGTTCCGGATTCCTTCGTCATGAATGTCGGCGACATCCTGGCGCGCTGGTCCAACGACCAGTTCGTCTCGACGCCGCACCGCGTCATCAACCGCTCCGGACGCGAGCGCTATTCGCAGCCCTTCTTCTTCGATCCGTCCATGGATGAAACGATCGCCGCACTTCCGGTCTGCGTGCCGGCCGGCACACGGCCGAAATACGAGCCGGTGCTCTATGGCGATTACCTGATGGAGCGCATCGACAAGAATTATCACTACCGCAAGAAGAAGGCGGCCGAAGCCGCTGCTTCGTAAGGAATGCCGAGCCCGCGCCGGCCCGGGCTCTGCCACAAAGATCGTAAACAAGCACAAGAAAGGGGAACAGCAATGAACAGATATCTGCGAATGACCAGTCTCGCGCTGGCGGTCTCCGCCACCGTCTGGGGCGGGGTTTCCAAAGCCGCCGATGTGCCGAAATCGGCTGAGGTGAAGCAGAGCGGAACGCTCGCCGTCGCCAACACGCTGGACTTCGCGCCGTTCGAATATCTCGACGCCGACGGCAAGCAGACCGGCATCATCATCGAACTCGCCGGCGAGGTGGCCAAGCTCGTCGACGCCAGGCTCGATATCCAGCGCACGCCGTTCCCGTCGATGATCCCGGGCCTCGCGGCCGGCCGCTTCAAGATCGCCTGGGAGACCTTCTCGGCCACGCCGGAGCGCCTGAAGCAGGTCGATTTCGTCATGTTCCTGAAAGCGGGCCTCGCCGTATCGACGTCACCCGACAAGAAGGCGAGCTTCAGCGGCGACACGCCGCTTTGTGGCAAGCGCATAGGCGTCTCGGCCGGCAGTGCTTCGGATTTCCTGGTCGACAAGCTCGGCAAGGAATGCACCGACAAGGGCCAGAAGGCGATCGAAAAGTCGGTGTTCAATTCCTCTACCGATATCGTCCAGGCTGTGCTTTCGGACCGCGTCGACGGGCGTATGGACGATGCCACGGCATCGAGCTATTTCGAGGTGACGAGCAAAGGGCAACTGGTGGTCCTGCCGACGCTTTATGAAGTCGCGCCACTCGGCATGGCGATCGCCAAGGACGACAAGGAGACCGCCGGCATGATGGTGGCGGCACTTGCCGAGCTGTTCAAGAACGGCACGTACAAGGCTATCCTGGAGAAGTACGGCATGGGTGCCTACGCGATCAAGGAACCGTATTTCGTTGGCTCCATGGACGCGCTTCGCGCCGAATAGAGACTACCGGCGTCTGATGCTTCATCAGGCGCCGGCCCGCAACCTGGAGACATCCGATGGGCGTGGCCCACCCGACCGAGATCGGCATCGAGCCGGGCGCCGCCGCCGCCGTGTCACGGCTGATCGTCGTGCCGCAGCGCCGCTATGGCATCTGGATCGGCACGGCGTTCGCCCTGCTGCTGGCCTTCCTGATCATTCGCGCTTTCGCCAGCAACCCGGCCTTTGCCTGGGGCACGGCAGCCGGCTACCTGTTCCATCCCTCGATCATGCGCGGCCTCGGCAACACGCTGATGCTTACCGTCATCATCATGGTGCTGGCGATCGTGGTCGGCACCGTCATCGCCATCATGCGGGTGTCGCCGAGCCCGGTGCTGCGCGCCTTTTCCGGCGTCTATGTCTGGTTCTTCCGCGGCGTGCCCGCGCTGATCCAGCTGATCTTCTGGTTCAACCTGTCGCTGCTGGTGCGCGAGATCTCGCTGACGCTGCCGTTCCTGGGCACGCTGTTTTCCGTGCGCACCAATGATTTCATGACCCCGTTCTTCTCTGCCGTCGTCGCGCTTTCGCTGTGCGAGGCCGGCTACATGGCCGAGATCATCCGCGCCGGCATCAAGTCGGTCCCGTCCGGCCAGTCGGAAGCGGCGAGCGCGCTCGGCATGCCTTATCGCATGATCCTGAAGCGCATCACCTTGCCGCAAGCCATGCGCTTCGTGCTGCCGCCGACCGGCAATGAAGCGATCAACCTCCTGAAGATGACCTCGCTGGTGACGTTCATCGCCGTCGATGACCTGTTCTACACCGCGCAGAGCATCTACGCGCGCACCTTCGAGACGATCCCGCTGCTGATCGTGGTCGCCTTCTGGTATCTCGCCGTGGTCAGCATCATGTCGGTCGGGCAGCATTTCCTGGAGCGCCATTTCGGCCGCAGCGATATCCGCCGCGACCCCCTGACGATGCGCGCCTTGCTCAACGCCATCAGCCTGCGCGGCCTTGCCCGATGAGCGATGTGAAATCCGAAAATCGTGCCCGCTTCGGCGTGCCGGCCGATTCCATGGTGTTCGCGCGCGGCGTGCGCAAAACCTATGGCCAGCTTGAAGTTCTCAAAGGCGTCGACCTCGATGTGCCGGAGGGTTCGGTCGCCTGCATCATCGGCCCGTCGGGATCCGGCAAGAGCACGTTCCTGCGCTGCATCAACCATTTGGAAAAGCTCAGCGGCGGCATCCTGCTCGTCGACAGCCAGTTCGTCGGCTACGACCTCCAGGGCGACAAGCTCTATGAGGTGAAGGACGATCTTCTGTGCCGGCGCCGCGCCGAGATCGGCATGCTGTTCCAGTCGTTGAACCTGTTCTCGCACATGACCGTGATGGAGAACCTGATCGAGGCGCCGACGCAGGTGCGGCGAATCTCGCTGGACCAGGCGAAGGCCGAGGCGGAGGTGCTGCTGCGGCGTGTCGGCCTCGCCGACAAGGTCGACCGCTATCCGCGCGAACTGTCCGGCGGTCAGCAGCAGCGTGTCGCGATCGCGCGCGCCATGGCGATGAAGCCCAAGGTGCTGCTCTTCGACGAGCCGACCTCGGCGCTCGATCCGGAACTGGTCGGCGAAGTTCTGCAGGTCATGCGCGACCTTGCCGAGAGCGGCATGACGATGGTCGTCGTCACCCATGAGATCGGCTTCGCCCGTGAGATCGGCGACCAGCTCGTTTTCATGGACGGCGGCGTGATCGTCGAACGCGGCGCGCCGCGCGAGATGATCGCCAATCCGACATCGCCGCGCACCCGCGAGTTCCTGTCCAGGGTTCTGTAGCGCCGGTTAGACCGGCTCTCAGCCAGCCAGCACCGCCGCGCCGAGGCCCCGGATGATCTTCGCCAGCTCGACGCATTCGCCATGCCGCGCATTGTTGCGCCGCCAGACAAGGCAGATCATGCGCTGCGGCATCGGCTCCTGGAACGGCACGATCTTGAGGTCGGGGATAGTGCCGGCGGGGCCGACCGCCATTTCGGGGATGAGTGTGACGCCGAGCCCGTGCGCCACCATCTGCAGGAGCGTCGTCAGGCTGGTGGCGCCGTAGCTTGCCATCGCCACCGGCCGCACATTGCCGCAGACGGCCAGCGCCTGTTCGCGCAGGCAATGGCCTTCTTCCAGCAGCATCAGTCTCTCCAGCGCCGGGCTCTCGGGTGGAACCGGCGGCGAGGCAAAGGCTGGATCGCCTGATGGCACGGCCAGGAAGAACCGGTCGGGAAACAGCGCCTCGGTGATCAGCCCAGGATGGTCGAGCGGAAGTGCGGCGATGAAGGCATCGAGTTTTCGCGATGCGGTGTCCTCGACCAGGGAGGTGGTGACCGCCTCGCGCAATTCGAGCAGCAAGGCCGGGAAATGTTTCTTCAGTTCGGGCAGGGCGCGCGGCAGAAGATAGGGCGCGACGGTCGGGATGATGCCCAGCCGGAAGCGTCCCTCCATCGCCGTGCGGCCGCGCCGGGCCGTCGTTTCCACGTCACGTATGTCAGCCAGGATGCGCTCGATGCGCGGCAACAGAGTGATCGCTTCGTCCGTCATGCGCACCGACCTGCCCCCGCGTTCGAACAGCCGGCAGTTCAGCCGTTGCTCCATTTCGGCGATCTGGGAAGACAGCGCCGGCTGGCTGACGCCGGCAAGTTTCGCCGCGCGCCCGAAATGCAGCGTTTGCGCCAGCGCGTCGAAATAGTGCATCTGGCGAACTGTCAATCCGATCATGCAGTCAAGCCTGTCATAAGAAAATCCTATCGAAATAAACAGGAAAGGCAATTTGTTTTTATCGCCAGTGTGGCCTAGTCTGGAACCGTTCCAGATTGGCGCGGGCCGCCGGCCGCCCCCAAAATCTCGGCAAAAATCAACCTCGGCAAAATCAAACCTCGGCAAAATTGGAGTGAGAGATGGACGCGAAAACCGACGATAACAGCGCGGGCAAATGCCCCGTGGCGCATGGATCCTCCGGCCGGACCAACCGTGACTGGTGGCCGAACCAGCTTGACCTCGGCGTTCTCCACCAGCAGTCGAACCTGTCCGACCCGATGGGCGAGGACTTCGACTATGCCAAGGAATTCGCAAGCCTCGATCTCGATGCGGTCATCAAGGATCTGCACCATGTGATGACGGACTCGCAGGATTGGTGGCCGGCTGACTTTGGCCATTACGGGCCGCTGTTCATCCGCATGGCCTGGCACAGCGCCGGAACCTACCGCATTGGCGACGGCCGCGGCGGCGCCGGAGCGGGCCAGCAGCGTTTCGCGCCGCTCAACAGCTGGCCGGATAATGCCAATCTCGACAAGGCGCGCCGCCTGCTCTGGCCGGTCAAGCAGAAATATGGCCGCAAGATTTCCTGGGCCGACCTGTTGATCCTCACCGGCAACGTCGCCCTGGAATCGATGGGCTTCAAGACCTTCGGCTTCGCCGGCGGCCGCGCCGATGTCTGGGAGCCAGAGCAGGACGTGGACTGGGGTTCCGAAACCAAGTGGCTCGGCGACGAGCGCTATTCGGGCGACCGTGAGCTTCGCGGCCATCTCGGCGCCGTGCAGATGGGCCTGATCTACGTCAATCCGGAAGGCCCGAACGGCAAGCCCGATCCGCTGGCCTCGGCCCGCGACATCCGGGAAACCTTCGCGCGCATGGCCATGAACGACGAGGAAACCGTGGCGCTGATCGCCGGCGGTCACACTTTCGGCAAGACCCATGGCGCCGGCGACGCCTCGCTGGTCGGTGCCGAACCCGAAGGCGCCGGCATCGAGGCGCAGGGTCTCGGCTGGTCGAGCAAGCATGCCTCAGGCATTGCCGGCGACGCCATCACCTCGGGCCTCGAAGTCACCTGGACGACGACGCCGACCAAGTGGAGCAACAACTTCTTCGACAATTTGTTCAACTATGAATGGGAACTGACCAAGAGTCCGGCCGGCGCCCATCAGTGGACGCCGAAGGCTGGCGCCGGTGCCGGCACGGTGCCGGATGCGCACAATCCCTCGAAGCGTCACGCGCCGGCCATGCTGACCACCGACCTCGCGCTGCGGGCGGACCCGGCCTACGAGAAGATCTCGCGTCGTTTCCACGAGCATCCGGACCAGTTCGCCGATGCCTTCGCCCGCGCCTGGTTCAAGCTGACCCACCGCGACATGGGTCCGGTCGTGCGCTATCTCGGCCCGTTGGTGCCGAAGGAAGAGCTGATCTGGCAGGACCCGATCCCCGCGATCGATCATGAACTGGTCAGCGACCAGGACATCGCATCGCTGAAGGCCAAGATCCTGGCCTCCGGCCTGTCGGTTTCCGAACTGGTCTCGACAGCCTGGGCCTCGGCTTCGACCTTCCGCAACTCCGACAAGCGCGGCGGCGCCAACGGCGCCCGCATCCGGTTGGCACCGCAGAAGGACTGGGCCGTCAATGAGCCGGCCCAATTGTCGAAGGTGCTGGCCAAGCTCGAAGCCATCCAGAAGGAGTTCAATGCCGGTGGCAAGAAGGTCTCGCTGGCCGACCTGATCGTGCTCGGTGGCGTTGCCGCGGTCGAGAAGGCCGCGAAGGATGGCGGCAACGACGTGAAGGTGCCGTTCACGCCAGGCCGCATGGATGCCTCGCAGGAGCAGACGGACGTCCACTCCTTTGCCCCGCTGGAGCCGAAAGTCGACGGCTTCCGCAACTATGTCAGGGGCAAGCAGCCCATGTCGGTCGAAGCCATGCTGGTCGACCGGGCGCAGTTGCTGGGCCTGACGGCGCCGGAGCTGACGGTGCTTGTCGGCGGTCTGAGGGTGCTTGGTGCCAACACCGGGCAGTCAAAGCACGGCGTGTTCACCGACAGGCCGGGTACGCTGACCAACGACTTCTTCGTCAACCTGCTCAGCATGAGCACGGTGTGGGATCCGGCTGCCGGCTCCGAGCCGGGCTCGGAAGAGGTCTACGAGGCGCGCGACCGCAAGACCAAGGCGGTCAGGTGGACCGGCACCCGTGCCGATCTGATCTTCGGCTCGCACGCACAATTGCGTGCATTGGCCGAAGTCTATGGATCCGGGGATGCCGGGCAGAAATTCGCCCGGGATTTCGTTGCGGCATGGACCAAGGTGATGAACGCCGATCGCTTTGATATCGCTGCCTGATCCGAACTTAAGGACCTACAAAAAAGGCGCGGGCCATGGCCCGCGCCTTTTGCATTCGGGCTTTGGAAATCAATCCTTCTCGAAGACACGCGCCTTGGCGACGAAGCCGGCAATGGCGCCACCGATCAACGGCGCGACGATGAACAGCCAGAGCTGGCTGAGCGCGGCACCGCCGGTAAACAGCGCCGGGCCGATCGAGCGCGCCGGATTGACCGAGGTGCCGGTGACCGGGATCATGGCGAAGTGAATGCCCGCCAGCGTCAGGCCGATGACCAGACCGGCAAAAGCCGTCGAGTGCTTTTCAGCGGTGACGCCGAGGATCACCGTGACGAAGGTGAAGGTGCCGATCAGCTCCCACAGGAACGCCGAGCTCATGCCCCATTTCGTCTCGTCCCAGCCATTGGCGCCGAAGCCGCCGGTGTGGCCGCCGGTCTGGCCGGAAACGATGATCCACAACGCCAGCGAGGCGATGATGGCCCCGATGATCTGCGCGATCCAATAGGGGATGACGTCCTTGGCGGGCAGCCGGCCGGCAAGGAAGACCCCGAGCGTCACCGCCGGATTGAGATGCGCGCCCGAAATCGGGCCGATCGCATAGGCCGCTGCGATGAGGCCGATGCCGAATGCCAGGCCGATGCCCTCCTGACCAAGCGGCAGCGCGCCGCCGAAGCCGCCCGTCACCACGGACGCCGTACCGATGAACACCAACAGAAATGTGCCTAGAACTTCCGCCAGATAAGTCTTCATTGCCCTCTCCTCGTGACGATCCGCCGGTCCACGGTTTCCGCGCCGCGAATCATGGCGGCAAGAGTATTCCCAACCGAAAAACTTGGAAAGCAGAGCGGTTGCGCCACAAGCCGTGCTTGCAGTCGCCAGTTGCGAACATTAGAGACCTTTCATCTATTGATCGATCTGCTTTCGCGGGCCGGGGAGATTTATTGGTCGGCTAGATCCGCTGGGCCTGGTCGGCAGTGTCTCGGCGGTGCTCGATGGAGCGGGGTTCAATCCGGACGTGAAAGGCTCTAAGAGCAGGCCCTGGGATTCATGTGCTCGATTTGATGGAATGACGAATGCGACTGGGCGGACGGCTGGCTGCGGCCATCGAAGTGCTGGAGGACATTGGTCGGCGTCACCGGCCGGTGGCCGATGCGCTGAAGGATTGGGGCCTGTCACATCGCTTCGCCGGCGGTGGTGATCGCGCCGCGATCGGCAACATCGTCTACGACGCGCTGCGCCACAAACGCTCCGCCGGCTGGTTGCTGGGCGAAGACACGCCGCGCGCCATCGGCTTCGGGGCGCTGCTGCTCGAATGGAGCCAGACGGGGCAGTCGCTCAACGCTGCGCTCGAAGGTGACAAGTTCGCGCCGCCGCTGCTCAGCGCAACGGAACTCCAGGCAATCGCAGACCGCCGGCTTGCCGATGCGCCGCCTGCGGTTCGCGCCGACATCCCCGACTGGTGCGAACCGCTTTTCGAACGGGCCTTCGGCGAGACATGGGTCAAGGAGGGCGCAGCACTTGCCACGCGTCCGCCGCTCGACATCCGGGTCAACACGCTGCAGGCCGATCGCGCCAAAGTCTTGGCCGAACTGGCGCAGACCGGTGCCAGCGCCTCGCGGATCGCACCCTGCGGCATCCGCATCCCGCCCATCGACGGCGACGGCAGGCATCCGAACGTGCAGGCCGAGCCAGCTTTCCAGAAGGGCTGGTTCGAGGTCCAGGACGAGGGGTCGCAGATTGCGGCAGCGCTTGCCGGCGCGACGGCCGGCATGCAGGTGCTCGACTTTTGCGCCGGCGCCGGCGGCAAGACGCTGGCGCTGTCGGCTGCGATGGGCAATCACGGTCAGATCTTCGCTCACGATGCCGAAAAGGCGCGGCTGGCGCCGATCTTCGACCGTATCCGCCGCTCGGAAAACCGCAATGTGCAGGTCGCCACCAAGCCGGCCGAGCTTGCCCCGCTCGCCAATCATATGGACATCGTTCTGGTCGACGCGCCCTGCACCGGCAGCGGCACCTGGCGGCGGCGTCCCGACGCCAAATGGCGGCTGACGCAGAGACAGCTCGACGCCCGCAAAGGCGAGCAGTCGACGATCCTCGATGCCGCCAGAACCTATGTCAAACCCGGCGGCCTGCTGGTCTACATCACCTGTTCCGTGTTCGACGAGGAAAATGGCGAACAGGTCGCCGCGTTTCGCGAGCGGCACGGCGGCTTTGCCTCGGTCGATCATCGCCAGCTTTGGGACAGCCACTTTCCAGGCCATGCCGCCGCGATGCGGATCGGTGCCCTGGGTGGCATTTCGCTCTCGCCGGCGCTGAGTGGCACTGACGGATTTTACTTCTGCGCCATGCGCCGGGTGAACTGACGCCGTTGACAGGTGCCGGCAACGCCCCTGGTTGCGTGACCCGGCGGGCATCGCGATGAAGATCTGGGGCGCCCAGCAACGGCGATCGGCTTTCCGGCTGGCTGTTCGCGCCGTATGCGGCATGGGTGGCGTTCGCCACTCTGCTCAACGCTTCGCTTCTCTGGTTGAACTAGTTTTTCGTATAGTCAGGCCCAAACCGTGTCGGCAGGCCGTCGGCGAGTTTCAACCAAGGGAGCTTCTCCTCAAAAGCGACATGCAGCGTCGGTGCGAATTTTTCCGGCTCCTCCATCGCTGCCGAGAAAAAATGCATGACATTGGACATCTTCTTCGAGCGGAAGGACAGCGGCGTACCACAGTGATCGCAAAATGTTCTTTCCACACCGGGAGAAGAGTTGAACACCTTTGGCGGCTTGCTTAGCCATCGCCATTGGCCTTCCAGGACGCCAATGTAGGCGGTCATCGGCGCGGAACATTGCCGCCGACAACTTTCACAATGACAGACCACGCATGCTTGTGCCGGGCCGTCGACTTCAAAAGCAATAGCGCCACATAAGCAATGACCACGCATGCAAGGTCTCCCTGCCAACTGACCTGACCAATAATTTGTACCGGGCGTAGCGAGAGGTCGCCATGAGATGCGCCGAGCTGGCGCTCAAATGCGACATTCGGCGTTAGCGATTGTGCTCGCGTGCGCGAGCATGGCCTTGGCGGCCATCAGCTTCGCTTTTACGAGTCCGTAGCCCAGGACGCCTCGATGTCGTTTTGTTGCAGTGCAGCAAAAGCATTTGCCTGCCGCTTATGCCTCTGCGATAAGCTTTCCCGGCAAACGTGAAGGCAATGGCGATGGCAGCGAAGATCGTACCGGCTCCGGACTATGAGGATCGCGTCAGGGCGTCCTTCGCGCGCCAGCAGGCGATGGCGACGATCGGCGCCGAACTGACATTGGTGACGCCCGGCATCATCGAGATCGAGATGCCCTATTCGGCGGCGCTGACCCAGCAGCATGGCTTCCTGCATGCGGGGGTCATCTCGACGGCCCTGGACTCGGCCTGCGGCTATGCGGCGTTCTCGCTGATGCCGGAAAATTCCGGCGTGCTGACCATCGAGTTCAAGGTCAACCTTTTGGCGCCGGGCCGGGGCGAGCGCTTTCTGTTCCGCGGGTCGGTGACCAAACCGGGCCGCACCATCATCGTTGCCGACGGCCAGGCCTATGCCTTCGCCGCCGACGGTGAGGCCAAGCTGATCGCCACCATGACCGGGACGATGATGACGGTGGTTGGGCGTGACGGGATAGCTGGCTGATCCGATGAGCAACGTCGTGCGAATTGGTGGCAAGGATGTCCTCTTCGTCATGGCGGCGAAGGCCGAATACGGCCCGCATTTGCAGCGGCTGTTCACCCCGCTGATGACGGGTGTCGGGCCGGTCGAAGCCGGCGTACGGCTGGGTGCCGAGCTTTCCTGGTTGAAATCCGCAAAAGCATTGCCGGACCTTGTCGTATCGCTCGGCTCGGCCGGCAGCCGGACCCTGGAACAGACGGAAATCTACCAGGCGGTCTCGGCCGCCTATCGCGACATCGATGCCTCGCCGCTGGGCTTCGAGAAGGGCGCCACGCCGTTTCTCGACCTGCCGGTGACCGTACCGCTGCCGCTGCGTATTCCCGAAATCAAGCAGGCGACACTGTCGACCGGCGGCGCCATCATTACCGGCTCGGCGTACGAAGCGATCGCCGCCGACATGGTCGACATGGAAACCTTCGCCTGCTTGCGTGCCTGCCAGCTGTTCGACATCCCTCTCATCGGGCTGCGCGGCATTTCCGACGGTGCGGCTGATCTGAGGCACGTCGGCGACTGGACCGAATATCTCCATGTCATCGACGAGAAGCTGGCCGACGCCGTCATGCGCCTCGAACAGGCGATCGGTTCGGGTTTGCTGCGGGCGGCTTCATCCGACGATCAGCCCAGACCAGTCTGAAAGTCAGGCTACGCAACCCATTGCGCAGACTCGTTTCTTTCTCTAAACGCTCGCCATGACAACAGCCAATCACCCCGACACCGTCCTGATTGTCGATTTCGGCAGCCAGTTTACGCAGCTCATCGCCCGCCGCATCCGCGAGGCCGGCGTGTTTTCCGAGATCGTGCCGTTCCAGTCGGCCGAGGCGGCCTTCAAGCGCATCAATCCGAAAGCGGTGATCCTGTCCGGCGGACCGGCCTCGACATCCGATATCGGCAGCCCGCGCGCGCCCCAGATCGTCTTCGACGCCGGCGTTCCGGTGCTTGGCATCTGCTACGGCCAGATGGCCATGTGCGTGCAGATGGGCGGCGTCGCAGAAAGCTCCAACCATCGCGAATTCGGCCGCGCCTTCGTCGAGATCGAGAAGGACAGCCCGCTGTTCGAGGGGCTGTGGGCCACCGGCCAGCGCCATCAGGTATGGATGAGCCATGGCGACCGCGTCATCGCCCTGCCACCGGGCTTCGAAGTGTTCGGCAAATCGGAAAGCTCGCCCTTCGCCATCTTCGGCAATGTCGAGCGCAGGATGTACGGCATCATGTTCCATCCGGAGGTGGTGCACACGCCGGACGGCGCGAGGCTGCTGAGGAATTTCGTCCACAACATCGCCGGCATCGAAGGCGACTGGACGATGCGCGCCTACCGCGAGCACGCGGTCGAGGCGATCCGCAAGCAGGTCGGCAAGGGCAAGGTCATCTGCGCGCTGTCGGGCGGCGTGGATTCCTCGGTCGCCGCCCTTCTGATCCACGAGGCGATCGGCGACCAGCTCACCTGCATCCTCGTCGACCACGGCCTGATGCGCAAGGACGAGGCCGCCGGTGTGGTGGCGATGTTCCGCCAGCACTACAATCTGCCGCTGATCCTGGTCGACGCCTCGGAAAAATTCATCTCGGCGCTGGAGGGCGAGTCGGATCCGGAAAAGAAGCGCAAGACTATCGGTCGGCTGTTCATCGAGGTGTTCGAGGAAGAGGCGAAAAAGCTCGGCGGTGCCGATTTCCTGGCACAGGGCACGCTCTATCCCGACGTCATCGAGAGCGTCTCCTTCACCGGCGGCCCGTCGGTGACGATCAAGTCGCACCACAATGTCGGCGGCCTGCCCGAGCGCATGAACATGCAACTGGTCGAGCCGCTGCGCGAACTGTTCAAGGACGAGGTGAGGGCGCTGGGCAAGGAGCTCGGCCTGCCCGAAAGCTTCATCGGCCGCCATCCGTTTCCAGGCCCCGGTCTTGCCATACGCTGTCCCGGTGGCATCACGCGCGAGAAGCTGGAGATCCTGCGCGAGGCCGACGCCATCTATCTCGACGAGATCCGCAAGGCCGGCCTCTATGACGCCATCTGGCAAGCCTTCGCCGTGTTGTTGCCGGTGCAGACCGTCGGCGTGATGGGCGACGGCCGCACCTACGAATTCGTCTGTGCGCTGCGCGCCGTCACCTCGGTCGACGGCATGACGGCCGATTTCTACCACTACGACATGGCCTTCCTGGGTGCCGCCGCAACCCGCATCATCAACGAAGTGCGCGGCATCAACCGCGTGGTTTATGACGTCACCTCAAAGCCGCCTGGGACGATCGAGTGGGAATGATTCAGGCCTATCCGAACGCCGCCGAAAATACGCTGTAGTTCGACGCAAGCCATTGAAATCAAAAATAAATCCTCTCTAAGACATTCGGCATCTATCGGCAGGCAGGTTTTGGCGCTGGCGGTCCGCCTGACGGACCTCGCCCATATTGCTCCCACCAATTTTTCAAAGTACCGTCACGACCAATGAGGCTCGTGACGGTACTTTTTTCGTTTTAACCTATTGAAGACAATAGGAAATCCCTGCCAGGAGCCCCCGAAATTGCGCTGACGGTACTTTTCAGGAGGCAGCAGGAATGCTGACGGACACAGCCCTCAAGGCATTGAAACCAAAAGATAAAATCTACAAGATTGCGGACCGCGATGGCATGTACATTCGCGTCATGCCGAGTGGCGCGATCTCATTCCGGCTGGATTACAGGCTCAACGGCCGTCGGGAGACTGTCTACCTGGGCAAATACGGACGCGACGGCATCTCACTTGCCCTGGCGCGAGAGCGGTGCCTCGATGCAAGACGAGACATTCGCGACGGCCGATCTCCTGCGATTGAGAAGCAGCGGGAGAAGCGCCGTATCAAGGAGGCAAAGAGCTTCGGCGAGTTCGGTGAAAAGTGGTTGACTGCCGGACCCATGGCCGACAGCACTCGCGCGATGCGGCGTTCAATCTTCGAACGTGAACTGCTCCCGGTCTGGAGGAACCGCCTTCTGACGGAAATCACGCCTGACGACCTCAGGGTACTTTGCGGCAAGATCGTTGATCGTGGTGCTCCTGCCACAGCGATCCACGTGCGCGATATCCTCAAGCAGATCTACAGCTTCGCGGTTCTTCATGGCGAGAAGGTCGCCAATCCGGCTGACGACGTAGGGCCGGCCTCCATCGCCAACTTCGTTCCACGGGATCGCTCACTCACCCCTTCAGAAATTCGAGTGATGCTGAAGCAACTCGAGCATGTCGCAACGCTTCCGACCATCCGCTTGGGGATGCGCCTCTACCTCCTGACCATGGTGCGCAAGAGCGAGCTGCAGGACGCCGTCTGGGACGAAGTCGATTTTGAGAACGCAGTCTGGACGATCCCGAAGGAGAGGATGAAGCGTTCGAAGGCGCACAACGTCTATCTGTCGCGCCAGACGCTCGACATCATGATCGCCTTGAAGACCTGTGCAGGCAATTCAAGATATCTGCTGCCGTCTCGATATGACGCGGATGCATCGATGTCGCGCGCGACCTTCAACCGCGTGACCTATGCTGTCGTCGAACGGGCCAAGATGGAGGGGCTGCCCCTTGAGCCGTTTACGGTTCACGACCTGCGGCGGACAGGTTCGACGCTGCTGAACGAACTTGGTTTCAACAGCGACTGGATAGAAAAGTGCTTGGCGCACGAAGACGGACGCTCGTCGCGTGGCGTTTACAACAAAGCCGAATATGAGGTGCAGCGCCGCCATATGATGCAGGAATGGTCGGACATCATTGATGCCTGGGTGGATGGCAAGAGGTACCTGCCGACGCTCGTTCCGCCGTCGCTGCCGATCCTGGCGCCCGATCCGGCGCTTTGACTGAACGAGCCCGTGCCGGTCTGAACGCGCGGAGAATTGGTTTTGGCGATGGACTGCAAGCCAGCGGTGGAATCTAGCGCACCTCGGTCTGAACAGCTTAAATACTAGCTATTATATTCTGATTTCCCTGAAAGAGCTGATATTTTAGTCGTTTGCTCGTGTTTCGTCCAAAACCCCCATCAGGTGGATCGTCTTTCCCTCGCAAAGCGAGCGCACTCCGGCCTGCCATTCCCTAAGCATGTCTTCGCCGACCTCAGGGAAGCGGGATCCTTCAAAATAGGCCTTCACCCTTCCCGAAACGTCTGAGAGCGAGTCGCAGGTCTGCTCCACGATCTCTGCTACGCGCCCCGGTCGGAGGTTCGCGCGGGTGACGCCCAACCGGTCAAGCCTCTTTCGGTCGGGCCAGGCAGTGGTGCCGTCGAGCGTAAGCGCCATGGCATCGTTCTTGATGTAGGCCCTAGTCGTGATGAGGTCATACACGGGAGCCAGCCGTACCGGACTTTCCGCGTCTTTGTAGACGACGCCGAAATTCTTCAGGTGTGCATCGCCATTGCGGATGGCGCAGTTGATCACAAACAGGCGGAAAGCGGCTTCCAATGACCCGACGGCATTTTCGGGAGAGACGAATTCCTTGATCCGCCTAAAGAGCTTTGTTTCATACCCTCCGTTGTACTTGTCCTTGCTGGTCACGCCGTTCAGCACACAGAAGTCCTCATATCCGAGGTACGAGCTGTCGGTCAGGTCGAATCTCTCGACCACCAGGGCAAGACCATCCTCGGATAGCCGGAAGTCCGGCACTTCGAGGCCAACTTCCCGAGCTGCCATAAGGCAGAAGAACTCATTTGCTGCCAATTCGGGATACTCGTCGGGATCCCACATTTTGACGATGTGGGTAGCTCCGCGGACGTTGAGCGACTGGCGTCCGTCCAACGGACTATCCTCCCTGGCTCGCACCAGGACCTTCGGCTGCACTCCGGCGACCCCTGAATGGACTGCGTATGTTTCCAGGAGCTCGTTATAGAGATCGCCGGCCCGACGAGCGCGCAGCAAGTCGTCAATGCTTCGGAAAGGGACGTCCTCCACCAGTTCCTCTTCCATTCCAGTGAAGCGGATACGGCCGATCTGCGACCGGCCGACAACGGCCAGCAGGTCGATGTCATCGAACCGGCCCAATGCCTTCGCGAAGGCCGCCCTGATCTTCCCTTCAAGTGCCCCCTCGGGAAGGTTCATGTCGAAAATGGGAAGGAGCCCGAACTCCGAATTCCATGATTCGGTCCGCTTGGGCATTGTGAGCGACACGGCGTCAGGACCATCGGTCTTCACATCGTACACGAAAGTCGAACCACGCTTGCCGGATCTGTCCAGGACGCCGACTGGCTTGCTACCCACCCAAACGCGCAGCATCGTCTTCCTCCAAGATGTCTTCGAGTGTGGGCCGCTTGTTGTTGAAGGTCGTCAGTCGGAAATCGAGCCCTACAATGTTCATGAGCGTGAGCACGCCTTTGAAACCCATGTCGGATACCCTGCCGTTCTCAAGCGCTTCGATCCTCGCCCGACTGACGCCGGAGAGTTCAGAGAGCTTTTCGCGTGTCAGCTTACGCTGCTTTCTGGCATTCTTGATCTCATTGCCAAGATCGTTCAGGTCGATCATTTTCGCCTCACAAATTAGCTGTTTAGAGCCATTGTGAAAAAAATAGCTCATATAATGGCTGTTTTCAAGAGTGTGACGCTTCGTAACTTGAGACGGCATCATGCCGATCGTAAGCAGCAAGCCGAACGCGCTATTGATCCTGATCATCATCGGCATCATGGGGACGACGTGATCGTGCCGGCATGACCATCGCTGATCTTCGGCAGGATGGATGGTCATGACAGATGTCTCAGATGTCGGGTGAGCAGCGCTTTCGACGTTCGCGACCGCTCAATCTGGTTTCTTGGACGCGTACCCGGGAGCTGCATTCAGGCATTGGAGTGACGTGGCCAGGGGGCTTTGCGGCGCCATGTGTCCGCGGCAGCGGCAAATTTACCCGAACGGATTGATCATCGACCTCACCGTGGCGCTCGTCCCACTATGCTTGCGGCATTTGTGCCCGATCTCGCGCTCTGACAGGAGAGGTTTTCCGTAAACGCACATCAGGAGGACTCGCACGGGAGATCGGAACTGCCCTGCGGGCCTTGAGCCAGGCTTCTACTTCGGCGAGATCCCAAACCACGCACCGAGGAGTGAGAGCGAAACGTCGTGGAAATTGCCCGCGTTGTTCCATTTCATAGATTGTGCTGTCGGCCAGAGGTACGATTTCGCGCAGCTGCTTGCGGCGGATCGTCCGCTTTAGTTCACTTTCCCTGGGACCTGTCATGACGCCATTCCTCCTTCGCTAAGCAGACAATTGAAGCCGATAGCCTTCACGGGTGGAAAGGGCGAAAGCCGGCAAGCGTATGCCGGGCGGTGATTTCGTGGATATCGGCCGGTGAGGAGTAGCTGTGGCCCGGATCGACCATGCGTCATGCCCGACGGCTCGCTTCCTGATCTGCGCTGAAGTTAGCGAGCAAAGTTTCATATGGCGCCCTTCGCCGGGGGCTGTCGGTCCCGCATCCCGCCTCACGGCGGCGCTATGCTGATGCTCCTTCGGCCGCCCTGTTGAACCGGTCTCAGGCCCACGAACCTGCTCCAGCACCGAACTGACTTATTCCCGCTCACGGACATTTCGGGGCTTCCGCCTTGTACGCCCTTTTTCGCATTTGGTCGGGAGAGCAGAGGGCTCTCCCGACGGAGAGTGAGAGGAGGGTCGGGTTTTCACGACGGGTTAAAAGCGGAAGGAAAGGCCTTCGGCGCCCGTCGCGGAGAACCGCGATGTCTGTCCGGAACAATCGAAACCATGCCGTCGCCGACCGGTCCAATCTCTACGACGACATCACTGGCAAGATAATTGCCGAACTGGAAGCGGGTCGTTTTCCTTGGGTTCAGCCATGGGGGACTTCCGCGGCAAAAGCGTCGCTTTCCTTGCCTAAGAATGCCAGCACGCATCGTACGTACAGCGGGATCAACGTGCTTATCCTCTGGGGTGCCGTCGTCGAACGCGGGTTCCCAACGCAGAGTTGGCTAACCTATCGACAGTCTGTCGCGCTCGGCGGGAACGTCCGCAAAGGCGAACGTGGGACAACGGTCGTTTATGCCGATCGTTTTGTCCCGGATCATGAGAGGAAGCGCGCTCGCGAGACAGGCGAGGATGCCCAGGCGATCCCTTTCCTCAAGCGCTTCACCGTTTTCAATATCGAGCAATGTGAAGGACTGCCTGATGAAGTCGCGGTTTCGGCTCCGCTGCCGGTGGCTAGCT
>NZ_SRUS01000109.1:0-424 GCF_004794715.1 Mesorhizobium sp. M8A.F.Ca.ET.207.01.1.1 | reverse complement strand
CACAAGACCTACATGCTCTGATTGCCAAGAATCAAAAAGGTATTTAAACTCTCAAGAGATTAGTTATAGTCATAAAGATGTAAGTCAAAATTTGGACTTAGAAGAAGAAATGAAAAAAATATCAAGCAACCGAATTGTTACATTATTTGTTTTTTATAAAAAAAATTTTTGAGATAAAAAAAAGTTGTTTAAATATTACGTGGGATTTGAAAATAACAAAAAAGATATATTAAATATATTGGAATAATTAAATAAACAGCCATTATTAAAAAATAATGGTTGTTTATTTAATAATGATATTGACATTCTTCTTCTTTCACGATACAAAACAATTTTTCACTATGATTATTGTTAGAAGTTTCAGTCTGTATTGTGACATGTTGAATATTTTGATGATTGAGTTCATGTTCTATACGTTTAAGTA
>NZ_SRUS01000108.1:0-424 GCF_004794715.1 Mesorhizobium sp. M8A.F.Ca.ET.207.01.1.1 | reverse complement strand
GATAGTTGCGTGTCTGGCAGGTCCTTTTGCAGAATCCGCATTCGAAGGCTATCTGGACCCGCGCGATATGGCGATGAATGCGTCCGATGGGAATGAGGGGAGCAGCGACTACGCGGATGCCAAGCGAATCTATGGTGAGTTGCGGTTCCTGATGCCGCGCCGCCCCGATTGGGGGCGGATCGAAGATTGCACGGCCCGGCTAGTACTCGATCACTGGTCGGCCATCGAAGCATTGGCCGCGCATTTGCTGGTCAAGCATGATCTCCAATTCGATGAGCCTCTGACGATTGTTGCGCCGCATCTTCCGCCCATGCCAGCAGCTACGCCGCCAGAGCGTCATCCGCAGCCTGCTTGATCAGCCATTCGATGTGATTTGACCACATCTGCAACACCTCGCGCTTCTCCTTGACGTTGCTATAGAGAT
>NZ_SRUS01000107.1:0-425 GCF_004794715.1 Mesorhizobium sp. M8A.F.Ca.ET.207.01.1.1 | reverse complement strand
CACCCACCACGACCATCTGCGCAGGCAGGTTCCGGTGCTCAATCTGGAGACGGCGCCCGAGGAAAAGGACATGTGGTCGCTGAACGACGCGCTGCGGTCCAGGGGGTGAGCGTCCTCACCCGCGCCAGACCCCTTCCTCCCTGAGGTCATCCATCGTGCGCGAAATCCCCTCGCGCAGGATCGCTACCATGTCGTCGACTTGCCCGCGGCTGATGATCAGCGGCGGCGACATCACGCACATGTTGATCAGCGGCCGCACCAGAAGCCCGAGCTCGTGGCAATGCGCGTCGATGCGCTTTCCGACATCCTTGTCGAGCTGCAGCGGGTTCTTGCTCTCGCGGTCGGCGACGCATTCGACGCAGGCCATCAGGCCGGCGCCGCGCACCTCGCCGACCAGCGGCAGCTCCTCCAGCGTCTTCAGCCGC
>NZ_SRUS01000106.1:0-426 GCF_004794715.1 Mesorhizobium sp. M8A.F.Ca.ET.207.01.1.1 | reverse complement strand
GGTGACATGGACGGCGTGGCGCGTCTTCGCGACCGCGACTGTTTCATGCGCATCTATGATTACTTCATGCCGCGGCTGTGCGTGTATCTGCGTGGCCTGGGCGTGCCTGACGCGGTAGCCGAGGAGCTGGCGCAGGAAAGCCTGTTGCGCCTGTGGCTGCGGGCGGCCGATTTCGATCCGGCGCAGGGCGCGCTGAGCACATGGCTGTATCGCATCGCCCGTAACCTGCACATTGACCGCATCCGCCGCGAGCGCAGCTGGATGCAGGTGCAGGCAGCCGTGGAGGACGCAGCAACCCTGGACGTGATCGAACGCAGCAGCGCCGAACAGTTTGCCGACCAGGCCCGGCTGCGCCAGCGCATCAACGAACTGCCCGCCGTGCAGGCGCGCCTGGTGCGCATGTCCTATTTCGAGGCCAAGAGCCAC
>NZ_SRUS01000105.1:0-427 GCF_004794715.1 Mesorhizobium sp. M8A.F.Ca.ET.207.01.1.1 | reverse complement strand
GAGCGTGGGTCCGCAGGTGGTGCAGCGCGATGACGAACTGCCGGGCCGCGTGGCGGCGGTGCGCACCGCGCAGAGCCGAGCCCAGGTGGGCGGCATCGTGCAGCGGCGCCTGTTCGAACAGGGCGCGGAAGTCAGTGCCGGCCAGGCCCTGTTCCAGATCGACCCGGCAGCGTTCCGTGCCGATGTCGATTCGGCATTGGCCGCGCTGCAGCGCACTGAGGCCGCGCTGGCCCGCAGCCGCGTTCAGTCGCAGCGCCTGCATGCATTGGCCGCCGCGCAGGCGGTCAGCCAGCAGCATCGCGACGACGCCAGCGCCGAGTACGAACAGGCCCGCGCCGCCGTGAACGAGGCACGCGCCATCCTGGCGCGTCGCCAGCTCGACCTGCGCCATGCGACGGTCAGCGCACCGATTGCCGGTCGCATCGAC
>NZ_SRUS01000104.1:0-428 GCF_004794715.1 Mesorhizobium sp. M8A.F.Ca.ET.207.01.1.1 | reverse complement strand
CGCAGTGCCACGCAACGGCAGCAGTGGCACCGGCAGCACGACCTCCTGGACCTTCAGCAGTTCCAGCGCGTAGGCCTGGGTGCCGCAGCGCAGGCGCAGCCAGCGCGAGGTGCGTTCGCCGGCCCGGCGGTTCTGTGGATGCGGGCTGTGGGCCGGCTGGTGCGCCTGCCGCTGACCATCCTTGGCAAATTCGAAGATGTGTTCCTGGCATTGGCGCAGGCCGAGCAGCAGGAGGACGGCACCGCCAAGCCGAAGATTCCCAACAGCATCGACAACCTCAAGGCCAGCGATCCGTTCGTGAAGGCCGCCGCACAGCTGCCGATCGAAACGGGCCTGAAGTACCACTCGATCATCGCCCAGCGCAAGCCGGAGCTGCCGGTGGAGAAGTCCGATGACGGGCTGGTGCCGTACTGGAGCGCGCACCTGCC
>NZ_SRUS01000103.1:0-428 GCF_004794715.1 Mesorhizobium sp. M8A.F.Ca.ET.207.01.1.1 | reverse complement strand
GCGCCAAGAACGGCAGCCAGCAGTTATATGCACAGCCGATCGGTGGCGGCACCCCGCGCCAGCTGACCGACTTCCCTGTGGACGTGGACAGCTATCACGTGTCGCCGCAGGACGACCGCGTGCTGTTCAGCGCCGGCGTGTTCCAGGCCTGTGCATCGGACCTGGCCTGCACCGAGAAGAAGCTGAAGGACGTGGCCGGCGCCAAGGCCAGCGGCAAGGTCTTCGATTCGCTGTTCGTGCGCCACTGGGACACCTGGAACGACGGCCGCCGCAACACCCTGTTCGTCGCGCCGCTGCCGACGGCCAAGGCCGGCGCGGTCAAGGGCGCTTCGGCGCTGAGCGCGACCATCGACGGCGACGCCCCGTCCAAGCCGTTCGGTGGCAATGATGACTTCGCGTGGTCGCCGGATGGCGCCAGCGTGGTGGCC
>NZ_SRUS01000102.1:0-433 GCF_004794715.1 Mesorhizobium sp. M8A.F.Ca.ET.207.01.1.1 | reverse complement strand
GTTGAGGAACACCTGGTCCGGGCTGTCCTTGCGGATGGTCGGGCGGTTGGTCGGGATCACCACCACTTCCAGGCCGTAGATGCTCTGGAACTCGAATGCTTCGGTATCGGCCGTACCGGTCATGCCGGACAGCTTCTTGTACATGCGGAACAGGTTCTGGAAGGTGATGCTCGCCAGCGTCTGGTTCTCGCGCTGGACCGGCACGCCTTCCTTCGCTTCCACCGCCTGGTGCAGGCCATCGGACCAGCGGCGGCCGGCCAGGGTGCGGCCGGTGAATTCATCGACGATGACCACTTCGCCGTCGCGCACGACGTAGTCCACGTCACTCTGGTAGATCGCGTGCGCGCGCAGGGCGGCGTTGAGGTGGTGGACCACGGTCAGGTTCTGCGCCGCGTACAGGCCTTCGGTCTCGCCGTCGAGGATGCCGGCTTCC
>NZ_SRUS01000101.1:0-433 GCF_004794715.1 Mesorhizobium sp. M8A.F.Ca.ET.207.01.1.1 | reverse complement strand
GTCGGCTTCAAGTACACGTTCAAGTAAGTCCGGTTGCAGTGTCACCCTCGAAGGCCCGGGCTATTGCCCGGGCCTTCGTCGTTCCGGCACGGACGGGCGCCAGCGGGCCCGGCCCTTCTTGCAGGCCTGTTCACAGGTACACGGCTACCGTGTCCCTGCGGCATCGCCGCCGCAGGGGATCTCCATGGCCGCAACATCGCAACGGCTGGGCCTGCCCGCGCTGACCGCACTGGTGGTCGGCTCGATGGTCGGCGCCGGCATCTTTTCGCTGCCGCAGAACGTCGCGCGCAGTGCCGGTCCGGCCGCCGCGCTGATCGGCTGGGCCGTCAGTGGCGCCGGCATGCTGATGCTGGCCTTCGTGTTCCAGGCCCTGGCCAACCGCCGGCCGGATCTTGATACCGGCATCTACGCCTACGCGCGCGAAGGCTTCGGC
>NZ_SRUS01000100.1:0-433 GCF_004794715.1 Mesorhizobium sp. M8A.F.Ca.ET.207.01.1.1 | reverse complement strand
GTACCGTGGGCACGATCCCCAAGGCTGCGCAGCAGAAGGCAGCGTTGATCTCTGCCACGAGTTCCTCGAACGCATATTTTCTGGAGCCCGAAGGGCCGGAGCAGTCACGGGCCAAGCGTGAACTGTGACCGGTGGCATGACCGAGCTCATGCAAGGCTGTGCGGTGCCAGTTGATCGGCTCGAAATAAGCTTGGGGCGGAGGCACCTGTATATAATCGCGGGCAGGCACATAGAACGCCCTGTCGCCACCAATACGGAAGTCGATACCGGTGGCCTTGATCAGAGCCTCGACCCGCGGTTCGATCAAGCTAGCCACCGGCAGCGGAGCCGAAACCGCGACTTCATCAGGCAGTCCTTCACATTGCTCGATATTGAAAACGGTGAAGCGCTTGAGGAAAGGGATCGCCTGGGCATCCTCGCCTGTCTCGCGAGC